>NZ_PUAP01000018.1 GCF_002947535.1 Enterococcus mundtii
AGGATCAAACTCTCATAATATGCTAGTTCCTCATAGCGAAAGCTGATGTGGAACTGTAGTTCGAAATTTACTTTCGAACATCATAATAGTTCATTTGTTAAGCTCAATTGTTTGCTAGCATATTGCTTGCTTGTTAAAAATGTTTGTTGTCTTGAATTGAATCAAGACGCCCTACACATTTGGTTTGTCTTACTTTGTTCAGTTTTCAAAGGTCTATTCTTTCTTATTTAACAACTTTTATATCTTAACATTTCTTTAAGATGTTGTCAACAAGTTTTTCTTTCTTAATTCAAAAAGTTCTTTGCCGTTGTTTCTCAGCGACTCAATTAATATATCATTTCAGTTGTTATCTGTCAACAACTTTTTTCGTTGATATATAAAGGTTTTTACCGCTTCGTTTTTTAACGACTTCGTTATTATAACATAACTTCCAAACCTCGTCAACACTTAAATTCAACAATTTATCGTGACGTTTCTTTCTGCTTTGTCAGAACAAATAATAATATATCAAGGACTTAAAAAAAATGCAATAGAAAAAATGCTTTTTTGAACGAATATTTTCAAAGCCGAATATTCGTCTGCAATGTTTAAAAATCAACAGTTTTTTAATGTTATTTAATTGCATTATTCTGGGATTTCATATTTAAAGTTCGTCTCTCTTTTTAGACTTACTACATATAAGCTCTCCTTATAGATCATTATACTGGCTACACTTGCAGACAAATCCATAAAAAAAGACAAGTAAAGTAAATACTTTACTTGTCTTCTGTTCGTACGATCGGTACAAAAATCCTAAAAATCGTTCCTTGCCCAACAACACTCTCTGCTAATATTCTACCTTTGTAGCTTTCTACAAGCTGTTTGGCAATCGACAATCCCAAGCCATTTCCACCTTTTGTTCGTGCACGCGCTTTATCTACACGATAAAAACGATTGAATATTTTCTTCAAGTCTTCTTGAGGTATCCCTTCGCCAAAATCCTGTATCGCGATCTCAAATTCGCTAAGCGTGGATGAAATCGAGATATGGACTTCTTTTCTTGTCGTTGAATACTTTACCGCATTATCCAAAATGATGATGATCAATTGCTCAAAATGATTTCTAAAAATTTGTAGTGTTACTTCTTTAGCTAGGTCATCATCAAGTGTAATGACGTAATCAGGATATAGTAATTTGAAATTATTGAATACTTGATAAGTCACTTCTTTTGCATTCGTCGTTTCGTTTGCATAATAAACATCTACTTGCTCTGCACGTGACAGATCTAGCATTTCTTGTACTAAGCTTTTCATCCGACTGATTTCTTGCATACTTGCAGTTAGGGATTCTTCTAAAATTTCAGGATCATCTTTCCCCCAGCGATTCAATAAGCTGAGATGCCCTTCAATAATTGCTACAGGTGTTCTTAATTCATGTGATACATCTTCCACAAATTGTTCTTGTTGCTCAATATATAGGCGCATACGATCCAGCATTTCATTGAAGATCTCAGCAAGGTCTGCTAACTCATCATCTGTGTCGATCTCTGGCATATGGATATCTGATTGCGGATCTTTACGGATCGTATCCATCGTGTCTCTTAATACTTTTAACGGTTTTAAGAAGTAGGAAGATAGGAAGAAACCTAAGATACTACTTAGTATCAAAGAGACGATCTCTAACACGATCAAAGTCAATAAAAGATTATTTCTTATATCATAGAAAGATGAAAGTTCATAAAATGTTTGAGTATAACCGATTTTTTCTCTTGTTTGTTTAGAATAAATAGGTTGGATCGACAAAAAACCGGTTTTCCCATCTAAAGTAACGATGGTTGGGATCTTCCTGGTCGTTTGGATCAATGAACGACTTTTTTCGTGTGTTTTGAAAATCAGTTTTTCATCTAGATCGTAAACATATAGATCCATTGATGCTTGACCGAGTTCAGAAATAAAGGAGTCGATCTTCATCAAATTCCCTTCAATGACAGCTGTATCATCTCCAGTACCACCGGTTTGGTCAGCGTTCGTTAAGTTTCGATAGGCATTGATCAATGTCAACTCTTCATCTGAATTTGACAAACGAGAAGCCGCTTCAGAAATCGTATGTTCCACATTCGCTCTTTCTTTAGCTACGATCAGATTGATCGATGATTTATAGGTGATCACTGCAAAAATCGTAAAGACGACAAATATGAAGAAAGAACTTGCAAAGGCCCACTTGATCGTCAAGGATGGACCTTTAAGTTCTCTTTTTTCTGTTTTATTGTAGTTGCTCACGAGCGCATCACGTAACCAGTCCCACGTACTGTTTGGATATAACTTTCCTCACCAGGAACGTCGATTTTATTACGTAGATAACGAATATACACATCCACTACGTTTGTTTCCACTTCGGTTTCGTAACCCCAAACTTTGTTCAATAAAACATCACGTGCAAGTACCACGTTGACATTTTCCATTAAAGTAAGTAATAGTTCATATTCACGCTTCGTTAATTCAATGACTTCATTACCACGACGTACGACTCTATTTTCTTTTTCGATCGTTAAATCGCGATAAGTGATCGTCGTTTGTTTTGCGACATTTTTGTCTCCTTCGATGTCGATGCGGCGCAATAAAGCACGTAGACGCGCTAACAATTCTTCGATTGCAAATGGTTTGACGATGTAATCATCTGCTCCGTGATCTAAACCCGAAACTCTATCAATGACAGAATCTCTCGCAGTCATCATGATGATTGGTGTATTTTTCGCTTGGCGTACACGACGACAAACTTCAAGTCCGTTCAATTCAGGTAACATCAAGTCTAATAAAATTGCATCCCACTCATTATTCAAAGCAGCATCCAGACCTGTTCGTCCATTGTAATGTACTTCAGCATTATACCCTTCATGTTTTAATTCTAATTCGACAAATCGGGCTAAGTTTTTCTCATCTTCAATGATTAGAATATTACTCATTCAATTTTATCCTTTCTCTCCTAGGCTTCTAAACTCCATTATTATACCGATAGTTAATTTTAAAATCTATAATCATTTTATCATGGAATACTATTTTTAAAAAGAGCTGAAGTCGACCTCTATAATTTGACCTCAGCTCTTTCATTTATTACTTATTTGTTTAGCATGTAGAATAAAGAGGCTGATTAATCTTCGTTATACCATGAGTAATGGAAGATTCCTTCTTTATCAACACGCTCATACGTATGTGCACCAAAGTAATCACGTTGTGCTTGGATGATGTTTGCAGGCAAACGTTCGGCTCTGTATGAATCAAAGTAAGCAATCGCTGAAGAGAATGTCGGAACTGGTACGCCTGCTTGAACAGCTAATGCAACAACTTCTCGAACGGCTTGTTGGTATTTCTTAGTGATCTCAACAAAGTAGTCATCCAATAATAGATTTTCAATGTCAGGATTGTTATCGTAGGCATCTGTGATTTTTTGTAAGAAACGTGCACGGATGATGCAGCCGGCACGCCAGATTTTTGCGATTTCACCGAATGGCAGATCCCAGCCATAGTCTTTTGATGCAACACGTAGCTGTGCAAACCCTTGTGCATAGCTCATGATTTTACTGAAGTATAATGCTTCACGAATTTTTTCGATAAATTCTTTTTTGTCGCCATTGAATTCAAAATCATTCGTGTGTGTCAATATTTTACTTGCTTGTACACGTTCGTCTTTATATGCAGAGATATAACGGGCAAAGACAGACTCAGTGATCAACGGTAGTGGTACACCTAGGTCTAAAGCACTTTGACTTGTCCATTTACCTGTTCCTTTATTTCCCGCAGCATCAAGGATCACATCTACGATCGGTTGACCTGTGCCTTCATCGTCTTTGCGTGTCAAAATGTCCGCAGTGATTTCGATCAAGTAGCTATCTAATTCACCTTCGTTCCATTCTTTGAAGATATCAGCCATCTCATCAACAGATAGGCCTAAAATATTTTTCATCAAGTCGTAAGATTCAGCAATCAGTTGCATATCGCCATACTCGATCCCATTGTGAACCATTTTGACATAATGACCTGCACCATTTGGACCAATGTAAGTTACACACGGTGTGCCGTCTTCTGCTTTTGCAGAAATTTGTTCCAAGATCGGCGCAACTAGTTCATATGCTTCTTTTTGTCCACCAGGCATGATCGAAGGTCCTTTCAATGCCCCTTCTTCTCCTCCTGAAACACCAGTCCCGATAAAGTTGATACCAGAATTAGCTAATTCTTCGTTTCGACGAATCGTATCTTGGAAGAAGGTGTTCCCGCCATCGATCAAGATATCACCTTTGTCTAAATGTGGTAATAATTCTTGGATCGTTGCATCTGTCGCTGGTCCTGCTTTGACCATCAAAAGGATGCGACGTGGTTTTTCGATTGAATCAACAAATTCTTCGATCGTGTATGTTGCTTTGAAGTTTTTGTCTGGATGTTCTTCTACCACATCTGTTGTTTTTGCTCCTGTACGGTTGAATAGTGCAACAGAGTAGCCGCGGCTTTCAATGTTAAGGGCTAGATTTTTACCCATGACGGCCATTCCGACAACGCCGATTTGTTGTTTTGACATATAAACTCCTCCTACATATGGGATGTTCTCCCTAATCTCTCTCATTATAGCTTAACATAGCTTACTTGCAAACCAAATAAGTACGAATCGATGATGTTTCTTGCTTCTTATCATTCCGAATACAATCGTTATTTCAGAATCAAAAAAATAAACCTCAAGGCTCCATGGTTAGCCTTGAGGTTTTACATTTTCTAAATAAAATGTATTAAGCTTCTTTAGACATTACGTCCTTACCATCGTAGTAACCACAACTTGCACATACGTGATGGCTTTTTTTCATTTCACCACAGTTTGGACATTCGTTCAATCCTTTGATTGTCAATTTGTAATGAGTACGACGTTTTGCTTTTTTAGCTTTCGATGTTCTTCTAGCTGGTACTGCCATTTTGCTACACCTCCTTGTAAAGTCTCGTATCAATATTTGATACAATATATTCCAATCTTACGCGTTATCATCTTCTTCTGATGCTGAATCAAAAAATTCTGATAGTTTTGCAAGACGAGGATCTACTTTTGTCTCAGCTTCTTCCGTTTTGCGTTTTTCATACTCTTCTTCGGATAGCACTTCCCAGTCATTCCCTTTCGGTAATTCAGTGGAATGCTCTTCTTCTTCTGTGAGTACACGCATCGGAATCGCCAATAAAATGTTGTCTTCGATCGACTCTGTCACATCTAGATGGGTTCCTTCAATCAAGAGGATCTCTTCTGAAGGTAACTGTACATCTCTACGTTGGTATTGCTCCATCGTCATAAACAATTCATCTACAGACAGTTTGATTGGTAATTCAACTGGTGTCAATGAACGAGTGGACGGAACAGTCAGTGTCGTCTGCGCAGTGTAATGAACGAGATAGCCTTTGTTATCTACTGAGACTAGACCTTCGACTTCCACAGGCGCAACATCTAAAATTGAATCGTCTCGCTTCATAAGAGCCTTTTTTACGTCAAGGGTCTCATGAAAAGTTAACGGTGTCTCTTGGTATTTTCTCAATTCCAATAAAGACCATTTCATAGTTTCATCACTCCTAAGCAACAAAAGCTATTATACAGGGCAAAAAGTCGGTTGTCAATGAAATTTTCTTGACACCTTACACTTCATAAAAAAACACAGAACGTTTTTCTCATCTACGTGAGATTTATTCGCTCTGTGTTTACTTTCTGGCTAGCTATCACTGTTTATTCAGATATCAAATGTATTGGATCAATTGCATTAAAATAGGCACGACGACCACAAATAGGAGCGTACTCGTTGTAACAAGATTCGTTGCATACTTCACATCACCGTGGGCTTCATTTGCTAGTATTGGCAAGACAGCTAGCATAGGTGTGGCTGACTGCACGATCAATGTTTGTTTCAAGAGCGGTGCTAATTCTGCACCAAAGGCTTGTTTTCCTATCCCGATCAATCCAATCAATACAGCTGGTGCTAAGATGAATCGACCGATCAAGGCTACGATCGTATCCCGATCAAATCGAATACTTTTCAAACCAGCATCATATAAAACGATCCCGATATAGATCAATGACAATGGTGTCACGATCCCTCCTACATAGTTTAGTGTAGAATTGACAAAATCAGGTACAGGTATCTCTAATAACAAGAAGAGAAGTGCAACGATAAAACCTAATAAAGGTGCTGGTAGAAGCTTTTTCCAATTCAGCTTTGTTTTCTTTTCTGTTCGATCTTTTGTCGGATCGTCATTAGCAATCAAAAATACGCCAAACGCCCACGTGGAAACAGTATTCGTGACATAATAAACTAAGAAGTAAGGTAAAGAGGCTTCCCCAAACAGTGCAATATTAAGTGGTAAGCCAATAAATATCGTATTGGCATTCACTACTGCATTCATAAAAATCCCCCGTCTACCTGGTTGGATCTTCAGTAATTTAGTGAGTACATAAGCAATCAGATAGGAAATGATCACTGCGCCGATCGGATAAATCAGACTTCCAGATAATTCGATCAAATTACTTTTGGTTAAATTCTTCATGACTGAAACAAAAATTGAGGCAGGTAATGCTACTTTAGTGATCAAGGAAGAGATACTTTCCCCAAAATGTTCATCGAACCACCCCAAACTTTTTAGTACATACCCTAAACCAATCATCAAGATGATACTGATTACACTTTCGATTGATTGAAAAAATACCATTTCTTCCATCTCCTTAGTAACCTTTTGGTAAAGCAATTTGTTTATAGACATTTGCCAACACTACTCAATCATCTTCATTTAGACAAAAAGATATTCAGGTTGCTTTTTTTCTTTTTTGTTTTAAACTAAAAGACGAATCGTTTGACACTTGCCTTGCAGATTACTTATTTCTTATTAAGTGTAGTCTTTTAGGTTTGTTATAGTCAAAATTATCGATTACAATAAACATTATTTATATGTCAAGGGAGCGAATCGATTCATGAATACGAGAGATCTTGAATATTATGTTCAAATCGTCAAACAGAAAAATTTTACTAAGGTAGCTAAGTTTTTTGAAGTCAGTCAACCAACGATCACTTACGCCTTACAACGCTTGGAAAAAGAAATTGGTGCTACCCTTATTACAAGAGATCGTTCCCATCATGAATTGATCATCACTCCTGCCGGTAAGCAACTATTGATCCACGCACAGTCAGTCTTGCAAGAAATCACACTTGCTAAGGCAGAGATTGCTCAGTTACAAAAGAAAAAATTGCGCTTTGGGATGCCGCCTATCATTGGTAATGAATATTTTCCAAAATTATCGAGCTACTTTATCAAGCACCAATTGATGGGGCAAATCGATATCGTCGACGGAGGTTCCCGTGATCTGTATGGCATGATCCATCAAGGACGGATCGACATTGCGATTCTTGGATCAACACAACCGATCGTCGATCAAAAGCTGGAAGTCGAACCATTGTTAGATAAATGCTTTATGATCGTTGTTTCCCCTTCACACCCTCTAGCAGATCGTACAAGCGTTTCTTTTAAGGAACTAGTCAACGATCAGTTTGTTTTGTTAAATGAACACTACGTCCACCCTGCTGCGTTTACGAAGCTTTCTAAGCAAACGCATATCGTACCTAAGATCGTTTACCAAAGTAATGATCTAACTATTTTGAAAAGCATGATCCGAGAAAATATCGGGATTGGCTTTTTAACCGAGATCGCGATCCATCCTGAAGATAATCTTGTAGCTATTCCTTTAGCAGATACTGCTCAACCGCGGTTTTTGATTTCATTAGCCACTCGCGCACAACAGTTACCAACGGTTTTACATGAAAACGTGATCGAAGTCATCCATGAATTTATGAAAACCCAAAAATGACTTGCTCAACTCACACACAATAAAAAACAAAAAAAGAGTGCTGAGATTTCTCTCAACACTCTTTTTGATTTTGATTTCAATTAGATAGCTGTTGTTTCTCCGCGATAAACGATACCACGACGAGCGTCAACAGTGATCAATTCACCATCTTTGATCGTTGAAGTTGCATCTTTCGCACCAACGATTACAGGAATATCTTGTGCAATTCCCACAACTGCTGCGTGTGAAGTCAAACCGCCTTCTTCAACAACTACTGCTGCTGCTTTTTCGATTGCAGGCATGAATTCTTTATCAGTTGAAGGAACAACTAATACCATACCATCTTTTGCTTTTTTGATTGCTTCTGCTGCTGATGAAGCCACTACAGCGTTCGCTACAACAGATTGTTGACCGATTCCTTGTGCTTCAAGCAATTTTGAACCAATCATTTGAATCTTCATTACGTTTGTTGTTCCACGTTCACCTACTGGTACACCAGCAGTGATCAAGATCAAGTCACCTTCTGAAGCGAAACCTAATTCGACTGCTTTTTTAGCAGCTAATTCAAACATTTCGTCTGTTGTTGTTGGTTTTTCAGCAACTGTTGGATATACACCCCAGTTAAGCATCAAACCACGTTTTGTGCGTTCGTCAAATGTAACAGCTAAGATATCAGCATCTGGACGGTATTTAGAGATCATTTTTGCTGTATAACCAGATTCAGTTGCAGCAACGATTGTTTTTACGCCTAAGTTTTTCGCAGCACGTGCAACTGATAAACCGATTGTTTCTGTTACATCAGTTTTGTCAAATTCATTTAATTGGAATGAACCTAATTCTGCTAATGCTAATTCTGCTTGTTGGTCGATACGAGCCATTGTTGCAACAGCTTCAACAGGATAGTCACCATTTGCTGATTCGCCTGATAACATTGTTGCATCTGTTCCATCAAATACCGCATTGGCAACGTCAGATGCTTCCGCACGTGTTGGACGTGGGTTTTCTTGCATTGATTCTAACATTTGTGTTGCAGTGATTACTGGGATACCCGCAGCGTTACATTTTTTGATGATACGTTTTTGAACCATTGGTACTAATTCAGCAGGGATCTCAACACCCATGTCACCACGAGCGATCATGATACCATCAGAAACTTTGATGATTTCATCAATGTTGTCGATACCTTCTTGAGATTCGATTTTAGGGAAGATTTGAACATGTGTCATGTCTTTTTCTTCTAAAATTTCACGAATATCTAATACGTCTTGTGCTTTACGAACAAAACTTGCAGCGATGAAGTCGATGTCGTTATCAAGTCCGAAGCGGATATCGTCTGCATCTTTTGGTGTGATACCTGGTAAGCTGATTGAAACGCCTGGTGCGTTAACACCTTTACGTGATCCTAGCATACCTGCATTTTTTACTTCTACTACTAATTCACGCGTTGCTTCATCTTTTTCAATGATTTCCATGTCGATCAAACCATCATCGAATAAGATATGTCCACCTACATGAACGTCTTCAAAAAGACCTGGATAAGTCACTGCGATTTTTTCTTTTG
The DNA here is from genome assembly GCF_002947535.1 of Enterococcus mundtii. Lineage (GTDB taxonomy): Bacteria > Bacillota > Bacilli > Lactobacillales > Enterococcaceae > Enterococcus_B > Enterococcus_B mundtii_B. The sequence goes on from NZ_PUAP01000018.1 coordinate 9,392, forward strand.
AACCTACATGTTCAGGGTCCATTGAGATGCGTGTTTTGTCGCCAACTTCAAATTTGATGTAGCCTGCACGGCCAAAATCTTCTTCAGTTGTGCCTTGAACTGTTGTACGGATTTCTGCACCTTTTGTATCTAAAAGGATGCCGACATCTTTACCAGTTTTCTTCACTGCTTCGCGAACCATTACCATACGTGATAATTGTTCTTCATGGTCACCATGTGAAAAGTTGAAGCGGAAGACATTTGCTCCAGATTCAATCAATTTAGAAATAGTTTCTACTGAATTACTGGCTGGTCCTAATGTACTAACGATTTTCGTTTTTTTCATTTTACAAAACTCTCCCATTCAAATTGTTTATTTAAAGCCATTCAAAGCTTAAATATCTGTTAGATATTGGGAAGACTTGCTTCCCACTCCCATATATATATCTATTGATTTATCCGACTGCTTTTCTTTGATTAGAAAGAAAGTGAGTTGTTCAAGTCATACAATGATAAATCTGGTTGGTGTTTGTTATTTTCTAATGTGTCGATGATATCAGCTTCAACGATGTCGTTGTCACGAATACCGATGCACAATCCACCTTTTCCTTGTTGCAATAATTCAACAGCATGTGCGCCAAATTTACTTGCTAATACACGGTCGCGTGCGGTTGGTGAACCACCACGTACAACGTGTCCTAAAATCGATACACGTGTATGGTAATCGCCATATTCTGACAATTTTTCTGCGAATTCGTTTCCGCCCATTACGCCTTCTGCCAAAATGATCAAGCAATGTTTTTTGCCACGATCGCGGCCATCTTGGATTTTTTTAGCAACAACTGACATATCAAAATCATGTTCAGGGATGATGATTTCATCTGCTCCACCAGCAACACCTGACCATAAAGCGATATCTCCAGCATTACGTCCCATTACTTCGATCACGAACGTACGAACGTGTGAAGTCGCTGTATCACGGATGCGGTCGATTGATTCTAATACTGTGTTGATTGCTGTATCAAAACCGATCGTAAAATCAGTTCCAGGAATATCGTTATCGATCGTACCTGGTACACCCACTGCTGGGAACCCACGTTTAGTCAAAGCCATCGCGCCATGGTAAGAACCATCGCCACCGATCACAACAAGACCTTCGATACCGAATTTTTTCAATTGTTCGATTCCTTTTAATTGTCCTTCTTCTGTCGCGAATTCAGGATAACGTGCAGAGTACAAGAATGTACCTCCGCGTTGGATCTTATCACCGACATCTGCAACATCTAATCGACGGATATCTCCGGCAACTAATCCAGCAAAACCATAATTGATCCCGTAAACTTCCAATCCTTCATATATACCTTTACGAACGACTGCACGAACTGCTGCATTCATCCCAGGAGCATCTCCACCACTAGTCAAAATTCCGATGCGTTTCATATTCATCTTCACCTCATTAAATTACTTTATCCTAAGCAAGACTTAGGTTTATAACCTTCTTTGTATTAACCACGACTAACATTCTAACATTATTTTGCTCACTTGTCTTGATTTCCTGATAAAAAAATGAAAAAAAATGAAAGCAAATAGTATCTTTTACCGTAAGTTATTTGAAAACAACATTTTCTTCTTTTAAAAGGTAAGCTAATTGCTTCTTGAGACTGTCTGAACCATCGAGCCAGAAGGCTTCAGATAAGACGACTTTTCGTTGGTCTTTTTCATGATACATGACAACAGGAATATACCCTGGGAATTTTTTGAACAGTTCTTGCAGTTGCTTCATCGTATCTGGTTGGTCTGCCTCTTCCCTGATCCTCAAATAACATGTTTGCTCTGGATACTGCTGTTCCAATTCTTCAGGATCAGCGACTACTTCTGCGATCAGCTGTAATTCTTGATTGTATTTGCTGATTTCTGAACGTCCTTGCACATAGATTACTTGATTTTCTTTGAATAATGAGCGTGCTTGGCGATACAGCTCTGGAAAAACGGTGATAGCTATTTCCCCACTACTATCTGTCCCACTGACAAAAGCCATCAACGCTCCTTTTTTCGTACGGATCTCTCTTACTTCTTTGACCATTACTAAGACATTCGTTGTTTGCTTAGGTACGATTTCGGTGACTAAATGGACTTTTTTTGCTAATTTAAGACGCTCATACCCTTCTGTCGGATGACCAGATAAATAGACACCTAAATGCTCTTCTTCTAATTGAAGCTTCTCTTCCAGGCTATAATCAGCAACTTCTTCCTCTTTTAAAGCCATGATATCTAGCAGGTCTAAACTACCGCCACTATATAAGATGTTTTGGATCTTACCTTCCAGATCCAACATCAACTGTCTGCGGTTTCCTACTAATTCATCAAAAACACCTGAGGCTACTAATGTTTGTAACAACTCCAATTTGAGCCAGCGTTTATTGATACGAATCAGAAACTGATCAACAGAACGAAACGGTCCATCTTCTTTTCGTTCGCGGATGATTTCCTCAACGAAATCTCGGCGAACACCTTTGATTGCTGTCAACCCGAAACGAATGGTTTCTTTATCCGTCAACTCGAATCCATAAAAACTTTGATTGATGGATGGAGGGGTCAGTTTTATTTTATACTTTTTTGCCTCAGCAATATACTCTTTCAACTTTGCCGTGTTGTGACGTACGGAATTCATCAAACTCATAAAAAATGCACCAGGATGATGAACTTTTAGATAGGCCATTTGAAAACCAACGAAGGAGTAAGCAAACGCATGAGAGCGGTTGAAACCATAGTTGGCAAAGCGTTCGATATATTCGTATACTTCATTGGCTTTTTCGTTACTGTATCCTTGTTGGTTGGCACCTTGAACAAAATGCTCCCTTTCTTGATCAATAACGTCTTTTTTCTTTTTACTGATTGCTCGTCTCAAAATATCCGCTTGACCGAGAGAGAATCCAGCCATCGTTGAAGCAATCTGCATGATCTGTTCCTGATACACGATGACACCATACGTATTCTTCAAAATCGGTTGCAGTGAATCATCGGGATAATGGATTCTTTCCTTCCCTTTCTTACGAGCGATAAATGCATCGATATTTTGCATTGGTCCAGGACGATACAAGGCATTGACAGCGGCAATATCTTCAATGTTTTCTGGTCCTAATCTCCGTAGGACATTCCGAATTCCCGCAGATTCGAATTGAAAGACTCCGGTTGTTTCTCCTTGTTGAAAAAGCTGTAAAGCCTTAGGATCATCTAGTGGAATTTCTTTGAGCTCGATATCTTTGTTTTCGACACGTTTGATTGCTTTCACTGTGTAATCGATAATAGACAGATTTCTTAATCCAAGAAAATCCATTTTTAACAACCCAATAGCTTCGACATCATTCATTGTATACTGAGTCAAATATGCTTCATCTGATCCTTTTTGTAAAGGAACTAACTCTAGTAGATTTTTATCACTTAAAACGACACCAGCTGCATGAGTGGAAACGTGTCTTGGTAAACCTTCAAGTATTTTTGCTGTATGGAACAACAATTGATTTTTTTCACTCGCTTGTACTAACTCTACCAGCTTATTAGATGTTCGATAGGCCTCATTCAACGTCATTTTTAGTTGATTGGGAATCGCTTTGGACCAACGATTGGCCTCGCTTTGTGACAAGCCGAAGACACGGGCCACATCTCTTAGTACCATTTTAGCTGCCATAGTTCCAAATGTTGCGATTTGTGCCATATGATATTGACCATATTTCTCACGAACATAAATCAGCACTTCTTCTCTGCGGTTATCTGGAATATCTAAATCGATATCTGGCATCGTGTATCGCTCTGGATTCAAAAATCGTTCAAATAGTAAATCATATTCCAACGGATCTACATCTGTGATCTCCAACACATAGGCGACCAATGACCCTGCCGCAGAACCACGACCAGCACCAGTAACGATATTGTTCTCATGGGCAAAAGCCATAACATCCCAGACAATCAAAAAGTAATCATCAAACCCCATCTGGTGGATCACTGACAGTTCATAATCTAAGCGCTCTTGATAAGCTTCGCTGATTTTTTTCACTCGCTTACCTAATTGCTTCTGACAAAGTTCCTGCAAGTACTCTCCTGCACTTCGATTTTCTGGTACCGGATAATGTGGTAATAATTTCTGATGGAACTGAAATTCAAAGGTAACTGATTTAGCTAATTGCTGCGCATTGTTCAACGCCTCTTCCAATCCTGCGTTTATGAATCTTTGTCGTAATTCTGCTTCGGGAAGTAAAAAACCTGTTGCTGTATCACGAGTCGTTTGGCGCACTTCATCAAAAGAGAGTTGTGTTCCTTCACGAAGATGTTTCATTATCTCTAATGAAAAAAGTTCTTCTTGATGCAAACTAGCAATCGGATGTAACGCACATAGTTGAAATTGGTTTGCTCGTAAATAAGCCAGCCATTCTGGAGCTTCTAGGGGCGTTTCTTCTGTGACACCTACATAAAAATAAGAAGGCGTTACTTTTTCTTGCAAACTTTGCCAATGGCTATCAAATGATTCTGACACACCATAGTCATCAGCAATCGAGTTTTTGGTTGGTAAAACGACCAGCAAGTGATCGAGCTCGTTGATTTCATCAAGCTCAACTTTTTCTTGGATCATTTTTTTACTCGAGAGCTTGATCAATTGTTGGTAGCCGATGCTATCTTTTGCGTAGAGTAACAACTCATAGTGACGTTCGCCAAACAGATACGTCAGGTTCAGCCCAATGATCGGTTGGATTTTTTCATTCATACAAACGCGATAAAATTCTGCTGCGCCAGACAGCACGTTTTTATCTGTGATTGCTAATGTCTGATAGCCTAGTTTCTTTGCTTCTCGAACGTATTCGTTTATGCGAATCGTACTTTGCAACAAAGAATACGAGGTGATCGTATAAAGTTGTGGAAGAAACATTTTACCTACCACCTTTTCCATTCACTTTCTTTTTAGGGGAATATTCATAACATCAACTATTTATCGTGTATCACTTGTTACCATGTATTCGTCTTTCTTTATGCTTTTCCTATTAGATGGATGATCCATACTTTTTTATACTATCCACTGCCTTTTAATGCTTGTTTCTCCCTTTACATTCAAAAAAAATCTGGTAAACTGAACTTAGAAAAGAGGTGTTTGATATGCGATATATCGTCACATTATTTTGGGCAGTCATTTTAGGTCAAGTGGTTGGCTATATCGGTGGTGCATTGTCTAGTAGCCCATATGATTTTACCATGACGACTATTATTTCCTTGGTTGCAGGATTGATCGTCATTTTGATCAGCGCTGTTGCAACACCTAAAAAAGAAACTTCATCCGCTTCACATTCATAAAAGCCGAACAGATTGGAGAAATACTCCAATCTGTTTTTTTTGCTTGATCATAGTTTTTGATGAAGTACTTTTCTAAAATTGAATAGTGATAAAAGAATATTCGTTAGAACAAAGAGACTAGTCACAATAAACACTGTACTATAATTGTACGCATGGGCAACCGTCGAGCCTAACATTGGTCCTAATACTTGACCAAAGTTCGTAAACATCTGGTTATAGCTATATACTCGACTGACACCTTCTTCCGGTGTGATCTTGCTGATCAATGTATTGATCGATGGCATCAACGCACCTGTTGAAAAACCTAGTATGAAACGTAAGATCCCTAATTGTAAGGGGGTAGTCACAAATGCCATTGGTAAGTAACAACAAAACGAGAGTACTAAACCTGCTAACAGCACCTTCTGATTTCCGATCTTATCCCCTAGTTTTCCCAGTCTTGGAGAAGAAAATACTGCTGAAACACCTGATACTGAAACAATCAACCCACTAACAAATAAGATATTTGAGGTATCTCCGCTTAGTTCCCGAATATACAATGTCAAAATCGGACTGATTGTCGTGATCCCTAACTGTAAAATCAAGGTAGTAACAAATAAACCTACTAAAACAGAAAAGTGATCCATTTTTGCAAATACTTCTTTGGTACTGATCATATCTTTTTTCTCTACCGGTTGGAAATCTTCTTTTACCATGAAAATCGTCAAGATCGTGGTGATCAGTAATAACCCTCCAGTAATCAAAAAGACATTTTCCATTCCGAACCATTGCGCCAAAGCGCCTCCCATTGACGGACCAATCAGCGTCCCTGCAACTGCCCCAGTAGAAAGTGTTCCTAACGCCCATCCACTTTTCTCTTTTGGTGCTTGTGAAGCGATCATCGCTGTCGCATTAGGTATGTATCCAGATAATATCCCATTAAAGAAACGCATGACTAAAAGCCAATAAGCATTTGGCACAAAAGCAAGTGATCCCATAGTGATCGTCATACCGGCTGCTGCCCGGATCATCATCATTTTCCGTCCTTTCCGGTCGGCTAGATTTCCCCAAATAGGCGCAACGATCGCCGCAGCAAAGGCTGTCACTGAAATCGCTAATCCTGAAAATAATTCGATTTGATCCTTAGGCGTACCTAGTTGTTCGACGTATACTGGAATGAATGGCATGACCAAACTGATACTTGAACCAGTAAAAAAGCAGCCTATCCAAGCTACGAATAAATTTTTCTTCCATTGAACCTTCATTTATCACCCTTCTTTCGTCTCTATTATCATACCTATTTTTGTACGTGTGTGCAACGTATGTGCCGGTATCGTTCGTTTTTGCAAAAGAGGAACTAGGCAAAAAAAAATAGAAGCAAAGAGTTAGCTTACTCTTTACCACTATTTTTTGTCATTTAAATAATCGCTAAAATAACGAAGTTGAGGATGAATAAAATATCAACAACCCATAAAGCAAATGAAATCTCACTAGTTTTGCCTTTGACTACTTTCATGATCGTATAGAAGATAAATCCAGCAGCGATTCCGTAAGAGATGCTGTAAGCTAATCCCATAAAGATCGAAGCAAAAAATGCAGGTAATGCTTCTTCCATATCTAACCAATTGATATCAGCAAACGAAGCCATCATCATCACACCAACTAAGATCAACGCTGGTGCAGTTGCTTGTGCCGGTACAATAGCAATCAGTGGAGAGAATAAACTACTCAAAGCAAATAATGCAGCTACGACGACTGAAGTCAAACCTGTACGTCCACCAGCACCGATTCCAGCTGCCGATTCAACATAAGTCGTGGTATTCGATGTTCCGAAAATCGCACCGATCGATGTGGCGATTGCATCAGCAAACAACGCTTTATCCATTTTTGTTCTAAATCCTCGCCCGTCTTCTAGAGCTTCTTCATCTTCTTTAGAGAAGATTCCTGTACGTCTACCAGTACCGATGAATGTTCCAATCGTATCAAATGTATCAGATAAACTAAACGCGATGATCGTCATCAGTACTTGTGGGATCTTAGAGCTATCACTAAATAATGATTGCATCCCTTCCGCACCGAATGCCGCACCAAAGGTTGTTCCTAGTTCGTTGATCGAATTCCCTAAAGAATTTTGTTCCCAGTCGATCGCTCCTAGATCAACGACCCCCATCAAAATCCCGATGATCGTCGTTACAACGATCCCGATCAAGATCGCGCCACGGATATTTTTAACCACTAAAATCGCTGTCAATACTAGCCCGATGACTGCTAATAAGATTGGCGCATTATTGAAGTTTGCAAGTTCTGGAACAATGCCACCGTTGATCGTCACATTCGTCACTTGACCATTATCAACCACAGAGCTAGAAATCGCTGATTGATCTGCAGAAAAAGACAAAAATCCAGCATTTTTGATCCCAACGTATGCAACAAAAATCCCAATACCACCGCCGATTGCATGTTGTAAACTTTCAGGAATGGCATGGATGATCATTTTTCGAATATTTGTGACTGTAATAAATACATTGATCAATCCACAAATGAAGACCATAGCTAATGCTTCTTGCCAAGAATACCCTAACCCAAAAACAACTGTGAACGTGAAGAAAGCATTTAGACCCATTCCAGGCGCTTGCGCATAAGGCACATTAGCAAATAACCCCATAACTAAAGTACCGATGATCGAAGCAATGATCGTCGCTAAAAAGACTGCCTGAAATGGCATGCCAGCAGCTGACAAGATCGTCGGATTAACAAATAATATATAACTCATGGCAAAAAATGTCGTAACACCCGCCATTATTTCTGTTGGTACATTTGTATTATTTTTCTTTAGTTGGAAAAACTTTTCCATAAAAATTTCCACTCCCTGATTTTTTCTAACGGACTACATAATATATGTAAAAATAAATCCAAAGATAATTCCCCGTCGAACATTTATAAATTATATAGAGATTTCATTCGTTTTTCAACAAAAAACTTTATAAAAAAAACATTTTTTCGATAAACGTTCGTGTTTTACTGTTATTATTTGCTTAATTTCTGCTTTTCTTTCCAACTATTTAGTTTTCAGAATGATTTGCGCCTTGTTTATTCATTGAAATATGCTAGACTGAAACAAACCGTTGTTTGAAAGGAATGACAGCATTGAACAAAAAATTGATTGCGATCGACTTGGATGGAACAACGTTGAATCCTGATTCGATCATTACTTCTAAAACCCAACAAACATTAAGAAAAGCTATTGATGCTGGCCATCATGTCAGTATTGCAACAGGGCGTCCGTATCGAATGAGCTATCAGTATTATCAACAGTTAGAATTGACAACACCGATGGTCAACTTTAACGGCGCGCTTGTTCATATCCCAAACCAACAATGGGCTGGGGAGCAAGAAACATTGATCAACAAAGAGATCGTTTTTGAGATCTTAGCGCAAAAAAATCAATTGAATCTAGACTTTATCGCTGCGGAGAATCGCGACACTTTCTTTATCGATACTTTTGATTTTTTTGACGCAAAATTCTTCGCTTCACCAAATCCAAAACCAGAGAACCTACTATCTCCACGGAATCTAACAACAAATCCTACGTCCTTACTGGTACGTACAGAAAAGCAATATGCTGAACAAGTAGCTGCCGAACTGACACGTCAATTTGGGAAACATGTCGATGTAAGGACTTGGGGTGGCCCAATGGCGATACTAGAGATTGTTTCAAAAGGCATCGAGAAAGCGAAAGGAATCCATCAAGTAGCGAATCATCTAGCGATTGAACAAAAAGATGTGATTGCTTTTGGTGATGAACATAACGACTTAGAACTTCTTGAATATGCAGGCTGGGGTGTTGCAATGGCTAACGGGACCGATCAACTAAAAGGAGTAGCCAACGATATCACTGAACAAACGAATGAAGAAGACGGCTTGGCGAATTACCTTGAAAAATTACTTTCATTATAAAAAATAGTTCAGAAGATACGTTACATATCTTCTGAACTATTTTTTTATCTATTTGCCATGAACATATCGTAATAAGCATTCATGATCTCTTTTGCTATGATCGAATTCATACGATCTTTTTCATCTAGAAGGTTTGGTAAGACAACACTTACCGCAATCTCAGGATTTTCTGTTGGTCCGTAGGCAACGATATTACTATTGACCGTTACGATATCCGGATGACCTTCAGCGACTGTTTCGGCTGTCCCTGTTTTAGCGGAAAGATCCATTTTCGCATCTGCTAATGATCGAGCAGTCGTGTAGGCATTTGTTCCATGGACTACTTGATGGAATCCTTCACGTAAAAGAGCCATTTCTTCAGGAGACACGTCGACCGTATTTTCGACAACTGGTTCCATCTCTTTTTTCACTTCACCTAAGTTACCATTCTCGTCGTTACCATAAATGCCTTTGACAATACGTGGTTGGATTCTTTTTCCACCATTTGCGACCGTTGCGGCATATTGTGCTAACTGGATCGGAGTATACGTATCAAACTGTCCAAATGCTAAGTCGGTAAAGTTTCCTGGTGTGAACCAGTCCTGTCCGTTGTCTGCATTGAATTTCTTCATGTATTCGACGGAATGTGAGATACCAGCAGACTCATTTGGTAGATCGATCCCTGTGACCGTTCCAAGTCCGAATTGTTTGAAACCGTCACGCAATTGTTCATACGCTTGCGCCTCTTCACTCAGACTAGGCAAGCCCATGTTTGGTACATACTCTAACCCTAGCATCTTCAACGCTACTTTGATCATATAGGTATTTGATGAAAGCTCCAATGCTTGGACAACATTCAATGGTACAACCCCAGTACGGTTGAAGACGGAACTTTTTTCTGAAGAACCTTGTAATCGAATCGGTTCATCTACTAATACTTGATTACCACTGATCACGCCACTTTGCCAACCGGCGGCTAACGTACCTGCTTTTACAACAGATCCTGGAACAAAGGCATTTGTGATTGTACCTAAGGCATTTTCAGTCAACTCTTTTGAGCCTTGCTCATGACTGAAACCAGTCATCGCTAATACTTCACCCGTTTGAGGATTCATCGCGACTACATACGCTCCTGGTGAGTATTGGGCTTTTCCATTATCGACTAATTTTTGATAATTGTTTCTAAGAATCTCTTCGACCTTCGCTTGGAACTCTGCATTGATCGATAACATCAAATTCGATCCCTTTTCTCCTGCATACAATTCTTTTTGTTGGATGACATTTCCATTGTTATCCAAAGTGATTTCATATTGTGTCTTTGTTCCTTGCAAGACATCTTCATATTGCTTTTCTAAATAGCTTTGGCCCACTCGGTCATTACGTGAATAGCCTTTTGCCAAGAATTCTTCCACTTGATCAGCAGGTAAGCCTTGTTTTTCTGATGTCACGCTTCCTAAAATACTCTTTATCGAATCCGCCGCATTGTACTGACGTACCCAGTCAGTTCCTGTTGAAACACCTGGCAGGTCTGATGCATGTTCTGCCACGATCGCCAATTCTTGATCCGTAACACCAGAATTTTTGATGAAAACTGTATTCAATTCATAAGCATTATTCATTCGTTTAAAAATCGTTGCTGCTTTCAATTGTTCCTCGTTGAAATTGATTTCCTCATCTGTCACTTTATCTACAGTTGCTTGGTATTGTTCACTCGTGCTCAAGCTTTTTTCTTTTGCCGATAGGCGTTCAGTCGCAGCTTTCAAATGATCAGGATCTGCTAACCAAAAATCCTTCTTATCACGTGTAGTCAAATTTTCATCTACTGGCATATCGATCAACTGTGTCAATGTGTTTGCTGTTTTAAGCAAATCCTCCGCAGTCATATTTCTGCCTCTCGTGAAGGTGATTGCTTGGTTGGCTTGATTTGTCACTAAAGCTTTACCAGTGGCATCATAGATCATGCCTCGGGGTGAACTTACTTGCACCGTTAGAGACGAAGATGATTTGACTTTTGCTTCTAGTTCTTCACTGTTCACGATCTGCAAATACCCTAATCGAGCAATCAATGACACGAACAACGTAAATATAATGAAAAAAAGGAAATTTAAACGAAAGGGAACATGTGACCGTCGAAACGTTTTATTTTTTGGTTCTTGTGTTCCTTTTTTTATTCGATCTAACCAAGAATTATTTGTATTTTTTTTCATAAAACTTTTCATCATTCCTTCTTTTTCGCCTACTTATAGGCTCCATTGTACCTAAAAAAAACAAAATTAAAAAGTAAAATCCTGATCCGCAAGAAATTCTTTAATTCTCGACCCAAAAAAGACTGGTTTGTTTCACAAACAAGCAATGTCCCACAAAAAAGGAATCTAAAAAACTTTAAAAAATATGGTTATTTTTGAAAATAAAGTTTTCTTTTGCTGTGAAACAATGGAAACAAATATGACATTGTGGAAAACTACCACCTGTTATTTCATTTTTGTTTGACATAATTTTTGATTACTTCTTTGGTTTGAGTGACTTTCTCGGTTAATTTTTCATTCTTTGCCATATAAAAATAAAAAATGATATCGATCGTTGCAAATTGGGCAAGTAATGAGTTAGTTGCCGCACTTCGGTTCGTGATTTCTTTTGGTCTTGATGTCTGGACAACGACATCTGCCAATTTACTCAATGGATTATTTCCAAATTGAGTCAATGCGATAACGTCGATCCCCATTTCTTTGGCTAGCTGTCCGATCATCACCACTTCTTTGCTGTTTCCTGAGTTAGAGACAAGCCATAGGACTTTTTTTGTTTCATTACTCACTAATTGTGGCAATAAGACGTGGATGTCTTTTTCAAAGATGATCGGTTTTCCTACACGAGACCATTTTTGGAGGATATCCTCAACGACTAAAGAAGAAGCTCCCACACCATATAGATAAACCGTTTGTGCTTCTTCCAGACGCTCAACGACACGTTGGATCATCTCTTCTTCTAAAATATCCACGGTTTCTTTGATCGCCACTTGCGCATTGTTTCCTAATTTATGCTTGATCGAATAAAACGATTCATTTGGTTCAATATCACTGAAGCCTTCCACGATACCTGCTTGTAGTTCGGTAGAAATAGTGATTTTAAAATCCGTTAAGCTTTGAAATCCAAGTTTTTTGGAGAAACGAACAACTGTGGGAGCGCTCAGGCCCGCCGCTTCTGCTAACTCATTGGCTGTCATCGTTGGTATTTTTTCTACATGTGTTACGATATAATCTGCTAGTTTTCTTTCGGCAGAAGAATAGTCATTCATCATACTTTCAATGCGACTCACTACGCTCATCTCATACACATCCCTTTTTCTAAATGTCTATGTCATTATATCATACTCAAAGGCAAACAATTCTCATACTAAACAAGAAAATAGAGAATATCCTTTGCTTTCTAACTACTCACCCGATGACTGTTATTCCTAAGAATCAATCGCTAGAAAAAAAGAAGCCAAGATATAAGTGACAACATCTAACACCCCTATCTTGGTTTTTTTTTACTTATCATTTATGAAATTTCACAGGATCAGCCAAATTTTCCCATCTTAAAGACAAAAATAAAAGAAGTAGCATACAACACAAATTAATAGCCATCATTCAGCTCAAATAAATTCCCTTCTGGATCTCTAAAATAGGCGCTCGTAAATCCTCCCCAAGCCTCTATTTTCTGTGGCTTACCTAAAAAAGTGACACCATTTGCGATTAACTTCTCGTAATCCTTTTGGATATCCTTCGTAGGTAATGTGATCACCACTGTATCAGACACTCCCGATTCAACGGATTGCGTATACCCGTTGACCAAGGACATTTCTTTTGCTAACGTCATATCAAAACAGGTAGGTTCTCCTTTAGCCATAGCAAATGACGTATATGGACCTTTTCGATCGCCCCATGTAGGAACTAATCCTAATTTTTTTGTGTAAAAATCATAGCATTCCCCATAATCCTTTTGAATCAACAACCCGATTTTTGCCTGATTAAAGTTCATCTATCGATCACTCCTTTTTTAAGTTACTTTCATTGTAGCAACTTAGTTAAGTAACGTATTGGATAGAAGCGACATCTTTCGCTGCTCACTCAACTCAACAAATTCACTGGGTGTGAGGCCAATATTTTTTTTGAACTCATTGATAAAGTGAGACTGATCATAATAATTTCCAACAAGCTCTCTTCGATCCGAAGGTTGTTTTAGCAAGGTAGTCAAACTATGATGAAATTTTATGGTCGATAGAGCCAATTGCGGTGTGAGACCGTAATGCTTTTTGAATAACCGTTGAACATGCCGTGGACTAAGCCTCATATATTCGTATAGTGCTTGTGGGGAAGGCAATTTTTTTATATATAATTTCTCAAATAGCTGAATGTATTCAGTCGAAGAGTTAAGTTTGGCTAAGTCAGTCAAATAACCGATCAGCGTTTCTTTCATTTCCTCAATCGTGAGAGTAAAGAAATGTGTTGTATCAAAATCAGTAGCCACTTCTTCAATGAATAGTACTTGGTCCATCGCTTCAGTTGCCTCTCGACCAGTCAATGCAAAAAAAGCGCCTGGCTTCAAACGAAAACCAATATAGTGTTCGGGAAACCTTGTGATAAAGTTGAAGTCCGTTTTACTTGAACCGGTATAAAAAATAGATTGATCCAAGACATTGACAATTAAATCAATGCAACCATCGGCGATGATCACATCCTTGACCGTACCGCTAAAGTCAAATGAAATAGACTCCCACATACACACCAAGACATCTGCTAAGTCTGGGAGAACCGTTTCTTTATAATGTATTTTTTCTTCATATGATTGATGAAACAGATGATGAGGTTGGATCGGTTGATACATTCTCTACGTTCCCCCTTATTTATCTAATACATTTATTTTAGCATGATCAAGCGTTTTGACGTATGTAATGAGTGCCTCATAAAAAAACAGGAAGGAACAATTCTTTGTTGTCCTTCCTGTTTTTATTAAATTAGGCGTTGGTTCTCTTACGAACTCGTCTTAACGGCTGTAATTATGAACCTCTTCTGCCATCGCATCGACAAAGATATTCAAATCCTCTACAGCAGTTTCTTTGCTACCATATCGACGGATATTGACTGTTGCATCTGCCACTTCTTTATCCCCAACCACGATTTGGTATGGGATTTTTTGCGTTTGTGAGGCACGGATCTTATAACCCATTTTTTCATTGCGATCGTCGACTTCTACACGCAAGCCTTTCATTTGTAGACGTTCTTTGATTTCATAAGCGTAATCTGAATGAGCGTCCACAGAAACTGGGATGATGGTTGCTTGAATCGGTGCCAACCAAGTTGGGAATGCCCCTTTGTAAACTTCTGTCAAGTATGCCACAAAGCGTTCCATTGTTGAAACGATGCCTCGGTGGATAACAACTGGACGATGATTATTTTCGCCATCTTCTCCTACATAAGTCAAATCAAAACGTTCTGGTAATAAGAAGTCTAATTGAATCGTTGATAATGTTTCTTCTGTTCCCAATGCTGTTTTAACTTGGACATCTAATTTTGGTCCGTAGAAGGCCGCTTCTCCTTCCGCTTCGAAATAGTCAAGTTCCATTTCATCCATCGCAGCTTTTAACATGATCTGTGCTTTTTCCCACATGGCATCATCGTCAAAATATTTGTCTGTGTTGTTTGGATCACGGTAGCTTAGACGGAAACGATAGTCTGTGATATTGAAATCAGCGTAAACTGCGACCATCAACTCCAACGTACGCTTGAATTCATCTTTGATTTGATCGGGACGAACAAATGTGTGTCCATCATTCAATGTCATTTCACGTACACGTTGTAAACCAGACAACGCACCTGATTTTTCATAACGGTGCATCATACCTAGTTCTGCGATACGGATCGGTAGCTCACGGTATGAATGGATCGTATTTTTGTAGACCATCATGTGATGTGGGCAGTTCATTGGGCGTAATACGAGCATCTCGCCATCTCCCATATCCATTGGCGGGAACATGTCTTCTTGGTAATGATCCCAGTGTCCTGAAGTTTTGTATAACTCCACGTCACCCATGATCGGTGTATACACATGTTGATAGCCTAAACTGATTTCTTTGTCTACGATGTAACGTTCGATCGTACGACGGATTGTGGCACCTTTTGGTAACCAGAAAGGTAAACCAGAACCAACTTCAGGTGCTACCATGAATAATTCTAATTCTTTTCCTAATTTGCGATGGTCTCTTTCTTTAGCTTCTTCGCGCATTTGGATAAACTCTTTTAACGCCTTTTTATCAAAAAATGCTGTTCCATAAACACGTTGCATCATTTGGTTATTTGAATTTCCACGCCAGTAAGCTCCTGCCACAGATAATAATTTGAAGACTTGGATTCGACCAGTTGAAGGGACATGTGGGCCACGGCATAAGTCGATGAACTCTCCTTGTTGGTAGGCAGTGATTACTTCGTCTTCTGGTAATTCGCTGATCAGTTCCACTTTGTAAGGATCACTTGCAAAGATTTCTAATGCTTCTTGTTTTGATAACACACGACGTTCAATCGGCAAGTTTTCTTTGACGATCGCCATCATTTCCGCTTCGATCGCTGGTAGATCTTCGGCACTGACTTGGCTTTCACCATTGTCTGTATCGTAGTAAAATCCTGAATCGATTGCTGGTCCTACACCAAAGTGGATATTTGGATATAAACGGCGCATGGCTTGAGCCATCAAGTGAGCACTTGAGTGACGAACCAAACCAAGTGCGTCTTCATGATCAGGTGTCACGATCTCGATCGAGCCATCCTCTTCGATCCCGCGGTTCAAGTCGATCAGTTCGCCATTCACTTTTCCAGCCAAGGCTTTTTTTGCTAAACTTTTAGAAATACTTTCTGCAATTTCTGCAGTAGTGATCCCTGGTGCAAACTCTTTGACTGCACCATCAGGAAATGTCATTTTTATCATAGGGGTTCCTCCTTTAAATTTCCGTTTTTAGCTTCGCCACCAATAAAAAAAGTCCTAGTATCTGTACAGATACTAGGACGAAAAATTCGTGGTTCCACCTAATTTTGAATACGCCATGCGTACTCCTCAAGCGTGATAACGGTACGACCGCCTCTGTTTCAACAAAGGTTTCGAAAGTGGTCATCCTTTGGTTTTCTCCTGGAAAAGTTTCAGCCTAGCTTTTCCTCTCTTATCGAAGACTCTCAAATTCAGTTGTCTTTCTCATCAATCATCTATGTGTTTATTTAACCACTATTATTTCAAAAAATCAAGCCTCGAATCCACTTATTTTTTCCATTCACCATTGACACCATACGTGCCTTTTTTCATTTCGTTGATAATCACATGAATGTGTTCTTTTGGTGCTTGCGTATTTTTATGGACAGCCTCGGTGATATCTTTCATCATGTTCTCTAATTGTTCTGGGCTACGTCCTTCGACTAATTCTACGTGTACGAATGGCATATTCTCAACTTCCTTTCATGATTCATTCTTTTATTGATCAACTATTGCTTCTCTCTTTGCATCATACCGCAAAAAGATTTCAATGGAAAGTCTCTCTTGCCATTTTACCTTCCATTTTGCGTGATCATGCGATGCTGCTGTTGCTTCGCTGATTTTTTTGCACGCAACGCACTTAAAATGGAAACTGTATCAACCACTTCTTGAAGCATCGCGCCAAACAATGCTGGAATAACTCCTGTACTGGCAACAATCATCAAAAAGACACAAACAAAGATACCGATCAAAACAGATTGTTTCGCTACTTTCATTGTTTCTCGAGAAATCATCACTGCTTCTGCCACTCGTTCTAAATCATCCTTTAAAATGACGACATCTGCGCTTTCACTTGCAGCTGTTGAGCCATGTGCGCCCATGGCGATACCTACATCCGCGACAGTCAAGGCAGGAGCATCATTGACACCATCTCCTACCATCGTGACAGGTCGCTTTTCTTTTGGGATACTAGTTAAAATCGTTAATTTATCTTGTGGTAAACAACGTGCATGAACTTCGGTCAAGCCAACTTCCTCGGCAATTGCTTCTGCCACAGTACGTCCGTCCCCAGTGACCATCAGTAAATCGGTGATGCCTTGGGCTTTCAAGCGAGCAATCGTTTTACTTGCTTCTGGGCGGATCGTATCTGAAAAGTAGATCGTTCCGGCGTATTTTCCATCAATCGCCACATAGATCGCAGTCGTATCTGTTTTAGCTTCTGGAACATCAATAAAGCGTGCATTCCCTACTTTAACCTGCCTGCCATCAACCGTAGCTGTAATCCCTTGGCCTGAGATTTCTTTCAAATCAGTGACTGGCAACAATTGGGGAACTGCTTGAACTAAGGAACGGGCTAAGATATGGGCTGAGCCTTGTTCCGCACTCGCCGCTACACGTAATAATTCCGCTTCTGAAAACTCTTGAACTGGAGCAACGCCTGTCACTTCAAGCATCCCTTTGGTGATCGTTCCTGTCTTATCAAAGGCAATCGTTCTAGTCTCTGCTAATTTTTCTACAGCAGTACCAGTCTTGACAACGATCCCACTTTTACTTGAGCGACTCATCCCTGCAACTAATGCCACAGGTGCAGCCAAAATCAATGGACATGGAGAAGCTACAACTAGAACTTGTGCAAAGCGTACTGGATCACCACTGACCCACCAAGCAATCCCACCGATCACATAGGCAATCAACGTAAAAGGAACAGCGTAACGATCTGCCAGACGAACAAAACGTGCGGGTTTTTCTTTCGATTCCTCTACTAGTTTGATAATTAGTTGATATTGACTGTCTTCTGCCCGTTTCTCAACGACCATGTGGACAGACGAATCTCCATTGACCGAACCGGACATCAATTCATCACCGACTTTCTTACTCATCGGTTTTGCTTCTCCAGTCAATGATGCTTCGTCAAATGTGGATTCCCCCATGATCACTCGTCCGTCAGCCGGAACGATTTCTCCTGGTTTGATCACCAGATGATCGCCGATCTCAAGTGTGTCTACCGCAACATCAAGTTGTTGATCTCCTTGCAATTTATGGGCAGTTCTTGGCGTATTATCTAATAGGGATTGCAATTCCTGACCTGCTTTTTTTTGCGCATAGTCTTCCAAACTTTCGCCACCTGTCAACATGATCAAAATCATTAAACTCGCCCAATATTCATTGACGAGCAACGTCGCAACAATAGCCGTAATCGCTAAGATATCGACCCCATATTTTCCTGAACGCAGCGTTTTGATCATTTCGATAAACATCAAGAAGGCAAGTGTACCACCCGTGACAGCAATGATCATAAACGCAAGGCGTGGACGATCGAACATAAACTCACTGATCAAAGCTACTACACCGATCAGTAGTGTTATCACAAATTTTTTATAGTGTGTCATTTCGTTCAGCTCCTTTCTCCATTTTTAGAATACCTGTTCTCTAAACCCATTTAAACTAAAAACCCCTAAATGAAAACAACTATCACTCTCATGTAGTTTTACGTTTATTTTTAGTTAACTCACTTGTGTACCTTTTTTAGTCAAACTGTGCTATACTTTTAATTCGTTATTTACGGCGGAAGGAGTAAACGATGCAATGAATGAAAGACAATTAGAACAACAGCATGTGGAAGAAACCACACAAATGATCCAACTTGAACAACGCCTATTGAATCGCAAATTAAGCGACTTGACTGAAAAAATGAATGACTCCACAAAAGAAACAGCCAATCACAAAATACGTAGCGGCTCCAACGAGTCTTTTTATGAGTCAGTGGTCGAATACCGCCAACATGAACAAGAATTGCTTTTAAAATACCATACATTAGAATCTCAGCAAAAACGTCTACAAACATTAGAAGTAATGAAAGAAAGTCCTTACTTTGCTCGCATCGATTTCAAAGAAGAAGCGGAAAAAGAAACCCTCTATCTAGGAATCGCCTCATTGAGAGATACAGAAGAAGAAACCATCGTGATCGACTGGCGTGCACCGATCGCTAATTTGTATTACGAAGGAGAAATCGGCCCCGCTTTTTATGAAACAGATGTCGAAAAAATCGACGTCGAACTTCTATTAAAACGACAGTTCAAAATCGTTGAAGGAAAAATCGTCTCGATGGTCGATACATCTGAAGTCATCAATGATGATTTTCTATTAGAAATCTTGGATGATGCATCAAGTGCTCATATGAAAAACATTGTCTCAACGATCCAAAAAGCACAAAATGCCATCATCCGTGACACCAATAGTAAAGTGATGTTGATCGAGGGAATTGCTGGAAGTGGTAAGACTTCAGCATTGCTCCAACGTATCGCATTCATCCTTTATCACAATCGGAAATGGCTAGATGCTGAAAACGTCTTATTATTTTCACCGAACCATCTGTTTTCTGATTACATCTCCACTGTTTTACCGTCACTTGGTGAAAGTGGTGTTCCGACACAAACATTCAAAAATTATTTACAGCAATTGGTTCCTGAATTTGAGTTGACGGAAGAAGAACAACAAGAAGTCGGTTTCCTTTCTGGTGCTGATGACCCGATAAAAACGTTGAAATCCGGATTGACTTTCGTTGATCATCTTGAGACTTATATCCAGACCATCACTGATTTTGGGCCATTGTTCCGTGAGATGAAAATCAATGGTCGAACGATCCTGTCCAAAGAAGCGATCCGAAGATGGTACCAAGAAACGAATGAACTACTTCCATTGCATCAACGTCTATCGTTATTACAGACAAAGCTATTGAAAAAATTGGGCGGCCTGCAAAAGGATGAAACCCGTCAGAAGTGGGTCAAAGAACTTGCTGAAGAACAACTGCAAGAACTATATGCCACCGATCCAAACTTAGAATACACGGAACAAAAAGAAAAATCACTGCGTAAAAAACTCACGAATCAAATCGTGAAAAAAAGATTCCGTAAAGTCCATCGAGGAATTTTGCATTATCAATTCGTCAACTTACCAAAACAGTTTCTTCACTTTTTACAAACGATTCCTAAGAATATGTTAACCGCACATGGAATCAGCGAAACTGCTTGGAACGAACATCTTCAAGAAGTCAAAATGAACTTACGGAAAAGAGAATTGCCACAGGAAGACGCCGTCTTGTACTTCCTATTGATGCGTCGAATCCATCCTGTATCAGTTGCACAAAAGGCAAGGTATATTTTCATTGATGAAATGCAAGATTTTGCTCCTTCCCAGGTCGCATTGCTTCAATCGATCTATCCAACTGCGAATCTAACATTTTGTGGGGATCTGAACCAAAATGTCTTTGGGAATGAGACGATCACGGCTTCCTTAGAGTCGCTTTTCCCAGAGAAAGAAGTGACGCAGTTCCAATTGACGACAAGCTATCGCTCCACGAAACAGATCACTGATTTTGCCAATCATTTCTTAGCTCACGACAATCTTGTAGAAACAACGGCTCGTGAAGGTCGCTTACCGTTGATCGTCCAAAGTGATTCATCTACAAGTAAAATCACTTGGTTGGAACAAACAATCACTGAAACTAAAGAACAGGCAAAATATTGGCGTACTGCGATCATTGGTAAAACGATCGCTGAATGTGAAGCACTCTATGAACAATTACCTAGTTCGCTAAAAGATCAAGTCCAATTGATTGCGGACGAGTCTGATTTTATGAAACGTTCGATTATTCTTCTTCCTGCTTATCTAGCAAAAGGATTAGAATTTGACCGAGTCTTTTTATGGAATGTCGATGATGCACATTTCAATTCCGGTCATGACAAACAAATCTTATATACGATGTGTACGCGTGCCATGCATGAATTGATCCTCTTTACATCAGCGAAAGACGCTTCTTTTCTACAAACATTGGCTACTGAAAATCATGATTCTCTCACTTTAGATTGATTCGTTTATTAAAAATAAAAGCATCAGGGGAATCGGTCCTCTCGCACCACCTTCAACTGAATATACGGCGAGAACAGAAGTAACCTCTTCAAAAATAAGGCGCCAGCCACAAAAATTGAAAAAACAATTTTCGTGGCTGGCGCCTTATTTCTCGAGGCTAAACACTTCTATTCCTGCCTCTTTTTATTCATCTATCGGTCACAACATCAAGTCTGTGTTTGGGTATTTCAAACGAACAAGCGAGACGATCATTCGCAATTCTTCGATATTTTCAGGATATTCTGGGTCAAACACTTTACTATGGCGACCAATCCCTCCATTATCGATCAGACGATAAATACGATTCCAATCCATGAATTGCTCGACTGTTTGGAAATTACTGATCGGGTAACCGCCACTGTCCAATATTTCTGATACACGAAAAGCCAAATAAGCTGTATCAATGACTTTTTCTTTTCTCGTATCTACTTTTTGACTTGTTTCAATCAATATCTTTTCTGGTTGATGCTTCAGACTCCAGTCCAATAATAAAAAGAAAGCTTCCATCCGATAATCTTCTTCAAACAACTGAAATGCTGAGTCAGAACGTCGAAAAAGCAATGGAATCAAATATTTTTTTTTATAGATCAGCATGGGTGCGCGATCAACCATACATTCTAGATAACGATTCAAATAGCCTGTGCCTATATAGTTTCCTAAACGATAGCCTTCTACCCCATAAGGTGCATATTTTTGTGCAAGCTTTGAGCAATCGGTGATATTGACTGCCAACTCTTCTACTTTTTGGTAACCGCTTAGAATACGTTCGAAAGGCTCTAGATTAATTTTTGCTTCCATTATTCTTTCCCCGCCTACATCAAATTACTATTCGTTTACTCACGATACTTTAATAATAACACAGGTTGAAATAGAAATGATAATAAATCACAAAAAAACTGTAACAAATAACACAGGATTTTTAATTTAACTCCTCTATACTTGTTCTCTTTCTTTCACATCGTATGACTATGCTTCATTTTTAGACTCGCCAAAAAATTCCTTTACCAGAAAAACTTGGATAAATAAAAGATCAAAAGCAAAACATGACATTGGCTTTTCGAACAGGATAACAGCTGTTTGTTTTTTTTAGGAAAATAAAAAAGTGTCTGGACATTCACCCTCTCGTAACACTTAAAACTGAACAAACGGCGGGAACAGAAGTATCTCTTCAAAAATAAGGCGCCAGCCACGAAAATTTGAAAAACAATTTTCGTGGCTGGCGCCTTATTTCTCGAGGCTAAACACTTCTGGCATGGCCTCTTCTATCCGCTTTATTCCATTAATCTTCTAAGGCAACATTATGGAAGACATGTTGGACATCTTCTAGATCTTCTAATACATCGATCATTTTTTCGAATTGTTCCAAGTCTTCGCCAGTCAATGTCACTTCATTTTGAGGGATCATTTGGATCTCCGCAATTGAAAAGTCAGTGATGCCTTTTTCTTTAAGTGCTTCTTGGATACTGTGGAAATCTGGCACTTCACCGTAAACGATGATTTGGCCATCTTCTTCCATGACATCACGCACATCAATATCCTTTTCCATCAAGTACTCTAAGATCTCATCTGCATCTTCACCGGCAAAACCAAAAATAGCGGTGTTGTCGAACATATAAGATACTGCCCCAGAGACACCCATATTTCCACCGTTTTTACCGAATGCTGCACGTACATCAGCGGCTGTTCGGTTCACGTTGTTAGTCAATGTGTCAACAATGACCATTGAGCCATTTGGTCCAAATCCTTCATAGCGTAATTCAGAGTATGTTTCATCCCCTGAACCTTTTGCTTTTTCGATTGCTCGGTCGATGATATGTTTAGGTACATTGTAAGTTTTAGCGCGTTCAATGACGAAACGTAGTTTTTGGTTAGCGTGTGGGTCAGGGTCACCTGATTTTGCTGCTGCATAGATTTCAATTCCGAACTTCGCATAAACTCGGCTGTTGTTTGCATCTTTAGCTGTTTTTTTAGCTACGATATTGGCCCATTTACGTCCCATAGTTTCACTTCGCTTTCTGATTTGATATAAGATAGTTTCTTTTTGATTCGTGCGGGAACACACAAAACGTCCTGTTTCATTATACTTGTGAATCAGGTTTATGTGAAGCTTTTTTTATCTTCGTTCGTTTCAATAAAGACTGGTTTTCGCCCAAATACTTGTTCTGCTACTTCGCCACCTAAGCGATAGATTTGATCACTGCGAACGAGTAGTTTTGCTATTTGCGCTTCTTTTTTGCCGATTCTTGCAAAAAGGGCTAAGGCTTTTTTATTTTTGAGACATGATCTACCTGCTGCTGTAAAGCCCAACACATGGATGTATTCTTGCAATTGTTGCTCTTTCATTTCTTCTTTTTGGATATTCAATAACACATAGCAAGACAAGCGCTGGATCCTCGTCCACGTATAGCGTTTCGTTTTGACTTGTTCGACAAACTCATAAAATGTATTAGCTGTCTTTGCCGCTTCCAACATCCTGATCTCTAGTCCTTCCGTCATCTGGTAGATTTTTTGCAAAGAGTCGACGGTAGAAGAAAGAAGACGATATTTTAACAAAGGCCAATAAGATGTCCAAGTTTGCAAACTTTCTGTCTTTAAAAATCTCTCTGTCTCTGAGGGAACTGTTGCAGAAATCGACCGATTTTCAGTTAATGCTTTACGAATCGCTGTGGCACTGGCAATTGTTTCTTTTGGTAATTCTTCATCATGATAGCCGGCCCCTTTACGATTGATCGGAACTAATTCCATTGGATGTTCATAGGTCGCATTTTCTTTTGCATA
The DNA here is from genome assembly GCF_002947535.1 of Enterococcus mundtii. Lineage (GTDB taxonomy): Bacteria > Bacillota > Bacilli > Lactobacillales > Enterococcaceae > Enterococcus_B > Enterococcus_B mundtii_B. Next base: position 33,305 of record NZ_PUAP01000018.1, read on the forward strand.
GCTCAACCCTAGAATATGATTAGGCGAGGAAAAATCAAGTGAGATTTCTGGGTAGACGTGCTTGAATACCTGTGTCATCTTTTGCGGATAACTCATTGTCTGATCGGGCAACTCTTGAAAAGCTTTGGTGATTTCAGCCTGATGATGCAAGACAAACTGGCCAAATGCTTGATAATCGAAGGTCGTTTCCTCCTCTGTTCCAAAACACAAATAGTCACAGTCTAATTTTTGCAACAATTGAACGGCTCCTTTGGCAAAATAATCAGCAGATTGTACCGCCCATTCGATCGGTAATTCAACCACGAGATCCACTCCATGTTGTAACGCTACTTCTGCTCGTTGCCATTTATCTAAGATCGCTGGTTCGCCTCGCTGCAAAAAATTGCCGCTCATCACTGCAACCACTACATCCGCGCCAGTTCGCTCACGTGCTTGTTGGACATGGTAAAGATGACCATTATGAAAGGGATTATACTCAACGATGATGCCACATACTTTCATTCGCTCTTCTCCTTTCGTCTAGTAAAAAAGAAGAGACTAAGCTTTTTGATCCAGCCGTCTCTCCTTTTTATTGTTCGCTACAGTTCGTCGATTTCGCCTTCTTCTTTGTGGGCAACAAAAAACCAACGTCTGGATTCTTCATTAGGTGTTTCGTCTGTAAAATCAGCGAATACTTCCACTTTAGCAAATCCGCTACTCTCTAACATGCGCAAGTAATTTTCTAGTGGATACGTACGTTCTTGATGTAATTCATCTTCACGAGTAAACGTACCCTCTTTTTCTTGTGATTCGACAAAGAATGTCAAATAATGTTCAATGCTATGTTTTTCTTTCCCCGTATAGCTATCCCAAAGAAAAGCAAAATTGTCTCCTTGGTAATGGTAACTATACTCTGGAAATACTTGATCGATTTGATAAACGGAATGGACATCAAACAAGAAACGACCGTTTTCTTCCAATGCCTGATAGACTTCATCAAATACTTGTTGTACTTCTTGATCATTTTGCATATAGCACAAAGAATCTGAGAAACAAGTGATAGCTTGATACTGCCCACTTTCTGATAAGTCTAACATATTTCCTTCAACAAATTGTACCGCGGCCTCTTCTTCATAGGCACGTTGACTGGCAATCATCAGCATTTCTTCTGATAGATCCAAGCCAGTTACATTGTAGCCATCTTTGGCAAAAGCGACGGCTAATGCGCCTGTTCCACAAGCAAGTTCAAGGATGTTTTTAGTTGTTTCAGGCAAATGGCGTTTAGAAAATGCGAGCCATTGTTCATACAGTCCGTCATCCATGACTTCATCGTAAATAAAAGCAAATGTTTCGTAGGCCATGTTAATCCAACCATTCAGTCAAATCGACAAGTGGTGCGTCTGACCATAATTTCTCTAAATTATAGAAACCACGTTCTGGAGAATGGAATACATGGATGATCAAATCACCTAGATCGATCAGGATCCATTTACCGCCTTCTTTTCCTTCCACCCGTTTTACTTCATATTTGCTTTCTTCTTCTTTTTCAATGATTTCTTCCACGATGGCATTGATCTGACGTTCACTGTTTGCTGAACAGATCATAAAGTAGTCAGCCAATAGTGACACTTTACGGACGTCTAAAGCTAAAATATCTTCTGCACGTTTTGAATCTGCTGCTTGGACAGCGATTTTTAATTGTTCTTTACTATCGATGATGATTTCCTCCTAATGGGTCAGCTATTTTGCCACCCAATGATTATATGTTTCGATTGTTTTTGGATAAATTTTGCTTTCTTGCGCAATCAAATGCGCTAAAGTGTGTTTCGTTTCGAATGCAACTGCTTCATCTAGATCGACCATAGCAATCTCACGGGCTTCTTTGACACCGGGAAAGGAACGTCCTGGTTCGATATAGTCAGCCACATAGATGATTTTATCGAGTAACGACATCTCAGCAGCTCCTGTCGTATGGAGACGGATTGCTTGCAAGATCTCCTCATCAGCGATGCCTAATTCTCGTTCAACAAATGATGCACCGACTAATCCGTGCCAAATCGCATTTCCATAAGCTAATAACTCCGGATCAAGTTGCTCGCGTTCGATGAATAAGATAAACTCATCGTCTGGTCGTTCTTTCGCATAATCATGTGTCAATGCGGCGATACTCGCTTTTTCTGGCGAGCAATCATACCTTTCAGCAAGTGCAACAGCTGTTTGTTCTACTCCCAAGACATGTTTGAAGCGTTGTTCACTCATTCTCATTTGGACTTTTTGCATCAATATTTCTCGAGTATACGCTGTATAGTCTGTACTATAATTCATGTTGATACAATCCTTCTTTCTGAATGTAATCCAAGACTTTATCTGGGATCAAATAACGGACGGAACAGCCTTGTTGGATTTTTTGACGAATCTTTGTCGAACTTAGATCGATCTCAGGAACATCGACCCAGATCACAGGATAAGGGGTTTCCACTTGATATCCACGTCGATGGATACCGACAAAGTGGACCATTGTCAATAACTCGTCGATTTTGTACCACTTTGGTAAATATTCGACCATATCGCCGCCAATGATAAAATAATAGTCCGTATCAGGATTATTTTGAGTCAAAGCTTTCATCGTATCATACGTATAGCTTTTACCGCCTCGTTCGATTTCAATCGTTTCAATCGTTAGAAAAGGATTGTCTTCGATCGCAAGTTCCAGCATGTTTAAGCGGTGTTCTGCCGGTATAGTTGGCTTTTCATCCACATGAGGTGGCTGATAGGAAGGCATTAAACAGACATGGTCTAGTCCTAAATTCTGTCCTGCTTGTTCTGCCATCACTAGATGGGCTAGATGCACAGGATTGAAAGTTCCGCCCAAGATCCCCACCTGTTTTCTTTTCTCGTAAAGATGGGGCATTTCTTTTGGAAATACTTGAGGTCGAACAAAGGATTTCGCTTGCGATTTCATCTTCGTCACTCCTTAGATTGCATGTACTTCTTTAGATATCCGTTGGTATTTCTCTTTGGATGATGCTTTGTATAAAACAAGCACGCGTCCGATGATCTGAACCACTTCACATGCGATGGCTTGTTCTAATACTTGTGCCACATCTTCTGCGATTTCATCTGTATTTTGCAACAATGATACTTTGATCAGTTCTCTTTTTTCAAGTGCTTCTTCGATTTGGACGATCATTGCTTCATTGACTCCACCTTTACCGATTTGGAAAATCGGTTGTAAATGATGTGCCTGACTACGTAAAAATCGTTTTTGCTTTCCTCTTAAACTCATGTTTTTCCTTCTTTCTTAAATCAGTGCTTTTCGTCTCAACACATGTACCCCTTTTGGCGCCCAGCCTGCGATGACTGCTGGTTCCGTCACCGTGATCCAGCCTAGTCCTGCAAAGACGATATCTGTCTTTTCTTTTACAGAAAATTCAAAGCGAACAAGTTCAGGAAATTCACTGACTTCATTCGGACGTGGTGGTTGTAATAAGCCACCTACATGTTTTTCATAAAAAGCATCGGCTTTTTCTAATTTTGTCCGATGTAAATTAACGTCATTTGATACATAAGCAATAAATGAACCACGTTTGCCACTGATGAAGTCGAATCGAGCTAACCCACCAAGGAAAAGCGTTTGACCTTCATTCAGCTGATAAACTTTAGGCTTGATTTCCTTCGTCGGTGCGATGATCCGTAAATCTTTTTTGCCTAAATAGTGCGCCATTTGGTGACGATGGATGATCCCTGGTGTATCGATCAAAAATTGGCCGTCATCTAATGGGATCTCGATTTTATCTAACGTCGTTCCTGGAAATTGCGAAGTTGTAATCACTTCTTGGACGCCTGCCGTATTTTTGATGATCTGATTGATCAATGTCGATTTTCCAACATTCGTCACACCAACGATATACACATCTCGGCCCTCACGATATTTTTCGATTTTCTCAAGAAGTGTTGTCATTTCAGGTGCTTTTTTTGCGCTTGTCAATAATACCTCGACAGGTCTTAGACCCGCTTCATGGGCACGCTCATTCATCCATTGGATCATTTTTGATTTTTTCAATGATTTAGGTAAAATATCGACCTTGTTCCCAACTAAAAGAACTGGATTATTGCCGACAAAACGATGTAACCCAGGAATCAGTGAGCCATTGAAATCGAAAATATCCACCACATTGACGATCAATGCGTCTTTTTGACCTAATTCATTTAGTAATCGCAAGAAATCATCATCGGTCAATGATACATCTTGGATCTCATTATAATGTCTCAAACGGAAACAACGCTGACAATAAACATCCCCTGTTGCTAATCCTTTTTCGAGTGCTGCTTTTGGTGTATAGCCTAATTTATCAGGATGTTCTGTTTGGATCATCACGCCACAACCGATACATTGCAATTCTTCGTTCATTCAATGCCACCTCGCCAATCCATATCTGGATGTTTCTTTACTAAATAACTCATGATCTTACGTTCCCAGAACCGATTGAACTTTGTCTTCCAACTATCAGTTTCGATGATTGGTTTAACTAAGACACTACGGATACCGGCACTATTTGCGCCACGAATATCGGTCATGATCTGATCACCGATCATGATGATCTCTTCGTCTGCCAGATTCAACATTTTCTTCGCTTTGTTTATCCCCACTGGCAAGGGTTTCAATGCTCTTGCAACATAAAGTAGCTCAAATTTTTCTACTGCACGAGCTACCCGTTCTGAGTTGTTGTTTGAAACAACGACTACTGGTATGCCCGCATTTCTCATTTCTAAAATCCAAGTGAACAATTCTTCCGTTCCATCCGGATTATTCCAAGCAATCAGTGTATTATCAAGATCCGTCAAAACGGCTTTGATCCCTATTTTTTTCAGTTGTGCAGGGGTAATTTTATAGACGGCTTCTACCATCCATGTAGGTTTATAATTTGAAAACATGTTGTCTCCTCATCTGCAAAAAATGAAGGAGCACGATATGTACTCCTCAACCCCATATTATACTGCAAAATCTAAAAAAAAACTACCTCTATACATTAAACCTTTTAATAGAGGTTCAAGCAGAACGAGGCAACTCCAAAAATAAGCAACCAGCTCCGAAAATAGATTCCTCTGTTTTGGGAGTTAGTTGCTTATTACTGAAGGAATTACTTTTGAAACACTATTCATACAATTTTAGACAAATCTAAAGGACTGGAATCACTATCCATAGGCAGTTTTGAAAAAAGATCGCCATTCCTTATATCTTAATTCTAACTACAATACTTTGGCTAAAAATTCAATCGTCCGAGGATGGCTCGTCCGTTCCAGCACCTCACTAGGTGTCCCCTCTTCCACGATTTGTCCTTGATCCATAAAGATGATCCGATCACCGACTTCTTTCGCAAAACCGATTTCATGAGTGACAATGACCATCGTCATCCCTTCTTGTGCCAATTGCAACATGACGGAGAGCACCTCGCCCACCATTTCTGGATCAAGTGCCGAAGTAGGCTCATCGAACAACATGACGTCTGGTTGCATTGCCAAAGCACGGGCAATCGCGATCCGCTGCTGCTGTCCACCTGATAAAGAATATGGATAGGCAGTGGCTTTATCCGACAAGCCAACTTTTGCCAATAGTTCCAAAGCAATCGCTTCGGCTTCTTTCTTAGGCATTTTTTTCACTTTGATCGGTGATAAGGTGATATTTTCTAATACTGTCATATTGTGAAACAGGTTGAACTGTTGAAAAACCATCCCCATTTTTTCTCTTGTTTTAAAAATATCGTGTTGCTTATGCGTGATATCCGTTCCCTCAAACTCCACCGTACCGGCTGTAGGAGATTCGAGTAGATTCAAACAACGGAGAAACGTACTTTTCCCTGAACCTGAAGGACCAATGATCACCACAACCTCCCCGGTGGAAATGGTCGTACTAATTCCTTTCAATACTTCTGTTTCTGCAAATGATTTACTTAGCTGTTTGATCGTTACTATTGATTTTTCCATACGACATTCTCTCCTAACGTTGATACCCTTTACCGAGTTTTTTCTCCCAACTACTCAACAACCGCGATGTGACAAAGGTCATGACGAAGTATAATCCTGCGGCAATAAAATAAGGTTCCAATGGGATATAGGAGTTTGAGATAACGATTTGAGCAGATCCCATCAATTCATTGATACCGATCACTGTCAGTAAGGAAGAATCTTTGATCAACGTTACAAATTCATTTCCTAATGGTGGCAGAATATTTCTCAACGCTTGCGGGAAAATGACATAACGCATCGCCTGTACAGGACGTAAGCCTAGTGAATACGAAGCTTCTGTTTGTCCCATATCAACAGCCGCGATTCCCCCACGGATGATTTCAGCAACATACGCCCCAGAGTTCAGTGATAATACGATGATTCCTGGGATCAAACGTCCTAAGTCGATCGTTAAAATCCCCACGGACCAATCCACCGCTGGAAAGAAACGTTGCAATAAGATGAATCCGATCATGATCTGCAATAACATCGGTGTGCCTCTTAGTAATTCGATATAACTATTAGCTAACCAATTCAAAGGCTTGATTTTTGAGCGCTTCATCAATGCCATAGCTAAGCCGATCATTGTACCAAAGATGACAGTCAAGATCGAAAAAACGATCGTAACGACCGCGCCTGATAGAAAATAAGGTAAGTACTTATCTAAAAACGAAAAATTCACACTGCGTCCCTCTATTCTGTCGCTGTTTGTTCAGCTAGTTCATGATTTTTTTTGATGAATTCATCGATTTTTCCCTCATCACTTAATTTTTTGATGATTTTATTCAACTCTTCTTGTAATTCTGTACTACCTTTTGGTAAGGCAATAGCAAAAGCTTCATCATCTGATTGTTCCAAAGGGATATCTGCAATCATCAAGTTGGGATTTTGAGCGATATAAGCTTCGGCAATCGTTTGTTCAACGACCATGCCATCCAGTGAACCTTGATTGATCTCGATCACCATATTTGGCACTTTATCGATCGTGACTACTTTCGCTTCTTTGATTTGTTCATTGATCACTGCTTCTTGAATCGAGCCTTTTTGCGCCCCTAAGCTTTTACCTGCCAAGCGATCAATGCTTGTTAACGTGTCTTCATCTTTTTTATTGATCACGAGAACTTGTGGCGGATTATAGTAATTATCGGTGAAGTCAAATTGTTCTTTCCGTTCTTCCGTCGCTGAAATAGCTGAAATCGCTACATCGGCTTTCCCTTCTTTTAAAGAGGCTAGCACTGTATTGAAACTCATATCTGAAAGCTCCAGTTTCACACCAAGTTCATCTGCAATGGCATTTGCTAAATCAATGTCTGATCCGACGATTTGATCTTTCCCATCGACGATCGTATGAAATTCAAACGGCGCATAATCAGCAGACGTTGCTACTTTCAATACACCACTTTCCTTGATCGCTGCTAATTGATCATTTGATTCTGCTGCATCCCCATTGCCACAAGCTCCTAATGCGAATGTTGTAACTAAAAATAAAATAATTCCTGAAATCTTTTTCATTGTCTCGCCCCTTATTCATTTTGTTCTGTCATTATAGCATGAGAATTTCAAAAATAAACCATTTTTTGTATATTTATTTAATTTAATTCATTTTTATGCTCTTAAAATGAATAATATAAACGAATAAAGAATATTTATTTTAATATTTCAAGAAAAGAAATGAAAAAAGCCGAGAACCAAGTCTCAGCTTTTTTTATTTGATTTTCAGTCTATTTTACTTTGTTTCTCAAGGCCAAACACCTCTGTACCAAGCTCATTGGTTCCGCTGATTTACGCTAAATCACACAATTAATATCGTTTGCCATCTTGATTTGTTCAATTCTTGTAAACTATTGTTTTCTTTCTTGATTTTCAATTTTGATTACATTTTGCATTAAATAAGCAACTCCGTTAACTGTATCTGCAAATGAAATAGAATTCACAAAAGAATTTACCGAGCGATATTTATCCCATAGTTTTTCCAAATAATCGCTCTCTTTGATCTTTTCCATTTCCCTTTCATAATAAAAAGATAACAGTTTATTGTCTCCACGTTTTGTAAATGTATTTCGGACACTTTTATATAGCTCTTTCATATCAATATTTTCTAGTTTTGGGATGGCAAATAGGTCGTAGTAATCTTTCAATCTCGAATTATCTGTCCCAAAGCTAAATGTAGCACTCAGCTTTTCTGCAATAATCTGTTCTGTTGGATAAGCTGGAATCTCCACTTTTTTATCTTCAAACATCAATTGATGATAATGTATATCTACTTCAGGATAAATAGAATCTCCTGTTGTTACATCCAATTTAAATGGGACACGTATTTTTTCTAAATGAGCAATCAATTTAATTTGAAACCCAGGATAAAATCAATTTCCCTTGTTTCTTTAATCTCTTGAATAGAGAAAACAATCCCCTCTTTCGTAGGTTTACTAGTTAGCTCATTAAAGATGTTCTTCAATTTTTCTTTAGTTAATTTGCTATTTCTAAATGTCGTATCAATATCAATTGTTGTTCTTCTATCGATTCCATATTTTGAACCCAATAGAAAGCCACCTTTTAAAATAAAGTCATTTTTATACTTCGATTCAGAGATTTGTTCAACTAAGCGATCCATCATAAAATGCCTTTGAACTAACTGTGCATTTAATCCTATACTTTTTGCAAGATTTCTTGTTTTTGCTGTAAATTGTGTAGGGGTCATATTTTCTCTCCATCAATACAAACTCTGCATATGATATTTCATTTCTTTTTCTACATGTAGTTTTGTCATATAATCTCTTAATTTACTTGGGTCTCTCATAGGATCTCTCATGTACTCTTTTAAAGCTTCTAATTTCATTTCGTATTCAATTTCATATCTCGGATTCCAAATATCACAAAGGGTACGTTCCTTATCGTATATAGTAATAGGATTTCCTTGAAAGGAAGTTCCCTCTACTTTCCCTAGCTCGTATACTTCCTTCTTCACAAAATGAAATTGTAACTGTTGCTCTTTTGTAATTGAACGATCCACATTATAGCCATGTGGAAAAGTCAAATGAATGAAGTTCGGCATGTTTGTAGAAAGTTGATATATATCTAATGTCGTTTCATGAGAAAATATTCCTCTGGAAAATCGTTGCTGAAGACAAAATAAATCATCGATTCCATGACCAGTCTCTACATAATACCCACGATCAACTTTCATCAACATTCCTTGATTCACCAATCTTTGTACAGTAGTTGCTGAAATTCCTAATTTTCTAGCTTCCTTCATAGATAAATTTCCATCGCGAATACGCAACAACTCTTTCAACTTAGCTTGCATCTAATCCCCTCACTTACGTTACAAATACACTACATTAAACTTATCATAATAGTGTAATTGTAACAAGGCATTCTTTATGCGGAAAAGAAATGGGAGATTACTGTGTGTAATGAATGTTTCACGAATGTCTGGACAATATAACTTCCTGAAAGCTATACCAAGACGATAAGATACGTTAACATGTTTATGCACACACCAAGAACGCCTTACACTATAACTATTTAAAGGGTCTGCTTGAATAGTTAAGTGCCAATATCCAAGCACTAAAAAGAAATGCCTATGGTTTCAACAGCTTGTGAACTACTCACCACTTAGCTAAACCCTAACGGTTCTTAACACTTGATGTGGGAGCTTCTTGGGAATAGAGCATACTTGTAAGCGTATTTCTTTACTCACAGCGGTTTCTCTTGTTTACCAAGTTATCTCCGTAGTTCCTACGGTTATTGAGTATAGTTATAACCTACGCGAATGATTGTATTTGCAGTCCTTCGTTCAGAATATTGATACTCGCATTGATATCTCTATCGTGATGCGTATGACAAACCGGACACGTCCATTCTCGGATTTCAAGGACCTTCTTTCCATCTTTATGACCACATGCTGAACAGATTTGGCTGGAAGGAAACCATTTGTCAATTTTGATAATTTCACGACCATACCAGTCAGCTTTATTCTGTAGTTTCGTCACAAAGCTAGACCATGACACATCAGAAATGCTTTTTGCTAATTTATTGTTACGCAACATATCTTTGGTATTCAAGTTTTCAATACAGATAATCTCGTGATTTTTGATCATTTCTATACTCAATTGATTTAGAAAATCATTCCGTTGATTCATCACTTTTTCGTGTAATCGAGCGACTAACCGTTTTTGTTTTTGGTAATTCTTCGCTTTGAACATAATATGAACATGGTCTTTCTCATGATTCCACTCAACTAGAGTGCTGTGATAGGATGCTGATATTCGTTCAAAAGTTGTTTTAGCAAATTCAGATATTTCATCATCAATCACTTGTCTACGGTATTTTGTTACCAACACAAGGTGATAATAGAGAAGAAATAATGAATGATTATTAGTGTTTAATTCCATTGTTATATCCTCATATAGATTGATTATAACGTAGAATAAAATAGAAGGACAATGCGCCTTACATGTCGGTTTTCGAGTTGCCAACGGCAATCCTCATACCGAACGGCATTCATCACCCACCTATAGAGGAAGGGCGACTTCTGCCTAATTACGTTAAAATTTCAAATCAAGAATCCTGATTCGGTACAGAAAAATATTTTTAATCAATTAAAAGAACAGGGAAAAGATGGTGCCCCCTTCTTTCTGTTCAAATTATTCTGAAATTCCTCTTCTTCAAAAATCATTTTGCAAGAAGAGGAATTTTTTTAGGCTACTCCTTTAATCAACTATTCCTCATCCCCTGACACAAAACTATATTCAATCTTATCTATGTCAGCTAAACGATTCCCCGTTTCATCTATCCAAGAAAATTCTTTTCGATAATCCTTTCCGACTAATGTTGTCGTTTTCTTCTCCTGATTGACTTCGACTGTTACATGTTCGATTTCTTTAACAAATGTTTGAAAAAGTTCATTCGTTTTTAGGTCTTGTTCTGCGGATGTAAAATCTGGTGTCAGCAAACTTTTGATTTCTTGTTCTTCACTGCTTGATAGTTTTAAACCTGCGGGATCTTGATCAAGGTTTTGTGCCAGTTGGATTTCTTTCATGATTTCTAAATTTCCCTCTTTAAGAGTATAACTTCCTCTGTTTTGTAGCGTCCCAGCATTCGTCACTTGAACGATCTCGGCGTTTTTTAATTGAGATTCAGCCGTTTTAGAGCAACCAACCAAAAATAGCATTACCGAAAGCAACAATCCATAAAAAAGAACATTTAACAACTTATTAAACACAAGATCAACTCCTTTTTAACAAGGATATCATATTTATTAAAAATAACATAAAATATTTTGTATTTCGGTTATTAATACAGAACTGACTATAATGAGATTGTAAAAAATAAAAAAGGGAAGGCGTAATACAAAAAAGTTATTTTTTGGGTATTACTTTTTTTAACGTATTGTTAATTAGCTATTTGACGTTAGGATAAATTAAAACACGTAGAACCACAGTAGCTTTCTTTTAAATGGTATATTTGATTATGTAATAACCTAGTAGCTTTTGTTTTTATTCTATACCCTATCATTTTAAGTACACTTTATGTAATTTTTCTAAATACTCTTTGAATTGCCTGAGAATTGTTTTAAATTTTAGGTGTTTAGCATACTCTCTGTCTTTAATGTAATTCTTCCAATAAATATCATTCATTTTTTCATTTACAATTATTTCGTCAACTATAAAAAGCCAATCCTCAAACCGTTCTTTATCAATAGGCAGTTCCTTATGACGAAACAGCCATGTATTCTCAAAAGCCTCATAACATTTAGTAACACTCGGTTTATATTGATAATTTAAGATTAAATGTATATCGTAAAAATCTTTCATTCTGGAGTTTTTTGTTCCTAAATCCAATATTATTTCTGTTTTTTCAGCAAGAATAGTCTCAATTGGATAAGCCTGCAAAGTAATTGATTTACGTTCTCCCTTTTTCTCATTGAAAAGTAGTGGTATATCTATAACTTCTGCTTTAGGAGTTATAGTGTCACCAACACCTAAGTCTAGATCAAACTGAACGATTGATTTTTCTTCTAAAAAGTTCATCTTGAATTTGGCTCGAAAACCTTCATATTTACGCTGTTGCTGGGAAGCCATCAAACTGATCAACTTAAATTGTACTCCATCATCTAGATCAATACTAACAATATTTTCGAGTACTCTAGTTATATTCATTTTATCTACTGATATTTCTTTTATTAACGTATCCAAATCTCTTGTTGTTCTTTGCTCTACTTTAAAAATAGCTCCCAATAAAAAGCCACCCTTAATGATAAAGTTATCCTTATACTTACTTTCTTGCAATCTAGATAAAAATCGTTCAGTTGCGTATCTTATTCTGTATTCTTCAAAACTTATTCCTAAATTTTTAGTCTTTATGATATCTTTTAGTCTGTTTGAATTCATCAGTCAGTACACCCTTCTTATTATAATTGCAACTCCCACAAATACTTGTCTAGCTCCTTCAATACACCTTGTTTGTACGCTATTCTTCTTAATCTGTTACTATCTCGAGAATATAAATCATAATATCTTCTAAGAGCTTCATTTTTAACCTCTTCTTCAATATTAGATTTAGGAGTCAATATATCTGCTATAGTTCTCTCTGCAGATGTGACTCTAACAAGATTATTCTTCATTGTTTTTTTTAAAACGATCTGGGTACTTTCTATTGGATTATTTTTCGTTACGAATATGGGATCATTTTCATAATAACTCAGAACAAGAGCTTTATTATTATTGTATACTCCTTTATCAATCTTAATGTATTGATTTGAATTTTTTTCTAATTGAGAGAGTTTGTAATCCTTTGGCAAACTAATAATGGTTTTTTTCGGAATCACATCACTCAAATCTAGCATATACAAAGCCGATTCATGTGAAATAACCGCTTTAGAATATTGAGATTGAAATAAGAACGGTGCGTCTAGGCTTTTATGAGGAAAAATATAAATCCCGCTGGATATTTCTTGTAAATCATACTTATGAATAAATTTATTTAAATAATAGTTACTAATATCTGCTCTATTCATTATTTTTCTCACTATGTTACCATTATATTTTTTGGCTTGAATAAGGAATAAAAATTCCTTCGATTCTATATCTGGTAACCTAGAATCTAGTAAATAATCTTTTAATTTATTAGTAAAAAAAGGTTCACTTAAAAACTCAATAGCTTGTGATAACTGATCAAAATCTAGACTATTGATCATCTCATTAACCTTATATTTTTTTTCTTCAACACTTTTATCATTTTCTAAAAAGTCATCTAAATTAGAATACATCCTCTAACCTCCCTTACAACTAATTATTTTACCATTTAACTCGTAATTTAAGTATAAAAACAAGTTATTTACCTAAAAAAATACTTTTATCCTAATTTATTTTTCATTTTAACTAGTAAACCACCCAAATGAACACGTTAAATATATAAATCATAAACCAATATTTATCCCTTTATAGGATAAATCAGAAAAAACTGTAGAGGCAATTCTCTACAGTTTAAATCAAAAATCTTTTTAATATTTACGAAAACGTTGGTAGCGTTGTTCAATCAATTCTTCGGTTGGTTTCTGACAGAGTTCGGTCAGTTTTTCGATCAATGCTTTTTGCATCATACGCGCAACTTTTTCTTTGCCTAAAGGCTCTCCATTGAATGTTTCGGGGATCACTCGATCGATGACGTCTAACTCTAATAATTCACCAGCGGCAACTTTCATCAATTCAGCGGCTTCGGCTGCTCGGCTGCCGTCTTTCCAAAGAATCGAAGCAAAGCCTTCTGGTGATAAAACAGCATAGATCGTTTGTTCCAACATCCAGACTTCATCGGCTAATGCCAAGGCTAATGCCCCGCCACTACCGCCTTCACCAATAATGATACTGATGATCGGTACCTTCAAATCAGACATTTCCAATAGATTACGGGCAATCGCTTCCCCTTCGCCACGTTCTTCTGCACCGATCCCACAATAGGCACCTGCAGTGTTGATCAACGTGATGACCGGACGATTGAATTTTTCTGCTTGTTTCATTAAACGCAGTGCTTTACGGTAACCTTCTGGATGAGGTGAACCAAAATTCCGGCGAATATTTTCTTGCAAGTCGCGGCCTTTTTGGATGCCAATGACGGTCACAGGTTTTCCGGCTAGTTTTGCCACACCTCCGACAATCGCTTCATCATCACCAAATAAGCGATCACCATGAAACTCTTGGAAGCCTTCAAAAATCGTTTCAAAAAAATCAAGACTTGTCCAACGATCTTTTGCCCGCGCCAGTTGGACGATATCATGAGCAGTTTTATTCATGGTTGATCCATCCTTTCTGCGTATGCAATTCTAATAATTGATGGATCGTGTCCTTGAGTTCTTTTCTTGGAACGATTTGATCCACAAAGCCATGTTCCAGTAAAAATTCTGCTTTTTGGAAATCTTCTGGTAGTTCTTGTTTGATCGTTTGTTCGATCACTCGGCGGCCAGCAAAGCCGATCAAACTTTGTGGTTCAGCTAAGATGATATCCCCTTCCATCGCAAAGCTGGCGGTAACGCCACCTGTCGTTGGATCTGTTAAGACCGTCAAATAAAATAGCTGTTTATTGCTATGACGTTTGACCGCTGCGGAGATCTTAGCCATTTGCATGAGAGAAAAAATCCCTTCTTGCATCCGAGCTCCTCCTGAAGCAGTGAACAATACGACGGGTAATTTTTTACTCGCCGCACGTTCAAACAAGCGTGTGATCTTTTCCCCTACGATCGTGCCCATACTTCCCATGATAAAATTAGGGTCCATGACACCGATAGCAAAAGGAATGCCTTTAATAGTCGCTTGACCAGTTAGAACTGCTTCATGTAAGCCAGTCTTTTCTTGCATCTTGCCGATCTTTTCTTGATAATCAGGAAAATCAAGGGGATCTTTTGTAACTAGATCCGTATCCCATTCCTCTAAACTTTTCTCATCAATGATCAACGCTAATCGCTGCCATGCGCCGATCCTAAAGTTATAACTACAGTGTGGACATACTTTTTCTTCCCCGATATCTTTTGTGTAGATGATATGTTTACAATTTGGGCATTTCGCCCACATATTGTCAGGGACCGATGGTGCATTCGTTGGCTTGATTTCTCGATTAGGATTGATTCGAATGTATTTTTTCTTTTTGAATAAAGCCATCTTATTCGTCTCCTATCTCCGTCTCGGGAATCCAATTTGGTAAAAACTCTTCTTGTAAGAATGCGGTACTGTAATCACCAGCAATCACTGCAGGGTGACTGATCAGATCCATTTGGAATTCAGCATTCGTGATCACGCCATCTGTCACGATCTCGCTCAATGCTCGTTGCATTTTCATCAACGCATCGAAACGTGTATCGCCATGTACGATGACCTTAGCAATCATTGAATCATAATAAGGCGGAATCGTGTAACCTGAATAAACCGCACTGTCGACCCTTAATCCCATACCACCAGCTGGCAGCAACAAATTCTTGATTTTACCTGGCGAAGGAGCGAAATGAAATGCTGGATTTTCTGCATTGATCCGGCATTCGATCGCATGACCTTGGAAAATGATCTCTTCTTGTTGGATCTCTAATGGTCGTCCAGCCGCAACCTCGATTTGTTTTTTTACTAAATCGATATTTGTGACCATTTCAGTTACTGGATGCTCGACTTGGATGCGGGTGTTCATTTCCATAAAATAAAAATCACCGGATTCATCCATTAAAAATTCGATCGTTCCTGCATTTTCATAGTTCACTGCCTTTGCTGCTCTGACAGCTGCTGCACCTAAGTGATTTCGTTTTTCCTCAGAGATCACAACAGATGGTGATTCTTCTAAGACTTTTTGATTATTCCGTTGTAAAGAACAATCACGTTCACCTAGATGCAGAACATGACCAAATTGATCACCTAAAATTTGCACTTCAATATGTCTTGCGGGATAAATGATTTTTTCCAAATACATATCATCGTTACCAAAAGCAGCTGCTGCCTCTTGTTGGGCGGATGAAAAATGTTGTGGTAATTCTTCTTTTGACAAAACTTTGCGGATTCCTTTACCACCACCACCAGCAGCGGCTTTGAGCATCACTGGATAGCCGATTTTCTCTGCCACTTCCAGTGCTTCTTCAACAGTCGATAGCACACCATCACTACCTGGGATCACAGGAACATCTGCTTGTTGCATCAACTGACGTGCGTTGATTTTATTCCCCATATCATCAATCGTTTTGCTTTTAGGTCCAATAAAGACGATATTACATTCTTCACACATCGAAGCAAATCGACTGTTCTCAGATAAGAATCCAAATCCAGGATGGATTGCTTCTGCTTTTGTAACGATGGCTGCACTTAGAACTGCTTGTACATTCAAATAGGAATCTGTTGCTCTTGCAGGACCGATGCAGACGGCTTCGTCTGCTAATTGTGTGTGTAATGCCTCCGCATCCGCTTCAGAATAGACCGCAACGGTTTGGATTCCAAGCTCACGGCAGGCACGAATGATCCGTACGGCTATTTCGCCGCGATTTGCTATCAAGACTTTTGAAAACATAACTCACCTATCCAATCATAAAGGTTAATTCAGCTTCAGCAACTTTTTTGCCGTCCACTTTTGCAATTCCTTTGCCTATTCCTGCAGAAGACTTGATTTTAGTGATTTCCACTTCTAATATCAACGTATCTCCAGGAGTCACTTTTTTACGAAACTTCGCTTTATCTAATCCGCCAAAGTAAGCCGTTTTTCCTTTGAACTGTTCCAATGATAATAGGGCCACTGCTCCTGCTTGGGCCATCGCTTCTACGATCAATACCCCCGGCATCACAGGTTCTTCTGGAAAATGTCCTTGGAAAAAAGGTTCATTGATCGTCACATTTTTTTTAGCAACGATCCGTTCGCCTTCGACGATTTCTTCCACTCGATCAATCAGCAACAGCGGATAGCGATGAGGGATGATTTCTTTGATTTCTTGTATATTCATAGGTCTGGTTCTCCTTGGCTTAATTTGGTTGGATGATAAAGAGTGGTTGTCCGTATTCTACGACTTCTTCATTGTCGATCAAGATCGCAACGATCTCACCATCGACATCACTAGTTACTTCGTTCATCAATTTCATTGCTTCAATGATACAGATCACTTCACCCTTAGCGACTTTGTCTCCTACTTTTTTGAATGCTGGCTTGTCAGGAGACGGTTGTAGATAAACGATTCCAACGATTGGTGATTTCACTTCAGTCCCATCAATTGTCGGCGCAACTGCTTCTGGTTGAACAGCATGGCTTTCTTCTTTTGGTAAAGCCGGTACAACTTGTTGAGGTTGTGGTTCAGAAGCACTCGTTGTTGGTACTGTTTGTCCCATTCCCCGACTCATTTCATTTTTATTCATATATAATTCAAATTGTCCGTCTTTCAAGTCAAATTCTGTTAAAGTTGACTGATCAAATTGACTGACTAATTCTTTGATTTCATTGATCTTCAACATTATTCCTCCCAGCGTTTCATACATAGTACAGCATTATGTCCACCAAATCCTAGTGAATTACTCATGGCATAAGACAGTTCAGCTGGTTTACTTTCATTGATCACAACGTTTAGATCGATTTCAGGATCTTGTTTTTCAACATTGATGTTTGGTGGGATAAACTGATGCTCTAACGCCATCAAAGTGGCAAGCGCCTCAATCCCACCTGCAGCACCTAATAAGTGTCCAGTCATTGATTTCGTACTGCTGACATAGGTTTCTTTGAAAGAGTCTCCTAAAGCGATTTGGATCGCTTTAGCTTCTGCTTGGTCGTTTGCTGGTGTACTTGTTCCGTGTGCGTTGATATAGCCCACTTCTTTTGCATCGATCCCGGCTTCTTCCATCGCCAATTTCATTGCTTTTGACGCACCAGAACCATCTGGTGTTGGAGCTGTCATATGGTAAGCATCACAATTTGAGCCGTAACCCACGACTTCACCATAAATTTTTGCGCCACGAGCTTGTGCATGTTCCAGTGATTCAAGGACTAATACTCCTGCCCCTTCTCCCATGACAAAACCATTACGGCCTTCATCAAATGGCATCGAACCACGTTCAGGGTCTGTTGATGTTGATAAAGCAGTCAGTGCCGCAAATCCGGCGATCCCCATCTCACAGATCGTTGCTTCTGTTCCACCTGCAAGGATGATATCGGAATAACCATGTTTAATGTTGCGGAATGCTTCCCCAATGGCATTCGTTCCACTAGCACAAGCGGTCACGATCGACGTACAAATGCCTTTTGCACCTACACGCAACGCAATATTACCAGCTGCCATGTTAGCGATCGACATTGGAACGAACATTGGTGATACACGATTTGCTCCTTTGTCGTGCATACGGATGACTTGACTTTCGATGGTTGGTAAACCACCGATCCCCGAGCCAACGATAACGCCAAAACGGTCTTGGTTGATCGCTTCTTTTTCGATCCCACTCATCGTCAATGCTTCCATTGCAGCATAAATGCCGTAGATTGAAAACATATCCATACGTTTACTATCTTTTTTTACAAAGTATTTATCAAAAGGGAAGTCTTTTACTTCACCTGCTAAAGTGATCCCTGTGTCTGTTGCATCAAATTTTGTGATCGGTGCAATGCCATTTGTCCCAGCTTTTAAACTAGCTAAAAAACTATCTGCATCGTTACCGATCGGTGAAGTGACTCCATAACCTGTAATTACTACTCGATTCATAAATTTTCCTCCCTATCCGTGCATGACCAATCCGCCGTCAACATTGATGACTTGACCTGTGATATACGAACTTTTCGCTAAGAACAATGCGGCTTCCGCAATATCTTCCACTTGGCCAAAACGTTGCATTGGAATTTGTTTTTCTGCTTGTTCTCTTACTTTTTCGGATAAAACATCTGTCATATCTGTAGTGACAAATCCCGGAGCAATCACATTACATGTGATTCCTCGTGTAGCAACTTCTCTTGCCACAGATTTAGTAAAACCGACAACTCCTGCTTTACTTGCTGCATAATTGGCTTGACCCAAGTTACCGATCAATCCTGAAACACTTGAAAGATTGATGATCGCGCCTTCTCTTTTTTTCATCATTTTTTTCAACACATGCTGTGTCATGTTGAAAGTTCCTGTTAAATTGATATCCAAACATTTTTTGAAATCATCTGCATCCATACGTAAGACAAGTTTATCATTCGTAACTCCTGCATTATTGACCAAGATATCGACAGAGCCCAACTGCTGTTCTGCTTCTTTGATCATCTCTCCTGCTTTATCATAATCGGAGATGTCACCTGAGATCCCTACGCATTCAACCCCATGCGCTTTGATTGCATTGATTTTTTCGGCTGGGATCTCTCCACGACCATTTAAGAAGATGTTTGCCCCTGCTTTGGCAAATGCTAAAGCGATCGCTTCACCAATTCCTCGTGTACTGCCTGTAATAAATACATTTTTTCCAGTTACGTCCATAACTTGCCTCCTATGACAATTGATTGATTGTTTCTTCAAATGTTTGTTGATTTTCCACACGTGCGACAGTGAGCGACTTGTCGATTTTTTTCATAAAGCCACTTAGTACTTTACCGGGCCCGACTTCGACCACTCGTTCGACCCCTAAATCTTTAAGCTTTTCAATACTTTCGTAAAAACGAACAGGTTTCATCACTTGTTGTTCAAGTAAAACTGGGATTCTTTCTTTCGTCATGACCTCTGTCGTCGTATTACTGATCACTGGTATCTCAGGTTCTGAAAACTCTATCTTGCTAAGTTCTTCTGCTAACTGTTTAGCAGCAGGCTCTAAGATTGCTGTATGGAAAGGGCCACTTACATTTAGTGGGATCATTCGTTTGATCCCTTGTTCTTGTAATAGTGCCACCGCTTGATCCACTGCTTTTTCTTCGCCTCCGATGACGATTTGCTGAGGGGTATTGTAATTTGCGGGGGAAACGATCCCCACTTCTTCCGCCTGCTTACAACAGCTCTCGATGACATCTACCGGTGCATTCATCACAGCTACCATTTTCCCACTACCGGTAGGGGCAGCGTCTGTCATAAACGTGCCTCTTTTTTCGACCAATGCGACTGCTTCACTAAAGGAGAGCGCACCACTGGCTACTAAAGCAGAATACTCACCTAAACTTAGGCCTAAAACGGCTTGAGGAGTGATCCCACGTTCTTTTAGCAAACGATAGAACGCAATGCTGACAGTCAAAATAGCTGGTTGCGTATAGATCGTTTGATCTAAACGATCATTTGTTGAAAAACAAAGTTCCGCCATATCATAGCCTAAGATCTGACTTGCTTCATCAAAGGTCTGTTTCACGATGGGTTCATGGTAGAGGTCTTGACCCATTCCTTGGTATTGTGCGCCTTGTCCGCTAAATAAAAATGCTGTTTTCATCATAGTCTCCAATTTATATTTAGGATAGTTAGCTTTTTTGTTTCATTTAAAAAAAGGCTAAGACATTCCTTTTTCGGAAAATGTCCCAGCCCCCAACCTAATCTTGATGATTATGCAGTTTGTTTTTCAACATAAGTGACTAAATCTTGAACTGTTTTGATGCCGTCTTCTGTTTCGATTTTCACATCAAATTCATCTTCGATCTCGTTGATGATTTGGAATAAATCCAAGCTATCTGCTTCAAGATCTTCTTGGATGTTTGTCGTTAATTTGATTTCTTCTGCGTCTTTCCCTAATTCTTCTGCAATGATTTCTTGAATTTTTTCGAATACCATATGATAATTCCTCCGATATTGTTTCTTTTTTATATTTTTTTTATCAGTTTATAGTTCCATGAGGATACTTCCCCATGTCAATCCTCCACCATAACCTGTAAATACCACTTTTTGTTTTTGACCTAAAGTTATTTTTCCGCTCTCTATCGCTTCATCTAAAAGAATCGGGATGCTTGCTGCGGAAGTATTGCCATATTTATCCATGTTCGTCAGAAACTGCTCCTGGGGGATTTTCACCTTGCGAGCAATCTTTTCGATGATTCGTAAGTTTGCTTGATGCAAAAGCAGATAATCAACAGGTGTGTCTTGAATGATTTCCTTGATGTTCATCGCGACGTCTCTAACAGCAAAGTCAAAAATATCCCGTCCAACCATTTTTAAATAGTAAGAACCTTCTGAATCTTTCGTGTACAAAGGCGAGCGATTTTGTAGATAACCAGAAGTAAGGGATTGCGCACGCGAACCATCTGCCGCTAGCGATTCTCTCAATAATTTTTGATCTGATCCAGCTTCTAACAAGATGCCACCAGCTCCATCACCAAACAAGACAGCGGTTGAACGATCTGTCCAATCGATCAGTTTAGATAATGTTTCGCCACCAATTACTAAGCCTTTCATTGAGCCACAACGAATCAGTTTCTCTGCTACACTTAAAGCATAAACAAAGCCTGAACATGCTGCGCTGATATCAAATGCGATTGCTTTAGTTGCACCGATCCTTCCTTGAACTAAAGTTGCTACAGAAGGCGATGTATAATCAGGCGACATCGTAGCAACGAGAATAAAATCGAGTTCATTTGGATCAAGTGCTCTTTTCTTTAGTAATTTTTCGGCAACGAGGTAACACAAATCGGAAGTTTCCTGGTCGGTTACACAATGTCTCTCTTTGATTCCTGTACGGGATGAAATCCATTCATCCGAAGTGTCCATCATTTTTGAGAGATCATCGTTTGTGATGATTTTTTTCGGTAAGATACTTGCCGTTGCTGTGATCGTTCCAAATTGTTCCATTAAACTTCCTCACTTGTAATCTCGCAAGAAATCATGCAAGTTTTTCAATGCAGACAGCAAAGCTTGTTGTTCGTCGGTAGCCATACCGTCCATGATGTTTTTGACCATTTCACGATGGAAATGCTGATGCACACGGTAAAGTAACTTACCTTTTTTGGTCAACCCCAGCTTCACCACTCGTCGGTCGTCTTCACTACGGATACGCTCAACGTAGCCTTTCCTAACTAACTTGTTGATAGCAGTGGTCAAGGTCCCAACAGTAATCGACAGTTCTTTGGCTACTTCTGAAGTTGTCTTTTTCTTGTACATACCGATTGCCTCGATCGTATGCATCTCTGTAATCGACAGATCTTTGAATTGTGACTTTTTTAATTCGGATTCTTCGATCGTCAAAATATCATTGAAGACACTAACGAGATAATCATTTACTGTATTAAAATCAGGTTCCATGTTCCACCATCCACTAAAATTAGTTTGATTATCAAATCTTTTGATGTTCAAACTATATCTTAACTTTTTTCAAAATGCAACCTTTTAACTAAATTTTTTTGCATTATTAATTTTTTTTAATTTTTCATTTTAAGAAAAATGCTTATATATCAACGTTTTATTTACTGAAAATTAAAATATAGATATAAAAAAAATATTTTGATTATCAAAGTATCTCCATAATTTATTTATAAAATATGATAGCTTTTATTGTTCATTTTCGGAAATCTGTTATAATCTTTTTAATTCAATTTCAATTAGGGGAGCGCATATGCACTTAAAAGAGAAAGTAAAAAACCTACCTTTGTTACCTGGTGTTTATTTGATGAAAAATAGCGAAGGTAAAATCATTTATGTAGGTAAAGCTAAAAATCTAAAAAATCGCGTAAGTACGTATTTTTATCAAAATAAACAACACTCGAAAAAAGTCTTGCGCTTGGTTCGTTCGATTGCTGATTTTGAGGTCGTTGTCGTTGATACAGAATTAGATGCTTTATTATTAGAGTGTCAACTGATCCAACACTATCGCCCGATCTACAATCGTCGGATGAACTATTTTGACAACTATAACTATTTACATATTCAATCCGATGGTCTTTTTCTCACGAATATCCCTACTGCAAGAACTTATGGACCTTTTCGTCTTTATAAAAAAATGCCAAGTATTCTTCGCATTATTGAAGAAAACTATCAAATGCCATGGTTATCTGAAATCAGTCATTTAGCATTACAAGCCCAACTTCCAGAAATAAAAGATTGGACTTTTGAACAAAAGAAAAAAGAGATCCAAGGCTTATTACAGGGAAGAAATAAGAAATTATTAGGCTATTTAAAAAAACGTCAGTTGCATTTTATTGAGCAGCTTAATTTTGAAAAGGCAGCTATTCTTCAAAGGGATATTGAATTGGTAACGTATTTTACTCATCGAATACAAGAACAAAAAAGATTTTTGCGAACACCGAGAATCACATTGAGCATGCCGTTAGCTAGCGATGAGAACAAGATCAAACATTTCTTGGTTTCCTACGGTCAAGTAGCTGACACAACGATTACAGAGCCTGGACAAGCGCCTCATTTCTATTATGAAAAAGACAACAGGTTGTCACTCAAGCGACAACTGTCTCAGGAAGAAATCGATCCTGTTCAAATCTTGATCAGCTACCAACGTAAACTGGTAAAAGACGAACAACAATCAAAAAAAGAGTCTGGAATCCAACCAATTGGTTGAATCCCAGGCTCTTTTAGCTAGCTCGAAATCTTATTGAATCAAATCATAGATCTCCATCGCAACGATATCGATATTGTCGAATTCGTATTGTTGATGTGTGTCTGTTTCAGTTAGTTCAAATGTTTCTGTCGCTTTATCATAAGTTACGGTACATTTTTCTACGCCCTCTTTTTCAAAGCGACGAACTTGCAGCTCATTGTCTGCTGATTCGACCATAGCCTCCAGTCGTTTAATGATTGCGACTAATTGTGAATGTGCCATCGGAGGTCCTCCTTTTCTTAGTTCTGTTATATTGTATCAAAAGCATCGTCGACTTGCATTGATTTTCTCCAAAAAAACTAGTTTTTTAGGATTTTTTTTTCGGCTGTCTGCCATCTTCCCACCAAAGCTTGATCAATGCTTGCGTTCCATCGTTCTCAAAACCCTTTTCTGCTAGCTGTTCATATAGCTTTCGTGCTTCTTTTGTCGCTGGTAAGTTCAATCCTACTTTGTCTGCTTCTGCCAAAGCAATCTTTAAATCTTTGATGAAATGTTTGACAAAAAAACCGGGTGTATAATTCTCTTGTAAAATACGTGGTGCATAGTTACTCAATGACCAATTCGCCGCACTGCCACCTGAAAGCGTCGCAATCACTTTTTCCAAGTCTAAATCAGCTTTCTGTGCATAAACGATCATCTCTGTCATGCCAGTCATTGTACCGGCAATCATGATCTGGTTTGCCATTTTTGTGTGTTGCCCTTTTCCAGCTGATCCATGTAAGGTAAACGTTGTTCCAAACTCACGAAATAGTGGTAATACTTGCTCGTAAACATGCTCTTTTCCACCAACCATGATCGTTAAAGTCCCGTTTTTTGCACCTAGATCGCCTCCTGAGACAGGCGCATCTAAGGCTTCTGCTCCGAGCTCTTGTGCGCTCGCTGCAATTTTCTCTGCAAGTGTTGGGGTACTTGTCGTTAAATCAACGACTGTTTTCCCACTTAAGCCTGCTCGGAAAATGCCTTTCTCACCATAATAGATCTCTTCCACATCTTGAGGGTAGCCAACCATTGTAAAGACGACTTGGCTCGTCTCAGCTACTTCTTGTGGACTATCTGCCCATACTGCCCCTTCTTCTATAAGCGGTGCAGCTTTTGCTTTCGTGCGATTATAAACAGTCAGTTCATGACCAGCTTTTTGTAAATGACGAACAATTGCGCTTCCCATGACTCCTGTGCCGATAAAACCAATTTTCATCTTTTGTCCTCCTAAACGATAAAATCCTTGTTTCTATGCTAGTATACGCTAGAAACAAGGATTTTTTTAGGATTATTCACTGTTTTTTTATCTTTTAAACGAATTTAATTTAATTTTAATCCGTTCAATGGATGCTTCTTCTTCTTTTTTACGCATCTCTTCTTTGTAATAAACAAGCATATCTTCATAAAATTCGATCATTGATTGACCAAAATGAGTCGCAGAGATCTCGAAAAGTTTCTTCTCAAACACTTCTGGATTTTTTTCAACTTTGCTTTCAATATAATCAATAAGTGCAGGAGCAAAGTCTTCGTCCCGTTCGAAAGTTCGTCCAAGGGAAGCATGATCAAATAAACGATTTAAGTAATCATTTCCTTCAACTACACATGGTGTACCAGCTGCCATTGCTTCTGTATACGTCAGTCCTTGCGTTTCTGATGTCGACGCACACACAAAATAATCAGCCGCACGATAATAAAATGCGACATCATTGTTATCGACTTCTCCAGTAAATTGAACCACCTCAGCTAAATCCAGTGACGAGATCAATTCTTTTAGCTGTTCAACATAAGGTCCATTCCCAACTATGACTAGTCGTGCATCAGGATAGTGTTTGATGACTTCTGGGAATCCTTGGATCAACGCTTGGATATTTTTTTCATAAGAGATTCGACTTAAAGATAAAATCATCAAACCGTTTTCCTCGATCCCTAATGAAGTGCGTAGCTCTTTGATTTGTTCTTGTGTGATTTCTGGGCGTTTGAATTTGTCTATATCGATCCCAGTCGGTATCACTCGTAATGGTGCTGTCACCCCATAACTTCGCAATGTTTCGATGACACGCTCACTCGGACAAACCACACCTGTTGTATGGTTTACAAATAGTCGAGATAAGTATTTGACATGAGATTGTCGAATCACTTTTCCTTTTGCAATGTAATGGAGATAATCTTCGTACATCGTGTGATACGTATGGATCGATGGGATTTTTAATTTTTTCGCGACCATCTTTCCAAGAACACCTGCTCCAAACTCAGTGTGAGTATGGATAAGATCTAACTCTAACTCTTTTGCCACTAAATAGGCATACCACATTCCTCGTACCACTACTCGACGTTCTTTAAATGAGACAAAAGGAACACTTGGCATACGAATCACATCTTTTTCTAACTTGTCTGCATTGGGATCTGTTGTCGTGAATATATACACGTCATGTCCCATTTTTTCGAGTTCTTCTTTTAATGTCTTGATCGATGTCGCTACGCCACTTACCTGCGGAAAATAGGTATCGGTAAAAAAGCCGATTTTCATCTTTTTTCGCCTCCAAACTACCTTTATTTTGATTCTTGCATTTGTTCATTTGAAGAATCTGATGCTTTTAGCACTTGTTCATAAACGGATTGAAGTTGTTCACCAATTCTTTTGATACTTCGTTCTTCAGCCGTTTGATAGCCAGATTCAACTAGACTAGGCACTTCATGTCGAATGATTTTTTGAATAAGTTCAGAAAATTCTTGATTGTTTCGTCCCATATAACAATTTTTTTGATCTTCAAGCCAACCATCATAAACTGGGATATCACGGACTAACACATTTTGTTTACTTGCTAAAGCTTCAAGTACCACAATACCTTCTGTTTCTTCATATGAAGGGAAAAAGAACAGATCCGCCCCTGAGTAAGCTCCTTCGATGATTTCTCCACGAATATAGCCTGGAAAAATAACATTATCTGGATGATCCTCTTTCACGATTTTACGGATGTTGCTTGGGATCGAATACATCGGAACATGGCCAAACCAGATAAATGTATATTCTGGCAATTGCTTGGCTATTTCAACAAAGTCAATGATTCCTTTTCTAGCAAAGAAAAGTCCTACACAAATAATCACTTTTTGATCTGGTGAAAGATTGAAATATTTCCTGAAATTTTGTTCTTTGACAGGATCTGGCTGGTATTTTTCTAAATCGATCCCATTGGAAATGGATTGGATTGGTAAATCAATACCATAGCTTTGTAACAATTTTTTTGAATATGGGGTTGGTGTGATCAAGTAATCTGCCTTTTCATACAACCCAACTAAATATTTTTTCACTAACGGTGCTAATTGATTCGAACCGATAAAGGAATTACGGAAATCTTCCTCCGTTGAATGCGCATGATAAATAATTTTTTTACCGTCTCTACGCGCTTTGTTGACCATGTTGTGACTATTGATACCATATGTATTGATGTGCAAAATATCATAGTCTTCTTTACTATCTAAAGTATAGGAGATCCCTACATCCTTAAGAGCACGTTTTTGATGATCAAGTGCACGACCAATGCCGGACTTAGAAAGCATCTTCTCACTTTCAAAATATAATAATACCTTCATCTACGTTCCCCCTCACTCTTATATTATAACACAGCGTGAAAGCTGTCACTCAAACTTAAGTCCGATTTTTTCCCAACAAACTTGTAAGATGGCACGGAATTTTCTTTTTTATTATCGGAAGACAAAAAAAACAGGCACAGCAAAATACTGTGCCTGTTCTTAAAATCAAGCTAGATATTCATTAACAAGTTCTACGACTTCTTCCATTGTATCGCACTCATTTAGGGCGCGATCCGCAAGTTCAGCCATTTTGCTTGTATCTAAACGTTTCATCAAGCTACGAGTTTTTAAGATTGATGTTGCACTCATTGAGAACTCATCTAATCCCATACCGACTAGTAAAGGAACAGCCATTTGATCGCCGGCCATTTCTCCACACATACCAGCCCATTTACCTTCAGCGTGTGCTGCATCAATGACGTTTTTGATCAAACGTAGAATTGATGGGTTGTATGGTTGGTACAAGTATGAAACACGTTCGTTCATACGGTCAGCTGCCATTGTGTATTGGATCAAGTCGTTTGTTCCTACTGAGAAGAAGTCAACTTCTTTAGCAAATTTGTCCGCAATAACGGCTGCAGCTGGAATCTCGATCATGATCCCTACTTGGATCGAATCAGAGACTTCAATGCCTTCATTTACTAATTTTTGTTTTTCTTCTTCAAAGATTGCTTTTGCACCACGGAATTCTTTTAGTGTAGCAACCATTGGGAACATGATACGCAAGTTTCCATGTACAGAGGCACGTAATAACGCACGCATTTGCGTACGGAACATATCGTCACCTTGTTCTGACAAACTGATACGTAATGCACGGTATCCTAAGAAAGGATTCATTTCATGCGGCAATTGCAAGTATGGTAATTCTTTATCTCCACCGATATCCATTGTACGAACAACGACAGGTTTTCCTTCCATTCCTTCCAATACTGCTTTGTAAGCAACGTATTGGTCTTCTTCAGTAGGAAAATCTGGTGAATCCATATAAAGGAATTCAGTACGATAAAGGCCAACTGCTTCACCACCATTGTTGTGTACACCGACTAAATCTTTAGGTGTACCAATGTTGGCTGCTAATTCAAAGTGTTTGCCATCGGCAGTCACTGTCTCAGCATGTTTCAGTTTTTCCCATTCTGCTTTTTGTGCAGCATAATCTGCACCGATTTTTTCAAATTCGGCTTTTTGTTCTGCTGTTGGCTCAATGACTACGTCGCCTTCGATTCCATTAACAGCTAACATTACGCCTTCTTTCACCTTCGCAGTGATTTCTTTTGTTCCAACGATTGCTGGAATTTCAAGAGAACGAGCCATGATTGCAGAATGCGATGTCCGTCCACCGATATCTGTTACAAAAGCTTTTACGAAGTTACGATCTAATTGAGCAGTGTCACTTGGCGTCAAATCATGCGCCACGACAACAACTTCTTCATTGATCATTGAAGGGTTTGGTAAAGTCACACCTAGAAGATGTGCTAAAATACGTTTTGCAACGTCACGAATATCTGCTGCACGTTCTTGCATGTAAGCATTATCTTCCATAGCTTCGAACATACCGATATACATATCCGTTACTTCTTTAAGAGCTGATTCAGCATTTACACTGTTATCTTTGATGTTTTGTTTGATTTGACCTATCATTTCAGGATCTGAAAGAACCATTAAATGTGCGTCAAATACTTGCGCTTCTGCTTCACCTAAGCTTTGCGCTGCTTTTTCACGAATTTGTTGTAATTCTTCAGTTGATTTTGCTAAAGCATCATCTAAGCGAGCTTCTTCAGCTGAAGTATCCTCAACTGTCGTCTTACTGAATGATAAATCCGGTTGAACTAGCAGGTAAGCTTTTGCAACGGCTACTCCGTCACTAGCGGCGATCCCTTTTAGCATTTCAACCATTATTCAGATAAGCCTTCTTTCTTCATTGTTTCAACGATAGCTGCCATAGCGTCAGCTTCGTCAGCACCTTCAGCAGTGATAGTAACGTCAGAACCTTGACCTACACCTAAAGACATAACGCCCATGATAGATTTTAAGTTTACTGATTTACCTTTATACTCTAAGTTTACATCAGAGTTAAATTTGCTTGCTGTTTGTACTAATAGTGTAGCTGGACGTGCGTGGATCCCAGTTTCTGCTACTACGTGAAATTCTTTCTTTTCCATATTAATCGGTCTCCTTTAAGTGAGTGTTGTTTTTATGTGAGGGTTTTCTTTTTTAGTAATCCATGATAGAACTAATCAGATGAACCCTTTCATCTGTAAAGATTAACATTTTTTTTCCTTAGATACAACAGTTTTCATTTAAATTGAGAGAAAATCCAGTAAACTATTGTGTGGTTTTGTTTTGGGCTTGGTTTTGACTATTCCTATTTTAAGGCAATCTATGTTTTTTTATAACCCAAGGCTCTTCTCACTAATCATTGATTGTAGCGCAGATTATCTATTAGTGAGATTTCACCTATAGTCCTTGCCAGATTCCAACACAACTTAAACTTGCCAGCCAAATAGTTTATTACCATTGCCTGAGGGAAAGAATCAATTGCTTGCGTCTCTTCAAAATTTTAGTATAATAAAACTAAATGGTCAGTAATGGTCAACTCATTATGACTTTTAAAGGCTTTTTGATCAAGTGTTATTCTTTTACCAAGAGAAATACGCGATGTAAAATAGACCTATTGACCAATGTTTGAAAGGACGTGAATGTTTTATGCTTTGTCAAAACTGTGGAAAAAATGAAGCAACGATTCACTTGTATGCGACTGTCAATGGTCAACGTACACAACTTGACTATTGTCAGAGCTGTTACCAAAAAATCAAAAATCAGCAAAATGGAGGTCTAACAAGTATGGCCCAAAATGATCCATTTGGCTTTGGGAGTCTGGACGATCTATTTCGTTCGATGTCTCGTCAAATGCAACAACAAGGCAATTTTGAACAAACGCCCCCTACTCAATTTGGTGGGAACAACAACTTTAATGGTGGACAACCGCCACAAGGCCCTGCTTCAGATGGTCTTTTAGGCGAATACGGTATCAATATCACAGAAGAAGCGCGACAAGGAGAAATCGACCCTGTTATTGGACGGGATGATGAAATCAAGCGCGTGATCGAGATCTTGAATCGCCGTACAAAAAACAACCCTGTCTTGATTGGTGAGCCAGGTGTTGGTAAAACGGCCGTTGTTGAAGGTCTCGCACAAAAAATCGTTGATGGCGATGTCCCACAAAAATTACTTGATAAAGAAGTGATTCGCTTAGATGTCGTTTCACTTGTCCAAGGCACAGGAATCAGAGGGCAATTTGAAGAACGGATGCAAAAACTGATCGAAGAAATCAGACAAGCAGAAAATGTCATTTTATTTATTGACGAAGTTCATGAAATCGTTGGGGCTGGTTCAGCTGGTGATGGTAACATGGATGCCGGAAATATCCTAAAACCTGCGTTAGCTCGTGGTGAATTACAAATGGTTGGGGCAACGACATTGAATGAATACCGGATCATTGAAAAAGATGCTGCGTTAGAGCGACGGATGCAACCTGTTCGTGTCGATGAACCTTCTGTAGATGAAACAATCAGTATTTTACAAGGGTTACAAAAGCGCTATGAAGATTACCATCATGTCAAATACACAGATGCTGCGATCGAAGCTGCGGCTAGATTATCTAATCGTTACATCCAAGATCGTTTCTTACCGGATAAAGCCATTGATCTACTTGATGAAACAGGATCAAAGAAAAACTTGACGATCCAAATCGTTGACCCAAAAATGATTGAAAAGAAATTGGAAGAAGCGGAAGAACAAAAATTGTTGGCTTCTAAAGAAGAAGATTTCGAAAAAGCAGCTTATTATCGCGATCAAATCAATAAGTTGAAAAAAATGCAAGAACGTCAACTTTCAGAAGAAGAAATCCCAGTGATCTCTGAGAAAGACATGGAAAAAATCGTTGAACAACGTACAGGCATCCCTGTCGGTGAACTAAAAGAAAAAGAACAAACTCAATTGAAAAACTTAGCTGACGACTTGAAAAAACATGTCATCGGGCAAGATAATGCGGTGGATCGGGTAGCCAAAGCTATTCGTCGTAATCGAGTTGGTTTAAGCAAGAAAAACCGTCCAATTGGTTCTTTCTTATTTGTTGGTCCTACTGGTGTTGGTAAGACAGAATTAGCGAAGCAACTCGCCTACGAGTTATTTGGATCTGAAGAATCAATGATCCGTTTCGATATGTCCGAATACATGGAAAAACACAGTGTCGCAAAATTGATTGGTTCTCCTCCAGGCTATGTCGGCTATGAAGAAGCTGGTCAATTGACTGAAAAAGTACGTAGAAATCCGTATAGTTTGGTTCTGCTTGATGAAGTAGAAAAAGCACATCCAGATGTCTTACACATGTTCCTACAAATCTTAGATGATGGACGTTTGACTGATGCGCAAGGTCGGACAGTCAGCTTCAAAGATACGATCATCATTATGACAAGTAATGCTGGGACCGGAAAAGTAGAAGCCAATGTTGGCTTTGGTGCAGCCCGTGAAGGTGTGACTCGTTCTGTCTTGAATCAATTGAACAACTACTTCACACCTGAATTCTTGAATCGTTTTGATGGAATCATCGAGTTCAGTGCTTTATCAAAAGAAAACTTGATGACGATCGTTACTCTTATGCTTGATGATGTCAACCAATTGTTGGCGGCTCAGCAATTGCATGTGGACGTCCCTACGAATGTCAAAGAAAAACTGGTTGATCTTGGCTACGATCCAGCAATGGGCGCACGACCATTACGTCGAACGATCCAAGAACAAATCGAAGATGGCATTGCCGAATTCTATCTTGATCATCCAACCATCTCTGATCTTAAAGCAAAATTAGATAAAGACGATAAAATCGTCATTACTTCTAAACCTGAACGTTTAGTCAAAGAAGCAAACAACGAACCGACAGAATAATTCCACACTCAAATGGTAGAAAAAATCGAGCGGAGAGTTTGCCACTCTCCGCTTTTGTTTTTATTTTTGGAAAAGATAGTAACGATTTTTTCTTATTCGTTTATTTTTAAGAAGACAAAATGCTGTTCATTTTACTAAAAAAAAATTATACTTAATGTAAGTTATTTCTTAAATACATAAGAGAGGTGAGCGCCATGAAACTAGTTAATGTAACAAACAGCCATTCACGATTAGTTTTAAACCAATTAGAAAATACAGATGCACATATGGTAAAGGTGTATACCGCAGGAAATACAACCGTTATTTATACAGAAGCTCCTGAGCACAATGAAATCGTCCTGATGAATGAAAACCGCAATATCCAACCAAAGGAAATTGAAGAAATCCAACACTACTTCTTAAAAAAAATCCATGACGCTGAGTACCATCCTGAAGACATCCAAGTGATCGAGTTACCTGGCTTAGTAGAAATCTCTATTCCAAAAAGAAATTTAAATGCACCAATTGCTATGTAGTACTAAAAAGTAAATCATGAATCAAAAGGGTTTTGTCGAAGTCACTTGGCATTCCCTTTTTTTCTTTTTCCTATTTCCAACTTCTCTCCCCTTTACTGGTCGATCCGCTTGGATGATCGAGCGGATTTCTTTGACGATCCGTTCATTCTTTTCCCAGTTCTCAATATCTAACATCTGACATAATTGACGCATTTTTGCTTTTTTTCTTTCAATACGCTGTTTTTTCTCGATTTCTGTTTCCATTTGTTCCCTGCTTTCTTTGCTTATTTTATATATATGTACGCAAAAATATTCTAATCTATTTTTTTATTTGATTTTAATTGATTTTTTCAAAATAACCAAAAAAACGTTAAAATCCAACAAAAACACACGACAATTCGCTGAAAACATGAATTGTCGTGTGTTCGTTTTTTATTTATATACTAAATAAATATTTTTAAGCTTTTATGCTAAAAATGGATCAATTGAACCAGCAACGAGAACCACTGATTACATCAAACTTTTTAATTTTACGTTTGGATATTTGTCAGCAAACCAACGTTCTGCAAACTGGTTCTCAAATAAGAATAGCGGTTGATCGAAGCGATCTCTCGCTAAGATGTTACGACTAGAACTCATTTTCTCATCTAGATCTTCCGGTTCGATCCAACGGGCAATCTTATTGCCCATTGGTGACATGATCACTTCTGCATTGTATTCATTCAACATCCGATATTGGAAAACTTCAAATTGCAATTGTCCAACTGCCCCGATGATGTATTCTTCGGTCACATAGGTTTTATATAATTGAATGGCACCTTCTTGTACCAATTGATTGATTCCTTTGTGGAATGATTTTTGTTTCATCACATTTTTAGCCGTTACTTTCATGAAAAGCTCAGGCGTAAATGAAGGTAATTCTTCATAAGCTACTTTTAGTTTTCCTTCATATAATGTGTCACCGATTTGATAGTTTCCGGTATCATACACACCAATGATATCTCCAGCTACAGCATTTTCAACATTTTCTCTGGCATCTGCCATAAATTGCGTGACATTACTCAATTTTAATTTTTTGTTCGTCCGCTCTAATGAGACGTCCATTCCTCGTTCAAAAGTCCCTGAACAAATTCGTACAAATGCAATACGATCTCGGTGAGCTGGATTCATATTGGCTTGGATTTTAAAAACGAAACCGGAAAAATATTGTTCATAAGGGCTGATTACTTGATCTTCACGTGTTTTGTGGCCATAAGGAGATGGCGCCAAATCAACGAATGTTTCTAAAAAGGTCTGTACACCGAAATTAGTCAACGCTGAACCAAAAAATACTGGTGTCTGCTCCCCACGAGCAATTTTTTCTTCATTAAATGAATCCCCAGCTTCTTTTAACAGCTCTACTTCTTCTAATACTTGCTCGTACAATGAATTATTTCTTAGTGGATGATCCTCCGGTAAGTGACCCTCTTCATCTAATTGAGCCAAGCGTTCATCTTGATAATTCTCAGGACGATAAAATTCTACTCGGTTATGATGGATGTCGTATAATCCTTCCAGTCCTTTTCCCATGCCGATTGGCCAATTCATTGGGCAAGATTCGATATCTAATAACTCTTCTAATTCTTCTAATAGATCAAGCGGTTCTCGACCATCTCGGTCCAACTTATTGATGAAAGTGAAAATAGGGATGCCTCTTCTTTTGACTACTTGGAAAAGTTTTTTGGTTTGTGCCTCGATCCCTTTTGCACTATCAATGACCATGACTGCACTATCGACCGCCATCAACGTACGATACGTATCTTCTGAAAAGTCCTCATGCCCAGGGGTGTCTAAAATATTGACTCTTTTTCCGTGATAATCAAATTGCATCACTGAACTGGTAACAGAAATCCCACGTTGTTTTTCGATTTCCATCCAGTCAGATTTTGCAAAATTACCTGTTTTCTTTCCTTTGACCGTTCCTGCTTGGCGAATCGCACCACCGAATAAAAGCAGTTGTTCGGTGATCGTTGTTTTCCCCGCATCCGGATGGGAAATGATCGCAAATGTGCGTCGATTGTCCACTTGCTGTTTTAATTCTGGATTGTTCATAAATTTACTCCATTCTTCATTTGTCTATTGCTTCATAAAAGAGAACCCCTTCGACTATTCGATAGTTCCTCTATCCTTTTCTTCAACTCAAATAGTATAGCATGGATCTTAAGTTTGAAAAAGTAAGCGAAACAGTTTTACTTTTTCTTTTCATTTGATATCTCCAAAAAAAGAACAGATACATCACTTCAGAAAGCAAGTAATATATCCGCTCTTTGTTTCGTTAAAAGATCATCGAAGGTGCTTTATCTTCGTGGTTCGTCGTCTTCAAAATCTTTTTTGAAATAGCGACGTTCTTCTTCAGGCTCAGCTTCTATTTCTTCTGGATCATGGAAGATCACACGAATTTTAAGTATTCTTGAGCCTTCCATTTCTTCAGAGATCAAAGTAATGTTTTCAACATCAAATGACAGCTTTTCTCCTTCATCAGGGATCATACCTAAAGCAGTGATCAAGTAGCCAGCCATTGTATCCACATCACTCATGTGGAGATTACTTTCAAACGCCTCATTGAATTCATCGATCAGCATTCGACCTTGGATGATATATTCGTATTCACCGACTTGTTCGTAGAGATTTTCTACTTCGTCTGACTCATCATCGATTTCTCCAACGATTTCTTCAAGTAGATCTTCCAATGTCACTAAACCTACGACTCCGCCATATTCATCTAATAGGATCGCCATTTGGTTTTGTGTTTTCTTCATTTCATATAATAGATCATCAATAAAAATCG
Organism: Enterococcus mundtii; assembly: GCF_002947535.1. GTDB lineage: Bacteria > Bacillota > Bacilli > Lactobacillales > Enterococcaceae > Enterococcus_B > Enterococcus_B mundtii_B. The sequence continues at coordinate 68,602 of NZ_PUAP01000018.1, forward strand.
TCTCTGGAACAAAAAGCGGTTCCTGCATGATTTTTTTGATCTCTAAGTTTTCGAACCCAAATTTATGGGCAGCTTTTAATAAATTTTTCGTATGAAGGATTCCAACAACTTTATCTTTGTCTTCATTATAAACAGGAATCCTTGAGTAATTCTCCGATAGTACTTCGTTGACATTTTCTTCAATGGAGTCATTAATGTCGATCATAAAAGCATCTGTTCGAGGAACCATTACTTCCCTTGCAACTTTTGTGTCTAAAGAAAAGACACCTTGAAGCATTTCCAACTCTTCGTTGTTCAATACCCCTTCGTTTTCAAGCATATACCGCATTTCGTCGCGGGTCATCTTTGAATCTTCATCGTCAAAAGTCATTGGTGTAATCCGTGCCAACAAGCTGGTAGATGCAGATAACAGCCACACGAAAGGTTTCGCTACGACACCGATCATTCGGATCATACCAGAGGTGAAATTCGCTACCTCTTCTGATTTATTCAAGGCGATCCTTTTCGGGTATAATTCTCCAAAAACAATCGAAACATAGGTCAAAATAGCCAGTACGATAATATTTGCAATACTTCTTGCTGCGGCACCGCCACCTAATAGTGGGGCTAATCTTACGGATAAAGTATTAGCTAAAGATGCACCAGATAAAATATTGACCAAAGTGATTCCTACTTGGATAGTGGATAGGAAGTTATTTGGGTTCTGCAATATTTTTAAAAGCTTTTTAGATTTAACATCTCCTTCTTCCGCTTTTTGTTCGATCCGATTTTTATTGATCGATACAACTGCAATTTCGGAAGCTGCTAAAAAAGCATTGATCAATGTCAAAATGATCAATAATAAAATTTGCGCTAACAGCGACTGACTCTCAGGGTCAGCATTCATAATCGCATTCTCTCCTTATTCATTTAAATTTTTATTTTTTTATAGAAAAAAACGTGGCTAAAGGTAGCCACGTTAAAATGGTATCATAAAGAAAATTTCTTTGCAATAAAAATAGCCATTACATCTTAAGATTCAAGAGTTGTTGCGATTTTTTTCTTATTCTCATTTTGTTTATCTTCTTTAACGATCTTGACGATATAAGAAATGATTGTTTTACAAATGGCATAGAATGGTACTCCTAGAAAAATTCCTAGTAGTCCGGCAATATTCCCGGCAACCAGTAAAACGATGATGATTGTCAAGGGATGGATCTTCAATGATTTTCCTATGACATTTGGATAAATGATATTTCCATCCAATTGCTGAACGATCAAGACAACTCCACAGCATAGCAGTGCTTTGAATGGATCATTGAATACTGTCACCAAAAACGCTGGGGCTAACCCTAAATATGGACCCAAATATGGAATGAGGTTAGTCAACCCTGCTATCACCCCGAAAAGAAAGGCGTAATCCACACCTATTGCAAAATAACCTAGAAAAGTGAATGTCCCAACGAATAAGCATTCGATTGCTTGTCCGCTAATGTAATTTGCTAATGTTTTATTCAATTGTCCTAATAACTCAACGATTTGTTCTCTCCGTTTTTCTGGGAAGAACCGTTTGATATTCGGTACAAGTTTTTCGCCATCTTTCAACATGTAAAACAAGATGAATGGTGCGGTAATAATAACGATGGTTGCTGAAGCAATCGTTCCAACGATCGAACCTAAACTATTGGACAACCCACTTAGAAATTGTTGGATGATCGTACCATATGAGATATCCAACTGTTCAAAATATTTATTGATATCGACATCTTTGAATACGGACCATTGTGCGACTTCTGCTAACCAAGTCTCTACTTGACGAATAAAGTTAGGCGTATTCGAGGCCAAAGAAGAAATTTGTTGGACTAAACTTGGGATGACACTTAACAAGATCCAGACCAGAGCGGCTACTAACAATAACAGTACGATTGCTACTGCCCAGATCCGTTTCATTTTCGTTTTCATCAATAATCCAACGATCGGATTCAAAATATAATACAAAAAACCAGCAATCAGAACTGGTGCAAATAATGTGGAGAAGAATGTCCCGATTGGTTGGAAGACAAAGTTGATTTTCGAGGACACTAAGATCAATGTTGCTAAAATCAACAATTCAAATGACCAGAACATCAACTTTGATTGTTTTAACTTATCGAACAAATAATTCCCTTCTTTCCTTTTTTATGATATTATATAACATTCTTTTGAAAAAATCTGTTATTTTTGTTTTTATTATAGGCACTTTTCATTCCGATCACTTTACAGTATACTACTGGAAAGAAAGGTGGCTGTTTGATGAAAGTAGTTCATACAAAAGATACAATGAGTCCTATTTATCTCGATGCTGTACGTATCAGAAATCAAGTCTTCGTTGTCGAGCAAGGTGTTCCCTTCGAGAGAGAAATCGATCAGGATGAGGCACATTGTGTCCATTTCGTCCTTTATACAGATGCGCATGAGGCGCAAGGTACCGTTCGTTTACTGCCACTTGAAAATGGTCAGATAAAAGTACAACGTATGGCGATCCTTGCCGAATACCGTCAACAAGGTTTGGGGCAAGTCTTACTAAGAGAAGCAGAGTCTTTTGCTAAAAAACAAGGCTTTGATACGATCAAATTAGGCGCTCAACTGACCGCTATTCCTTTTTACGAGAAGCTTGATTATCACCCCTACGGTGAAGCCTTCGAAGATGCAGGCATCCAACATCTCAACATGAAAAAAAACTTGTGAAGCATCTAAGTAAAAACAGTAAGTAAGATGAAGATCCCTTCACTTACTTACTGTTTTCGTTTACTTTTGCGACAATTGCTTGTAACGGTCATACCAAATATCAATATAGCCTTCTGAGAATGGGCCATCTCCATTATTGATCCAGTCAACCAAAATCTTCACGTTCTCTTTTAAAATGAAGTCAATATCACTTGGATAATTCATCATTTGACTATGCATTTCATATTCATCGACATCTAACAAGCGCTTCTCGCCATCAGGAAAAACCTTGATATCTAAGTCATAATCAATATATTTTAATGCTTCATCATCTAATAAAAAAGGTGAAGCCAGATTACAATAATAGGAAACCCCCTTTTCTCTGATCATTGCTATTACATTGAACCAGTATTTTTTGTGAAAGTATACAATCGCTGGTTCTCGCGTCACCCAACGTCGTCCGTCAGACTCTGTGACAAGAGTATGATCGTTGACACCGATCATTGAATGTTCGCTTGTTTTCAATACCATGGTATCGCGCCACGTTCGATGCAATTTGCCGTCGTGTTTGTAACTTTGGATCGTTACAAACTCTCCTTCTTTTGGAACTCCCATCGCAATCCTTCCTTAGCAACATTTTGTGCTTTGTGTTGGGGTGTTCATTACACCGACATCGTAATTATTATAGCAATAAAAATCATCTTTGCCTAGAAAGGATTACTATTGTTTCGATTTTTATCTAACTGCTGGACGAGCTTCATTTGCACTTTCGGGAAAACCACTTGTTCAAACGCTTCTGGTATCAGCCACTGTGTCTGTTTTCCATTCTCAGACAGGTCTTTTGCATTCTTAGGCAATCGACCATAAAACAATAAAACATGCCATTTCAAGTGACTGAAGATATGCGTTACTTCCCCTAAGTGACGTTTTTGCCATACAACTTTGTCCACATGAGCAAAAGGCAATACTGAAGCACCATCTTCAGCCACTAATGCCTCATCGAACAAACTGATTTCGTCCGTAGGCTGCCAGTCTGATTCTAATTTTCCATATACTTCTTTCGTTACTTCTACCATCGGAAATGTCCACATATCAGCGAGTAGTTTTTGTTGATCTCGTTGTTCAAAATAATAAGCACCCTCTGCGTTTTCAATCGCGGCACAAACATAATAAACATCTCGTGGCTTGGCTTTTTTTGTTTTGACAGGATAGGCGGTTTGGACCCCTTTTTCTTTTGCTAGACAAAATGCTTGGATCGGGCATTCTTCACATTTAGGCGAGGTCGGCGTGCAGATTGCTGAGCCAAGATCCATCAATGCTTGATTGAACTCACCTGGATGCTCTTCGTCAATGATTTTCCGCATGGCTTGATCAAATACTTTGCGACTCGATGCTTTCGCAATATCTTCTTCGATACAAAACAGTCGACTAACCACACGCATGACATTTCCATCGATCGCTGGTTCAGGTACCCCAAAAGCAATACTTGCAATTGCCCCTGTCGTATAAGGACCGATCCCTTTTAATGTACTGATTTCTTCCGGTGTTTGTGGCATCTTTCCGTCAAAATCTTCCATGATCTGTTTTGCGGCAGCTTGAATATTTCTGACCCGCGAGTAATAACCTAAGCCTTCCCAAGCTTTCAGCAGTTTTTCTTCGGGTGCTTGCGCCAACGCTTCGATCGTTGGGAACCACTCCATAAAGCGATAAAAATAATCAATGACTGTATCGACTCGGGTTTGTTGCAACATGATTTCTGATATCCAAATACGATAAGGGTCTTGATTGTAGCGCCAAGGGAGATTTCTTTTCTCGAGTTCATACCATTCAATGAAACGTTCTTGAAATTCTTTTGTTTTTTCTGAAGACCAGTTTTCCCATTCTCTACTCACTTGTTTCTTCTTCCTTTTCTATAATAAAGCGTTGGATCATCTCAAAATCAAAGCCTTTTTGATAGAGACTCTGCTTTACTTTCATCTTTCTTTTCTGCGGTTCAAAGCGACTGTTCTTACGCCAGATCTTCTCACCTTGTTGTACTAAAAGCTCGTATTCAGCTTCTGGATCAGTTTCCTGTGGTAATGTTTGTATCGCTTCTTGGATCACATCATTAGTAAACCCTTTTGTCATCAACTTCTGTTGGATATTCCGTAATAGATCCTTATGACTTTTTGCACGATTTTTTTCGTAAGTCTTTTCCGCTGTTTGTCGTGCATTTTCTACTTGCTCTTCAAACGGATACTGGCTTAAAGACTGCTCGATCACTTCTGGCGAGAGCCCTTTTTGTTGCATTTGCTGTGCTAATTTTTTTGGTCCTTTGTCACTCAAACGCATATTCGTTCGGACGTAACTTTCACCAAAAGTCAAATCGTCCACAAGACCTAATTCTTTTAATTTTTCAACGATTTTATGACGGTCTTCTTGTCCGATTTCTTTGTCTTTTAAATAGATCCGAATTTCTTTTTCCGTTCGTAATTGGTAACTCAAATAATTCAATGCTTGTTGTAAGCCAAAATCATAACCTGTACTTTTTTTGATTTCAGCTAATTTATCTTCTGTTAATTCTTGTCCTTTTAATAAACGATAGCGTACTAAAATATCTTCTGATACTTGTAGTGTTTCGCCATCCGAAAGATCGATCTGATAAAAAAGCCCTTTGCCTTTACTGATTCTTGCAATAGAAAGCAAACTATCCCTCCTCGAACATATATTCCTATCATAACATAGAAAATCCCCAACTCTCGCTATAATATGTTAGAATATAGCCACATAATGATAAAAAAGGGAGATACCTATGCCAGAAGCAATTGTTAAAAACGGCCAAACGATCACATTGAAAATCAAACGTTTAGGGATCAACGGAGAAGGAATCGGCTACTTTAAACGCATGATCGTCTTTGTTCCGTATGCTCTTCCTAAAGAAGAAGTCGTAGTGAAAATCACCAAAGCGACCCCTCGCTATGCCGAAGGACAACTAGTCAAAGTTAAAAAAACAAGTAAGGATCGTGTGACTGCTCCTTGTCCAGTCTATTATGAATGTGGCGGTTGTCAATTGCAGCATCTAGCGTACCATGCGCAGTTGGATTTCAAAAAAGATTTGCTTTTGCAATCGTTAGAAAAATTCAAGCCCGTCGGCTATCGTGAGTATCCACTTTTACCGACGATTGGAATGGACGATCCTTGGCGTTATCGGAACAAAGCACAATTTCAATTAAGAAAAAATAAACAAACAGGCAAAATCGAAGCTGGGCTCTATCAAGCCAACTCTCATGACTTAGTGGCGATCACTGATTGTTTAGTGCAAGAGCCAGCTACACAAAAAGTGATGAATACAGTCGTTGATTTATTGAATAAATATGATTTACCGATTTATGACGAACGTACTGATAGTGGGATTTTCCGCACGATCATGGTTCGAGTGGGTATACAGACAGGTGAGCTACAAGTTGTCTTTATTACTAGAAGTCAAAAATTCCCACAAAAAAATGTCCTGATTCGCGAGATCAATCAGCAACTCCCTGAAGTTGTTTCGATCATGCAAAACGTGCAACCTTTAAAAACCTCCCTCGTGATGGGCGACGAAACAAAACATATTTGGGGAAAAGAAGCCATTGAGGAACGGATCAATGAAGTGACTTTTGACCTTTCACCTCGTGCCTTTTTCCAGTTGAATCCTCAACAAACAGAAGTCTTATACGGTGAAGGAATCAAAGCTTTAGCCATCCAACCTGAAGAAACGATCGTAGATGCTTATTGTGGCGTTGGAACAATTGGTTTGAGTGTGGCAAACAAAGCAAAAGAAGTGCGTGGAATGGATACGATCCCCCAAGCCATTGCAGATGCACAGAAAAACGCACAGCGTTTAGGGTATGAGAATACTCGTTATGAAGTGGGGACGGCGGAAGAGCTCTTACCAAAGTGGTTGAATGAAGGATTTCGTCCGGATGGGATCATCGTTGATCCGCCACGTACTGGTTTAGACGAGCAATTGATCCAAGCAATTTTAAAAAACCCACCGAAAAAATTAGTTTATATTTCTTGTAATGTTTCAACTTTAGCAAGAGACCTCGTCCAATTAGCGAAAGTTTTTCACGTCGAGTATCTGCAGTCTGTCGATATGTTCCCTCAAACAGCACGTTGTGAAGTTGTCGTGAAATTAACAAAAAAATAATTCAACAGCACCAACCAGAATTCTTATAAAAAATAAGCATTTTCCTCTGCATAGGTCAAAAACTATTTCAGAGGTCAATGCTTATTTTTTTATCCGATCATTTCTGATCGAATCTTATTTCATTTGTTTTTTTCGTTTCAATAAAGTAAAAAGCGTTTGAACTTGTCCTTTGAAAGACATGACATCATCAAAAATATCTTCGCCATCATTCAACATCTTCACTGTGATCCAACCTAATGATTCAGTGATCGTACTAGCGACAGTTGCGTTGATTGCTGCACCAGCCACTGTACCTACTGCCGGAATGATCTTGATGATATTCCCTACTGCACTTCTACCTAAACTAACAACGATCAACTCTTTTGAGACACTCTTACCTAATGATTCAGACCACGATTGCCCAAATAACTTGTGGAGACGTCCCATCATCGTTAGCTGAACAGGTACAAGTAAAAAAGCATCTGAAAAAGGGATCGGTGAACAACCGATGATAGCCGCTGTCAAAGAGGCCGCATGAATCGTGGCATGGCATTTTCTACGTAAAGGTTCGTCTACCCCTTTTAAGAATTCTTCAAATAGACGGTCGAATTGTGTTTTACTCTTTGCTAATGTTTGTTCCGCCTTGCTTTTCGACGAATCAAAATTTCGTAAAATAGCTGCGGATGTTTTTTGGGGAAGTCTTTTCATTGTTTCAGCAAAAAAGGAAGCAAATTCTTTTTGTTCCTCAGGTGTTTGCTCCAATGTTTCTTCCAACTCTGTTTCCTCATGTTCGATTACAGTATCTTCAATCGATTCTTTATTTTTCTTTTTTTTACGTAAAAATTTTTTCATTTGATTTCCTCCGTAACCCATTTCTTCTGGTATCCTTACTTCTATCATACAATACAATCTGAAGTTCGCCAAAAAAATGGGACCATCATTGTACCTGCCCCCTTTTGATTTTAGGTGGTTCGAATATACAAATAAACACCCATGAAGTGAAAATGAGAGTCACTTCATAGGTGTTCTTTATATGATCAGTTAAAAAGGTTTCTCTTCAAGGTTTATCTATTGAACATTGACATCGATTACTTGGTAGAACGCATTTGTTGTATCTGAAATATTCCAAACAGCTAAAATCACGTTGTAACCTTTTCTATCTTGAGGAACAGTAATTGTTTGATTTACTGTTTTTGGTGGAACTGTTGCTTTATCATCGATTTTTGTGATCAATTCAAAATCGCTGAATTTCAAAGGTTGGTTTTGGTTCCAACCTGGTTTTGTAATGTAGTAATCCCAAGTGCTTGTGCGATGTTGTGCAGTTAAGTTCCAAGTGATATTCAAAGGACCAGCATTAATTACACTTTTATGCCAACGATTGGCTGTCTGTTCATCTAATGGTTCAAATCCACTGACACCTGCACTCGCGATTTTTCCATCGATAAATGTATTTTTAGGGGCTTCAATACTTTGTGGTTCCCATTGTGCGCGTCCAACGTTTTGATTCAAATTACCTGCAGCTGCTGTACCGAAATAGGCACGACTTCCTGGAGATGTCACATAACCATGTGCATAACCAGATGTACCAAATCCAAACAAACCTAACATAACAATTCCTACAAACATCATAACACTAAACTTTTTCATAACTGAACCTCCTATTTTTGATAGGTTCATTGTAAACGTTTTCTAAAATAAAAACAAACGTTATGCTTTTATAACTTTATTGAAATGAATTCATTTTAGTTAAAACGATATAAATGTTGTTTTAACAGTGTTTCCCATATGATAACTATAGTTATTTACCTAAAATGTTTTTTGATGCACTTAATATTTTCTTAATGTTTCAATATACATATTGTTTTTTACGTAAAAAGAAGAGAGTTTTTTTAGGACTCTCCTCTCTTACTTATCTATATAAATAATAACTTAACTATCATTTTTCAATACAAGTTATTAATATTTTTACTATTTATCATTTTATCTATGGAGTAATAAGAAATAGATAGATTATTTAGTCACAAGTCTCCATGGGCCATAAGGACCAGATTCACTCGGAATATCATTTTGTGTCCAATGTCTCGCTTCATAGATCAGCCCTTCATATGTAACACGCTCTCCACCTAAGTAAACTGTTTCAGGGTCCCAAGCTGGTAGAGTAGATTCTGATTCTTCAAGTGTTGTAAAAGTATAAGTTGCTGCATCCGAAACATTTCCAGAACGGTCTTCTGCAACTACTTCGACTGTGTAAGTCGTATTGCTCTTCAAGTTTTCAAAGGTATGAGACACAGCCATTGTTGTCGCTGATACTGTTTCGCCTGCACCAGTTAACTTAAGATTGTAACGAGCAATGCGATCGTTATCCGTTGATGCTGTCCAATTGATACGCGCGCGTTGTGTCGTAATGAAATCTGAACCTACATTTGTCGGTGTTGATGGGTTTTGTGTATCTTCAGGCATTTCAGAACCATCTGTAAATCTTTGACCAACAGTTAAGAATTCATATTGGTTTTTCACTTGTCCTTGTCCACCGTCTACTTTGGCATCACGATTCATTGACCAGTATGATACCATACCGATTTTACGCTCTTTAGCGTGTTGTACAACCAAGTTGAACATATCTGTTGTAAAGTAAGGATGCTGCTCATTTTCAAATCCTACAGAAGGAGTCGTACCTAATTTTGCATAAGCTTGCTCATCTGTTAATGTTTTACCAGCGTATTGTTTGTAGTGATTTTTTAATTGAACCATTGTGTTATCTACAGCATCTAGTGAGCCTTGCGCATAGTCTGCCACACTTGATCCATAACACATCGTCATGATATTCACGTTAGTTAAATCAACGCCCGCTTCTAAATAAGCTTGTAAAACAGATAATCCTGTTGAAATCAATCCTGTAGGCATAACTGGTAATGTCAATGTTACTTCAACACCAGTTGCATCTTGTAATCGTTTTACCGCTTTAGCATTTGCTAGGTTTTCGTGATAACCCATTGCTGCCGCTTCTACGTCAAAATCGATACGAGTGAAGCCATAACCTTGGATTACTTCCATGTAAGCATCATAAAGCATATCTTCATCTTGTGTTACTTCCCAGAAGGCACCAGAATTTAATCCGCCAAATGACACAGCTGCATCTCCGCCTACTTCTCTTAACTCACGGATCGATTGCTTGATTCCTTCATATTGCCATTCGTCACTATCACTTTCACTCAATCCATTGAAACTTCCCCAAGCCCAATCAAGTTTACCATTTTTGATCCCTCTAGCTTGCATAAATCCTAGATTAAAGAAACGTTGACCTGTTTCTCTAGCAATTGCTGCCATATTCAAGGCACCTTTATTTGACAACACTTCATCTGAAGTATACGCCGTGATATCTACGAATGGTGCTACGACTTGTTCTGGCCACTCGATTCCTTGACCTACACCAAAATCAGGTGTTGCGCGAACTGTTTGCTCTGTTGCCGCTCCTTGCTCTTCATTTAAAAACAACGGTGCAACCAATAAGCTACACAAAGCTGCTCCAGCTAATAATCTCTTTACACTTTTTTTCTTCATTTTCCAAACTCTCCCCATTCAACTAATTCATTTCCCTTGTTCGTAATCGATTACAAATTTTATAATATCAGATAACTCAAAATAATATAACAAAAACAAAAAAGAAATTAAGGTTATTTAATCGTTTTATCTCCGTTTTATAGTTAAATAAAAAAGAAAAAACAAAAATGTTCGGTATTGCAACAATGCTTTAAAATCAACGTATAAATGCTTTTCCAATGGTTAAAACACCTCGATACTATCTTATAAAGGTCAATATGTATGCTAAATTAACATTTCTTAAAATAACTTAAAAAATTACAAGCCATAAATAGGTGCTGTTATAAATAAATATGTTAAACTGTGTAAAGAAAGGAGTTTTTTTTATGGTATACACTATCAATCGATTAAAAGATTATCGTTTGTGGGTTTGCATTATCGGAATCGTTGCTTTAGGATTTTTATCTGGCATTCTTAGCGGCAATCCGGGAAGTTATTATTACTCATTACAACTCCCAGCTTTTGCACCACCTAGTTGGATTTTCGGTCCTATGTGGACGATCCTCTATATTTTAATAGGCATTTCTTTGTACTTCATTTTAAATACACAAAATCAAAAACACCGCACTAGACTATTGTGGCTCTTTACAATTCAATTCATCTTCAATCTTTTATGGTCAGCTTTATTTTTCAATGTGCAAAATACTTTGATTTCTGCTATCGATATCACTTTATTAATGATTTTTCTAACAGCTTTGGTTTATCATTTATGGCTGCACAATCGCACAGCAATGTGGTTGACGATCCCTTACTATTTATGGGTATTTTTCGCATCCATTTTAAATTACGCGATTTTTATTTTGAATTAATAAGTGATATTTTTTATTAAATCTCAGCTAAAGTGATTCGTCCAACTATAATAGTTCATACAAAA
>NZ_PUAP01000019.1 GCF_002947535.1 Enterococcus mundtii
ATATTGGAGGATTACCCAAGTCCGGCTGAAGGGAACGGTCTTGAAAACCGTCAGGCGGGTAAAACCGTGCAAGGGTTCGAATCCCTTATCCTCCTTTTTCATATTATCGCGGGATGGAGCAGTCTGGTAGCTCGTCGGGCTCATAACCCGAAGGTCGTAGGTTCAAATCCTGCTCCCGCAATTAAAAACTAAAAACATTGGTTCCGTGGTGTAGGGGTTAACATGCCTGCCTGTCACGCAGGAGATCGCGGGTTCGATTCCCGTCGGAACCGTTTGGCTCGGTAGCTCAGTTGGTAGAGCAATGGATTGAAGCTCCATGTGTCGGCAGTTCGATTCTGTCCCGCGCCATACTGCGGGTGTAGTTTAGTGGTAAAACCACAGCCTTCCAAGCTGTTGTCGCGAGTTCGATTCTCGTCACCCGCTTTAGTTTTTATGGGCCTATAGCTCAGCTGGTTAGAGCGCACGCCTGATAAGCGTGAGGTCGATGGTTCGAGTCCATTTAGGCCCATTACTTTCATATTATTAACTGGCCCGTTGGTCAAGCGGTTAAGACACCGCCCTTTCACGGCGGTAACACGGGTTCGAATCCCGTACGGGTCATCGAAGATACTTCAAGCAAGTATCTTTTTTATTTACAGTAAAATGGCATGGCTCTTCGACAAGTAATGTTGATGAGTTCAAATTGAAAGAATTTCATCGAGAATCAATTGAAGCAGAAATACGCTTCGATTGGTTCTTTTTTATTTGGATCGATCTTGGAAAAACAAGCCCTGGATCAAGTAAATACGGTCACGAAATTAGAGAAAATTACGGTAAACATAAGCGACTCGTTTAATGACCTTGATTTTATTGTTTGTCCCTTCCAATGTCCAATGCCCGTTACTATAAGGTATTTGGATGACGTTCTATATTTGATCACTTTGATTCTACATAACTGTTGGTTGATAATCTAAGTGTACATGAATGATATAGGAGAAGGTCTACCTTCTTTGTTTTCTTAAAGTCAATTCTTTGGGAAATGATATTTTTGTCTGGTAAACTAAGTGATTTTTTGTAGAATCGTTCATGCCGATATTCTTTCTTGAGGGGGAGATTTGGTCGATGTAATTCTAATAAATTAACATTCTCTTTTTACAAAAAAGTAGGTTAGTAGAAAATAAAACTATTTTCCACCATTTTTTAATGGTACTGAACTAAACAAAAGTCGATTTTTTCTTTATTCATTTGCTTTATTATAGAGCTTTTATCGTCTATTTGACTTTAGAGATGAGGAAATGATTCCTCTCATCATATAAATCTAATATTTTTTTGTAAAGACAACCATTTGACTGTTGTTATAGTGATTACTTCTATGATCACTTTTTTCCTTTTTGAAAGATTATTTTCTTAAGCCTACCTATTAATTGATGTTATGGATGAGTTTTTTTTTCGTGATTTTAAAATAAATGGGTGGGTTTTATAGTAGTAGTCACTATACTAGAATTAGCTAGAATGTACGAAATATGACAACATAATTCCATAAATTTTTTAACACCATCAAATAAGTTGATTAGTTTTTAACTAGATGACAGGAAAAAATCTAGTTAGGAGGATGATATGGACAGAAAAGAAGTAACAGAAATACTGATGGTTTTAAAGAATGAATAAACTAGGCTACTTTCTTAAGAACAACAGTTGCTGCTCAAAAGAAACAAATTGATCTAACCATTCTTAAGCAAAAAGAGGATTGGAAGTTGAAAGTCAGTGCTCAAGTAAAAATGTAAATATGAGTAAGAAGAAAATACAATGAGTAGGGAGGGAACCTAATTAGTCAAAACATGTAATATCTATAAATAAGAAAAGAAGATTCGACAGATACATCGAAAACTAACCAATCTTCGTTCGAACCATATCTATCAGTCGTCAACTGAAATAGAGATAGCAATGCCAGTTAGAATTTAGTTATAGTGTTGGATCTACGAGCATTTCGTCGTAGATATAGCGAATTTATTTTATCCGAATTGACGCCTCTTAGTGAAGCAAATGAGAGTAGTCAGCAAACCGTAAAGGTAGAAGCAGAAAAGAAACATTGATCTGACAACTTTTATGATTGGTTAGGATTATTTATAGATTTTTGGCAAAGGAAAATATGAATACCGAAGAAATGATGAAAGAAAACAATAGAAATGAATTTCTCCAAAAACTGGAGATATTAGCATTAGCACTATCGTTAAAAGAAAATAATCAAAGAGTTGCTTCACCAGAGTTTTATGGTTCACTATATTCAACATACATAAAAATGCTAGAAAATGATGATGATCAGTACTTTATTGATAAAGAAAATCAGTCAAAAGTGATTGATTCGCTTAAAAGATCGATGGATTTTTATACCAGCGATCATCCAAGTTTTCTACAGAAAACCATTGAAAAAATGACAAATAATGATCCATCAGATTTCATGATTTTCCAAAATTTAAATCACCTAGACAAAGCTGGAAGTATTTTACCACATTATTGTGGCTGGATCGTTTATAAAAGGGAACATGATTTGTTTGTTGTTCAAGTAGATAGAAAAGAGCAATTTGGCGTAGGTCAGGTGTCTTATGCTAGGATTCCAATAACAAAAATAGCTTGTTTAAGTGAACTATTTTTTTTGAAGTTGAACTTGCTGAATCCAAATGAGTTCTCTTTATTCCAAGGGATCAAATCAATTTCAGCTGGATTTCAGGAAATTACTGTTTTAAATAATATAGAGAAACAGGGAATTGACAATCCAGTCAGTGCCTTAGCGGATATCTTAAAAGTACTATTGTTCCATTATACAACAGATCTTTTTTCGTTAAATACGACTGAAATGGGAAAGTCACTCTGGCATGGTGCTAATATTCAGCTAACTATACAAATAAGAGAAAGCCTTCTTGCAGCAATAAAAACGGACAATCATATCTGGAATGAACAATTTGACTACATTTTTGATTATTATTTGTATCAAAGTGAAAATATTGGAATCAATGCAATTTTACCTCGTAATAAACAAAGTGACTGGCGGAACAGTATCAAAAAAAGTTTTAATAGTGATCCTTATATCCACGCATTGATGAGTAGCAATGGAAAGATTTCAGGAATAGATGAGGAGGCATTGCAAAAAAATCTTGTCTTAACCGTTAAACCAGTTCATGTACTGTATGATCGAGAGCTCGCACTAGTCAGTTCTACTGAATTGATGAATACACTCTATCATGATGGAATGTTGATCACCATATATGAAGATCGGTTGCCTATGATCAAGAAACCTATAGCAAAAGAAATGAATCAACGTTTCCTTTCAAGGTTACAAGAGCGATACCAAGAAATAAATAAGGAAATGAAGCGACGTATCATAAAGAACCAACCAGAAGAACTAACCCTGAAAAGTAATAGTTATAGCGTAGTTCAGCTAGGAACAAACGTAGTATCAACAAGTGACAGTAGTTTTTTTCAAACAGAAACAATGAAACAACAGAAAAAACATGTTTTTTCACGAAACATAGATATGTTGGCTCTGACGTTATCGTTAAAATCCAATGATGATATCAACTGTTTTCCAGGAATTTATGACCTATTATTTTCGACCTACATTAAAATGATCAAAAATGACCAGGAAGCTTTTTTTATCGATAGGCAACGGCAACCAAATATTATCCAGTCCTTACAACGAACATTAGAGATATACAAACTAACAGACATAGAAGACTTACATAATATTTTTGGGAATTTAAGAAATAATGATCCAACGGACTTTGTACTGTTCCCAGCTTATTTTCATATGTTAGATCCAAAAGAGGGTGGGCATATTTGTGGATTGACCATATATAAAAGAGACAATGAATTGATTATTATGCAAGTAGATAAGGAGTCTTTTTATGAATCAGGTGCAGTATCTTATGTTAAAGCACCGTTAAAAAATATTCAGGAGTTAAGTCAAATCATCTTCTCTGCACGAGAATTTTTTGATTTTAAGCCATATGGTATCCTAAGAAAAATCGAAGCTATTTCTCATAAATTCAAAGCGATACCAGCGATAAAACTAGCGCATCAAACTACTGGTAATTGTGGAATTATTGAAATAGAAGCCACTTTGAGATTGATTTTATTCCACTGTAAAAAGGATATTTTTGATTTACATATATATGATCGAATCACACCAAAATGGGGGGGAGATGGACAAGGTTCAGCAACTATAGAGATGAAGGTACGATTTGTTGAGGCAATGAAAGGAACAAATCAAGAATGGAATCAAAATTTTGATTATCTGTTAGGTCATTATATTTATCGAAAAAAGCAATCAATGCAATGGGGAGAAGCACAACTATCTGTACATAAAGATTATTGGTATACAAGTATACGTCATTTATATTCTAATGATCTTTACATTTTAGAAATACTGAATAGCGGGGGAATGATCCCAGCTGTCTTTGATTTATCTTTAAAAGAGAAAATGATAGAAATCGTAGGAAAAGTAGGTATAGTGTTGAACGGAGAAATCAAAGCAGTCGGGTTATCTGACCTATACAAAGAATTTCGAGAAAATACCTATGAACTAGAATTACTAAAAGGGAGACTCTCTTTTCTCAAAATCCCTGTAGCAAAAGAAATGTTAGACTACTATATTGCTCGCATAAAGGCAAAAAATATAGAAATAAAGAAGGAAATCAGTCGACGTATCGGCATTGAACCAAAAGAATCTTCCTGTCAAATGATGGATCGTCTACCAATAGTATCCCCAACTGCTAGCGTTCAAAGCCCTCAATTATCATCAGCTACTTCTCAAAGAACAACAGGGACTATGGTACCTGTGACGAATCGCTTTACTTCAATGATTGATCAAGTAAAACAGATATCAGAAGCAAAAAATCAACATTTAGTCAGTAAACGGGTCAAATGTAAAGTGCCTAATACATTGACAAAATAACTGATGAATCTTGAAAAATATATATGTGATTTTAGTAAGTTAATCAATAGGATTCTGTGGTTGTGAACTTACTTAATAGATACGAAGGACAAAAACAACAGGTTTGTAATAAGGGGAGTCATAAATAACTAGACTAGATAGGAGGAAAGGATGATATGGACACGGAAGATGAATTTATTAAAAGATTAGATATGCTAGCTTTGGCACTATCACTGGATACAATGTCGGAAAACTTTCGTTCATCATTAGGAATGTATGAGTTAGTTTTTTCAACTTACATCAACATGATCAAGAACGATCCTAATGAATTTTTCACTGAGAAAGGGCAACAGGCGAGAGTACTTGAATCCTTACAACGATCAAAGGAATTCTGTAGTATTGAAAATACAGAGACCTTGAAAAAAATGTTGGAAAATATGAGGAGTAATGATCCAACAGATTTTATGATATTTCCTATTCCTATTAAGAGTCCGATTGGCGAATATATGCAGCCACAGTTGAACACCTTAACAATATATAAAAAAGAAGATTATTTTGTTGTGACGCAGGTAGAGAATGGACAACAGGCTGAGCCAAGGCAACTGGATTATTTTTGGATACCCTTAATGGACGTAGCTAGTTTATGTGAAATTATCTCTTTAAGTCGTAACACGATTGAATCAATTGATTCAGTAGTACCCAATATAGTTGATGAAATCAGAGAAATTTCAGACCAATACCAAGTTACGTCTACGCCCGCTGATAAAAAAGAAACGATAGCGTTCAATGATCATTGGATCGGGAAAGTAGAGAGTGCTTTGAGGATCATTTTGTCCAATTGTCGCTCAAATGAATTTTTTATCGACTCTACTCTTCAAACCTTCCCAACATGGAACATGACACATCCTGATCCAAATATTGAAATGAAAAAAAGATTTGTTGAAGCGGTCAAAGGCAAAAAGCAAGAATGGAACGAACAGTTTGACTATGTTTTTGATTATTTTTTATATAAGAAAAATCGAGCGATTGAAAATTCTGTCGTAGCAACAGAGAGCTTTTATCCACCGTGGTTGAACATCGTTGAATTTCTATTTGCAGAAGATCCCTATATAGTTGCACTACGTAAAAGCAACGGTGATATTTCAAGGACTGTTAGCACGGAACTATCTTATCTAAGAAACAGAATGGAAATGTCCGTAGTAGATGTATTAGATGCATTAGATCAATTAGAGGGGGGAGAAGTCATTGATTTGCCATTTAGTAAGTTAGAAAAAGGGCTTCATAAGAATGGTGAAATCATTAGCGTTTATAGAGAACGATTACCTCTAATCAAACTTCCGATAGCTAAGGAGATGACCCAACTTTGTCTTTCAAAAATGGAAGTTCGCTCTCAAGAAATTGAGGGTGAATTAAAGCGTCGTATGACAATAAGAAGAAAGCTAGTTGAAAGCAGTAGAATCACGCAGTTCGCCTCAAAAGTAGTACCGACTAGTCTCATGGATTATGTCACTCCGAACCAAGAGGCAATGGAGCAAAGACAAGAATTTACAAAACGAGTGGACATGCTAGCTATGTCATTATCGCTGAACCCGAATGATCAATCGTTTGTTTCACCGGAAAGTTACGAATTACTATTTTCAATCTATGCGAAGATGATCAGAACTGATTACAATAGTTTTTTTGTTGATCGAATACAAACAATGAATATTGTCCATTCGTTAAAAAGAACAATCCAACTGTATCGCATGGATAGTGCAGAAAGTCTCCAAACTATTTTCGAAAAACTGAAAAATTATGACTCCACCGATTTTATGCTTATTCCGGTAGCTTTTTCTACTGATCATTCACATAAGTATTTTGGACATGTTTGCGGTCTGACGATTTACAAAAAAGAAAACAATTTTATTGTGATGAAAGTGGATCAAGAACAGTCCTATCGTACAGGAGCGGTATCATATGTGAAAGTTCCTTTTGAAAAGGCAAGAGCGCTGAGTCAATTGCTTTTTTCAGAACGTCATTTTTCAAATGAAAAACCATACGATATACTTAAAAAAATTGAAGGGTTATCACATGAGTTTCGCCCGATTCGAGTAATACAACTCAAAGAGCAAACCATTGATAATTCAGTCATTAGTGAAATAGAAGCATCGTTGAGAACTATCCTGTTTAATTGTAAAAAAGATATATTCCGTTTGAATGACCAAGAGAAGGTGACCCCCAAATGGGGCAAGTTGAATGAGCCTATGTTAGCAAGGCCTCAGAGGCGACAAAATTGGTGGATGGAAGATCTTGGAACTACTTTAACAATGAAAGAGAGATTTCTTTTTGCAGTTCAAGGAATTAATGGAAATTGGAATAAAAATTTTCGATATATCTATGATTATTATTTTTATTTTAAAAACATATGTAAAAAAATGGAACATACAGGAATTGATCAAAAACAAGCTCTTCTTAAGAATATTCGGTATCTTTTTCAGCATGATCCTTATATTCAAGAAATGGTAAACAGAGGAGGACAGATTCCAACGACCTTTGATGAACAACTCAGAAAAAAAGTGAAGGAAATGGTTGAATCGATGGGATCGGTATCTGAGAATGTCTTGAGAATAATGGAGACATCTAAGATCCAGCAAGAGATTCAAATTAACGCGTATGTGCAAGGTTTTATAAAACAACGAATCCCATTTATCAAAATACCCGTAGCCAAAGAAATGTCCGAACACATGGTTTATTGTACTGAAATAAAGAACGACAGATTACAAAGAGAATATCAGCGACGTGTAGATCTCGCACAAAAGAAACAAAAGGAAGAACCGATCTATCGCTCGACCACTATGCCGATTACGGAAACCCCAACTCCAGTAGCACACAGCTCTCGTACCTCACCTAATTTGCTAGCGAGAAGTGCAGAGTTTGGTGATACTCTAAAAGGGCATTTTTCTGAACTATGTGATCGAGCAAAAAATTTATCTGGATCTGTAAGCAATAATCTAGAGAGAAAAGCAATAGACAAGAAGAATCCTAGACAAGAGAAGTAATTTTGCATGATTTATTTTAATGGAAAGGGAAGAACTCATAGAAAGCAATAACTATGGAAATGAATGGATAAAAATTAGATATGTTCGCTTTAAGGTTGCCATTAAAAAAAGTATATGAGGTTTTGGTTCATTCAAAGGTCATAGATTGCTATTTACACCTTACCTACAAAGTGGGCATATGAAGAAACACATGAGAGAAAGGATGGATTTAAATACCTAACCATAATGTACAAGGTATTTGTCCCTCCTTTCTCTCTTTTCAAAAACAAAAAGTTTGGTATAAACGTGTTTTATTCAATTCTCAATACGGTGAATGTTGCAACAAATTTTAAGATTATTTATTTTGGAGGTAACCATAAATAATGAAGAAACAATCGAAAAAAGAAAGAATAGAAATAAATGATTTTAAGAAAAGAATAGATATACTTGCCATGAATCTATCTTTGAAAGAAAATGATCGCTTTTATAATGGACTAGAATTGATTTTTGAATTGTATGAAAAAATGATCCAAAATGATCAAGATGCCTTTTTCATTGACAAGGAACGAAAAGCACATATTATTGAATCGTTAAAATACTCGAAGCAGATATTTGAGAGCGATAAACCAGTGAAGATACAAGAATTATTACTAAACTTGAGAAGTGATGACCCCACAGACTTTCTAATTTTCCCGGCTACTTTTTCAGTGTTTGAGCATAAGCTATCTTTTCATCTATGTGGCTTGATCTTCTATCGAAAAAATAGTCATTTACTGGCGATCCAAGTAGACAAACAAAGGTACTTTAAACAGACCGTCATTGCTTATACTCAGATACCTCTGACGAAGATCGAGGTATTAAGTAAAATACTCTTTGTTAATCGAGATCATTGTGGCCATAAACCTTTTGATATATTTAAAGATATCGAAGCAATTTCAGAAGCATTTCAATCTATTCCAACAATACAAATGAAAGAACAGATGACAGGGAATTGTGTGATTCTGGAATTAGAGGCTACGTTAAAATTAGCTTTATATCATTGCCAAAGAGAGATATTCTCGATCAATATAAATGAAAGAGTAACACCGACATGGAATTTAGTTCATCCGAATCCAACAATAGAAATGCGGAAAAGGTTTCTTGGCGTAATCAAAGGAAAAAACCAAAAATGGAATGCTCAATATGATTATATCTTTGGCTATTATTTATACCGAAAAGGGTACGCTGCAGATACTACGATCATCTATAACCACAGGCAAGAAAAAATTTGGTATAAGCTTATTGAAACGGTTTTTAAACTGGATCCTTATATCCTCGCTATGCAAAATGGTAATGGAAAGCTTCCGATCTTTAATGAAGCGAAATTAATCAAAAGACTTGATCGAGCAGTGGAGTCATTAAGTGAACTTTATGGAGAGGAGCTTAAGGAAGTTGATGATGATAAGTTAGTGCTGATGCTTAAGTTCGATGGATGTTTACGATCGATCATCAAAGAACGTTTAGCCCTCATAAAAATTCCAGTAGCTAAAAAAATGAATGAACGTCTACTTTCAAGGATTGACGAGCGTTTTCAAGAGAACTACGCAGAAGTAAAGAGACGAGCAGAATTAAGAAAAAAAGAATGGCAGTTACTAAGTGATAAAAGGTGGTTGCTCCAGTTTACAGAAAAATGGCTGCCAAAGACTATCGCCTTTTTTTTACCATCAGAGAGGGGAGAAAGAAAACAGTTATACGAATTTGCAAGAAGAATTGATATGCTAGCATTAACTTTGTCGCTAAAAAGTAATAAGGATTATTTTGTCAGACCGGAAAATTACGCATTATTATTTTCAACTTACATAAAAATGATCAAAAATGACAAAGATGCGTTTTTTATCGATAAAAAAAGGCAACTATCTATCATTCATTCTTTGGAACGAACGATTGCGTTGTATCGCTTTGACCGGATGGAGAACCTAAAAATTGTTTTAGAGAATTTGAGAAATAATGACCCTACAGATTTTATGCTTTTTCCGACGAGTTATTCCACGTTAGCTGCTGACCATACTGGACATGTTTGTGGATTAACTGTCTATAAAAAAGATGATCAGTTTCTGGTAATGCAAGTAGATAAGAAAAAAGAGATTGGTGCGGGTGCTGTATCTTATGTCAAGATATCAGCAACTAAAATTGAAGAGTTAAGTAACATTTTGTTTTCTGCACGAGATTTATTAAATTTTCATCCATACGGTACATTAATAAAAATCGAAGCTCTTTCCCACGGATTCAAAAAAATTCCTGCCATAAAATTAGAATCGCCAACGACTAGGAATTATGGAGTAAGTGGAATCGAAACATCTTTAAGATTGATTTTGTTCAATTGTAATAGATGCCTATTTGAATTGGCTGATCGTCCTAAAGTAACGCCAACGTGGAATAGAATGTATAAGGACGCAACTTTTGAGATGCAGAAAAGATTTCTTCAAGCAATGAAGGAAGACAATCGTGAATGGAATAAAAACTTTGATTATGTTTTTGGTTATTGTCGATTTAGACATTCTATATATGCGCATGTGCAACAATCGGGTAGTCGTCTTAACAAAAATGAATGGTATCAAAATATCCGTTCATTATACAGAGAAGATCCTTATATAAAGGTAATCTTGAATAGAGGTGGCAGCATTCCACTAGCAGTCGACGAACAAATAACAGAACAAATCTTAAAAGTAGCAGAAACACCGGGGACATTATATCAACGTGAGATCAGTGAAGTTGATTTGTCGGACTTGCATCGCGCACTTCTAAGTATTAGAAATGACATAAGTTTCACAACAGATCGAAACACTTATACCCAAATACCGATAGCAAAAGAAATAATCGATTCTTCGATTGATCTTCTTCAGGGAAAAACAATTGAAATTCAGAAAGAAATCAATCACCGCAACAGAATTGAAAAATTTAATCACTCAAATCAAATAAGGAAACAATGGATTCCTTTACCTTGGCATAATACCAGTAGCGCTGTTCACACATTGTCAACTGCTTCGGAAGAATCAACTGTTTGTTTCTCACGAGAAAATCGATTCGCTTCTATGCTTTCTCAGGTCAAACATCAGGCAAAAGTAACAAGTAAAAATTTAGCGAGAAAGCCAGCAATAAATGAACTAAAAAGGCAATAGAAAAATAAGCATACAATAAGTTCAGTCACTGATTTTACGAACTAAAGCATACGAACGCCTTCTTTTTATTTATTCAAAAAGTCGTTACTTTGCCATTTTTACAACTTTCTCTTTTTTCTAAAAAGTAACAAAAAAACGAGCGTAAAATCTGTTTATCTGCTATACTTGACTCGTTGCAAGTTCCCGAGAGGATCCGTACGAACGGAGATGCCTTGTAACCGAATTTAACTAGGGGGAATCATAATTATGGTAGAAAGACATTTATTTACATCAGAATCTGTTTCAGAAGGACATCCGGATAAGGTCGCTGATCAAATCAGTGACGCGATTTTAGATGCGATTTTAGAACAAGATCCAAATGCAAGAGTGGCTTGCGAAACGTCTGTAACGACGGGGCTAGTTTTAGTATTTGGCGAAATCTCAACGTCAGCTTACGTGGATATCCAAAAAGTGGTACGTGAAACAGTCAAAGAAATTGGTTATACTCGTGCAAAATTCGGCTTTGATGGTGATACTGTAGCAGTATTAGCAGCAATTGACGAGCAGTCACCAGATATTGCTCAAGGGGTAGATGAAGCACTTGAGATCCGTGACGAAAAAGAAAGAGATCTATTAGATGAAATCGGTGCTGGTGACCAAGGATTGATGTTTGGTTTTGCAGTGGACGAAACACCAGAATTGATGCCTTTACCAATTGCTTTAAGTCATCGCTTAGTACGTCGTTTAGCTGAATTGCGTAAATCAAAAGAATTAACATATTTGCGCCCAGACGCAAAATCACAAGTAACTGTAGAATATAATGACCAAGGACAACCAGAAAGAGTTGACACGATCGTTATTTCAACACAACATGATGATGCGGTCGATAATGAAACGATCCGTCAAGATGTCATTGAAAAAGTGATCAAAGAAGTCATTCCAGCAGAATTACTGGATGAACAAACAAAATATTATATCAATCCTACTGGACGTTTTGTTATTGGCGGACCTCAAGGGGATGCTGGATTAACAGGACGTAAAATCATTGTTGATACGTATGGTGGCTATGCCCGTCATGGAGGCGGTGCTTTCTCTGGTAAGGATGCAACAAAAGTTGACCGTTCAGCAAGTTATGCGGCACGTTACATTGCGAAAAACATCGTAGCAGCAGGACTTGCTCGTAAAGTAGAAGTCCAATTAGCTTATGCCATCGGTGTCGCGCAACCAGTTTCAATCTCGATCAATACCTTTGGAACGGCAGAAGTGGCAGAAGAAGCGTTGATTGCTGCGGTAAGAGAAAACTTTGACTTACGCCCTGCAGGAATCATCGAAATGCTTGATTTGCGCCGCCCAATCTACAAACAAACAGCTGCGTATGGACACTTTGGTCGTACAGATGTTGACTTGCCATGGGAAAAAACAGATAAAGTCGATGCATTAAAAGCTAGTTTAGCTAAATAATTTATGTTTGAATTGAATGTGTTCATCTAACGTGACACGCATCAAATGTAGACCAGTAAGCCGGGATATTCGAAAGTAGCTTATGCTACTTTTAGAGTATTTTGGCTTTTTTAGCAGAGTCGAACTTTAATAGGCAGATGATGCCATTTAAATAACAGGAGTTTCGATAAGGAGTGGGCTTGAAAATGGAAAGAAAAACAAACGTGAAAGTCGTAACGATCTGTGTGTTCATCGCTACATTTATGACGGCGATTGAGGGGACAATCGTTACGACTGCAATGCCAACGATCGTTGGTTCATTGCATGGCATGGAAATGATGAACTGGGTGTTTTCAATTTATTTATTGACGAATGCCATGTTGACACCAATCTATGGAAAGCTTGCAGATAAAGTTGGGAGAAAGCCGATTTTTATTTTCGGTACGCTATTATTTATTATCGGTTCACTCTTTTGTGGGCTTTCTCAATCCATGCTTGGCTTGATCATTTCGCGGGGAATTCAAGGGATGGGCGCAGGAGCAATGATGCCCGTCGCATTGACGATCATTGGTGATTTGTACACGATTGAAAAAAGAGCAAAAGTCTTGGGTTTAAATAGTTCAGCTTGGGGAATCGCTAGTGTGTTTGGTCCATTAGCTGGTGGATTTATTGTTGAAGCATTGAGTTGGCACTGGATTTTCTTCATCAATGTGCCAATCGGTTTGTTACTGATGGTACTGATTTGGATCTATCTCAATGAACCAAAAACAACTCGTGAAGCAAAACCGATGGATCTTAAAGGTAGTTTTAGTTTGATGTTCACGTTGGTTTTGCTGTTGCTAGGTTTTCAATTACTAGGTGATCAAGGACTGACACCGTTTGTGTTGGCGTTATTGATAGGTAGTATTTTGTTCTTTTTCTTATTCCTATTCGTTGAAAAACGAGCAGAAGATCCTGTCATCATGCTACATCTATTCAAAAATCCGCTATTTGTCGTTGTAAATGCGGCAGCAGCGTTAGCAAGTGGCTTTTTAATGGGAATCGATGTTTATATCCCAATGTGGATGCAAGGGGTATTAGGGCTTAATGCGGCAATTGGTGGATTAGTTTTGGCACCACTTTCGCTTGTTTGGATGGTTGGTTCGTTCTTAGCAAGTAAGTGGATGACCCAGATGACCACGTATCGAGTGTTGCGTATCGGGTTGTTCATTACCATCATCGGTGGTGCAGGACTTTGGCTGATGCCATTTCAAAGTAATTTCTTATGGTTCTTCCTGATTTCAACGATCATCGGTGTCGGTTTAGGAATCACGATGACAACATCGACTGTCAGTGCGCAAAATAGTGTGCCTTCAGAACAAATGGGTGTTGCCACTTCGTTTAATACGTTAGTCCGCACCATTGGGCAAACAGTGATGGTCGCAGTTTTTGGATTATTGATCAACCGGGTCACGCAAGCAGAGCTTGCTGTCAGCCAATTGACAGACGATCCGGATATCATGAACAAATTAGTCAATCCACAAACAGCGAAAATGATTGACACAGAAATATTAACCCCATTACGAGAAATTTTGTATCATGGGTTACACCAAGTCTATCT
Organism: Enterococcus mundtii; assembly: GCF_002947535.1. Lineage (GTDB taxonomy): Bacteria > Bacillota > Bacilli > Lactobacillales > Enterococcaceae > Enterococcus_B > Enterococcus_B mundtii_B. Next base: position 14,104 of record NZ_PUAP01000019.1, read on the forward strand.
GGTGGGCTTGTTATTAGTCATCATCGCGCTAGGGCTAACATTTTTAATTCGTCAAAAAAATGCTACAATAAAAGAATACAAGTAAATTTACAGATTGTTGTCAGAAAAACGATCTGAATAAAGTAAAGAAGGCGACAAACATATGGCATTTATCCAAGCAAATGTTTACTCAAATGTATTAGAAATGGAAGTCAATCTAAATGTGATCTTACCTCAGACAACCAAAAAAGTGATTGGGACAAGTACGTCGGCAAATTTGACGGATGTTCCAGTGCTTTACCTGTTGCATGGTATGGGTGGGAATCATAGTGTTTGGCAACGACGGACTTCCATTGAAAGATATGCGGCGGATTATGGGTTAGCCGTCATCATGCCGTCAACGGATTTAGGTTGGTACACAGACACTACGTATGATATGAATTACTGGACGTTTATCTCAGAAGAATTACCAGAAATCTGTCACGAATTGTTCCCACAACTGACAACGAAACGAGAAAAAACGTATGCAGCCGGTCTTTCAATGGGCGGATATGGTGCGTTGAAATTAGGTTTAGCAAGGCCCGAACGTTTTTCAGCTATTATTTCTCTCTCAGGTGCGGTGTCGGTTGGCAACCGAATGGAAGACTTATTGATGATCCGTCAAGCCAAGTTCTGGGAAGGGATTTTTGGACCACTAGATAGCATCCAAGGTTCAGTCAATGATCCGGCTTACCTTGTCGAAGCGTTGGCTAACAGTGGCAAAGAAGCCCCACGCATGTATCTTGCTTGTGGAGAATCCGATTTTCTCTATCAAGCCAACCAAGAAATGGCAGAAATTTTAAAAGAAAACAACATCGATGTGACATTCGAACATGGTCCTGGTGAACATGATTGGATCTTTTGGGACCAATGGATCCAACGAGCCCTCGCTTGGTTGTTCAACAAAAGGAGCTGACAACGGATGGAAGAAACAAAGTATTGCAAAGACTCGATGGTTATCCAAACACATCGGATCTTTCCATTTGATTTGAATCCATTCGGGTATCTTTTTGGGGGAAAACTAATGGCAATGATCGATGACGCCGCATCGATTTCGGTCACCCGTCATTGTCGCAGAGGAGCAGTCACTGCTTCTTTAGATAGCTTGAATTTTTTGAAGCCTCTACACGAAAATCATTCCGTTTGTGTGGAATCTTACGTGTCGGGTGCCCATAAGAAATCAATGGAAGTCTTTGTGAAGATCATCGGTGAAAACTTAACGACAGGTGAACGCTATTTGGCTGCTACTTGCTTTACAACATTCGTTGCTGTGCCTTCACATATGAACCTTGAAAAAGAGTTTACCGTGCCACATGTCATTCCTGAAACCGAGGAAGAGCAATTAGTTTGCAGTGGGTACGAGGAACGCCGTGCTACAAGACAGAAGGAAAGAACAGCCTATAAAGAATTTGCCGCCAGCTTATCTCTGGATCTTCCATGGACAAGCAAAGATGAATGAGCCTTGTTGCGTATATGGAACCAATGAGTGAAAAAGAAACGAGAAGTGATCCTAAAAAGATCGCTTCTTTTTTTATCGATCCGAGCAAGATAAGTGCTAAATAGATTGAAAATAAGCATAATAAAGAAGAATTCTATAACGTACCTTTTATAGTGACAGGGGTGAAAATCGAAGAAGAAAGAAGGAGTATTTAAAAACAGACACTTTAAAGTTTCTTTCTATCATAAAAGTAGTTCCAGCGTTTAAAAATTACAGGTTGATTTCTTTTTTTAAACATGGTAAATTGTTAGTCGGTCTATTTTTACCAATTATAAAATAGGACGATTTATTAAAAAAAAGAGAGGTGTAAGTCACAAATATGAAGCTTATTTTAAAACATGCAAAAAACTATCGATTGGCTGTTTTTGTTTCTTTGCTTTCTGTCGCACTCATGGTGACAGCAGCGCTTTGGCAACCTAAATTGTTGCAACAAGTATTAGAAGCAATCATCACGGAAGACAGCGATGAAATGCGCACGATTGGCATTTCTTTGATTAGTTTAGCACTCCTAGGTTTAGCAGCTGGAGTCACGAATACGATATTTTCTGCTAAAGTCGCACAAGGTGTCAGTGCAGATATCCGGGAGGAAGCGTTTCGCAAGATCCAGACCTTCTCATTTGGCAACATCGAACAGTTTTCTGCTGGGAATTTAGTGGTACGCTTAACAAACGATATTACGCAGATCCAAAATTTAGTCATGATTTCTTTGCAATCTTTGTTCCGTATCCCGTTTCTGTTTATTGGTGCATTTATTCTTGCGATGACAACAATGCCTCAATTGTGGTGGATCATCGTTCTTTTGATCATTGCTGTATTCTTGATCACAGCGCTGTCCTTTACACGTATGGGTAAGCACTTTACGATCATCCAAAAACTGATCGATAAAGTTAATAGTATCGCGAAAGAAAATCTAATGGGGATTCGAGTAGTCAAATCGTTTGTCCAAGAAGAAAATCAGTTGGATGAGTTTAGTAAAGTTAGTGAAGATTTAACGAAGCACAATATTATTGTAGGAACCTTATTTTCAGTCATGATTCCCTCATTTATGTTAGCTGCGAACTTAGCAGTAGTCGGAGCAATCTTCTTCGTCAGTGATCTTGCAAAAGATGACCCAACCTTGATTGGTGGTATTGCTTCATTCATGAACTATTTGATGCAGATCATGATGGCGATCATCATCGGTGGTATGATGATGATGATGACTTCAAGAGCTGCGGTTTCATTGAAACGGATCAAAGAAATCTTGGATACTGAACCAGATTTAACTTATCTGGATGTACCTGAACAAGAATTAACTGGTTCTGTTCGCTTTGAGAATGTCTCATTCCGTTATCCTGGCGATGATGCAGATACACTCAAAAATATCACTTTTTCGATCGAACCTGGGGAAATGATTGGTATCGTTGGTGCTACCGGTGCAGGGAAATCAACTTTAGCACAATTGATTCCACGATTGTTCGATCCAACAGAAGGAAAAGTAGAAGTTGGCGGTGTTGATCTACGACAAGTGAATGAACACAGTTTAAGAAAAACCGTCTCGTTTGTTTTACAAAAAGCGATTCTTTTTTCAGGCACGATTGCCCAGAATCTACGTCAAGGGAATAAGAGTGCAACAGAAAAGGATATGGAAAATGCTTCTTCTATCGCTCAAGCCAAAGAATTTATCGAGAAATTAGCTGATCGTTATGAAGCACCGGTCGAAGAACGTAGTAGTAACTTTTCTGGTGGACAAAAACAGCGTTTATCTATCACTCGTGGTGTGATCGGTCATCCAAAGATCCTGATTCTTGATGACAGTACCAGTGCATTAGATGCTCGTTCAGAAAAACTGGTTCGCGAAGCCCTTGATCGTGAGTTGAAAGACACGACAACGATCGTTATCGCCCAAAAGATTGCTTCTGTTGTCAAAGCAGACCGCATCTTGGTACTAGATGAAGGAAAACTAGTGGGTGAAGGAACGCATGAAGAACTCGTTGCGAACAATCAGGTATATCAAGAGATCTTTGAAACTCAAAAAGGAACGGAGGAGTAGCCATGACTGATTTGATTAAAGCAAGTAAGTTTTTCTATCATTATTTAAAGCGGTACAAGGTTTCCTTCTTCTTTATCTTTATTACTGTGATTGCAGCAACTTACTTACAAGTAAAAGCCCCTCAATATATTGGGGAAGCTTTCCAAGAATTAGCAAATTACATCGGTGCTTTGATGCAAGGTGTCGATGATAAAAGCAATTTCCTTTCGATTATTTGGAAGCTTTTGATGTTTTATGTCTTAGCCAGTGCGGCGAATTTTATTTACAGTATTTTATTTACACAAGTGGTTGGGAAATCAACGAACCGGATGCGTATTGGACTATTCAATAAATTAGAAAAATTAACGATCCGCTTTTTTGATTCCCACCAAGACGGAGAGATTCTTAGTCGCTTCACTAGCGATTTGGATAATATCCAAAATAGTTTGAATCAAGCACTTCTTCAAGTGATCACGAATGCAGTTCTATTAGTTGGTATCTTGATCATGATGTTCCGCCAAAATGTCCAACTCGCTTGGGCAACGGTTGCTTCTACACCGGTAGCGATTTTGATTGCGGTACTGGTCATTCAAAAAGCCCGCAAATATGTCGACATCCAACAAGATGAAGTCGGTAAATTGAATGGTTATATGGATGAGAAGATCAGTGGTCAACGTGTGATCATCACGAATGGTCTGCAAGAAGAAACGATCGAAGGTTTCTTAGCTCATAATAAAACTGTCCGTGAAGCAACATTTAAAGGACAAGCATACTCAGGGTTACTTTTCCCAATGATGCAAGGTATGTCTTTAGTCAACACAGCAATCGTGATCTTCTTTGGTGGTTGGTTAGCGTTGAATGGAGATTTGGAACGTTCTGTCGCTCTAGGTTTAGTGGTTACTTTCGTCCAATATTCCCAACAATATTATCAACCATTGATGCAAATCTCTTCAGGCTACAGCATGATCCAATTAGCGATCACTGGGGCGCGAAGATTGAATGAAATGTTTGCTGAAAAAGATGAAGTGAAACCACAAAATGGCAAACCATTTGCAGGGATCGAAAAGGGCTTATCATTGACGAATGTTGATTTTGGCTATAGTCCAGAGAAATTAGTCTTAAATGATGTTTCCATTGACGTGAATAAAGGCGAGATGGTTGCCTTAGTAGGGCCAACTGGTTCAGGTAAGACAACGATCATGAACTTGTTGAATCGCTTCTATGATGTGAACGGTGGCTCTGTGAGCATTGACGGAACAGATATCCGCGAGTATGATTTAGACGATTTACGTCGACATGTCGGCATCGTTCTACAAGAATCCGTTCTATTTTCTGGCACGATCCGAGACAATATTGTCTTTGGTAAACCAGACGCAACGGATGAAGAAGTCATCAGTGCAGCGAAACAAGCAAATATCCATGACTTTATCCAAACACTAGAACATGGCTATGATACCCACGTCTCTGAGGAAAATAATTTGTTCAGTACGGGGCAAAAGCAATTGATCAGTATCGCGCGAACAATCATCACGAATCCAGACCTATTGATTTTAGATGAAGCAACAAGTAACGTGGATACAGTGACTGAGGCAAGAATCCAAAAAGCAATGGATGAAGCGATCAAAGGACGGACAAGTTTCGTGATCGCCCATCGCTTGAAGACGATTTTGAATGCCGATCGCATCGTCGTTTTACGTGACGGTCAAGTGATCGAAGAAGGAAACCATCATCAATTATTAGCAGAAGATGGCTTCTATGCGGAGTTGTATCATAATCAGTTTGTGTTTGAATAGGAGGTGGGAGAGAACGAATGTCTCACTCCCGTCATTGTGTAATGAATGTTCAAATGGAAGTCGAAAAACACCAAATCAAGAAGCCCTTGGTTTGGTGTTTTTCATGTCATGTAGTCTGATTGGCGCTTTTGGATGAATCCAAACATGAACCTTGAAAAATTAGCAAAGCTCGCGTACTTATGTAACAAAAGTTATGGCAAATAGTTTTCAGTTATTGGAAAGTGAATCTGTGATTTCTTATTAAGTCAGGTCAATGATTTTAGAAACCATGACTATGCAAAATAAAAAGAACTTAATCAAGTATTCCTCTTGATAATCGTTTGATCGATAAAAGTGACGATGAATTTCTATTCTAAATACACAGACACACTTGAATATTAACTGTATTATAGTAATATATTCAACAAACAACAGGTTCATATTACGACCAAAAACCACTAGCTGGCGGGCTAATGGTTTTTGTCTAAGCGTGTTACATAGAACATAGTAAGGAGAACATCATGGGTATTTTAGGAATCCTAATAGCCATCATCAGTTTTATTGTGGCAGTAGGCGTAACAATATTGATCATTCGTGTGCTAAAACAGTATTTCACCAAATCATAGGTCAAATGTGATCAAGTGAGGGCCATTAAGAAGATGGGATTCTCATTGATCGTTAGGTCCTGCTGAAAAATGAAAAACCTCCTTATCTTCTCAGGTCTATCACACTAGAAGATAAGGAGGTTTTTATTAGTTATGGCTTTTCTTTTTTTCGATACAATACAAGATCGGAGGGTTATTTTTTTGATTGATAAATTGATAATTCAAAACATTGAATCGTTCTTGAGGTAACGCTTGGCAAAAGCTTTGTACCATATCTAGTTCTGCTTCGCCACCTTCATGGCCATAATAAACGACGATGATCATGCGACCTTGTGGAACTAGACGTTTCAAGATTTCTTCCATCGCTGTTTTTGTCGTTTCAGGAAGAGTGATGATCGATTTATCACTTTTGGGTAAATAGCCTAAGTTGAAGATGCCGGCTTTGATCGGCTGTTGTTCAGCAATGACCGCACCAATGGTCTCATGTCCTTGTAAAAACAGGGTCGCCCGCTCCAATAAGCCATTTTCTGACAATTTCTGTTGCGTGGATGCCAATGCTTGTTTTTGGATATCAAAACTATATACCTGACCGGTTCGACCGACTTTTTCTGCTAGAAAAACGGTATCATACCCATTACCCATAGTCGCATCAATCACATGATCTCCCGGTTGGATGATTTCTTCCAATAGCGTATGGCTAAAATGAAGTGCCGTTTTTAACATCCGCTTTTGACTTCCTCTCGAATATTATATTTTCCTTGGTAACTATTGCGGCGAATCATTTCTTCATCGATCGCATTCAAGACTTCCCATTTTTTCAAACTCCACATTGGACCGACCAACGAGTCCCAAGGTGCATCGCCAGTCAACCGATGGATGATGATCTCTTGAGGAATCATTTCTAATTGGTCACAAATGACAGACACGTAATCTGCTCGACTCATCAACTGCAGTCTGCCCTCATGATAGTCTCGTAACATTTTCGTTTTACGCATCAAGTGCATCAAATGTAGTTTGATTCCTTGGATATCAGAATCTAAGATCGTGCGACGAACATTTTCCCGCATCATTTCCAATGATTCTCCCGGTAAACCGTTGATCAAATGCGTACATACACGTATGTCGTGCTTCCGTAATTTCGCAACACCGTCTAGGTACGTCTGATAATCATGGGCTCGATTGATCAGGATGGACGTTTCTTCATAAGTCGTTTGTAAGCCTAATTCTACCCATAAGTATAAACGTTGGTTCAATTCAGCTAAGTAATCAACGACTTCATCTGGTAAGCAATCTGGTCTAGTACCAATTGATAAACCGACGACACCCGGTAGGTTGATGACCTGTTCGAATCGTTCACGAATGACTTCGACTGGCGCATGGGTGTTTGTGAAATTTTGAAAGTAAACGATGTATTGATTCACTTGTGGCCATTTTTTGTGCATCATATCGATTTCTTTTTGGAATTGGATTGGTAGTGGCTCTTCTGGGGCAACGATCATATCACCTGAACCAGAAACACTACAAAAGGTGCAGCCACCGTGGGCAACTGTCCCGTCACGATTGGGACAATCAAAGCCGCCATCGATCGGCACTTTAAAAATTTTCCCACCAAATTCGTGGCGCAATGCATAATTCCAAGAATGGTAACGTTTATTTCCTTCAGCATAAGGAAATTCCATTAAAATCCCTTCTTCCTATTTGAATGTATAAATGGTAAGCGTTGTTGGACATACCAAGGATAGGACAAGCATAACCAAAACAGGCTCAAGCTATAACCACCAAGGATATCACTAGGATAATGGACACCCAGGTAGACACGACTAGCGCCAATGCTCAGAATCAGTAAGCCTAAAAACACTTGGATCATCCACGCCCATTCCCTCGTCTTGATCAAGGAAGGCATCAAAAAAATCAGTGTGCCATACAAGATCATACTGGTTGCAGCGTGTCCACTGGGAAAACTATACGTTGTTTCGACCACTAAATGTTGCAGACTTGGTCGGTCACGCATCACTAACAGCTTGATCAGTGGATTTAATATCCCAGCAACTAGCACAAAATTGAAGACGAACCAATACAGTTCTTTTCTTTTTTTCGTGCGCCATAGCCAAAGAGCCACTAATCCAAATACTAAAATGACAGTTGTTGCATTTCCAAATGTCGTGATCAAACGCTGTAATGGATTCCAATCAGGATAAGGAATGCGAAGCCAATGGGTCAGCGTTTGGTCAAAACCAGACAATAAATCAACGCGAAATAAAACAAGTAGACTCAACGCTAGAAAAAGCAAGAAGCAACTTGCGGCTGAGATTTGGAAGACTTTTTTATTTTTCATTTAATTCCTCCTTCATGCCCAACCATTATAGCATTTATTATAAGAACGAAAAACAAGAGTTTTCTATCCCTATTAGTCAACATCAATGAATAAAAATATATTGTTATGCGATTTGTAATGTAATGGCAACCCACAAGTAATATAACCGACATATTTAATTTTTAAAATAGGTAGCCATATATTATTTAATAACTCGGAATCGTTTGCTTAAAGGGTTAACAAAAGCGTCAAATCAAAAAATTACGAAAGATTACATAAAGATTACAAAACAACGCAATAGTCTTAAATAACTTTTAATAAATATTAAGAGAAGTTATAATTATTGATAAGGCTAGATAAAAGTAATTAAATATGGAGGATAGTATATGCAAAAGGAATTAGTAGGACGAAAAGAACGCAGACGTCTGGAACAAGCAAAGCGTTACCGTAAAGCAAAGCGAAGTGCGGCAATCGTCGGAACCGCAATGGTTGGCTGTTCAGCTGTAGCACCTGTATTACAATCAGTAGCTGTCAACGCTGATGAAACACCAATTCAAATGAGCTCTCGGATCAATACCGCAGCATTTATCACAGAAATTGCAACATTTGCACAACCCATCGCAAATGCGAATGATCTGTACGCTTCAGTGATGATCGCTCAAGCAGTCGTTGAAAGTGGATGGGGTGGAAGTACATTATCACGTGCGCCATACCATAATTTATTTGGGATCAAAGGAAGCTACCAAGGACAAACCGTTTATATGGATACGTTAGAATTCTTGAATAACCAATGGGTGACGAAAAAAGAACCTTTCCGTCGATATCCTTCTTTCGCAGAGTCTTTTAATGACAACGCCTTTGTACTTAGAAATACTTCATTTGGTAATGGCTACTACTATGCAGGCGCTTGGAAGAGCAATACACGTTCTTATACGGATGCAACTGCCTATTTAACAGGACGTTATGCGACTGACCCGAGTTATGCGACAAAATTAAATAATCTTATCATGACGTATGGCTTGACTAAATATGACACACCAGCAACTGGCAACGCAGGCGGTGGTGCAACTACTGGCGGCGGCAATACGATCAATACAGGTAACACAGGAAGTACAAATACAGGAAGCAGCAACACTGGAAGCACGAATACAGGAAATACTGGTGGAAGTACGTCTACTGGTTCAACGACATACACAGTAAAATCTGGTGATTCCGTTTGGGGCATCTCAAATGCCCACGGCATCTCAATGGCACAATTGATCGAATGGAATAATATTAAGAATAATTTTGTTTATCCAGGACAAAAATTGACGATCAAAGGTGGTACAGCTGGCGGATCTTCAACAACAAATTCAGGAAACAATACAGCTTCTACAGGTAGCAGTTCTGCTGGAACAACAACAAACAATTCGTCCGGCACGCGTTATACAGTTAAAGCAGGTGACTCTGTTTGGGGTATCTCAAATGCGCACGGCATCTCAATGGCACAATTGATCGAATGGAATAATATCAAGAATAATTTTGTTTATCCAGGACAAAGCTTGATCGTTTCTAATGGTGGGTCTGCTTCTGTAAGTACACCATCAACGCCAAGCACAACGCCATCGACACCAAGTACAGGTACTTCAGTTTCTGGTGCAAAATATACGGTCAAAGCAGGGGATTCTGTCTGGGGTGTTTCTCATGCCCACGGCATCTCAATGGCGCAGTTGATCCAATGGAACAACATCAAGAACAACTTTATTTATCCAGGACAACAGTTAGTTGTTTCAAATGGCGGCGCATCAAGCACTGCGTCAACGAATACAGCACCTTCAACAACGACGAATAATCCAACGACTTCAAACACAGCAAGCCAAGGCTCAGGCACCTACACAGTCAAAGCAGGGGAATCTGTGTGGAGCGTCGCAAATAAAAATGGGATCTCGATGAACCAATTGATTGAATGGAACAATATCAAAAACAACTTCATCTACCCTGGTCAAAAACTGATCGTAAAAGGCGGTAGCACAGCGGCACCAACGTCTACACCGACAACAACGCCGACAGCTGCGCCAAGCACACCGAATACGTCAGCAACAACGAACACATCAACGTCTGGCGATACGATCTATACGGTCAAAGCTGGTGAATCCGTTTGGGGTGTAGCTGATAAACACGGCATCACGATGGATCAACTGATCGAATGGAACAATATCAAAAACAATTTCATTTATCCAGGTCAAAAAGTGGTTGTAAAAAAAGGCAATACACAAGCAGCACCTACGTCTAACGACGGCAAACGTTATACAGTCAAAGCAGGCGAATCCGTTTGGGGCGTGGCAGATAGTCATGGCATCTCAATGGCGCAATTGATCGAGTGGAACAATATCAAAAATAACTTTATCTACCCAGGTCAAAGTTTGATCGTAGCAAAATAATCGCTTCAACCGAAATAATAGTTGAAGGATTCAATAATATTTGTTACTATGAAGCTACTAAAAAACTTATTTGTTCAACGTTTGAAAAGGAAGTAGTAAAAAGTCGAAAGTTTTAGAGAGCACATGGTTGGTGAAAATGTGTACGGACGCTTTTGAACTCGCCTTTGAGTTGCACCTGCTGAACGGTTTTTCCAGTAAGCAGAGGCGGTGACGACCGTTACAACGTTCAAGGCCTTGTTTAGTAAGGCAAAATTAGGTGGTACCACGTAGATTACGTCCTATAAAAAGAGCAATCTTTTTATAGGATTTTTTTGTTTTTCATGTTTAGATGCTAAAAGAGAAACAGAACACTACATTAAAATAGGAGGTTCAAGATGAGCTATAATCACAAAGAAATTGAAAAAAAATGGCAAAAATATTGGGCAAAAAATAATACCTTCAATACGCATGATGAACCAGGCAAACCAAAATTCTATGCGTTGGATATGTTCCCCTATCCATCAGGACAAGGTCTACATGTCGGACATCCAGAAGGCTATACAGCAACAGATATCCTAGCTCGTTTCAAACGTAGTCAAGGCTTCAACGTGCTACATCCAATGGGGTGGGATGCATTTGGACTACCGGCAGAACAATACGCATTGGATACAGGGAATGACCCTGCAGAATTTACGCAAAAAAATATCGAAACATTCCGTCGTCAAATCAATTCACTTGGTTTTAGTTACGATTGGAATCGTGAAGTAAATACAACAGATCCGGAGTATTACAAATGGACACAATGGATCTTTACAAAATTATACGAAAAAGGCTTAGCTTATGAAGCCGAAGTAGCCGTGAACTGGGTACCTGAATTAGGGACTGTTATTTCTAATGAAGAAGTCATTGACGGAAAAAGTGAACGTGGTGGCTATGATGTCATCCGTAAACCGATGCGTCAATGGATGCTGAAAATCACTGCTTATGCAGATCGTTTGATCGATGACCTAGAACTTGTTGATTGGCCTGAAAGCATCAAAGAAATGCAACGAAACTGGATCGGTCGCTCAGTTGGAGCAAATGTCACGTTCAAAGTGGCTGGAACAGATAAAGAATATACAGTCTTTACCACACGTCCGGATACGTTATTTGGCGCAACCTACTCTGTGCTAGCACCAGAGTTAGACTTGGTTCGTGAGATCACGACCCCAGAACAGAAAGAAGCAGTTGAAGCGTATATCGCAGAAACAGCGAAAAAATCAGATCTTAAACGTACCGATCTTGCCAAAGAAAAAACAGGCGTATTTACAGGTGCTTATGCCATCAACCCAGTAAATGGCAAGGAAATCCCTATCTGGATCGCTGACTATGTGTTAGCATCGTATGGAACAGGAGCGATCATGGCAGTACCCGCACATGATGAACGTGATTACGAGTTTGCAAAAACTTTTGATCTAGAAATCTTACCAGTCATCGAAGGTGGCGATATGTCAACAGCTGCCTACACAGAAGATGGTGTGCATATCAATTCTGATTTCTTGAACGGATTGAACAAAGAAGAAGCCATCGATGCAATGAATCAATGGTTGGAAGAACAAGGCGTTGGGAAAAAAGAAGTCAGCTATCGCTTGCGTGATTGGTTATTCTCTCGTCAACGTTATTGGGGTGAACCAATCCCAGTCATCCATTGGGAAGACGGAACAGTAACAACTGTACCTGAAGAAGAGTTGCCATTACGTTTACCAAAAACAACCAATATCCAACCAAGTGGAACAGGGGAATCACCATTAGCGAATATTGACGAGTGGGTCAATGTCGTTGATCCAGAAACTGGTAAAAAAGGACGTCGTGAAACAAATACGATGCCACAATGGGCAGGAAGCTCATGGTATTACCTACGCTATATCGATCCACACAATAAAAAAGAATTAGCCAACTACGAAAAACTAGAGCGTTGGTTACCAGTAGATATTTATATCGGTGGAGCAGAACATGCGGTACTTCATCTATTGTATGCCCGCTTCTGGCATAAATTCCTTTATGATATTGGTGTGGTACCAACAAAAGAACCTTTTGAAAAATTGTTCAATCAAGGAATGATCCTTGGAGGAAACAATGAAAAAATGTCTAAATCTCGAGGCAATGTCGTCAATCCTGATGATGTCGTGGAAGCTTATGGTGCGGATACGTTACGTCTATACGAAATGTTCATGGGACCATTAGACGCATCGATTGCGTGGAGTGAAAATGGCTTAGAAGGCAGTCGTAAATTCTTAGATCGTGTTTGGCGTTTGATCGTAGATGAAAACAACAAAATGCGGGATCGCATCACGACACTGAATGACGGTAAGCTTGACAAAGTGTATCATCAAACAGTCAAAAAAGTCACAGAAGATTACGAAAATCTACATTTCAATACAGCGATTTCGCAATTGATGGTCTTTGTCAATGAAGCATATAAAGTCGATGCCTTACCTTATGAATATATCGAAGGATTCGTACAATTACTAGCACCAATCGCGCCGCATATCGGCGAAGAGCTATGGGCGATCCTAGGCAATGAACAAGATCTTTCTTATGCACCATGGCCGACTTATGATGAAGCTGCTTTGATTGAAGATGAAGTAGAAGTAGTCTTCCAAATCAATGGAAAAGTTCGCGCAAAAGCCAGTGTTGCACGTGACTTATCAAAAGAAGAACTAGAAAAAACAGCAATGGCCGAAGACAGTATCAAAGAACAATTAGAAGGAAAAACAATCAGAAAAGTAATCGTTGTTCCAAACAAATTAGTCAACATCGTCGCAAATTAATAAGTAATTGTTAAAATAAAACGAGATGCCACATTCTTATGAAATTCCTTTGGATTTCCTAAGAATGTGGCTTTTTTTTTTATAAATTTCCACTGGAGGGAAATTTTAATCTAAGCGATTTTCTCTACATGATGATGTATTTGCAAAAGAGCCATTTAAGTAAAGAATAGTAGCAAATCAAGTGTAGATCGGTGCAACGTAACATATGAAAATAACAGTTATAAATGGCAGTTAGAATCTCGTGTGTTTTTTTACCTTGCTGACGGTAAAAAAAGATTTTATTAGCTTCCTAGAATTATGGATAATCTTAATATGGCATTACCATTATTATTCTTTGAGTTATTTTTAATTTTATAATAGAACAGATGATTTTTTTCACATAAAAAAACCATTGTTAACTCACATTGGTTTTAGGAAGATGCCTAGGTTGAATACATATCTTTTATCTACAGCTGTACTTTGTAGAGATTTTACGATCAAGTCATCGTTTTGAACGATTACTTATCGCAATCACTTGCTTCAAAAAAGGTAGATCAATCTTATTTACCTGTATTGTTAAAAAATAAGAGAGGGGAGAGAAGTTTTGAAAACAAAAAAAATACGAATAATGGCTGCTTCGTTCCTATTATTCCAACATGCATTGATGCCGTCAGTGGCATTGGCGATAGAAAATGAGGCGACAGCTAGTACAGAAATCATGGAAGAACAGCCAGAAAGCCACTTGTTGGAAGAAGTCCCAGAAGCGGTAGCAGAACAAGAACCAATTATTCAGGAAGAGCCTGACTTAGTAGCGGAAATTCCTGAAGCTCCACCAGAAGTGGCAGAAGAAGTACCACCGATGGAAGCAACTCCAGAAGAGCCAGCGACGGGGGAGACTATAGAGACGTTGGAAACGCAAGAAGAGGTGCCCCCGCTTGATGAAAGTCCACTATCTAACCATTTGGGAAGGCTGAATTTAACTGCGCAAAACGTAGCAGAATTAACCAACCATGGGAGAAGTTCCTATATCCAAGCTGTCTTACAAAATGCCATCAATCGCACCATTACTTTAAACAATGCGGTGGATGCAACAGCGGATTTCTCCGTGACTGTACCGACACATTCTATGGTACAGCGACAAGGCACTAGTAATGGCTGGATCTCTTCAATTGTTACGGACAGTTCTGTTGGAATGCCTGATGAATTATATACACAGATGTATTATGGAAATCATTCGACTCATAGAAATACGTACACGTTGACGAATATTACTTCAAATCGATCAGACGTCACTGTAACAGGGACTGTTACAATCAATTCGAATTTCACTGCAACCATCAATTTTACTTTAAGAAGGGTTCAGACGAGTAATTCGACAGCACCAGTAGAAATTCGAGGAAATGTTGGACTAGGTACGACAGGGGTTGCGACACAGTTTACCAATATTGCTACGCCAAGGCATGTGATGAATCTTAGTTACAACAATGAGACGATCGGTAGTCTTACCATTGATGACGGACGTTCACCAGCTGTGATTGGGACGAACATCACGATCCAAGCACAACGTGCACCAGTCACGATGAGTGAAGATGAGATTCGGTCCTGGTTTACTCGCTTACCTGATAATCCTGACAACTATGAGTATAGCGTAGCATCACCAGCAGAAGGATGGCGACCGGGAACGACTGGCGATATGATTGTCACATTAAGAAACAAGACTACCGCAGTCACAGAAACTCATACAACGAATTATCAAGTAGTTGATACTCAAGCACCAGTAGGTAGAGTCCGTGCGTATTCGGTTACAGACATACAAGCTCGGAGGTCTGGTGGGTCTGTCGCCATTGATCGAGCGAACTTTGCCATGGCACTTACTGAGCTAAGTGACAACTGGACCTTAACAGAGGATATAAACATAGCTTTCCGCAATCTTGTTGGAGATGTTATGTCCACTTTTACAGGGATAGCACCTAATCCAAATCGATTTTACATGGGACGATTGACATTTGAGGATGAGGCAGGAAATATCAGTGCACCTGTCGGTGTGCCAGGTGGTGGTGGGAGTGAAACGATTGTTCAATATCGAGTAGTCGATACTCAAGCACCTACCGCTAATTTTAATAATGCTGTGGTAGATCTGGCAGCTCGTCGATCGGGTAATCCTTCACGTAATGAGTTGATGCCGTTTCTGAATGGAAATCCTGAGGATAATTGGTCATTACCAGAAAATATTCAATTACAACTAGTGAACAGTAACGGATCAACACTCAATCTTCATGAAATTGCGCCATCCACGCAGATCCAAACTGGATATATCCGTCTTAGAGATGAGGCAGGGAACCAAACCTCTTTACAAGAAGTAAGGTTTAGAGTGATAGACAACGAAGCACCTACCGCAAATGTTACGACAGATATCGTATCCCTAGAAGCAAGAAGACAAGGGGAACTAAGCACATCAGAGATTTCCTCTTTCTTAGTTGGAGATCCATCGGATAATTGGTCAACAACAGAAAATATCACTGTTGAATTGTTGGATAGTGCCAGTGAGAAACTTGATATTACGAATACTCCTCCTTCAACGAGTGAACTTTCAGCGACGATTCGTCTAACCGATCAAGCAGGAAATACAAGAGAATACCCTGTACGTTATCAAGTGGTTGATACGCAAGCGCCAACAGCGATTTTTAAAGAGGAGACCATTGACTTTTCTAACCATAACTCAAACTCATTCTCGCGGAACGATTTGTTGAGATTTTTAACAGGTGATCCAAGCGATAACTGGACCTTGCCAACAAATATCAAAATCGAATTAGTTGATGAGAATGACAACGAATTTAACCTAAACGAATTGGATTTGGAAGAACATACGGGATATCTTTATTTGGAAGACGAGATAGGGAACCGCTCTAAAGTACAAGAAGTTCGATTCCTTGCTGGCGATAATGAGGCTCCAACAGGAAATATCGTTACCACACCGATTGATTTCCAAGCACGCCGGATGAACGAGTTGACGAGAGATGATTTGTTGCGGTTCTTTACCGAAGATCCACTGGACAATGTGACAGCATCGGATCAGATCGATATTTCTTTGAGAAATAGTTTAGGGAATGTCATCAGTATCGTCAACGTAGCCCCTTCAGATACCGTCTATGAGGCGGATGTTCGTCTACAAGACCAAGCGGGCAATCGGACGGAATATCCGGTTAACTATCGCGTGGTCGATACGCAAGCGCCAACTGGTTCACGAAAAACATCATGGACGATCCTTGAAGCGAATCGCCATCGAAACTTTACCCAAGAAGAAATGCGTTTAGTTTTCAACCAATTAGAAGACAATTGGAGTACCTTGGAGAATATCAGATTACAAGCAGATCGTAATTTGGCAGGAATGAGCCCAAATGTGGTGAATGCATTTTATCCAACAACGATAACTGCTAGAGACGAAGCGGGGAACGAAAGTACTTTTACTCAAACGATGATTCGTATTGAAGATCGAACGGCTCCAACGGCTAACTTCAAAGATGAAGTCATTGACTTTTCCACGCTTACATCGAATACGTTCTCTCGTACAGATTTGTTGAAGTTTTTCAACGGTGACCCTGACGATAACTGGAGCTTACCAGAAAACATCACCATCGAATTAGTGGATAACGAAGGAAACACCTTTGAGTTGGATGACCTAGAATACCAAGAATATACTGGCTTTATTCGTTTGGAAGACCAACACGGGAATCGTACAGATTTACAAGAAGTTCGATTCCTTGCAGGAGATAATGAGGGGCCAACAGGAAATGTCGTTACGACACCAGTCGATTTTCAAGCACGCCGAGTGAATGAACTGACGAGAGATGACCTTTTGCGGTTCTTTACCGAAGACCCACTAGACAATACGACACCAACGGATCAAATTGATATCTCCTTACGGAATCATGCTGGGAATGTGGTGAGTATCGTCAATGTCGCACCATCGACGACTGTCTATGATGCCAATGTTCGTCTACAAGATATCCGAGGCAATTTTACAGAACATCCTGTTAACTATCGCGTGATCGATACGCAAGCACCGACAGGGGGAGTGAAAGATACTTGGACGGTCTTTGAAGCTACTCGAGAACGTGACTTTACTCAAGAAGAGCTACGGTCTTTATTGACGAATCTTGAAGATAACTGGACAGAAGTAGAAAATCTTACACTAAGAGCCGATCGATACTTGTATAATGCTGCGCCAAATACAGGTAGTTCTTTTTATCCGACAGAAGTATTTGCGACTGATGAAGCAGGTAATACACGAAGATTCTCTAGTACGCGAGTAAGAATCAACGATACGACTCCACCAGATGGTGTGTTAAAAGATCCATTGGTATTTACCAAAGGACAAACAGAACCAAATGCACGGGAGTTTCTCGATGGTGAGCCAACGGATAACTGGACCTTGTCAGCAGATATTCAAGTAGCAGTCACGTATGAAAATAATGTCTCGTTTGCAGATTTGGAAGTGGGAACATATGGTGTGACAGTCACTCTGACAGACCAAGCGAGAAATTCTCGGACATTGAACAGTCAAGTCACGATTCTAGAAGATACTTCCGAGTATATCGATGTGACGATCCCAATGAATGTGTCCTTTGCCCAAAGTAAAGAAAGCAATGGCATTGTCTCACCAACCTATCAGATCCAAAACAATGCGGAACGTGCAGTCCAAGTGTCAGTAAGTTCTGTCGTTAGCCAATCCAATACTGGACAATTGACAGAAATCGATCTTGGGGTGAAGAACAACCTGAATGACAACCAAGTCATGTTGATCTCATCAGGTCAAACCCTCAATAACCGCAGAGAACTAGGAACGATCGAAGGTCAGAATACATCGTTCTCCTTCTCATTATTTGGAACGGTTGGAGAGAATTTTGATTTTGAAAGTTTGGATGATCCATTGAACCCAGTGTATAGCATGCGTTTGAATTTCAATGCAAAGTAATAAGAAATGGTTTACGCCAACTGATACACGTGAAGAGAAATCCTAGAATAATTTTTGGAACAGCAAGAAAGAATCTCCTTTCTTGCTGTTCCTTTTTGATTTAGTTGAAAATTATTTTTTATGAGAAGTATCTTTGTAAGTTCTCATAGTAAAAACCACTAATTTTTACTTATGGAAATTATGGTTTTGGATAAAGTAAAGTGACAAAGGAATATGAAGAATAATCAGCGATATATAATACATATTAAAAAAGTGTATCAAGCAATTCGGTAATAATAAGATTAAAATTTGCTGTTTATTCCTCTAATTTAGATTAAAAAATGATTTTTTTACCTTTCTAACGGTAGAAAAAGATTTTGTTCCGATAATGGAATTATGGATAATTTTAATGTGAATGTGTGTTATCTTTTTAGACAGTTAAAAGGGAGAAGAAGGTTATTCAGTAAAATAATTACATAAAACAATGATCAATCGTGGAAAAGCGGTTCTGCGAACTATTTATACTGAATGAAACTTACGTATCTTCTGTCTGTATGAGCAAGTAAAGTCAGATTTTTTGTGATCAAGCACATA
Organism: Enterococcus mundtii; assembly: GCF_002947535.1. GTDB lineage: Bacteria > Bacillota > Bacilli > Lactobacillales > Enterococcaceae > Enterococcus_B > Enterococcus_B mundtii_B. The sequence goes on from NZ_PUAP01000019.1 coordinate 33,058, forward strand.
GTTTTTGAACGCTTACATATAGTTATCAGTTGATCTCAAAGATGCATACAGTCAGTACGTTTAACATGCACATTCTAAGAAAGAGAGAGGGGGACAGAATTTTTGAAAGCGAAAAAAATTCGGATGATCGCTACTTCGTTCCTGTTGTTCCAACATGCATTGTTGCCATCGGCAGTATTTGCAATAGAAAATGAAACGGTAGCTAGTACGGAAATCATGGAAGAACAGCCAGAAAGCCACTTATCTGAAGAAACACCAGAAGTTGCTATAGAAGAACCAACAGTAGAAGAACCAATAGTAGAAGAAGAGCCGGAACAGGAAATACCCGCTGAATCAACCGTTATTGAAACACCAGAAGTTGTGGAGGAAGTACCAAAGATAGAGGAAGAAGCTCCGGTTGTAAGTGATGAAGTAGCAACTGAGGAATCAGTGGTATCAGAACTACCGCCAATCGATGAAGCTCCTGTACCGAATTATTTGAGAGCATGGAATGAAACACCTGAAAATCTCGCACAACTGACGAATCACGGTAGAATTTCTTATTTAGAGGGAGTACTGCAAAAGGCTATCAATCGAAAAATAACTCTAGGCACAGCAATCAATTCGACTGAAACTTTTTCCGTAACTGTACCAACTTATTCAATGGTGGAACGTGTCAATGGGAATAACGGTTGGATTTCATCAATCGTGACGGATAGTGGTGTCGGCATGCCGGATGAATTGTACACTCAGATGTATTATGGGAATCATCCGACGCACAACAATACTTATTTGTTATTGAATATTTCTTCTAACCGCTCAGACATTACAGTTTCAGGTAATGCCATGCTTTATTCTAATTTTACCGCTGAGATCAATTTTACCGTAAAAAGAGTACAGATAAGTAATTCGACAGAACCGGTTGAGATTCGTGGGAATGTTACGTTAGGCGCAACAGGGGTTGCCACACAATATACAGACATTGCGACACCAAGAAAATTAACCAGTCGTAATTATACTAATGAGAAGATCGGGAGTCTAGAAATCGATGATGGTCGTTCATCAGCTGTTATTGGGAATAATATTATCATTCAAGCGCAACGTGCACCAGTTACTATGACTGAGGCAGAGATTCGTTCATGGTTTGCTCAATTGCCTGATGATCCTAATAACTATGAGTATTCTGTTGCTTCTCCAGCTGAAGGATGGCGACCAGAAGCTCGTGGAGATATGGTGGTCACTTTGAAAAATAAAACAACAGGAGTGACAGAGACACATACGACGAATTATGTTGTGATAGATACACAAGCACCAACTGGGACGGTTAAATCAGGATTCATTGGTATCTTTAATGAACAAACAAACGTGCCGACCCGTTCAGATCTCTTGCAATTTATGAATAATGATTTGAAAGATAACTGGACATTACCAGATGACATCAAAATTCAATTAGTAGATAAGTCTGGTCGGACGATCTATTTATCTGATTTAGATCCATCAATGAGCACCTATACAGGTTATATTCGCTTAGAAGATGAAATTGGTATGCAGTCCAACTTACAAGAAGTGACTTTTCAGTTGAAAGATAGCCAAGGACCGACAGCTAACGTTGCCACTACACCAGTCGATTTTGAAGCTACCAGAGTGAATGATTTGACGAAAGAGGATATTATGAAGTTCTTTGTCGATCCTCCAGTAGATAATCAAACGCCAACGGATAAAATTGATATTGCATTACTAGACAGTGCTGGAAATACGGTAAGCATCAAAAATGTTGCACCATCAACAACAATTCACGATGCAAAGATACGTTTACGGGATGAAGCCAATAATCAAACGGACTATTCTGTGAAATATCGAATAGTCGATACCCAAGCACCGACGGCTACATTTAAAGGAGAAGTCATTGATTTTTCGACTCATACGTCAAATACCTTCTCACGAACCGATTTATTACGATTTTTAAATGGTGATCCTGTGGACAATTGGACGTTGTCACCAAATATCAACATTCAATTAGTAGACGAGAAGGGCAATGAATTTAATCTAAACAACATGGAATTTAAAGAACATACGGGCTATATTCGCTTAGAAGATGAAGAAGGGAACCAGTCCTCTTTACAAGAAGTCAAATTCCTCGGTGGTGATACGGAAGGTCCAACAGGAAATGTCACAACCTCTCCCGTAGATTTCCAAGCGCGAAGAAAGGATGAGTTGACGAGAGATGATCTTTTACGCTTCTTTACGGATGATCCTCTAGATAACGTGACACCAACCGATCAGATTGATCTTTCCTTACGTAACAATGCTGGCGATGTTGTGAGTATCGTCAATGTCGCACCGTCGACGACTGTTTATGATGCGAAAGTTCGTTTACAAGACCAAGCGAACAACCAAACGGAATACTCAGTCAATTATCGGGTGGTTGATACGCAAGCGCCGACTGGTGAAAGAAAAACATCATGGACGATCCTTGAAGCGAATCGTCATCGAAACTTTACCCAAGAAGAAATGCGCTTAGTCTTTAAACATCTAGAGGATAATTGGAGCACATTAGAGAATATCAAACTAACAGCAGATCGCAATTTGGCTGGTATGAAACCGAATGGGGAAAATGCGTTTTACCCAACGAGTATTACTGCGCGAGACGAAGCAGAAAACGAAAGTACCTTTACTCAAACGATGATTCGTATTGAAGATCGAACAGCCCCAACGGCTAACTTCAAAAATGAAGTCATTGATTTTTCAAGTCATACCGAAAATACCTTCTCACGAACTGATTTGTTGCAGTTTTTCAACGGTGACCCCGACGATAACTGGAGCTTGCCAGAAAACATCACCATTGAATTAGTCGATAGTGAAGGGAACGAATTTGAGTTAGACGACTTAGAATACAAAGAATATATTGGCTTTATTCGTTTAGAAGATGAGGAAGGGAATCAATCGGAGTTACAAGAAGTTAAATTTCTTGCGGGAGACAACGAAGGTCCAACAGGAAATGTCGTCACGCAACCTGTTGATTTTCAAGCACGAAGAAAAGATGAATTGACGAAAGATGAGCTATTGCAGTTCTTTACTGAGGACCCATTGGACAACACGACGCCAACCGATCAAATTGATCTTTCCTTGTGTAATGATAACGGAGATAACGTCAGTATTGTCAATGTTGCTCCATCGACAACCGTCTATGATGCCAATGTTCGTCTAGAAGATATCCGCGGCAATTATACGGACTATGATGTGAAGTATCGCGTGATCGATACACAAGCGCCGACTGGGACAGTTAAAAGCCATTGGACCGTACTTCAAGCGACAAGGCATCGGGATTTTACACAAGAAGAATTACGATCGTTAATCGATAATTTAGCTGATAATTGGACAGAGTTAACAAATATCAAACTTGAGAACCATCTTCACTTGTACGATTTATCTCCGAGTGCTGGAGGAACTTACTACCCAATGGATATCACCGCAATCGATGAGGCTGGGAATGAACGAATTTTTAAAAATACCATGCCACGGATAGTGGATACCACGGCACCTGACGGAACATTAAAAGATCCATTAGTGTTCACGAAAGGGCAAACAGTACCAGAGCCTCGTGAATTTTTAGATGGTGATCCGACTGATAATTGGACTTTAACACCAGATATCAAAGTTGAAGTTGCGTATGAAAATAATGCTGCATTTGCAGATTTAGCGGTAGGCGATCATGGCGTAACGATCACCTTAACCGACCAAGCGGGTAATGTTCGGACACTGAACAGTCAAGTCACGATTCTAGAAGATACTTCCGAGTACATTGATGTGACGATTCCTACTAATGTATCCTTTGCAGAAAGTAAAGAAAGCAATGGTATCGTCTCACCAACCTATCAGATCCAAAACAATGCAGAACGTGCGGTCCAAGTATCAGTGAGTTCTGTCGTTAGTCAGTCAGCTACGGAAAAACTAACAGAAATCGATCTTGGGGTGAAAAATAATCTGAATGACAACCAAGTCATGTTGATTTCATCAGGTAAAAACCTCAATAACCGCAGAGAATTAGGAACGATCGAAGGGCATAGCACTTCTTTCTCCTTCTCATTATTTGGAACAGTAGGAGAAAATTTTGATTTTGAAAGCTTGGATGATCCATTGAACCCAATCTACAGTATGCGTTTGAATTTCCATGCGCAGTAATTGATAAGAAGAAGTTGCACAACCGTGTGACTTCTTTTTTTTACGTATTTATAACTATTTTCCTAAGCGATACGGAAAAATCTATTTTGAAAAGAAAGCGATTTCATTCTATAGTGAAGATAAGAAATCCAATCAAAAAATTAGAGGAGTGATCGTAATGAAAAAAGCATTGATTATTTGTGCCGCTGGGATGTCTTCTTCGATGATGGCATCAAAAACAACAGAATATTTTAAAGGAAAAGGGGAAGAAGTATTTGTTGACGCGGTTTCTGCAACTGAAGGAGACAACCAAATCAAGACAAGTGACTTCGATTTGTTTTTGATTAGTCCTCAAACCACGATGTACTTGGACAAATTTGTTAAACTAGGAAAAACAGTAGGGAAACCGGTTGTAAGTATACCATTCCAAGCGTATGTTCCTATCCCTACGGGTATCCAAAAATTAGCAGAGCTGATTGAGGAAAATATATAGACGAATAGGGGAAGATAATAATGAAACAAACAGAAAAAGAGTTATTGCGGCAATTGATTGATCATCAAGGAGAATACCTCACGAGCCAGTACCTCGCTTCTGAATTATTATTATCTGACCGTACGATTCGAAACTATTTGAAAACATTGAATGAAGTAATCGAAAATAATGGCGGCAGACTCATTGCCAAGCAAGGTCAAGGGTATCAACTAGAGGTCGTCAATAAGCTTGCTTTTGCCCTGTTTTTGAAGCAACGGGAAGTCACTGTGGAATATGGTGATCAGGTGACTGAGTTTTATGGTTCAGAAGATCGAAAAAAGTATATTTTAAATAAACTACTTTTGGAAGATCGCGCAATCGTGATCGATGATTTGGCAGAAGAGTTATATATCAGCCGTTCGAGTTTAGTGAATGATATCCAAGAGATCAAAGAGAAGTTAGCCGATTATTCGTTGAAAGTTGTGTCGAAACATAAACAGGGGATGTGGATCGAGGGACAAGAACAAGACAAGCGACATGTGATCATGGATACCTTTTTTGGGAATAAGTATACCAATTCTTTGAAAGAATACCTCGGTAACAGTCAATTCTTCAAGGAAATCAATTTTGAAGAATTAGTGATCATTATCTTGGACGAGATTCGTGAATCCAAATTGAGGGTTTCTGATTTTGTGATCCAAAATTTAGCGCTACATTTAGCATTGGCAATCAAGCGAATGCGAGCCGGTTTTGAGATCCAAGTGCCTGAGATCACTGGAGAAGAGATCCATGAGACCGAATATCAAGCAGCCAAGAATATAACCAGACGGATCGAGTCTATCATGAATGTTCGTTTCCCTAAAGATGAAATTGCTTATTTAGCCTTACATTTGATGGCTAAATCAAATCAAAGCCATAAAAGGGAGAATCAAGAGTTAGTGACAGAGTTAATGTCAGTTCTTAAAGAGCTTGCTCAGGTTCTTGGACAGTCGATCGTCGAAGATTATCAATTCAGAAATGGCTTAATCAATCATTTAGAACCCATGTTAGTTCGTTTAAAGAGAGGAATTGCACTGGAAAATCCTTTAACAAAAGAGATCAAAAAAGAAGATCCACGAGCCTTTGAATTGACTAAACACTATTTTAGTCAGATGCCTTCTTTGAAAGATTATAAAATCAATGAGGATGAATGGGCGTATCTAGCACTTCACTTGATGGCAGCGATTGAAAAAAATAAGGTCGATTGTAAACTCCAGGCGTTGATCATCTGTGCGACTGGCTATGGAAGTGCACAATTGTTAAAAAATCGGGTGTTGAGTGAATTTGGGAAAAACATTGCAGTGAAACAAGTGAAAGGCTACTACGAAATCGATGAACAGGCGTTAGAGGATATTGATGTGATCATTTCTTCCATTGATTTGTCGACGATGTTTTTCAAAGTGCCTGTTCTTCATGTCAGTGTTTTCTTGAATGATCAGGATGTTCAAAAAATCCGTAAAGTGATCGAAGAGCAACGTCCAATTTGCTTTGTGAAACCCCAAGAAGCGTTATCTCTTATGAAAGAAAAAGCAGACTTTTATGAAGAACAGATTTCTAGAAAATGGTTTAAGGTCTATCCTACAGCGCCAACAAAAGTGCAAGTTATCGCTGATTTGTTGGCACTTTTACAAGTAGATGAAACGGAGAATTATACGTCTGAGATGATTCACCAAATCGAACGTCGTGAGAAAATGGGGCAGATCATCTTCAGTGAACAAGTGGTCGTCCCACATCCAGCGATCCCAGTTGGAGCCACCGCTAAAATTGCAGTCGGCGTCATTCCTGATGGGATGAAATGGGACGAACAAGAGGCGATCAAATTTGTTTTTCTAGTCTCTCCTTCTTGTATCGAAAATGAAGGAATCACTGTTGTCACAAAGGCAATCGTGAAATTCATTGATCGATTAGACCTACAGCAGCTGATTTTAACTGAACCAACGTTTGAAAATTTTAATGAACAATTTATAAAAATGATTTACTAAGGAGGAGTCTTGATGACGGAAAAAATCACGAGTGAAGAGCTTCAAGTGACCGCTTTTGATATTATTTTTCACAGTGGCAATGCACGAACATTGATCCACGAGGCATTTGCTTTGTTACGAGCAGAAGATTTTACAGAAGCAGAAGAAAAGCTAGACGAAGCAAATCAGGAAATTTTAGAAGCCCATAAATCACAAACGCATTTATTGAAAGAGTATGCAAGTGGGCAAAAAATTGAAATGGAGATCATCATGGTCCATGCGCAAGATCATCTGATGACGACGATGACGTTATTGGAAGTCGCAAAAGAAATGAGTTATCTATATCAAAAATAAACAAGAACAGGGGGTGAAAAAATGAGTGAAGCTGAGAAAAAACAACGAGAATTAGAGAAAAAAGCATTTAGTTTGAAAGTCTTGTATTTTAATCGCTATCTGATCATTCGCTACTTAACGGCTGGTTTCTTTTTTACCAATCTTTATTGGCTGGTTTCCTTACTCCTTGCGAATAGCAAGATGTTTTGGGTGCCATTAGGGCTATTATTCTTTCTTTTACCAGTCGTCGCAGAACAAGTGGCACTCTATCGTACACATAAAAATAATGCAACGGTTACTCGAAATTATTTCCGCTTGCAAGCGGTAACCAATGTATTTCTCCTATTAGCAGTATTTTCACCAGGTTATTCTCAGTTGTTTCCTTTTATGGCGAATGGTTCAAATGGCCAAGCATTGATTCTGTTTGTGATTGCTAGTGGGCTACTGATCTGTCTGTTTTGTCAGCGACGCTTGAATAAAATCCATGCAAATACGGATCGTCACTATCAACGAATCAAAGAGTATGAACGTGTAGTACATTTTGGAAAGGGGAGTAAATAGATGTTTGATTTTCTACAGAAATATTTGATGGGACCGATGGGGAAAGTGGCACAATTCAAGATCGTACGCGCAGTAATGGCTGCTGGGATGGCGTCGATTCCCTTTACGATCGTAGGCTCGATGTTTTTAGTTTTGAATATTTTACCGTTACCATTTCCGTTTTTAGAAGGATTTTTCAATGCAACTTTCTTTAAAGTCAGCGACTTGTATATGATCGTCAACACAATGACGATGGGGATATTATCTGTTTATTTTGCTATTGTATTTGCTTATGAATTAACGTCGATCGAAAGAGATGAACAAGCACTGAACGTCAATCCATTAACTGGCGCGCTATTATCTGTTTTTGCTTTCTTCATGTGTATTCCAGAGTTGATCATTTCAGATGGAAAAATCAGCTTGATCTCTAGTATGACCGATGCAGAAACCGTCGTTAGTGGTGTACGTATGGGCGCATTTGTCGAACGTCTAGGTACGTCAGGTATTTTTACCGCAATCATCATGTCTTACATTGCAGTTGAGTTGTATTGTATGTGTGTAAAACGTAACTGGGTCATCAAGATGCCAGATGTTGTACCACCTGGGGTTTCACGTTCCTTTACCGCATTGATCCCGACGTTTGTGATTGCCTTTGTGGTGATGCTTGTCAACGGCACATTAGTTGCGTTAGGAACAGATATTTTCAAAATGATCGCGATTCCTTTTGGCTTCGTAACAGAATTGACGAATACGTGGATAGGGATCATGATCATTTATTTCTTGATCCACGCGTTATGGATCGTAGGGATTCATGGGGCGAACATCATCACTTCTTTCTTGACACCAATCGTCTTAGCGAACATGGCAGCAAATGCTCAAGGTGCAAATTATCCTTTAGCCGGCGAATTTAATAACTCTTATGTAACAGTTGGTGGTTCTGGAGCGACACTAGGATTGATTATCTTTATTGCATTCATGGCAAAATCCGATCAGTTAAAAGTATTAGGAAAAGCTTCATTAGTACCAGGTATTTTTAATATCAATGAACCGATCATTTTCGGGATGCCAATCGTTTATAATCCTTACTTGGCAGTACCGTTCTTCTTAGCACCAATGGCATCCGCATCATTAGCATACTTTGCCATCAAACTAGAAATCGTTCGACCGATGTTAGCCCAAATGCCGTGGCCTTCACCAGTGGGGATCGGCGCATTTGTTGGTAGTGGAGGTGACTGGAAAGCCGCTGTTTTAGCCGTATTATGTGCCATCCTCGGCTTTATCATCTGGTTGCCATTCATCAAGTTTTATGACAATAAATTATTGACCGAAGAACAAGAAAAAGCCGCAGAACTAGCAAGAGAAGGTTCATTGGCTTGATTAGGTACTAAAAAAATCAGTGATCATCCATAGCGATGGTCACTGATTTTTTGTTATGTGTTATGGAAACTAAGAGACAATAAAGGAGTACCTCTCTTGGTCAAAGGAAAATAAGTCATATAAGAAGAATACAATGAATGAAGTATGAATCGATTTACTTGGCATGAAAGTGAATGAAGAGTAGCCTAGGCACGACCAATCTCGAGTGGAAATCATCAAGAAAAGCGCCAATCATTTTAGTTCGCTTGTTCGCTTTCAAGTAACAAGTGGACATGAGCAGAACTAACCATAAAGGAAATCAAATAAAGCTGAGAATCAACCGTTGTTTCGTCCAACGTTGACGCTCAGCTTTTTTTATTTTGTTGAATGTTACACCAACAGATGACAGTACCTTGTTTTCTTGGCAACTTTTTTTAGTAAGAATGGGTGTACTAAGAGCCATGTTTTAATAACAAGAAAAAGTATAAGCGAGGGGAATCCCTTACCTGGCTTATTCCGCAGTGGTACGGGCTATTATAACTTTATATTTAAAATGTTTAATTATAATTTTTTCTAAAATTTATTGACAAAAGACACGTTTTACATACTGGAGTGCAAAAGTTGATTTAACCATTCAGAATCAAACATGTTAAATTATCCTTATTCTAAGCAATAAATAATGGATATTCTTTTTGTCTTTTGAGTTGAAACGTGGCGCACATTAAAAGTAGCTAAATGATTTCACTGATCGATGGATATGCAGAATATTTTTTTATTTAGACAAGAAAGGATGTGTCTCAACAATCGCTTTGCTTCACATAAAGAAAAAAGGAGTTAACTATGAATAAAAAAGTGAGTAAAAAAGTAACCGGCTTGTTGTTGGTGAGTCAGTTGACATTGTCGATGATGCCAGTCACTGCATTAGCCACAGAAGAAAATGAACCTGTTTCACCAGAAGTGGCAGAATTGCTTCGCTTGGATGATTTATTGTCTGATTTACAATCTGCTGAAATCATTGATGCAGGGGAAACGGAACAACCAGAGAGCGAGATAGAGGATCAACCTACTTTAGAAAGTGAAGAGTCACAAGGAGATGGAGATATCGTCGAACCTATAGAAGACGAGGAAGAGGCGCCAGAAGAGATTCAAGAAAGCGAGCCAGAATCTTCTGTTGATCACCCAATGGAAAATGATACAGAGTCTGAAGAACCGGAAGCAGCTGAAGCTCATTTAGCAAGAAATGCAGTCCAAGTATCTACTAATGCTCAATTAAGGACGGCGTTAGCAAATGCAAATGTTACTCAAATCAATCTAGTGAATTCTATCACTATGTCTAGTAGTGTGACATGGACTGGAACGACGAAAACGATTGAAGGAAATGGTCATACCTTGACCTTTGCAAACAATGTTCGTTTGTATGGAAATACCGTGAATCAAGGGTTAAGTTTTAGCAACGTACGAATCGTTTCTCGCGCGACGAATACGATCTATCAAAATCGAACGTCGAGCGTTTCATTCACGAATGTGACACACGAGAATAGTCACGCAACGGGGCGATTAGTCTATTTAGATGAACCGAATTCCTCGGTTAATTTTTTAGGCGACAACCAAATCAATGCAGGTTCACTTGTATGGGCAGATTCAAACAGCCGAGTGAATATCGATAGTGGCGCATCTGTCCGAGTAAATAACAATGGAACGGCACGTGCCATCTATCTTTCTAGTGGTGGACAAATCCATTTAGGTGCAAATAGCTTGCTCGATGTTACACAAAGTAGCACGGTAAACACAGTGAAAGCAGTGAAGATTGAAGGAAGTAGTTCGAGGGTAGATATTGCTTCGGGCGCAACTTTTAAAATCACTAGTGCGCCAAATACACAAAAAACACAAGAGGCATTAGGACTAAGAGGCACATTGCATGTTTCGTCTGGCGGAACGTTGGACGTGGTTGGCAGAAGTACTTTTTCGACCGTGAATGTGGGGCAACCGAGCACTTTCCAAGAGGGTTCAAATGTGCGCATCCAAAACAATCATAGAAATGGAACGGCGATCGGCTCTTATCCAGGTACAACGAATTACGCTATCCATTCTTCTAGAGGAATACAAACTTGGGCAAGAGGAGCGAACTTTTCTGGTGATCCTACCTTTAATTATCAGGAATTCAACCAAGGCTCATTTTCATTGAACAGCTACCTCATTAAACAAGTGACTTCTCATATTCAATCAAATGATGCGAGGTTCAATGCGACATTCAATAGTGGAAGAATTGGGAAGATCGTGACTGGAAACTTTGTGGCTGGGGCAACGATCCAGCAAACGACGATTGATGAAGTAACTACAAATTCTACTCAGATCACTGGGCAAGCAGAACCAAATGCTGTTTTAACTGTCACTATCGATGGGCAAGCGACGTTGACTGGTCGAGTAGCAAGTGATGGCACATACCAGGTGACGATACCTGACAATGTCACGTTAGCGGTTGGCACTAAAGTCAGCGTGACAGCAACGATCAATGGTCTTACTTCGGTTGCAGAAACGATCGTGGAAGAGAGTGAAAAAGCTACACTTGCAGAAACAACGATCTCTGACGTGAATACAGACTCAACAAGCGTTACGGGTACAGCAGAACCAAATGCAGAGATCGTGATCAAAGCGGGAGAGTACACTTTAGCTACTGGACGTGTAGGTAGTGACGGGATTTATGCGTTGACGATCGATAAGCAGCAAGCAGGAACAATCATCACAGCACAAGCAACCTTAAATGGTGTTTCTTCAAATATCGCCGAAACGCTGGTGGTCAGGGCAACAATTGCACCCACTGTACTGAATGAAGTAACAACGGCTTCAACAAGTGTAAGTGGTACAGCAGAACCAAATGCTGAAATTGAAATCGAAATCGATGGCTATGCAACGAAGCGAGGGACAGTCGATCACGAGGGGAATTTTGAAGTAGAGAAAGATCCACAACCTAAAGGAACAATTATTTTGGCTCAAGCAAGTATCGATGACCTTACGTCGAATATTGCTTCCACGGTGGTTGTTACTGATCCATCACAGAGGACAGGAACGATCACGCCAGATAAATACAATATTTCCGCTGGATCTCCATTCTTAACAGGTGTTTACACAGGATATGCAGTTTCTGCGCGTGTTTACATCAATGGTTCATCGATTCGTGGAGGCTCATTTGATCAAGGAAAATTTGAATTTTTTGTCGGCAATCGAATTCAATCCAGAGACGATGTAGTAGAAATCGAAGCGTTGGATCAAAATGGACGCGTACTGGATCGCCAGACAGTTGAATTAGAAAAGGATCTGGCTGGAACGATCACTCCTGAACCATATCGTGTAGGAGAAGTAGCGATTACTGGACGGTTTACTGGGGATGTGAATCTTGCTCGTCTTGTCATCAATGGTACAGCGACGAATGCTTGGGGAGGAACGTTCAATCCGGATGGAACATTCTCTTTCTATGTAGGGAATCTTAGCATCAAAGCAGAGGATAAAGTAGAGATCCAAGCGTTGAATCGTCAAATCAGCGGCAGCAGTGAAGCGATTCAAGTATTGGGTGTGAAAGAAGTACCCGTAATCGAGCAATTGAAAGGGACTCTTACACCAAATAGATATCGTCCTACGGAAACTACGATCACTGGGACTTTTACTGGGGATATCAACTTTGCTAAGCTCTTGATCGATGGACAATCTGTAGGGAACTGGGGAGGAACGTTCAACAAAGATACTGGCACGTTCGAATTTTTTGTTCACACTCGCTTTAGAGAGCAAGTTAGAGACGCGTCAACAGTGGAGATCCAAACGTTCCACAGAGAGACGGCAAATGGACAAACGATCGATCATCGTCTTGTGCGTCAACCAGTCGAGGTGGTCAGAGGAGAAGGAACGATTTCACCAGAACCTTTCAAAGTAACAGAAAATCTAATTACTGGGTCATTTACTGGGGATATCAATCTGGCTAATTTGATTATCGACGGACAGTCCGTTTCATGGGGAGGTACCTTCAATACATCTACAAACACCTTCACGTACTTTGTTAATCAAACGGTTCGCCATATGATACGTGATGCTGAAAAAGTAGAGTTGGTTGGTTATCAACGGACAATCATCAATGGCCGTCCAGTTGAATCTGAATTAGACCGTAGTGTGGTGGCGATCAATCGAGAATTTACTGGGACCATCACTCCTGATGACTACAGATTGGGAAGTCGTGTCGTAACAGGAACTTATACAGGGGAAGACATCAATTTTGGGCGTCTGGATATCGATGGCCTAACTCTTTGGGTCAGTGCATTTGCTGATGGTAAATTTACTGCTTACTTGAATGCGACTCAGGCAAACAGTATCACCAAAGAAAGCAAAATGACGATTTACGGGGTCCATCGTTTCCGAAATCAAAGTACAGAAATCATTACGGAAGCAAATGTAACGATCACAGAATAATATTCGATTCTTGAAAGAATGAAGGGGACCTTGTGTTTCGATCCATGCAAGGGTCCCTTTATGTATAGAAAGAGAGAGATGAAATGAAAGTCAAGCTACTTAGTTTATTCATGATGCTATTGTTTGTTGCAGGCTGTTCGAATGAAGGGAATACGAAGACAGATGCTACAGCGACTAGTGAATCAGCGGAACAATTAGCGCAACAACCTCAATCAATTATTGGTGGGTTGAAAATCAGTATCGATAAGCAAGAAATCAACCAGAAAAAAACAGAAGATGGCGAACGTGTTTTGCACACCTTTACGATCACTGGCGAAAATATGGGTTCGGTCCCTACAGGATTAGGTTCGATCGATTTTCTTTTAGAAACAGATACAGGCGACCAGATCGAGTTGGATCATACAATGGCAATGTTTGGCGACGAGATTACGGTTGGTGAAACCCTCACTGGCAATGTTTCGTTTGAACTAGAAGAAGGACAAGAGGCAAGAAAGCTGATCTATCATACCGGTGAGGAACAACTAGCAGAATGGGAAGTTAACAGCAAATGAAGATAAACGTTATTGGTTTAGGCTATATTGGCCTCCCTACAGCCATCACCTTTGCTTACCATGGGGTAGAGGTTATTGGAGTAGATATTTCTGAAGCAGTGATCCGATCCTTACAACTAGGGCAAGCACCTATTGAAGAACCAGAGATTGAGACTTATCTAGGAAAGGCATTAGAACAGCAGAAATTCAAGGCACAATCAGTACCAGAAAAAGCGGATGTCTTTATTATTGCCGTTCCTACACCAAATAAAGCGGATGAGCACGGTAGCTGTGATCTGACTTATGTGAAAGCCGCAATGCACGCGATTTTACCCTATGTAGAAAAAGGCAATACAGTCATCGTCGAATCAACGATCCAACCACGCACGATGGAAGATGTAGTCGCTCCATTTTTTGAAGCGGAGGGGTATGTTATTGGGCAAGATCTTTACTTGCTTCATTGTCCTGAACGTGTACTACCAGGCAGGATTTTTGAAGAATTGATTAGGAATAATCGGATCATTGGCGGAATGACTGCCGCATGTATCGAACAAGGAAAGAAAGTCTATCAGACATTTGTACAAGGAGAGATGTTAGCAACTTCCACGGGAATCGCGGAGTTGTCAAAACTGATGGAAAATACGTACCGTGATTTGAATATTGCTTTAGCCAATGAATTAGTACAAATAGGGGATCGCTTAAATATTGATGCTCTACAAGTCATTGAATTAGCCAATCAACACCCACGCGTGAACATCCATCAACCGGGACCGGGTGTCGGAGGACATTGTTTGGCTGTTGATCCTTATTTTGTTGTTGCCTCGGCACCAGAAGAAGCAAAAATGATCCAGTTAGGACGCCAGATCAACACCAATATGCCTAGGTTTATTATTAAAAAAATAGAAGAAATCCTTCTTCAGTATCAAGGCTCTAAAATCGCTATCTTAGGTCTTGCTTATAAAGGAAACATTGATGACGCAAGAGAAAGTCCGGCAATCGAGATTGTTGCAAGATTAAAACAGTCTCCCAATTATCAAGTAGTGACGTTCGATCCATATGTTCCAACAGCGGACGTCTCTCAGTTAGAGGAAGCTCTTTCAGGCAGTGATCTAGCAGTGATTCTCTGTGACCATGATGTGCTCAAAGAAATTCCGGAAGCAAGTATAAAGAAAATGAAGCAAAAGGTTGTTTTTGATACAAAAAATATTTTGACGAATAAAGCGAGTTTCGAAAAGGCCTATTCTCTTGGAAATCTATCAGTAGAAAAGTAATTTGTTTCGTCAAATTTTATGATATTGAAAGGGAAAAATGATGAGAAAAGAGATAAATATCAAGAAACTAAAGCAAGTCATTCAGCAAAAAAAAGGCTGGATCTTTATGATCATTAGTCTTCCCTTACTAAGCATGTTTGTCTATCTCCACTTGTTTGCTGAGCCAATCTATCAAAAAAGCGCACAGTTGTTGATCAGCCAATCGGATCATTCATCTGGACAACGGTTAGAAACACAGATGATCCAAGCAGATCTGCAACTTGTCAATACGTACAGTGCGATCATCATGAGTCCCAGAATTTTAAATGGGGTAAGTAAAGCGTTGAACGAGGACTATAGCATTTTAGAATTAAGCGAACGTTTGAGTGTCTCCAATGCAACAAACTCACAAATTATTGAAATCAATGCTTTTCATAAAAGTCCGAAAGTCGCTGCAAGGATAGCAAATACGACGGCGAAGATTTTTAGTGAGGAGATTCCAAGTATTATGAATATCGATAATGTGACGATTTTAGCAGAAGACGAGGTTTTACCAAACGAAAGACCAGCTCGTCCACATCGTTTGCTTCTGTTTGTTTTGACCATTTTTCTAAGCTTGTTACTGGCATTGACTTTTGTTTTTATCTTGCTTGCATTTGAAAGAAGTTTCGCTTCGTCGACAGAAATTGAAGAAGTCTTGAATCTACCAATCCTTGGCGAAGTGAGTAAAGAAAAACGAGTTCCCACGTTTAAGCCGGATTCCCCAAGAAATACGAGACGGAGGGCGCGTGTGTGATGCGAAGTATGAAAGAAATTTATTCGATTGCCAGAGAGCAGTACAAATTGATTAGAGAAAATATCGATTATTTACGTACCCAGCATGAAGTGAGAACGATTTTAGTGACTTCGGGTGAAAGTGGTACAGGAAAATCCACTGTGTCCGCTAATTTAGCAGTAGCCTATGCGCAAAAAGGCAATCGTACTTTGTTGATCGATGCGGATCTGCGAAAGCCCACACAGCATAAACATTTTTCGAAAGATGCGCACGTGGGACTGTCGAATTATATCCGCAGAGATGTATCCCTTGATAGCTGTATCCAACAAGTAAATTTGGAAAATTTTGAATTTTCAATCATTACAAGCGGTCCTATTATACCTAATCCGAATGATTTGCTCTCATCCTCCAAGTTGACTGCTACTCTAGATCATCTCAAACAAGAGTACGAAGTAGTGATCATCGATACACCACCAATCAATATCGTTTCCGACGCGTTGATTCTTTCTAAGAAAGTAGATGGTGTGATCGTCGTTGTTCATGCAGATAAGACAAACAAGCAGGCTGCAAAAAATTCAGTGAAAAAGTTAAGGATGGTGGATGCCAAGATACTGGGGGTTGTATTGAATGGCACAGATAACGCAAAGAATTATTATTACTAAGGAGAAGGAAAAATGGATAGACCAACGATTGACAATGAAAAATTACATGTTACAGTAAATCGCTATATCTATTGGAAAGGTATGATCGAATTTTTGATAAGCTTGTTTCTTCTAGTGTTGCTTAGCCCATTGTTGTTCCTTATTTGTATCAGTATAAAATGTTGTGACTGGCAAGCACCGATCCTCTTCAAACAAGTGCGCGTAGGCAAAAATGAACAAACCTTTTTAATGTATAAATTCCGAACGATGTATCCCGGAGCGGATAAGCAGCTGAATGATTTTTTAGATAAAAATGAAATCGAAGGTCCGATGTTCAAACTAAAAAATGACCCACGTATCACAAAGATCGGGCGTTTTCTTCGTAAGTCGAGCTTGGATGAATTTCCACAGTTAGTAAATGTTTTAAGAGGAGAAATGGCGTTGATCGGGCCTCGTCCTCCATTGGAAAGAGAAGTGGCGGAGTATTCTGCTACGGATAAAAAAAGACTCACTATTACGCCTGGATGCACAGGACTATGGCAAGTAAGTGGCCGTAATGAATTAAGCTTCCGTGAAATGGTCACATTGGATCTGTATTATATCGATAATCTTACTCCTTGGCTGGATTTTAAAATTTTTATGAAGACGATTGGAACAGTGTTGCTTCCTAAAGGAGCTTTTTAATGAATAGGCAGCGACGAATCGAGATTCTTGGAAGCAAGTTAGATCCGCTTACTTTAGTTGAGACCATCACTGCAATCGAGCAAATGATCGAACAAGGAATCCATGCACAACACGTTTCAATAAACGCAGGTAAAATAAATTTGATGAAAGAAGATCCTACGCTACGACGTATTGTGAATCAAGCAACACTGATCACGGCGGATGGGCAATCGATTGTGTGGGCAGCCCGTTATTTGGGCTATGATGTACCTGAAAGAGTGACCGGAATCGATCTTTTTCGTGAGTTGGTGAAGTTAGCTGCTGAAAAAGGCTGGCGACCATACTATCTGGGGGCAACGGAAGAAGTTGTTGCATCCGTTGTTGCTCATGATCAGAAAAAATATCCTGATCTTGCCATTGCAGGTTATCATCATGGTTATTTTTCAAATGAAGAATCCCATCAGATTGCCAGAGAAATCGCGGAAGCAAAACCAGATCTGCTATTCATTGCTTTTTCAAGTCCTCAAAAGGAAATATGGATTGAAACGTTCAAAGAGGTACTACAAGTCCCCTTTTCAATGGGCGTTGGCGGAAGCTTCGATATTGTAGCAGGTAAGACAAAACGCGCACCAAGATGGATGCAAGAGTCTGGACTAGAGTGGTTTTACCGATTTATCCAAGAACCAGTAAGGATGTTTGATCGTTACATCAGAGGGAACATCCGCTTTTTAAAATCAGTTTGGCGAGAGAAGCGAAAGAACGTATGAATACAAATAAACAGAGAACGATCACTTTTTTTATGGGTATCGTAGCTATCTTTCCAGTCATCGATGTGTTGAATGGCTTGTTCCTAAGCATCGGCGTTCGCTTTCCGATCGGTGTCGTTTATCGCCTACTCTTTTTTTTGTTTCTGATTGGAATGATCGTTTTTGGTCGTATTACACGTAGCTATTATACGTATTTGACCTATGGCTTCATCGCGACCACACTTGCGCTTTTCTTACTACAGTCTGCTTTCTTGCAGTATTCCTGGTCATGGTTGATTGCGGATTTATCTGTATATATCAAATACCTTTTATGGGTATTGATTCCTTATTTTGTATATCAACGTAAGGAACTGATTTCCAAAGTTCATTACGATCAATTATTCATTATTATCAGCGTCCTGTTTACACTAGGATTACTGATTCCTTACTTTTTAGGGCTAGGCTATCAAACGTATGACAACTCTGATGCTGGATATAAAGGATATTTCTTTGCGAATAATGATACGAGTTTTGCATTTATTGTGTCGATTACTTTTACTGTTCAAGCGTTGATCGAATCAATAAAAGAACAAAATCATAGGCGTTCTCTTTTTCTAGGTAGCCTATTTGTTGGGAATTTCGTTTGTTTAGTACTTGTCGGGACCAAGACGGGGATTTTTTATGGCCTAACTACGTTGCTTTATCTGTTGTGGCGGTTGATCAAAGGGATTGAGCGACAAGCATTGATGCAACAGCTATTTATCTGGTTACTTAGCTTTTTTTCGATCTTTTGGTTGGTCGTACAAGGTTTTCCTTTGATGATCGAAGCAGTTGAAGGGACGTATGTACGTCTAGTCTATTTTTATCATTTATTCGATGGTGATTTGATCCGTTTGATTTCAAGTTCACGGAGTGATTTTTTGATTGGGGGTATGTCTGCTTTTTTGAATGATGAATGGCGACATTTTACGATGATCTTTGGACAAGGATTCGAATATCGCTTAGCGAACTTTGGTCGCCTAGGTTTAATTGAAATGGATTTCTTCGATACGCTTTTTGGACAAGGTTTTTTAGGGACCAGTTTATTGATACTCATGAGCGCTTATTTTCTCTACTTGGCATTTCAATCTACCAAGCGTTCGGTGTATAGCTTGGGGTTGATCGTTGTCTTTTTTTATAGCTTTTTTGCGGGGCACGTGTTGTATTCTGCATTATCTTCTACTTTTTTAGGACTGATTTGTGGAGGGATTATTTTAACAGAGAAAGAGTGAGATAGTTATTGAAAAAAATACTGATAAGACTAGGTTTTTTCTCCATCGGCTCATTAGGTTCAGCAGTCTTGAATCTGGTGCTTTTACCAGTGACGACGACCTTTTTAAGTCCAGAGGAATACGGTAAAACTAGTATGTTTTTTCTCGCACAGACTTTTTTGATCTACGTGATTTATCTAGGTTTTGATCAAGCTTTTACACGTGAATACCATGACCAAGAAAATAAGAAGTCACTTTTGCAACAATCAATGATGATCCCATTGATTGGCTCTATTATTTTGGCCATGAACTTAGTACTTTATGCAAATCATTTTTCGATGTTTTTATTTGAAGATCCCTCTTATACAAAGGCGATTTACTTACTAGCTATATCAGCAATATTATTGATTTTTGAGCGTTTTATTTTGTTGAATATTCGTATGCAAAACAAAGCAATCATATTTTCGGTCTATAGTATTTTAGTCAAGCTCATCATTTTGTTGTTTACCTTGCTCTTTCTTTACGTGGGTAGACCTACTTTTATTACAGTTGTCTACGGGATGTTAGTAGGGCAGATCATTGGGGACTGTGTCCTGATCATTGGGAATGGTATGCTTTTTTATCCACTCAACCTCACCCTCGACAAATCGTTGATCAACAATCTATGTCGCTTTGGTTTTCCAACAGTTGTAGGAACATTTCTTTATAGTTTATTAACGATCATTGACAAAGTCATGTTACGCCATTTTGCGGATTTCACTTCGTTAGGTATCTACACCGCTGCCTTTAAAGTAGCAAGTGCCTTGATGATCTTGCAAGTAAGCTTTGCAAATTTTTGGATCCCAACTGCTTACGAGTGGTACAAAAAGAATAAACCGCTAGTCCACTATGAACGTGTCAGTCACTTGATGATGTTTCTATTATCGTTTTGTTTTTTGATAATGGTTCTCTTTAAGGAAAGTATCGTTTTATTATTGTCCAGTGAGTATAGCGAAGCGCAGCATTTGGTTCCGCTACTCTCCTTTTATCCATTGATGATGACGATCAGTGAAACCACTAACTTAGGAATCGTCTTTTCTAAAAAAAGTCATTTGAATATTGCAGCTTCTCTATTTGCTGTACTAGCTGCAGGTTTGACACATTTGTTTTTCGTGCCTCTATTTGGTGCGACAGGGGCAGCTGCTGCAACAGGGCTAGGTTACTTGGTTTTCTTTTTTTCCCGTACTTATTTTTCGATGAAACATTGGCAAGGTTTTTCAGTAAAACGACAAGTCAGTTTGTCGCTGTTACTTTACTGGTTTGCTCTTTTTACCGCAGTAAATCAGAACTTCTGGCTAGAAAAGGGAATGGTGTTGCTCTTGCTATTACTCATGCTCATTCTCTATCAGAATGAGCTGAAACTGATGAAACTATTTTTTCAAGAAAGGAGCATCCGAAAAGTATGAATATTATGATCATTGGGCCTGATCCAAATGCTCAAGGAGGGATCGCAACGGTTATCCAGAATTTTAAAAAAGCAAAAGCACCAGAAGATTTGCACTTTTTTTTTCATCGAACATGGGCAGAGAAAAGAAAATTTCTTACCCAGTGTAAAGCATTTTTGACTTTTCGTTCTCATATAAAAAAAGAAAAGTGTCGCATCCTCCATTTTCACGTGGCACAAAAGGGTAGTTTTTATCGAAAGAGTCTTTTATTATTACTGGCTCCAAGAAACTGTCGAACGATATTCCATATGCACGCTTCACAATTCGATCGTTTTTATCAGCAGAGCCATCCTGTGATGAAGCGTTGGATACGGTTTATTTTGAAGCGTGTAGATCACTTGGTGGTATTAAGTAACAGTTGGGCTGATTATTATCAAACAGTAACGGATACACCTATTTCTATTCTGCCAAATGCAGTAGAATTACCTTCTCGAAATCTCTATGATCCGCAAGCAACTTGGATTCTTACACTTGGTCGAATTGGTAAAAGAAAGGGCAGCTTTGATCTTTTGGAAGTTGCAAAAAAAGTAGCAGTAGAATTTCCAGATATTCGCTTCATGTTATATGGAGATGAAGAAAATGAACAAATTGCCCAACAGATCAAAAGAGAGAACATCCAGAATGTTTTTCTGAATGGTTGGGTCTCAAAAGAGGAGTTACCAGTCTTGTTCCAACAAACAGTGTTGCATTTTCTTCCTTCTTATCATGAGGGGTTACCGATGGCGATTTTAGAAACCATGGCAGCAGGAATACCAAATGTCACAACAAAAGTTGGTGGGATCCCTGAGTTGATCGAACAGGATAAAAATGGATATTTGGTGGATGCGGGAGATACACAAGCAATGCTCGCAGGATTACGAAAATTATTACAAGATAAGGAACAGCGTTTACAGTTGAGCCAGGAGGCGAGATCCGTGATTGTCAAAGACTATGCACTGCAACCATATTTGGTGCAATGGCGCAACATTTATGAAAAGCACTATTCTTTACTTTAAAAAACACACATAAAAAGGAGCATTATGGAAAAAATAAAGGTATTATCAATCTTTGGTACTCGTCCAGAGGCAATCAAAATGGCACCTATCATCAAAGCATTGGAGAAAGACCCCCGCTTTCTTTCCAAGATCGTAGTGACAGGGCAACATCGCGAAATGCTTGATCAAACGATGGCTTCTTTTCAACTAGTATCTGATTACAATTTAGCGATCATGCGTGAAAATCAGACATTGTTTAGTATGACGAGTCGAATCTTGGAAGGGCTAGAAGCTGTTTTTCAAGCAGAGCGTCCAGATCTCGTATTAGTACATGGCGACACAACTACTGCTTTAGCTGCTGCGCTCGCTGCGTTTTATCAACAGATTTTGATTGGACATGTGGAAGCCGGGTTACGAACTGGCGACAAACAAGATCCATTTCCAGAAGAAATGAATCGCCGATTGATCGATCAGTTATCTGATTTTTTATTCGCTCCGACCGAACAGAGCAAAGAAAATCTTTGCAAAGAGAATCATCCGCAAGAGCGTATATCGGTTACTGGCAACACGTCGATCGATGCGTTGTACCATACCTTAGATCAAAGAAAACCAAAATCATTGAAGTTTGTGGAAGATGAAAAGAAGATCTTGCTGGTGACCATGCATCGGCGAGAGAATATTGGCTTACCGATGGAAAATGTATTTCGCGCATTAAAACGAATTGCGATCGATCACCCGACACTGAATGTAGTCTTTCCTGTACATAAAAATCCAAAAGTACGGGAAATAGCCAATCAATATTTAGAGAGGCAAGCGAATATCCAACTCATCGAACCATTAGATACACCAGAATTTTATCAACTTCTTTCAAAAAGCTATTTGATCTTGACCGATTCAGGAGGGATACAAGAAGAGGCTCCTTCATTAGGCGTACCTGTGTTGATTGCTCGAGAAACGACGGAGCGACCAGAAGGCGTGTCAGCAGGTACATTACTATTAGTTGGAACGGAAGAAGAACAAGTATACACAAAGATCACGCACTTATTAACAGATAAAAAAACTTATGAGGCTATGGCACAAGCCAAAAATCCTTATGGAGATGGTCAAGCCAGTAGCCGGATCGTGGATCAACTTAAAAGTTATTTCAATTAGAAGAAGGTGAAGTTATGAGACAAATCCAATCATCTTTTGTTACGAATAAAACGACACTGAGATGGTTGCATCTTTTAGAATATATGGAGCATGTTGCATATACACCAATACGGGAGTTGTCGAAAGTAATCAAAAGTTCTAGCCGTACAATTATTGAAGATTTGCAAAATATCAAGGAGTATTTCTGTGACTCGATTGAAATGAAAACTTCAAATATTGGCTACAAACTGAAAATACTTGATATAGAGAAATACTTTGAAAAAAAAAAAGCATTGATCAGTAATGAACCACTCTTCAAAATTTTAGAAAGTATCTTTTTAGGAGAGATCCTATCAATCAATGAATGGGCGGATATTTTTTTTCTTTCCCCAGCAACATTGATGCGCTATTTAAGAAAAATCGAACCCATTCTTTCTCGGTATGATTTGAGTATCAATAAAAGTCAGGTAGATTTGATTGGCGAAGAAGTAAATATTCGACATTTTTATTTTAACTTTTATTATGAATCCGATATTACCCCACATACAGTCTTTCCTCCGTTAATCATTCAAGAGATTGGTTTGGATTTAAAGGGAGAGCAATTCAGTCGTGATTTTTCGAATATTGCTTTTGAAGAGATCTGCTATATGATTTACATTATTTTGGAACGAACTTCGCATGGCCATTACGTAAAAATCGACCTGAATTTGGTGAAGCTGTTTCGTAAAGAGTATTATACAGAACTAAAAAAATTAAAAACGATGTTATCGAATCATTTACAAATGCCGATCTGCGAAAAAGAAATCATCTATTTTTATGCACTGGCGATCAGTAAACGAACCGTTTTTGATATTGATCTAGAAAGAAGCTTTTGCAATAAACTAGGAAAAGAACCGCAAGTTTTACATCTTACCAAACAGTATTTAGGAGAAATTGATCCACCTAAAGGGGCAATTGAAAGTAGTACTATTTTTATTCAGTCTTTCTTTTCTAACGTGATGTTAAAACATCAAATTTCGCCAGTTTTAAATACAGTGATCCCTGATTTGATCGCATTTGTTAATAAAGAGTTCCCGGAGGAAGTAGAAAAAAACATCTGTTTTCTGAGAAAACAGTTGGAATTAGTGCCTTATCTGACGCTAGAAACAATCGTAGATGTAAGCGCAGTTTTTACTATCTTGATGGATTGCTTAAAAGAATTATACTGGGGAAAACCTAAAAAGATCGCTTTTTTATTAGAAGGCAATCAATTTATTTCACAACGAATCCAAGTCACAGCACGGAAGAACTTAGGTAGCTATCAAAAGCTTTATTTTCCTAACGCATTAGATATCAGTCATGGTTACTTCAAAGCAAATCAATTCGATATCATTGTGACCAATTATGCAGAGCATCTATCTAATTTTTCGAGTGCGGGTACTTGTTTGCTGTTCAATAAAATCCCAAATGAAACAGATTGGCAAAGATTGATGTCCTTGATCAGATGCTAGGGTTGATTCACGTGGATGAACAAAATAAATTTCTAGAAGAAAGGGAGAAATCATGATCAAAAAAGTACAGGTGACACCTGCTACCTATTTAAAAAATTATGAAGAACTTTGTCACTTGCAGGACTTTCCCATCATTCAACAGGTTTGTATCGAATTACATCAAAAATTCGTAGTTATTTGTCGTACACCTTACGATAATATTTTGGAACAATTTGCTGAATTATTAGAAATCGATGCGCAATTGCAAATGTTTTTAGATTTTTTACAGCATGGTTTTTTTGAAGAAACGGGGTTGGCAGAAGAAGAGGTAGTGGAAATGATCCTAAAAGATAAAAATGTGTACTATCGTTTACTGACAGGTATTGCAACGAATCAAAAAGCACCTAAAGGGCTGATCTATCTCAGTGAAAAATAGGATAAGAAAATCCAATAGGCTTAAAATAAACCGGAGGAATCGAGATGTTTAGCAGAAAAAAAGCATTTCTTTCAATATTGCTCGTGCTCGTACTTGTGACTTTGGGAATCGTAGGGTATATTGGGAAAATCTATATTGATATCCGAGCAACCGTAAATGGCTCTTATGAAGCAATCGAGCGAGCAGAGACGGAATTGGATTACCTTTCAGGAGATCCGTTTTCGATTTTATTACTTGGAACAGATGGAGGTGTTCTGGAAAGAGAGGAACGCGGGAGAACCGACACGCTGATCGTTGCCACAGTCAATCCTAAAAAAGCAATAACAACATTAGTTAGTCTTCCAAGAGATACCTATACCGCGATCATTGACCAAGATATCAATGACAAAATCAATCATGCATATGCCTATGGCGGAGTTTCCAGCACCCTGTCAACAGTAGAAAATCTATTAGATATCCCAATCGACTATTATGCACAAATCGATTTAAAAGGAATGAAAGAATTAGTGGATCTTGTTGGAGGCGTTGAAGTGAATAACGCATTCACTTTTCATTATGAAGGAGTGGATTTTCCAATTGGAAAGTTACAGTTAGATGGAGAAAGTGCACGCAAGTATGCTCGTATGCGTTATGAGGACCCTGAAGGCGATTATGGCAGGCAAAAAAGACAACGTCAAGTTTTAACTGGCTTTTTGGACCAAGCAAGAGCAGTGGGCACATTAGTGAACTATAAAGGCATGCTTGAAGTCATTGGAGAAAATATACAGACGAATATTTCATGGGAAACAAGCCAAATGCTGTTTAAACATTATCGAACCGCATTGACCCATGTGAATTCTGATCAATTGATGGGTGTAGGATTTACAGGAGATGGTGTCACAGGAGAACAAGGGATCTCTTACCAAATGATCCCAGAAGAAGAATTAGTACGCGTACAAAATGAGTTGAAAGAGCAATTGAAATAGCAGCAGGCAAAAATAAGACATCTCCTTCTCAGAAAAAGTTTTTTAGTAAATAATAGCTAGTAGTTGATGTTAGCAGTCCGATCCTTTATGTACAAAAGGATCGGATGCTTTTTTTACTAGGAATTGTTGTTAGAAACTTAATATCTTGGATAAATAAAGATAGATATTTATGTTAAATAACAGAAAAAAAAGGACAAAATAAAAGATAAATCATACGTATACTAGACACAAGTATGGAATAGAGTTAGGAAAGGAAGGACAGATAAATGAAATTGATTGATTTAAGTATCACGATTGAAAATGAAGTGCCAAGTGATCCGCAAGAAATGATTCCGGTGATCAACTATTTAGACCACGAAAAAAGTGTACCTGATATGTTGCGCTTTTTTGAAACGGCAAAAAAGGAAGACTTGCCTAATGGCTTAGCTTGGGCGATGGAAAGTGTCCAGCTCACTACGCATACAGGGACTCATATGGATGCACCTTATCATTATCATCCCACGATGGATAATGGACAGCCAGCTTGGACCATTGAGGAGGTTCCCCTTGATTGGTGTTATGGAAATGGTGTCATGCTTGATTTTTCAGATAAACCAAATGGTTATCAGTTAACGATCCCTGACTTTCAACATGCCTTGAAACACATCAACTATACGCTCAAAGAAAAAGATATCGTGCTGATCCAGACAGGCGCTGCGCCGTTTTGGGGCACGCCCAATTATTTGATCAGTGGGTGCGGTGTCGGACGAGAGGCAACGCTGTGGTTAATTGAGCAAGGCATACATGTAGTTGGTACCGACGCTTGGTCGTGGGATCGACCGTTGCCTTTTATCGCGGAAGAATTTAAAGAGACTCGAGACTCCTCGATTATTTGGGAAGGCCATTTTGCTGGGATCGAAAAGAAATACTGTCATATCGAAAAATTGACGAACTTAGATCAACTGCCACCGACTGGTTTCAAGTTAAGCTGCTTCCCAACGAAAATCAAAAAAGCGAGTGCTGGTTGGACACGAGTGGTCGCAATCATGGAGGAAGACCAACTTTGATTTGAAAAAGCTTGAACGGATTTAGACATCCAGCGCCTATCTATGGAAGAGGGCGTTGAATGTCCAAATCAGTAAATGGAAAAACTGCGAACAAGTTCAAGTAGAGGAAGCTGTGTCAAAGCAAGTTCATGGAGGGATAGATAAATGGATTCAGAAAAAGATATCTTGCTTTATGGCTTATATAAGGAACGCGAAGCTTTTTTTGCTGATGTAAAAAATAATAAAGTTGATCTACAAGGCTATCCAACCTTATCTGGTGAATCAGAACATGCACATATCATTGATTATTACAATAACAGGCTACATATGGTGATGGTTGAACGAAAAAGATCAGGGAGGTTACGCACTTTTGGGCAGTGGCATCAATTTATAGAGCGATTACCTTTGATGTTGTTCCGATTTTGGAAAGAGAATCCGCTTTGGAAACAATACGTGCAGTGTATGAACTGGAATCCTAAGAACAGCTTGTGGGCAACGTTCAATTATCCGATCTTTCATGAGAATCTTCGACTAGAAGACATCGTATTATATTTTCAAAATGAGGAAGGCGAGATCATAAGTTGTAACAAGCATATTACTAGAGGCTGTAAAAATGGCATTGATATGGCCATCCACTATCCCAATATTCTCATTTATTTCGTGTTAGATGGCATAAAAATGAAAGAAGTCATGCAAAAAAATCGTAACAAAAAATACAAAAGTGAGTATACCTGTAAAGAATTACGCTATATTTTTCGACATTGGTATCAATTAAAGGAGAAAGTCGTATTTTTTTTAAATCAAAAAATTGTAAAAGCACCTTGGATCGAAGGAAATCATATTCGCCAATGGGAAAGGTATCATGAGCGTCACAAGGAAAAGTTGATGAAAAAGACCTCTAAGTCAGTGGACGATCTCACACATGATATTTTCCCAGAAGAGAAGAAAAATGAATTAAAATCTTTCAAAGCGGTGATTTTAGAAGTAAATGAAAAGGGGAAAATTCAAAAAAAAATGGCAAAATCTATCGGTAGACAGCGAGCGTTCACCTTGTGATGTATTTAGTGGGCGTGTCTATAACTTACTGTTGCGGAAGATTTGGCGATAGAAGGCTATTTGTAGAATAAAAGCCTTCACTTGGGGCAGAGGAGAGAAACGAATGATAACAAATGAAATAAAAATTATATTTTTGGGGAATGAAAGTAAGTACCAACGACTATTTGTGTCAAATGAATTGGAACGATTCCAATCGGGTAAAGACTATCAAGTACAAATGTTTGACGCATATAATAATGGAATAGAGAAGCTGATCATCAAGTATGTGCAGGAAAATAAACTACAAACATTACAAGACTGGGAGGATTTTTCTGACAACTTGCCTTTGTTACTATTTCCGCAAAATGAAAAAATTAGTTTGTTTTTCTGAATATTATGAGTTCATGATTAAGTGTAAGAAAGTGGGATAGCGGAATGGATACAGATAAAGTGTACATTTTATTATTTGGGATGGATGATCAACGAAATCTATTTTACCAAGATGTAATCTCGAGAAAAGTGAAACTGAAAAGATTTCCTAGTCTGACAGGACCAAACTCATCAGCATATGTCATTGATTGCTACAATAAAGGGCTACATGAATTGATCGTTAGTAAATTGTTAGAAAAAAAGTTAGAGACCGTAGAAGAATTACAAGAACTTGAGAAAGAATGGCCAAACTTATTAGCAGAAGAGTATAAACATCTACCGCATTGGAAAAGATACTGGCTGTGTATGCAATGGAACCCTAAAAATCGCTTGTTGAATATATTTAAAAAAGTAGTAACTGAAAGAAGATTATTCACGGAAAAGGGGGCACTCTACTATCGTAACAAGTATAAAGATGAAAAAAATTTTAATAAGCATATCGAAAGAGGCTGTAAAAACGGTCTCGATATAGCCATCCACTGTCCTAATGTCAGGATATATTTTGTACTGGACAAACTGAATATGCACAATATCTCTAAAAAAAATTGTTATGGACAATACGAAAGTGATTATACCTGTAAAGAACTGCGTTATATTTTTCGGCACTGGGATGAGTTAAAAGAAAAAGTCGTTTTTTTTGAAAATAAAAAAATCGTGAAAGCACCTTGGATCAGAGGAAAGTATGTCAAGGCTTGGCAGAAATATAGTGACATACGAAAGCGGCGTTTCACATGGAATCTCAACAAGCAAGAGTGCAAGTCGATGGAAAATATCCAATCAAGCACATCTCTTGCAAACGAGAAGGCACGAGAACACAAAAACTTGCAATCCTTGCTTATAGAAGCAATAGGAAAACAAAACAATATCCAAGAGCAAAAGAAACCACCTGTGCATAGGCAACGAGCCTTAACGATATAGTTTTGGAAATACTATTTTTTTAGATACATAAGAAAGAGAGAAATATCAATTCGAATATTTTTTCAATCAAAAAAGTCAGTGCTGAGTGGCAACGAGATCGCTAATTTAAAAGAGGAGGAATGGTCATGCCATTAGATGGAGATAAAGTATTATTGATTGGTTTGGATGGTTCATGTGAACAACTATTTAAGGAGTTGAATGAAGGGAAACATGGATTTGAAGGAGAATTAAAAGAAAAGGATCATCGAGCCTATATGGTTGATACTTATAATGATGAAGTGAAAAGAATCATTTATGATAAAGTCAGAAAGGATGAACTGGTAACGAGGGAACAATGGCAACAATTTGCTGATGGTGGCATAAATGACTATGTAAAATCAGACAACTTACCGTTGTGGAAAGAGTTCATGGCTGCATCTAAAGAAAACCCTAAGAATCAATGGACAAATAGTTTTTCCGGTGCAATTCAAGCTGGCAACATAGAAATAGAGGGTATACAACGGGACAAAAGTGGGAATAAAATTGGGACAGAAGGAATAGAGCTATACTACATAGACAAGCATGGAGATAGAATATTCCTCAAAGAATTAGATGAAAACGGAGGGAAAATCGGGATAGACATGCTAAAATGCTATCCCACTATAAAAGCTTATATCACCTTAGATGGTATACAGATGAAAGATATAGCAAATAGACGTTATCTTAGGATGTATCCTATGGGGCAACTTCGTAAAATGTTGCGCTATGCTTATCGATCATGGCCGATCATAAAAGATCAGGTGACTTTTATGTCAAAAAGTCGGATTATACCACCACCTTGGCATGAAGGCGAATTTGTCAAAGATTGGCAAGTTTATATCGAAAATAGGGAAAATAAAGTGTCTAAAGGAATGGAGGTATCTTCTTTTCTAGCGGGCATACACACGTCGGAACAAAAGAAAATGTGTACAAATGGCACTCAAGTACTTCGTAAAATGACGATAGGACTTGCTAAACGAGCAGATGAATTAAATGAGCAGAAGAAACGAGAGTCATCTCGAATAAAGATACAGCGAGCTTCAACTGAATCGGAAAGATAAAGCGTATATTGGATATTGCCTAAGATTTTTAGAAGATTATCTATGAGTTGATGTGGCAAGATAAAAATTCATTTCAAAGATATTGGAATAAACAGCTAAAAAAGCCAACTCATAAGGAGTTGCCTTTTTTAGCTAGAATCATCTGTCTAAGTTAAAGCGTTCTGTTCTTCTTTAGAAATCTTTATTGTTCGATCAAGCGTTTTGCCACGTCATAGTCACCTTCATAAGGTTCATCGACGCCACCAACTTTTTGATACGCATCGACACCTTTACCAGCAATCACAACAGAGTCTTCTGGATGACTTTCTGCTAGTGCTTGTTGGATCGCAGTGGGACGGTCCATTTCGTAATGGACAGCAAGCTCTTTATTTGTGATTGCTTCATGGATTTCCTCTGCAATTTTTTGTGGATCTTCAAAAGCAGGATCATCTGCGGTCAAGAAAACGACATCGGCTGTTTCTGACAAGACTTCTCCAAAGTCTTTTCTGCGGGAAATGGCTTTGTTTCCTGGACTTCCTAGAACGACGATCACTCGGCCATTAGGATGTTCACTCTTAGCAAATGCTAATAATGTTTTTAAACTTAAATAGTTATGCGCATAATCAACATACACATGGGCGCCGTTCTTATGGGTCAACTGATCCATGCGTCCAGGTACCCTAGCTTCTCTTAGGCCTTGTTGGGCATCAGTGATCGAAGCACCGACTAAAGTCGCCGCAATGATTGCGCTAGCTGCATTTTCTTGATTGAAGCCACCAGCTAATTTGATCTCGTACTCCGCTTCAACAGGTAGATCAGAACCGTGTGTGATCAATTGAAACGCTTGTGTTTGATTTTCTAAACTTTTCACTTGAACGTCTGTTGTATCTGCTCGTCCGTAAGTGATGGCAGGAATACCATGGACTTGCCCCGTCTCCACTAATAAATCAAAGTAATCACTCTCACGGTTTAAAATCACTTTTTTTGAATTTAAGATCAACTGACGTTTGCAATAAAAGTAATCATCAAACGTCGGGTGTTCGATCGGACTGATATGATCTGGAGAGATATTTAAGAAAATCCCAACATCTAAAGTGAGTCCATAAACACGTTGCGTTTTGTAGGCTTGGGAAGAAACCTCCATGACAAGGTGTGTCATACCGTTTTCAACTGCTTCAGCCATCATGCGATACAAGTCGAGTGATTCCGGTGTTGTCAGATTAGATTTGAAAAAGGACGTACCGTCTAATGTGGTATTCATTGTTGAAAACAAGGCGGTTTTATAGTTGGTCGTATAATCCAAAATGGCTTTGGTAAAGTATGCAGCGGTGGTTTTACCTTTAGTCCCAGTAAATCCGATGACTAACATCTTGTTTTGTGGATAATCATAAAAAGCCATGGAAAGAATCGCCATTGCTTTGCGAATATCGGTCACGATTATGCCACATGCTTCGTTCTCATAAGGCTCTTCGGCGACGTAGTAATTAAGTCCTTGAGCAATTGCGGCAGTTAAATACTCTTCTTTGAAATTCAATCCTTTACAAAAAAATAATGTCTCAGCGTCGACCTGACGTGAGTCATAACTTAATTTCTTGAATACTCTATTTTCTGGAGCATAAAGATGCCACCCCTGTGGTGATACAAATTCTTTTAACAGATTTTCTTTTAACAATAAGTTGCGGATATCTTCTAAGGAGAAGCTCATTGAATCATCCCTCACTTTGTATTTATTTGGTTTATTATAGCATATTTTTTGTTTCGTATTTTCAGGAACAGGTGATTTAAGTAAAAATGAAAGAAGGTAGAATACAAAAAATGGACAAGAACAAATGATTGGCTACGAAAGAAACGGGCAGATTCCCATAATAAAAAATTGGGTACTCCAAAAGGAAATAGTGTACAAAAAATCCAACCAATATAGCAAAGAAGTGTTCCAACAGCAGATCAAGCAAGATACGGAAACCTTACTAAGGAATCACTGATTGAAATAAAAAGAGAGAAGGTCTAAAAATGAATCCTGAAAAAATAAACGGATTTAATGAGCAGTTAGCAAAGAGAAATACTGTATCTAAAGAGAAACGAGAGCAATCTGAACGTACCAGAGATGTTGAATCTTTACATTCAAAACATCCTATAGAGGATAGTTCAATGTATAGTATAGAATCTGATTCAATCTACTATAGTCTAGACGATAGCTATAGTTCACAAGATCATTTGATACCTCGGGGACAAGCCAAACAAGCGGATCAAGTCAGTGAGAAACAACCGGGAATGATGACCAGGATGTGGAGAAATCTACTAGGTGGTCAATTTTTAAATGGAACAGTTTTAAATAAGGTAAAGCTTAATAAAACTATCCCTTTAAATAATGTTCAACAATTCTCGAAGGAAGGGTTCGGTGGAGGCAAATTAGCCCAAGGTTCAGTAGAGCGAGCCAAAAAAACAGACAACAGTGTAACAACCTCTCCACAATCTACATCAAAACGACGAAGAATTTTGTCATACATAGCTGAAAAAATCCAAAAAATAGGCAGGACAACAAAGAGGAAAGAACCTAGAACAGCTGGAGATCATTCGTTACCGAAGCCAAAAACGATTCAAAAAAATGAGAAACAGTCCACTAAGATAGTAAGGGATAGTCCAAGCTACTTCCCGCATAAACTTCGTTCGGCGAATGAAGCTGCAAAAACGGCAAACAACTTATTTTCTAAAAAAGAAAAAGCGATGGTTGCTAAAGAACGAGGATAAAACGTTTGGTCCAAGCTTGAAAGTTTTAGTAGAAGAAGCGTTAAAGAAACAGAAATAAACTAGGACTGTCTGACAGTGCCTGAAAAGGTGAGTCTTAAATAAAAAGAAAGAAGGAGTAGAAAATGAATGATGAAAAAACAAGTGAAATAGGAGAGAATTTATTTAACATAAAGGACTTGACTAGAGATGAACTGCGTCTAATCAGTAGATTTTTGATTTCACATGATATTGAACTAAAAGAACCTAAAGTAGATGGACTAGAAAAACTCTTTTCACTCAAAAAAGATTCATATCAAGAGACGACAAAACAGCATCACCGTAAACCAAGTTTCAACCCGATAAAGCAAGTCGGTAGAGCGATTAGGTTACTGTGGAAAAAAACATGGACGATGATACAAGGTAGTCGATTTTTCGCTAGAATAACATTAAATAAGATGAAGGAAGAGCAAGCTGTCACTACAAACAGCAATGAACAACGATCGAAAGAAGGCATCAGTCGAAGCGACTCGACTACAAGTAGAACAAAACACGCAAACAAATATAATGAGGTAAAGGCTACAGGCGATTCGTTGCAGAGCCCACAAATGACCCAAAAATCCATTGGGGCTGTGAAAGAAAGTCCGATATACTTCACACGTAAAATTCGTTCGGCGAATGAAGTTGCACAGGCAGTAAACACCGCATTAACTAAAAAGGTAGATCATCCGGTTTCAAAAGAACGAAGATAAACGTTTGGTCGTAGCGTGAAAGTCTCAGTAAAACAAAACGTTAAAAGGAGGGGAAGGAAAACAATTTAACTTGTTTCAATTTAAAACTTGTTATTTAAATAAAAAATGGAAGAAGGAATAGGACAATGAATCCAGAAACCACTATGAATTCGATCATCCCACGTATCAATAAGTATAGGCGACAACTTGCAAAATATGATGTATATGAATTAATTAAATTAATACAAGAAGTAGAAACTAATCCTAAACTGCAAGATTTGTTAGCTAAAGAAGGAGGTCCGACTAAAGGGGAAGCAGCGTTAGACTATGTGTTAAATAAGATGGATCGTGAATTTTCAGAAAAATCACCTTATAGCCTTCCAGCTATCACAAAGTATCTGCGACAAGCAGGAGAAAAAAATCCATCTGTATTCGCTGATTTAATACGAGAAGTAGAAACTAATCCGGAGATGCAAGCATCGTTAGCTAAAGAAGGAGCACCGACTAAAGGGAAAGTAGCGTTAGATTATGTGTTAAATAAGATGGATCGTGAATCTTTAGAAAAATCACCTTCTAGCCTTCCAGCTATCACAAAGTATCTTCGACAAGCAGGAGAAAAAAATCCATCTGTATTCGCTGATTTAATACGAGAAGTAGAAACTAATCCGGAGATGCAAGCATCGTTAGCTAAAGAAGGAGCACCGACTAAAGGGAAAGCAGCGTTAGAGCATGTGTTAAATAAGATA
Source organism: Enterococcus mundtii (assembly GCF_002947535.1). Classification (GTDB taxonomy): domain Bacteria; phylum Bacillota; class Bacilli; order Lactobacillales; family Enterococcaceae; genus Enterococcus_B; species Enterococcus_B mundtii_B. Next base: position 67,334 of record NZ_PUAP01000019.1, read on the forward strand.
GATCGTAAATTTGCAGAAGAATTAATTCCTAGCAATCGTTCATCTAAAAAGACTGTACCTACAAGCAAAATTTTTCCTATAAAATCAACGAATGATGGAAAGACAAGAGACGCTATAGTTACTTCTGATCAAAATAGTAGAAAATTATATACTAAATACGAAATCGAAGGTTTCAATAGAAAATGTGAGTATGCAAAAAAATATGCAACTGTTGTAAATAGCAACTTAGAAAAAAATGAAAAAGCGATGATTTCGAAAGAACGAAGATAGAGAACAAGGTCATCCTGTGTTCGAAAGAAAACGGTTATTATGTAAAAGCTGCAACCGACACAAAAACTAAAAAAGCTGACAAAAAAGATTGCTACTTTGTGGATTTACACTTAAAATATGAGTAATGTTTTGAAGAAAGTTGGAATCTGATCAATGACTAATCAACGAAAACCAGCAGCAGAAAATTTGACAGTCCAAGAGAAAATGGCTAGAGGTTCTGCTTGGATGACTGCAAGTAATATGATCTCTCGATTACTTGGTGCGGTCTATATTATTCCTTGGTACGCTTGGATGGGCGAAAATGCAAAGGCTGCCAATGGATTATTCAATATGGGGTACAATATTTACGCGCTATTCTTAATGATTTCAACTGCTGGGATCCCAGCTGCCATTGCGAAACAAACCGCCCGTTACAATTCATTGAATGAATACGGGACATCTCACCGGTTGTTTCTACGAGCAATGCAAATGATGGCTGTTTTAGGTGTGTTTTTTGCAGGATTTATGTACTTCGCTTCTCCTTGGTTGGCTCGTGCCTCTGGTGGTGGTGAAGAATTGATCCCGATCATGCGCTCATTAAGTGCAGCGCTACTAGTCTTTCCTTGTATGAGTGTTATTCGAGGATACTTCCAAGGGAATCAGGAAATGATGCCTTATGCACTCTCGCAAATCGTTGAGCAGATTGCGCGCGTATTTTATCTGTTGCTTTCTACATTCATCATCATGAAAGTCCTGTCAGGTGACTACGTAACTGCGGTCACCCAATCGACTTTTGCAGCATTTATTGGGATGATCGTCAGCTTGGCAGTCTTATTATATTTTTTGAAAAAACATCAAGCGTATACAGCAGCTCGTGTGCAGTATAGCGAAAATCAAGTGACGATTGCCACGAAAGAATTATTGTTGGATACGATCAAAGAAGCGATCCCTTTTATCATCGTAGGATCAGGGATCACGATTTTTAAATTAGTCGATCAATTTACATTTATTAAAATCATGTCGGATACCACCGAGTATTCCAATGCCCAATTGTTGGATCTTTTTTCGATTTTCAGTGCGAATCCTGACAAGTTGACAATGGTCGTCATTGCTTTAGCGACGTCGATTGCTGCGACAGGTCTACCTTTGATCACGGAAGCGGTAACGATCAAAGACCGACGTGGACTAGCAAAATTAACAAGCAGTAACTTACAGTTGTTTTCTTTCATTATGTTTCCTGCAACATGTGGCGTGATGCTCTTGGCATATCCTTTGAATACACTGTTTTATACACCGGATCAACTAGGAAGCCAAGTGTTGATCCAAGCAAGTTTTGTCGGTCTTTTTCTAGGACTTTATATGCTTGTATCGAATATGCTCCAAGGGATGTTTGAAAATAAAGCTGCGATCCAATACTTACTGGTTGGGTTTCTCGTAAAACTAGTCTTACAGTATCCAGCAATCCGTATCTTTGAAGTATATGGACCGTTGCTCGCAACGATGATTGGTTTTATTGTTTCTTGTTCACTGATACTAAAGAAAATCCATCAAGTGGCTCGCTTCAATCGGAAATTTGTATGGCGTCGCACCTTGTTGATTTTTATTCTCACCCTGTTGATGCTCTTTGCAGCTGGACTGACAAAAATGGTTTTTGGAATGTTCTTGAACCAAGACAGTAAGTTCCAATCACTAGTATTAATTGTTTTAGTCGCCGGAGTAGGTGGTTTAGTTTATACGTATCTGGCATTGAAGCTCCGTCTTGCAGATAAGCTATTAGGCCGTCAAGGAATGATTCGTTTACGCCGCCGTTTGCGCATCAAATAAGATAGGCATTGCTAAAAAAGGAGACAATCACATGCGTTTAGATAAATTTTTAGCTGATATCGGTCTTGGCAGCCGCAAAGAAGTCAAAGGGCTGATCAAAAAAGGCTTGATCACAGTCAATGGAACATGTATTAAAAGTGATAAATATCAAGTGAAAGAAACCGAAGATACGGTGATGTATCTGGATGAATCCTTACATTACCAAAAAGATTTTTATTATATCTTGAATAAACCGGCGGGTGTAGTTTCAGCAACTCAAGATAATCATGATCAAACCGTCATCGACTTACTTTCTGATGAGGATTTTAGAGAAGATCTATTTCCAGTCGGTCGGTTAGATAAAGATACAGAAGGATTGTTGATCCTGACCAATGACGGGCAGTTTTCCCACCAATTGCTCTCTCCCAAAAAACACGTGGAAAAAGAATACTTGGCAGAAGTTGCTGGCGTGATGACGAAAGAAGATGTGTCAGCTTTTTCAGAAGGATTACTCATTGATGGAGATGAACAAACACTGCCTGCAAAACTGTTCATTGACTCGGTCGATGAGGAAACAAATACTTCTCGTATCCGTTTGATCTTACACGAAGGGAAATTTCATCAAGTGAAACGGATGGTAAAAGCTGTTGGAAAAGAAGTCACTTATTTGAAACGGCTACGTATGGGGAATTTTCTTCTGCCAGAAGATTTAGCTTTAGGAGAGTATCGCCAAATGACATCAGATGAATTGGCACAAGTAAAAAGTAAATAGAGAGTAAGAACACAGCTTATAGGATTGGGATGTACTTCTCAATTCTGTAAGTTTTTTTGTTTGGGGTTGTCAAAGAAGTGTATAGAGGGAAATCTAAACACCAATAGAGAAGGAACTAAAAAGTAATTTTCATATACGATTATGATGTTAAATCAACAAATTATGACGGATAAAACAAAAACATAAATATATAATGTATTATACTCAGTGTATAGATCATTTGAAATTTTATATTATTCAAAATATTAAGCATAAAATTTGCTCAAATAATATTTTTAGGGAATATTAAGTACTTATATATTTCTATTCTATCCCAAAATGAAAGGTACATAATGCACGGAAAAAAGCTGTTTTAATAGGGTATTTAGTTTATAACTAGGATTAATAATTTACTTATGTGAAATGGTAGTTCAGAGAAAATATCTATAGGTAGGTTCTATGTCAATATTTCGAAACAAGGCAGAGGGGAATATGAAAAAAGATAATTTCATCTTGATGGATAAACTTGGAGTGGAACATAAAAACAATAAAGTATTAAAAAATATAAATATGCAAATTGAGCATGGAGAATTTGTATTTTTGATAGGAGAAAGTGGCTCGGGAAAAACCACTTTAATTGAGTTGATTCAAGGGAGGCGAATGTATAATACGGGTAGCTTGAAAATCAAGGATAAAGAATTATGTCAATATAACTATATGGAATTACAAAATTTAAGGGGAATGATGGGGGTAGTTTTTCAAGATACAAGGCTGATTGAAGAGTGGACAGTATTTGAAAATATAGCTTATAAATTAGAATATTTAGGCTACCCATTCTCATTGATACAGTCGAAAGTTGAGGAAGTTACAACAGATTTAAAAATAGATCGATATATAAAAAATTTACCTAGAAATCTATCTGGTGGTGAAAGACAACGTGTGAATATTGCCAGAGCAATCGTTGCGAATCCTCAAATTATTATTGCTGATGAACCGACAGCTAATTTAGATAAGGCAAATGCAAAAATAGTATTTGAGTTATTGAAAAAAAAGAATAAACTTGGCTCTACGATTATTATGTCTACTCACGATCCTAACTTTATAAAAGAATCTGAATTTAGAATCATTAAGTTAACTAAAGGAGAGAAGGTATATGATCAATGTGGGTCCAACTATTTTATCTAACCTATATCTTGTTAGGAGAAGTATTAAAAGCGCATGTAAAGTAGGATTTAGATATGTTGTTTCGATTACTATTATTGGCATCCTATTTTTTGAGTGTGTCTTTTTGCAACTGTATTTACAAAGATTTATTCAAATAATGGAACAAGAAATAATGAGTAGCGATTTAAAGTCGGCACAACTAAGTTTAGATGGAAATCAGTTTTTAATTATGCAAATTTCTTTTGGGAGGGATATTTTATCCTTTTTAATAGTGATAATTAGCATATATATATTATTTGACTTTAGAAATAAAATTTTACTAATCAAGGTAATTGATAGAACAGATGTTGAAACAAAAATATATTTGGGAATCCAACCTAAATATGTATTGAGAGAATTACTACTAAAAATTTTTTTTATCTACATAATTGGATTAAGTCTTAGTTATATCATTTGTATCTTTCTAAATATGAAACTAGTTTCTTTGTTCAATTCTATTTTGCCTTATGAATTACAAGGACATCACAGAAATGCCATTTTCTTTTCAATGATTTTTTTTATGTTAATACTTTCTATAGTGTTAGTATTTTACACTATTATAATAGAATTTATAAGTATCCAGAGATTTAAGAGAAGTTTTTCACTGTATTAACATTGGTGTTTTTTCCGTATGTAATCAGTTTTATTGCGAAGTTCTTTTTTCACATTCTCACTAAATAAAAGTACAGAGCTATTAAAAATATGCACATGCAGAGAAAATCCATTGACTTAACTATTATCCAACCACAGTCATACGTTATTATGTAAGCATCCAATAGCAAAGCACATAAACATTTTTTTTACTATATTTAGACTAAAGATTGATAGAGCAATAAAAAACTACTTACAGGATTCAGGAACGCATTCCTCAATTCTGTAAGTTTTTTTGTTTATTTATTGAAATCATGATAGATGGCAAACTAAAACAGCTATTTTTCGTTTTTCTGTCTCACACCTCAGATCAAAATGATTCTTTTACACTCTCCTCTATAATTTGTTTCATTTTCCCTATGATTTGTTCATTTATTATATCTTTTGAAAGCGCTATAATTACAGTGCGAATGAGGTGAAAGGAGTTTTTATATGAGAAAAAGGAAGGGGTTAAAAGGTTTTTTTGGGAATTTATGGCGCTATAAGGCGCTTGTTTTAATGGCGATCCCTGGGATGATCTGGATGATTTTTTTCTTTTACATCCCGGTATTAGCAAATGTCGTTGCGTTTAAAAATTTCCATATTTCTGCTGATGGCTTTCTTGCCAGTTTAAGAGAGAGCCCATGGGTTGGATTGGAGAATTTCAAATTTTTATTTTCTTCTGATCAAGCGTTTCTGATTACAAAAAATACGATTTTATATAATGTGACATTTATCTTACTGAATCTTTTGATATCTGTCGTTTTTGCAATCATTATGAGTGAATTGCGAAATAAACGATTGGTAAAAGTATACCAGACAATGTCATTGCTTCCCTATTTCCTTTCTTGGGTCATCATCAGTTACTTTGTCTATGCGTTTTTAAGTCCTGATAAAGGGATCTTCAACCAATGGCTGGCAGCGAGTGGGAGAGAAACAATCAATTGGTATAATGATCCTAAATATTGGCCATTTATTTTAGTCTTTATTGGAACATGGAAAGGGATCGGCTATAACAGTATCATCTATTTTGCTTCAGTTATGGGAATCGATCCGACGTATTACGAGGCAGCGATGGTGGATGGCGCAAGCAAGTGGCAACAAATCAAACATGTGACGATTCCACAATTGGTCCCTCTGATGACGATCTTGACGATATTAGCAGTTGGAAATATTTTCCGAGCGGACTTTGGTTTGTTTTATAATATTCCAAAAAATTCCGGAGCGCTTTATGAAGTGACACAAGTTTTAGATACTTATATCTATAATGGGCTGACATCCACTGGCGACTTTGGTATGACGGCCGCAGCTGGGCTGTATCAATCGGTCGTCGGCTTTGTTTTATTAATGATCACCAATACGATTGCTCGTCGTTTTGACAGCGAATCGGCATTGTTCTAAGGAGGAGAAAAATGAATAAAAAGAAAGTTCAACGAGTAGAGATCCGCTCGTTTAGTCAAACCACCAACTTTTTCTCCAATATTTTGATTGCACTTTTTGCTTTTTCTTGTGTATTACCATTTATTTTTGTCATTGCGATCTCTTTTACAGATGAATCCATTTTGGCCACGCAAGGGTATAGTTTCTGGCCTAAAGCATTTAGTACATTTGGGTATACTTTTTTGTTTGACCAGATGCAAAACAAAATTTTTCAGGCTCTTTTCGTTACTGTTCTTGTGACAGTAGTAGGAACGTTGATCAATAGTACAGCAACTTCTTTATATGCTTATGCTATTTCTCGATCCAACTTTCCATTTCGTCGTTTCTTTACAGTCTTTTGTTTGATCACGATGTTGTTCTCACCAGGGATGGTTGCCAACTACTTAGTGATGACGAATTTATTACAACTGAAAGATACGATTTGGGCATTGATTTTACCGATGGCGGTCAGTCCGTTCAACATTATCGTGATGCGAACATTCTTTAAACGTTCGGTGTCTGATTCGATCATTGAATCTGCTAGGATAGATGGGGCGAGTGAACTTCGGATTTTTGTACAAATCGTCTTACCTTTAGCGATTCCAGGAATTGCGACAATTAGTTTATTTGCAGCTTTAGGTTATTGGAATGACTGGTTCAATGCGTTGCTGTATATCCAAAACGATAATCTCGTACCATTGCAATATTTATTGATGAAGATTCAAAGCAATATCCAATATCTTACTCAAAATGCTGGAGCAGGCAGTCAGTTAGCCGGCGGTCTTGCTTCTGTTCCTGGAGAGTCTGCTCGTATGGCAATCGTTGTTATCTCAACATTACCGATTGCGATCAGCTATCCATTTTTCCAAAAACATTTTGTTAAAGGGTTAACGATTGGCGGCGTCAAAGAATAAAGCACTAAAATAGGAGGATAAAGATATGAAGTTATGGAAAAAATTAGCTTTTACAGGATTCTCAGCACTAACAGCAATCAGTTTAGCAGCATGTGGGGGCGGTTCAGGTGACAAGGACGATGCAGCGGCCAGTGATACGACGACATTACAAATGTACCAGATCGGTGACAAACCAGATAACCTTGATCAGCTGATGGAAGTCGCGAATAAACGTATTGAAGAAAAAATTGGTGTAAAAGTCAATATCAATTATATTGGTTGGGGCGACTATGAGAAGAAAATGAACGTCATCATCTCATCCGGTGAAAATTACGATATCGCTTTTGCCAACAATTACGTATCAAATGCACAAAAAGGCGCATTTGCAGACTTGACTGAATTAGCGCCTAAATATGGAAAAGAAGCGTATGATTCTTTGGATGAAGCATATATCAAAGGCAATCTGGTCAACGGGAAATTATATGCGTTCCCAGTAAACGGCAATGTCTTTGCACAACAAGTGTTGACCTTCAATAAGCCATTATTAGATAAATACAATTTATCGATCGACGGCATCGAAACGTATGCAGATGCAGAAAAAGTTTTACAAGAGTTCCATAAAAAAGAACCGAATACAGCAGCTTTTGCCATTGGTCAAGGGTTTAAAGTACAAGGTGATTTTGATTATCCATTAGGAAATACCTTGCCATTTGCGGTTGATTTGAATGGCGACAAAACAAAGATCATCAACCAATATGACAACGAAAATTACATCGAACTGTTACAGACGATGCATAGTTGGTATGATCAAGGGTTGATCCCTAGTGATGCAGCGACTAGTAACAAAGATTATCCGTTAGAAGGTAATACATGGTTGATGCGTGGAGAAACACAAGGACCATACGATTACGGCGATACGATCTTAACAAATGCTGCAAATCAAGAATTAGTATCAAAACCAATTACTGTTCCTTTGAAGTCAACAGGGCAAGCGCAAATGGCAAATTTTGTTGTCTCTAATACATCAAAAAACAAAGAGAAATCAGTAGAGTTCTTAGCGTTATTGAATAGTGATCCTGAATTGCTTAACGGCTTGGTTTGGGGAATCGAAGGAGAGGCATGGGAAAAAGTTGGCGATGACAAAGTAAAATTATTAGACGGCTATCAGCCAAAAACACACATGTCTGCTTGGAATACTGGAAACAATAAGATCCTTTATACACAAGATACGATTACCGATGAAATGATCGCTAAAAGAGATCAATCGATTGCAGAAGCTGAAACTTCTCCGATCTTAGGTTTCAGCTTTAATACAGACAGCGTAAAAACTGAATTGAGTAATATCTCAAATGTCATGAATCAATACCTTGATGGGTTGAACACTGGAACTGTCGATCCAGATGAAACCTTACCAAAACTAATGGATGCCTTAGATAAAGCTGGATACGACAAAGTAATGACAGAAATGCAAAAACAATATGATACATTCCGACAAGAAAACAACTAATCAAAGCTAAGGTTGTGACGGAAGTGTCTAGCTCAGATAAATAAGGCGGAATCCACGGAAATTGCTCTTGAATTTTTGTGGATTCCGTCTTATTTCCGAAGGAGTTACTTTCTAGCTGATGACCGAAGATGTGCTTCTTGAGCACCATTTATTTGGTTTTAGAGGTTCCAATATGCTCAATGTCACAGTATGTTTTTGTATAATAGGATAAGATGAAGAATAAAGGGGGAAGTCCTGTGTTAGGTAGAGCATTGGAAACAGTATTCATACGCGTATGGGTCATCATGAAATTGACATTGTATTTTTGGGGGTTAGCTGTGTGTGGTGGAGTCATCTTAGGAATCGGGCCAGCTTGGAAAGTTGTCAATGAACAGTTTTATCTCCATGGCTTCGAGTATAAAGACATCACGATCAGCGAAAGTTGGCAGATGTTCAAACAGTCCTTCATGCGAGGAAATCAATTGTTTGGTCTTTTTTCGGCTTGTCTTTTTTTGCTTAGTTATAACTTGTATTTATCTGTACAGATCCAAGGGATTCTTTTCTTAGTGATTGATTTTATTATACTGTTCAGCATGTTGTACGCTTATGCGACGTATCAATATAGTATGATCTTGGATAGTGGCTATCAAATGACTTTAAGAAATCTATTGAAGTTAAGTTTGGTTTCCAGTTTCGCTAGTTTTTCAACTTTCTTAAAAATCATCCTTGGCAGTGGTCTGATTCTTTGGGTGACGTGGAATTATAAAGGGTTGATTTTATTTGGATTGATTGGGTTACTTACGGTTTGGAACGGAACGATCACCAAACAATGGCGGGAAAACTTGGACTTGCAGCTGGAAACTTATGAATAAGTTAGATTTCATCTTTTCAAAAGGAACGTTGTTAAACCGCTTATTGCGTAAATATGCCATCATGATGATTGCTCTGACGATGATTGCAACGATCATCATCAGTGTGCATACATTCATCCAAAGACAAATCCAAGCACAACAAGTAGTGAATGAAGCAGTTCAAAGTACGTTGCGAACGCTTAGTGATAAAACAACGTTAAGTAAAGTCATCAAAGATCAATTTGTAGGGGATTCAGATAAAATCGAGAATACCACCACTTATTTAACTAAACCGATCGATCAATATTTGATGTATGCGTACGACCGACAACGACAATCTGCTGATTTTCTTTCATTCCCTAACGTAGTTCGTGATATGTATGTCAACTATGAAGAGGTAAGTAGTGTGTACCTTGTGTTCAACCAATTACCAGAATATTTTGAGTCCACTAGAGAGAACAAAGGCGGGATAGTCAAGCAGGGAACGCCACAATTAAAACATGCTTTTTATATCAAAATGACGATTACACAAGGTGGTGCAGAAATTGGCAGTATGTTTGTAGGTTTTGATAAAGATGAACTTGATGCAGCGCTAACGAATTTAAATACGTTCAATGGATTATCTCTTTACATGATTTCCGGAACGAGTAATCGGTTGTATACATTTCATGATCGAGCACTGGGCAAAGAACGAATCTTTGAGCAGGAAAAGTTGATCAATCAGACACTACAAGCAGATTCTACATTACCAGTGGAGAAATTAGAAAAATCGAATTTTATCCAATCGCAAGAGGTGTCCGACGATTATCGTATTTTAGCCACCTTGGATAAGCGTACGGTTCGCCAAGTAACAGAAAAAAGTTTAGCACCGTTGATTATTGGAGTCATTTTATTGGATGGGTTATTGCTTTTATTTTTATACAAGACGTTCAAACGTTACTCTCAACAAATCGATCGTGTCATGGAAGCCATGGATGAAGTGGCTAGAGGGAATTTGGATACTCGTGTGGATACTAGTATCACTGAATACGAGCTAAAAGACCTATCAGTCGGAATCAATGAGATGCTAGGCAGTATCAATCAATATGTGGAAGATATCTACAAATTAGAGATCAAGCAACAAGATGCGCACATGCGCGCATTACAAGCGCAAATCAATCCGCATTTTCTATACAACACATTAGAATATATTCGAATGTATGCCATCAGTGAAGGCAGTGAAGAACTAGCAGATGTTGTCTATGCTTTCTCTGCATTATTACGTAATAACACCAATCAAGAAAAGACGATTCATTTAAAAGAAGAATTGGATTTTTGTGAGAAGTATGTGTACCTCTATCAAATGCGTTATCCTAGTCGCATCGCCTATCATTTCACGATCGAATCAGCATTGGAAGAGGTTGAAGTACCGAAATTTATCATCCAACCATTAGTAGAAAATTATTTTAAACATGGTATTGATTTTACTCGTTTTGATAACGCATTGAGTGTAAAAGTATTTGAGGAAAATGGACTGATTCATCTTTTGATCCGTGATAATGGAAAAGGGATCACAGAAGAGCGATTAGCTGAAATCAACGCACAGTTGGCGCAAAGCAAAGTAGAACTCAGTGGATCGATCGGCTTACAAAATGTCAATGAACGGTTACGTGCTAGTTTTGGACCGAGTTATCAGATGACATTAGCTAGAAATGCAACTGGTGGATTAACGATCCATATCACTTTTAAAATAAAAAGGGGAGCTGCTGATGTCTTATAACGTACTATTAGTTGATGATGAATATATGATCTTAGCTGGCTTACAAAAAATCATCGATTGGCAAAATTTAGGATTTAACGTTGTTGCTACCGCAGAAAATGCTATGCAAGGACTATCGATTTTAGAAACACAGCCAATTGATCTAGTCGTCACAGATGTAACGATGCCTGAGATGAATGGATTAGAATTTATCGAAGCTGCTCAAAAAGAACATCTTTTTGAATTTATGATCTTATCAGGGTACCAAGAATTTGATTATCTAAAAAGCGGGATGCAGTTAGGCGCAGTCAACTATTTGATGAAACCAGTCAATAAAGCAGAACTGATTACTAGTCTTGAGACTGTCAAGAAGCGCTTAGATCATCAAAGACAACAAAAAAACCAACAAGAAGTGTACCAAGAAATTCTCTTTAGCCAATGGTTGAATGATGAATTGGATGAACCTAGTGAAGAAGAACTATTAGAAAAACTAGGCGAACGTCAGCGCCGTGTATTGCTTGCACAAGTACCTAGACAGGCTGAAACGACAATTCGTCAATGGTTGACAACAAGAAAAGAACCCTTTTATTACCAACGAAATTACGGGGAACTTGTTTTATTTGTTCTGTTACTTCAGGAGGAGGCAGTAGAACGGTTTAGCTATTTTGTCGAACAGTCGCTGATGTGCGAAAATTGGTTGATCAGTATTGGGGATGAATCTTGTGACCCGGAAACGATACCCCAAAGCTTCCAGCATGCAAAAGATAACTTACAACTACATCAATTTTATGGCGATCAAAATCAACGCATTTTTTATGCTGAACAAGCAGGAATCAAACAATCGATTGATTTTGTCTCATTCAGTCGTGTATTGAAAAGTGGGCAATTAGCGCTCGCACAACAAATGATCTCGGATTTTTTTGAGCAGTTCCAACAAGCGGTCATGTCGCCTGAAGATATCCGTCATTTCAGTTTTTTATTATTTATGGATATCCATCGTGAGCTGATCCGTTTAGAAGATGATGAATACTTAACAGGTATCCAAAAAATCAATCAAGCAAAATCTGTCCAAGAGTTGCATCAACTCTTATTATCTTTATTGGAAAATCAGCATAATCAAAAATATAGCCAAAATGTCGAAAAAGTTCTTCAAATCTTACATGAGAAATACAAAGAACCTTTAACCTTGAAAGAAGTCGCAGAACATTTGCACTTGAATGTCATGTATCTAGGACAACTGTTTAAAAAAGAAACAAAAAAAAGCTTCTCTGCGTACTTGAATCACTTACGAATGGAACAAGCAAAATGGTTGCTGATCCATAGTAATCAAAATATCAACGAGATCTCTAATGAAATCGGCTATAACAACACGACCTATTTTTCAAAATTATTCAAAAAAATCGTCGGACAGTCACCTTCAGAGTACCGAGAAAATCAAGGACAAACAGAAGGAAGTTTTATCTAAAAAAAACAGAGATAGTGAGATTTAATATCTCGTTATCTCTTTTTTTATATGATTGAATTAGTAAAAAAAATCATATAAAAAAACAAAAAAATAAAAGTTCATGACAGAAGATGTGGTAAAATAAACTATGTAGATTGTTTATGATGGTAGCTACTCAGGGGGGTGATGCGTATGAGCATTTTCCTACTTCAACGAAGGGAGTAGCCATTTTGTCTGTTGCGGAAGCACTGGCATTGATGATCCAATTTGGATCGTTGATGCTTGCGCTTGTTGGCATTATGCTGACAATAAGCAAAAGCGATAAAAAATAAACCCGTCATAAACTTTTAGCAGAAGTTGACGGGTTTATTTTAGCTCAAAACATGCTACCACAAAACGGCTACATTGGAGCGATGTTCACGCATCGCTTCTTTTCTTTAGTATACCATCTTAACGAGTCATTTGTAAATAAAGAGTCATGGATAAAGAATCATTTGAGTAAGGAAATAAAAAAACAGAGTGTATACGAATGTAGCTATCTTATCTTCTGTTTTTATATGATTGAATAGGTGAAAACAATCATATAAAAAAACGTAAAAACAAAATGTTACGATAGCTTCTATGTTAAAATGAATGATGTAGATTGTTTATGATGGTAGCTATTCAGGGGGTGATGCGTATGAGCATTTTCCTACTTCAACGAAGGGAGTAGCCATTTTGTCTGTTGCGGAAGCACTGGCATTGATGATCCAATTTGGATCATTGATGCTTTTGCTTGTTGGCATCATGCTGACAATAAGCAAAAGCGATAAAAAATAAACCCGTCATAAACTTTTAGCAGAAGTTGACGGGTTTATTTTAGCTCAAAACATGCTACCACAAAACGGCTACATTGGAGCGATGTTCACGCATCGCTTCTTTTCTTTAGTATACCATCTTAACGAGTCATCTGTAAACAACGAGTCATGAGTGAAATCAATCATTCAATAAAGTCTGACTGAAATCGTCCACCCTCTAAAGTTAGTGCTGAAGAGGATGGCAAATGGAATTAACTACAGAGTAAGTGCCATTTTTCAGTGAGGTAGAAGCTTCCTTAACCACGCTTCTTTTCTATCTGAACCACTGTTATTAGTCTTGATGACTTAAAGAATAAGGCAAGCTATCCTCTGAATAAGTTTTAGTATGAGGGACGATGCCTAAATGGTAATTGATCGTGCCACCATTTAGTAAATCTTGATGAGTAAAATATAGCTTTTCATAAGTGTGGTCATCTCGACTTACGTGATGAACAAACTGTTGTTGTGGCTGGTTAGGTGAAGCATGGATGGTCAATTGATTTCCGTTTGATAGTGTCAAGATTGCTTGATCAAACAATGGTATACCAATCACATACTCGCCTGTCCCAGGTGTAACCGGATAAAAACCTAAACTGTTAAAGATATACCAAGCAGCCATACTACCATTGTCCTCATCACCAGGATAGCCAGTGGATGATGCATCGAAAAGTTGCGTAAGTAATTGTTTGATCAAAGGTTGTGCCATTTCGGGTTTCCCAAGGTAATGGAAAAGATAAGGGTAGTGAAAACTTGGTTGATTGGATATAGCTAATTGCCCAAATTCAATCGCAGCCATTTCGCTCATCTCATGGATCTCAAAACCATAACCACCGACTTCAAACTTAGGCGGTTGATTACATAATTCAACTAATTTGTTCTCAAAAGCTTGTTTTCCACCATGCGCTTCGATCAGTCCTGCAAAGTCATGGAAAACAGCAAAACTACTTTGCCATGCGCTTCCTTCTGCATAATCTGTGCCCCAAGAAGTAGGGGAGAAATCAGGACGGAATTGTCCAGACAGGTCTTTTGAACGCATAAAACCAATTTCTGTATCAAAAACATTGCGATAGTTCATGGATTGTTGCTGATAATGATGAGCTGTTTCTACATCATCTAATGTTTGAGCAACTTGACTGATACAAAAATCACTGTAAGCATAGTCAAGTGTATGATTGATCGACTCATGATAATGGTTTGGAACGTAGCCATGTTTCAAATAATCGATTGTCCCTTGGCGCCCATAATTTTGTTGATCACTTTGCACCGTTGCCCCTTTTTTCATGGCTTCTAAAAATTCTGGCATATTCTGATTCCCGATACCTTTGATAGCAGCATCAGCGATCACTGCATCGATCAATGTTCCAGGCATTAGTCCTCGTTCATCTGGTGAAAGCCATTTAGGCAAGAAGCCAGTTTCTCGATAACTGTTTAAAAAACCTTCCAACATCTCTTCGTATTTTTCGACCGCAATCAATGAAAAAAGTGGATAAACCGTTTTGTACGTATCCCAAAAACCATTATTTGTATAAAGAATCCCATTTTTTACTGTACGACTAGTGGTATCATAATGGATTTTTGTTCCTTCTGGGTCGATTTCATAAAATGTTTGTGGGAATAGGAATGTCCGATACAAATTGTGATAGAACGTTTGCGTTTGTTTTTGATCATGATGGTTGATTTTGATTCGATCAAAGTAGCTTTGCCATTGCTCCCGACTGTCTAAAAGATAGTCTTTTTCTTGTTTTTCGTGCTCTTGTTTCAAATTGTGGTGAGCTTGTTCATTACTGATGAATGACGTCGCTAGGCGAATCGTCTGTTGCTTGATGTGACCAAAATAAAGAGCTACAGTGTCTGCTTGTTCGCTGGAATACTCAAGTTCACCAGCTGTCAGGGGCTGATCGAAGCTCAAGACAAAATAAAAAGTGAAATTCGGATCTTCTGCGCCCGCAAAATGAGTGACTTGGCCTTCTAGTGTGTAGGCATCTTTTGCTGTAAGACGGAAACGACCAGGAAATGCCAGTAATAAACCGCTATCATTTTGGTGGTAAGTGATAGAGAGGATGCCGCCATACATACTAGGGATTAATGTCGATTGAATACCGTAACGCAATTGCTCAACAGAAAGGTGGGTGGGACAGAAAGTAGCTTCTTCTGGGCGATACGAACTTTGGGCATGAAATACTGTGGGTTCTTGTAAAACCCCACTGAACGGGGTCATCAATAAATGGCTAAAATCGCCCATCCAAGGACTAGGCTGATGCGTCAACCGATAGCCTTGAAAAATCCGGTCATCAGGATGAAACCACCAACTACCTCTTTGCTCATTTGTCTGTGGGGCAAAATAATTCATACCAAAAGGAACGCCTGTATAAGGCAGGCAATTCCCATTAGAAAAGTTGGCTTGATTCGCGGTGCCATGACGTGTATCAATTTGTTGAATGTCCATGTGAATACTCCTTTGTCGATTGTCGTTGGATCAAAGTAACAGGATGTTTGATGTCAGACGGTGTTTCTTTTGTTTGCAACCACTGGATCATCGCTTTGCCCGCGAGTTCGCCCAATTGGAGAAAGTCTTGGGCAATCGTTGTTAAAGGCGGATCAACCAAAGCAGCAGCTTGGATATCATCAAACCCAATGACAGAAAAATCATTGGGGATGGTGTAACCCAATTGTTTTAACGTAGTCATTGCTTGAATTGCAACTAAGTCATTCTCACAAACAAAAGCCGTAACGTTATGTGTGTGGATATAGTTAGCTAATTCTTTAGTGGTCGCCATTGGATCATTTAATGCAGTATGGAACGCTAAATCTGCTTTATTCAGTGCTTCAAGATAACCGAGATAGCGTTGTCTCACGGATTGTGGATGGGATAAATCACCAAAAAGATAAGCAATTTTTTTGTGCCCTTGTTCAATCAACTGATTAGTTGCTAAAGAACCACCTTGAAAGTTATCCGATAAGACAGTTGGAAAAGGTAACTCATATATTTTTTTATCTAGCATGAGCACTGGAAAGTCCTTTAATGAAAGCTCAAAAAGCATGTCAAGATGTTGATCTGTTTGAAAAGAATAATAAATCAAGCCATCAAATTCTTGCATCAAATCATTGGCTGTCTTTGTTTCTAAAAAATCTAAAGTCGTCATCATGACCTCGAATTGCTGTTCTTGCATGATTGGATTCAAGCCCTGAGTAAAGTCACCCACAGACAAATCAGACAAGTAAGGCAAGAGAAATAAGATTCTTTTTTGGATAGAGAGATTACGGGGAGGGGCTTCCTTTTGGGGAGCTTTAACAAAGCTTCCTTTTCCTCGTACACGATAAATCAATCCTAGTTGTTCTAATTCTGTCAATGCCCGTTTGGACGTGATCCGACTAACATTGTATTGTTGGGAAAGTTCTTTTTCAGTGGGAACTTGACTGTCGACAGGTAAAGTTCCATCATGTATTGCTTTTTCTAACGCTAAAAATATTGTTTTATATAATGGTTGCTCCATCATTACACCTCTTAATGATATATCATAGATAAATCATAGCATAATAACTGAAAAAGTAAATAGGAAAAAGTTTCTTTGAAAGCGTAGACATTTGTAGCTCGAACAGGTATAATCCGTAATGACATATCAAATAAAAGGGAGTTTATACAATATGGCATATAAAGATATACCTAATTCAGTGAAGCAATTTATGGATGATATTATACAAAAATGTGGAGAAGAGCATGCAGATTGGGCTAAGAATTTTTCTTCTGCCTTTGCGAATACGTTGTTGACCACAGTCAAACGGCAAGATGATGGGACAACTTTTCTACTCACAGGAGACATCCCTGCAATGTGGTTGCGTGATTCCACCGCGCAAGTTCGTCCTTATTTAGTGATTGCGAAAGAGGATGAAGATTTAGCCGACATGATCAGTGGGTTAGTCAAAAAGCAATTTTATTATATCACGATCGATCCATATGCAAATGCGTTCAATGAACAAGCAAATGGCGCAGGGCATCAAACCGATCACACTCAAATGAACGATTGGATCTGGGAAAGGAAATATGAAATCGACTCCTTATGCTACCCTGTTCAACTAGCTTATTTACTTTACAAGAATACCGGACGTACAGATCAATTTGACCACTCATTTATTGAGGGAATCCAAAAAATCTTAGAAGTTTTTCAAGTAGAACAAGACCATCGACAATCGCCTTACACGTTTACAAGAGACACCACAAGAAAAGAAGATACGTTAGTCAACGAGGGACGTGGATCGGCGATTGCGCCTACGGGTATGACTTGGTCAGGCTTTCGTCCGAGCGATGATGCCTGTCAATATGGCTATCTTGTCCCATCCAATATGTTTGCTGTAGTTATTCTAGGATATGTAGAAGAGATTTTCACCTCGATTCTTGAAGACCAAGAAATCGTTGCAAAAGCAAACGACTTAAAAACAGCCATCCAAGAGGGGATTGCCACCTATGGAAAAATCGAAAATCAACAAGGTGAAACGATTTATGCGTATGAAGTAGACGGCTTAGGGAATGCCTCATTAATGGATGATAGCAATGTGCCTAATTTGATTTCAGCACCTTATTTGGGCTATTGCTCCAGTACAGATGAACACTATATAAATACGCGAAACACTTTGTTAAGTAAAGAGAACCCTTACTACTATGAAGGGAAGTATGCAAAAGGAATTGGTTCTTCGCATACGCCCGAGAATTATATTTGGCCAATCGCCTTAGCGATGGAAGGAATGACGACAGAAGACAAACAAGAAAAAGAACGAATCCTTGATTTACTAGTAGCGACCGATGCAGGGACACACTTGATGCATGAAGGTTTTGATGTGGACAACCCGCAAAACTATACAAGAGAGTGGTTTTCTTGGGCAAACATGATGTTTTGCGAATTAGTCATGGATTACTTTGATATCAGAGTGGAAAAATAAGGAGGAGAACAGGCATGAAGAAAAAAGTATATATCATTTCTCACAGTCATTGGGATCGTGAGTGGTATATGGCATACGAACAGCATCACATGCGATTAGTGGAGTTAATGGATGATTTGTTGGAGCTGTTTGAAACCGATCCAGACTTTAACAGCTTTCATTTAGATGGACAAACGATTATTTTAGATGACTATCTGCAAGTACGTCCTGAAAAAAGAGAAGCAATCCAACAAGCCATCGATGCAGGAAAATTACGGATTGGACCATTTTATATTTTACAGGATGATTTTTTAATTAGTTCAGAATCAAATGTTCGGAATATGTTGATCGGTATGGAAGAAAGTCGCAAATGGGGAACGCCTGTCATGTTAGGTTATTTCCCCGATACCTTTGGCAATATGGGACAAACGCCACAAATGATGAAGCAAGTAGGTTTAGAAGCTGCTGCGTTTGGTCGTGGGGTGAAACCAATTGGCTTTGATAATCAAGTATTAGAAGCTGAGAACTATTCGTCACAATATTCAGAGATGTGGTGGAAAGGTCCTGACCAAACGGAGATCTTTGGGTTATTGTTTGCCAACTGGTACAGCAATGGGAATGAGATTCCTGCTGAGAAAGAAGCCGCGATTCGTTTTTGGGATCAGAAGTTAGCAGATGCCGAGCAATATGCGTCAACGGACCATTTACTGATGATGAATGGGGTGGATCACCAGCCTGTACAAAAAGATATAACAAAAGCAATTCGATTAGCCAATGAATTGTATCCTGAATATGAATTTATCCATTCCAACTTTACGGATTATCTAGAAACTGTTCAACAGGATCTTCCTCAGGATCTTGGCGCAGTTGAAGGAGAATTGACGAGTCAGGAAACCGATGGCTGGTATACGTTAGCCAATACAGCTTCTGCGAGAGTTTATCTCAAACAGTGGAACACAAAAGTACAGCGTCAACTTGAAAATGTCACAGAACCGTTAGCGGCGATGGCATATGAAGTGACAGGAAAGTATCCACATGATCAATTAGATTATGCTTGGAAAACACTGATGCAAAACCATCCTCATGATAGCATTTGCGGATGTTCAGTTGACTCTGTACATCGAGAAATGATCCCGCGCTTTGAAAAAGCCAATGAAGTGGGGAGATTTTTAGCACAAGAAGCGTTGGATCAACTGGCAACAGCCATCGATACAAGTGGATTTTCGAAGGAAAGTTATCCTTTTGTCGTTTTTAATACAGCTGGAATGCCCAAAACAGGGTCAGCCGAAATCACTTTAGAATTGGAACGAAAACGATTTGCAGAAGGGATTCCAGAGGAGCTATATCAAGAATTGGCGGAACAACCTAAGAAGCAATACCATGTTGAAACGTCTGACAAAAAACAAATCCCAGCTTTGGTTTCTGAAGAAGTTGTATCATTTGGTTATGATTTACCGAAAGATCGCTTTAGAGTGCCATATATGGCAAGATATGTCACGATTGAGCTACCAATTGATGAAATGCCTGCATATTCTTGGGAAACATTCGCTTTAGTTGAAGGAGCTGCGGATGAAAAACAAGAGTCGATGATTACTCAAGCAGGACGCTGTATTGAAAATCAATTCGTGCATGTATCCATTGAGCAAAATGGGACATTGACCTTATTGGATAAAACGACCGGGCAAGAATTTGAAGAGTTATTGACATTTGAAGACGTCGGTGACATCGGTAACGAATATATCTTCAAGCAACCAGAGAATGAACAAGCGATTCTTTCAAAAGACCAACCGACAAGTACTGTTGAGATCATCAAGGATAAATCTGAAATCGCTCAAATCAAACTAACCCAAACCATTGACATCCCTATTTCTGCAGATGATCGGTTAGAAAAAGAGCAACAAATGGTACGAGAGTTCCGCTTTAGACAAGCCCAACGCTCAAAAGAATCAAAGCCACTGACAATCACAACACTGATTACACTGCGTGCAGAGAGCAAAAAGATCGATTTTACAACAACCATCGACAATCAGATGAAAGATCATCGCTTACGTGTCTTATTCCCAACGAAGTTACATGTGGAACAACACGAAGCAGACAGTATTTTTGAAGTCGTAGCTCGTCCAAATCAAGTCTCTGCAAGTTGGGAGAACCCGACCAATCCCCAGCATCAACATGCCTTTGTCCAATTAGGCGATGCAACCCAAGGGATAACGATTGGGAATTTTGGTTTGAATGAATATGAAATCGTGGATGGAAAAACCGTTGCGGTGACATTACTGCGTTGCGTCGGTGAGATGGGCGATTGGGGTTATTTCCCGACACCGGAGGCACAGTGTTTAGGTGTTCACCAATTCGATTACAGTTTGGAGGTTCACTCCGGAAAAGATAAATTCGCCACATACAAACACGCTTATGCAGCTCAAATTCCGTTTTCGACCAAGCAATTGTCCAATCAAGTAGGTAAATTCGCCTCGAAAAACCAATATTTATCAATTAAAGGGGAAACGTTTGCAATTACTGCTTTGAAACGAAGCAAACTTAATGATAAACTAGTAGCGAGAGGATTCAATATGTCTAGTCATTTAGAATCGTTGCATTTGACGAAAAATGGCAAAAAAGGCAAACGGTTGAATCTCCTTGAAGAAGAATGTCAAGAGACGATTGACGAAATGCTCCAGCCTTATGAGATTCGGACAGTCGGCTTTGAGGAGGAATAATTGATGTATGGTGGAATAGAAGCAGGTGGAACAAAATTTATTTGTGCAGTATCAGATCAGGGAGAAATCATTGAAAAAATCAGTGTACCGACAACTCTACCAGAGGAAACGTTGGCGTTAGTGTTTGATTTCTTTGATCGTTTTGAATTAGAAGCAATTGGAATCGGTTCCTTTGGTCCAATTGGTATTGATCCAACGAATGATCGCTATGGCTATGTCTTAGCTACGCCTAAACAAGGGTGGCGAGATTTTGATTTCTTGGGAAGCATCAAACAACGATACGACTTACCTTTAGCATGGACAACCGACGTCAATGCTGCGGCATATGGTGAATTGTTGCAAGGTGCAGCGCAAGGGAAAAATAGCTGTATCTACTTGACTGTCGGCACGGGTATCGGTGGCGGAGTCGTGTTGAATAGCGATATTCTTTCTGGGAGTGCGCATCCGGAAATGGGACACATCATGGTCAAACGTCATCCAGAAGATGATTACGAGGGAACTTGTCCTTTCCATAAAGACTGTTTAGAAGGATTAGCTGCTGGACCATCGATCGAAGCGCGTACAGGAATCAAAGGACAAGATCTACCTGAGGATCATCCTGTCTGGGATATCCAAGCTTATTACCTTGCACAAGCATTAGTCAATTATACATTGACATTAGCGCCAGAAAAGATCATTTTAGGGGGCGGTGTCATGAATCAAGCACACTTATTGCAAAAAGTGAGAGAACAATTTACAGAATTGATGGCAGGTTACATGGAAACACCGCCAGTAGATGAGTATATTGTTCAATGGGGCATGCCGAATGAAAGTGGGATCATTGGAAGCTTGCTTTTAGCGGAAAAAGCACATCGAGAAGGAATCAAATAAATTTAGTTTGTTGCTAAAGTTCTGAAAAATAGAAAAACACATACTGTACTAATTCTTGATTTTACATCGGCCAAGGCAACATCAAATAGTATGGTATGTGTTTTTCTATCCAGTGCGATCAAGGGTACATCGATTCTGTTTAAAGCTTAGTTGATCGGAAAAATAACTTGTGTCAATAATTGGTCTTCTGGTGTTTCAAGCGGGTTACTGAGATAGTAATCATAATAAACGCCTGTACTTTCCAAATGATTTTCTTGGAGATAAACCATCATTGCCCCGTATGTTGATTCAAGTGTGGCGTAAGAACCCTGATGTGTGGCGATAACTGCTTTTCCACCATAGGTTTGACTCATATAAACTTCATCATTTGCAGAAATTGCTGTATTGACAGGAATCCCTAACTCAATGTCAAAGACGGTAAAGTCTTCATTACTATTCAGGTAAGCACAGTAGGGGGCACCAATCAGTTGGGCACCTTGTTCGGCAACAGCTTGCATCAATTTTTCATAGCCCGTATCTATTGCAACGGTCATGTTTTCCATAGTGACAGCAGTCGCTTTGGTTGCTACAGCAATTTGTGATGAAAGATTACTTACTTCAATGTTCATATGAATGATCTCCTTGATATTTTTTATATACATATAATGTAAGTCTAACATGTAGGCGCTTACTGTCAATTCATATTTTTGATAGAAATAGGAAAAAAATGAGAATTGGGATTGTATTAAGTTCCCAATTCTCAGTTTTTTGTTTATAACTATTTCCAAATATTTACCATAACCCCGGTACTGCCTTTGTAATGATTTTCTCTTGTGTAAAAGGGTGGGTCATATGGAGTTCAAACGCATGGAGCATCAAACGTTTTGCTGACTTCGTTTGATAGAGCGGGTCACCAACAATGGGGTGGCCTTGATTTGCTAAATGTACACGGATTTGGTGGGTTCGTCCTGTATCCAAGACACAATAGACCTTTGTTTTATCTGCTGAAACTTCGGCGACTTGGACATGTGTGATGGCTGGTTGCCCATTTCTTGGATCGACCACTCGTTTGCGACGATCATGCCGATCTCTACCGATTTTGTCTGTGATCGTTACATCTTGAGAAATTTTACCCCAGACAACGGCTTGGTAACGGCGGTAGATTTTTTTCTGTTCCAACATTCTACCTAAAATAGGCAAAACAAAAGGATTTTTAGCAAACAGAACAGCACCACTCGTTTCTTTATCTAAGCGATGAACGACATATGGACGTTGTTTTTTTTGATCTAAGTAAGCAGCAAGATGATTCAATAACGTATTCGTTTCCGTCGGTTCATTCGGATGCGTTTTGATACCGACTGGTTTATTGACAATGATCAAGTGCTCGTCCTCGTACAACACGCTGACTTTTGTTGCTTCCCCCAATTGGATCTCTTGGTAACTATAGTCAGTTTCCTCAAAGTGCAAAGTGATTTGATCTCCAGCTTTTGCTTCGTGATGGAATAAAACAGGTTCGCGATTCAATAAGACGTTTTTACGTATACGCAAAAAGTGACGAACTTTTCTTGGTACAAGCCACTCATTTTCTAATAATTCTCGAATCGTCATGGTTGGATGAGATTCAGGTAACGTGATCGTGATGTCCACATGCTCACACCTTTCATTGAAATTCAGATTCATTGTAACATTTTTAACAGATATTTAAGAAAAAAATGGAAAATTTCTGTCATTTCATATGCTAAACTATCCTCACTATGTATAAATTAGCGCGTACACCTACATCTTAAGCAGGACGTCACGCATGCTTAGTTATGTTAAAATAAGAAGAATGAGATCATTAGACAGGAGAAGAAGTGCATGGATTTTCAGAGCATTCTAGGAAGAATAAAAGCTGCGCTCGTCAGTTTTTGGCGATGGATCAAGCCCTATCTTGGACAATTCCATCGCTGGCGTAAGCGTGTGTGGAAGAAATATCATATCAATAAACTGATTTTACTGATCGGTTTGATTGTTGTATTGATCACGAGTATTTATCTGTTTGTGTTAGCGAAACAAGCGAATGTTGAAACACTGAAATCTGGTTTGAGTCAGTCGACCGTGATTTATGATAAAAACAACGAAGAGGCGGGGACCTTGTATGCACAAAAAGGGTCTTATGTGGAGTTAGATGCGATTTCTCCACTGATCCAAGATGCCGTTATCTCGACCGAAGACCGGAATTTTTATCAACATCCTGGTTTTGATATCAAAGGGATTGCCAGAGCAGCAGTAAGGATGATCACATCTGGTGGTACAGGCGGGGGTGGCGGAAGTACCATTACCCAACAGTTAGCCAAAAATGCGTATCTTACACTAGATCAAACGTTTGACCGAAAAGCAAAAGAACTTTTTCTAGCGATTGAAATCGAGAAGAAGTACAGCAAAGAAGAAATTTTAACGATGTATCTGAACAATGCCTATTTTGGTAATGGGGTTTGGGGCGTGCAAGATGCCTCTAGACGCTATTTCGGAGTGGATGCTAACAATGTCACGCTGTCTGAAGCTGCTACATTAGCTGGAATGTTAAAGGGACCCGGAATCTATAATCCGATCGATCATCCAGAAAATGCCAATAATCGGAAAAATACGGTGCTAAGTGTGATGGCAGAAAACGGAAAAATCAGTGAAGAACAAGCCACTGCTGAGTCTCAAACGGATATTACGCACTATTTGAATGATACGTATACTGGTTCGGAGTCTGGTTATCGTTATCCTTATTATTTTGATGCAGTGATTGATGAAGCTGTTAGTGAATATGGCTTAGATGAAGCAGATGTCATGAACAAAGGCTATAAAATCTATACGTCATTGAATCAGAATTATCAGCAACAATTAGAAGCGACTTATCAAAATGATGCGTTATTCCCTCCAAATGCGACAGATGGAGCCATGGTCCAATCAGGTTCAGTTGCACTAGATCCGAAAACTGGCGGGGTTGCAGCGCTGGTTGGTCGACGTGGGGAGCATGTCTTTAGAGGATTCAACTTTGCGACGCAGATGAAACGTTCACCTGGTTCATCGATCAAACCACTTAGTGTGTTTGCTCCCGCATTAGAAGCTGGCTATACACCTTCAAGTATTCTTGAAGATAAACCACAATCTTATTACGATGCGCACAACTTTGATGGGACCTATCAAGGAGAAGTACCGATGTATCAAGCAGTAGCCCAAAGTTTGAATTTACCTGCTGTGTGGTTACTTCATGAAATCGGACTTCAAAAAGGGTTTGATAAGACAAAAGAATTTGGCTTGCCTTTAGCTGATTCAGATAAGTATTACGGGTTAGCGTTAGGTGGTTTGGAAAATGGGGTCTCCCCAATGACCATGGCGGGAGCTTATGGCTCATTCGCCAATAATGGAAAGATGTACACGCCGCATTTGATCACTAAGATCGTCGACTCTACTGGAGCGGTCATCGTTGATAATACCAACAGTAAACCAAAACAGGTCATTTCTGAAGAAACAGCAAATCAGATGACTAGCATGTTACTAGGTACGTTCTCTAATGGAACGGGTGTTGCAGCAAATCCATACGGTTATACGGTAGCTGGGAAAACAGGAACGACAGAAACCAATTTTGATGCAACAAAAGCGAATGATCAATGGATCGTCGGGTATACCCCGGATGTAGTCATCTCTACTTGGTTGGGATTTGAAGAAGCGAGTGAACTTCACTACTTAGAAGGTACAAGTGGCAATGTGGTAGGGAAAGTCTTCAAATCCGCAGCAGAAGGTATTTTGCCTTACACCGATCAAACAAGATTCAATGTGGCAGATGCTTATGCGACCGGTGGTCAAGTCGTCCCAGCAGATCAAGTGCCAGATAATTCACAAACCAATGAAGGAAATAATGGCAACTGGCAAGACAATTTAGATCGTTATGGCGAACAAGCAAAAGACGGTCTAAGGAATTTTGGCGATATGCTGAGAGAAGGCGTACAAGGTATCGGTGACGCAACGCGAGATCTATGGCGTCGATTCCAAGGAGAGTAGGCACTTTGAAAACGAATCACCTCATGTTACAATAGAGTTTATTAAATAGAAGAAAAGAGGCCGTCGTATGTCAAATATTTATGATAGTGCAAATCAAATCGAACGTGAGATTCGTGAACTAAAAGAATTCAAAGAGCTAGAAGAAGCTTATGCAAAAGTAAAAGCGAATGAAGAAGCACATCAACTATTCAAAGATTTCCAAGCAATGCAAATCGAATTACAAGAAAAACAAATGAGCGGACAAGAATTCAGCGATGAAGATGCTGCCAAAGCACAAGAAATGGCAATGAAAATCCAAACTGAAGAAGTCATCAATGACTTGATGCAAAAAGAACAAGGATTCAGCACAATCATCAATGATTTGAACCGTATCATCATGACACCAGTACGCGACTTGTACAGCGAATAGTCATCAGTAAAATAAATCTCTGGCATGAAACCTCTAAAGGATTTCATGCCAGTTTTTTTATGAAAAACAATTTTTTCTTTCAGAAGAAAAAGTGATGGACAGGCAAGGAGCATCCTTTGTTATCATTAAGTTGCAGAAAGACACCAATAAACAAACGAGAGGATGTGAACCTATGCGAAATAAAATGACGATCGAAATTACCGCACCTATTAAAGGTTTGAATGTTACGAAACCTTTTGATTTAGCTCTTTTCAATCAATTTATTCTACATAAGCGAACAAAAGAGTTATTACATACACTAAAAAAAATGAAACATCAGCTTGTGGAAGAGTCATGGGCCTATGATAAAAACTTTCGTTGGGTATCCACAAAAACACATTTCGAGCATTATCAAAACTGTTTGATCTGGGCAGAAAAACTGGATCGAGTCATTTATCAGCGGTTAACAGAAAAACAAAAAAATCATACGCCATTTTCTCTTCTTTCACTCATGGTAACTCATCGCTATATTCACGAATATGCACGTTATACAGTGAAAGACCAACGAATGATTTTCCAAGAAATCCGCCAAAGTCCACAAGTAGAAAACAAAGATCTTTTTATGTTTGAAAAATTAAAAGAGGGTGTTAGCTTAGCGATCACAGCTAGCAGACCTTCGCCTACGTTAGCGGAAAAACCAAAAAATAGGGATCGAACACAAAGCCTTTGATCGTATCGGTAAGTCCTAATTTAATAGACAAAACAAAAACTTAAA
>NZ_PUAP01000002.1 GCF_002947535.1 Enterococcus mundtii
CGCCTTATTTCTCGAGGCTAAACACTTCTGTCCCGCCCTCGTCATACGAACAAATAAAGTAAATCATCAATACAAAAAACGTCAGATCAATTAACAGGAACGTATTGGATATTTGTTAGCATTTCAGGCAAATCTTCTTCTAATTCTGCTAATTTATTCCAAATCAATGTCATTGTCTCAAAAAATTCTTTTGATGATTTGTCCGAATTTAAACTGCCTAATGCATTCAGCCAAAGAAGTTCTAATAAATATGCTTCTTTGATTCCCGTATGTTCTCTGACGAATTCCGAGAACGTTCGTTTGAACAATGAGGCCATGTCTAATTCGGATTTGATAACTACTCCTCTAATACTCTCATGAATCGAGAAAAATTCCTTCAATAAATGAACGACACTAAAAAAATCGTCGATGACGTATTCAGCTAAATATCGATCAAAACATATCGTGATCTCTTCGATAATTTTTTCTTTTAGTATACGGATTGATTTAAAATGTGCATAGATCGGGTAAGTAGAACATCCACAAAAAGATGCTAAACTTCTCGCTGTGATTGTCGATAACCCATTTTCTTCAGCATATACCATACTCTTAAATAGTAAATATTCTTTACTAAAGTTCGTCACTCTTCCCACGAAACCATCCATCCTTTCCGATTATCTTATTCATATCCGGCAATGATTCTTTCTTTAATTTTCCCTTACTATCCAGCTCATCATCTAGTAGGAAAAACTTATGTAAACCATGAAGAAACAAGTTTTGATAAAAAAAAACGATAATAACATATTTCGGGGGTTAAAATATGTCTCTTTGTAATAGAAGCTTGATTTATCTGATACTTCGTCAAAAACAAGTTTTTAAAAATAACAATATCCTCAATTAAATAACAATGCGTTCCCTCAACCGAGTTTATTTAACTGATTCCAACTTGACAAAATAAGCAAAGAAATAAACAATAGAATAGATAACTAATTATTATTTCTTAAAATAACAAGTTATATAATCAAATTCTATTACTATGTGAGAATATCATACATTGAAAACACTTTCCACTCACATTTTATGTCACTACTAGTACACTAATTGTCAGAAAGGAGTCCAACATGTTAATTGATGCAAAAAAGAAAGAGTTATTAGTCCTCTATACGATCACTCAAAAAAGTCAATGTACGTTGAAAGAGCTTGCGGATGAACTGACCATCCCTAAACGGACAATCAAAGAATTGATTCGAAAGTTGAATACTACGATTGAACAGCAATTGAGCATTCCTGCTTTTATTTTCTCTACACACAAAGGAGAAATAACTATATCCGATGAGTACCAAGAAATAAAAATGATGATTTATCACAAACTCAAACTTTTTTATTTAAGAGAATCCAATCGTTTCAACTACTTATTACTTATGGTCAATTATCCCAAAGCGTATGTTCCAAAAAAATATTTATTGGAGCAATTGTACATATCCCACTCTTACTTAGAAAAATTAACACACCAATTGAATGAAACACTTCAAGATTTCGAAATCGAGATCGTTTCATCGCAAGGCTGTTATTTGTTCAAAGGAAACGAATTATTTATCCGACTCTATCTGTTTTTTATTCTATCTGATGCTTTTCAAGGGTTGGAATGGCCTTTTGATAAATTCAAATTGAGTCAACTAAAAAGAGAGCGGCGATTATCCAAAAAATTGCTCGTTTCAAACCATTCACTGAAGTATCAAGAAAATCTGTATTTGTTGATTGCTATTTTTACGCTTCGTACGCAACAATCGTCGTTGATCACATCTGAATCTAATGAGGTTTATGCTATTTTAGAATTGCTACAACAGGTACAAGATGTTTCTGGGAGTTTTAAACATCATTTATTTAAACTTTTACCACATGAAGCAGCTATTGATGAACTCTTGCATTTTAATTTCCTGATCTATTGTTTTTTCCCTAATCTCATTTCAAGTCAGCAAAAAAGTTTGATTGGTTACACTTTGACGAATAAACGTAATCGCCTTTGTATACAAATCACCTTACTGACAAAAGAGCTAGCTCAAGCCTTTCCAGTGATTTCTTCATCTGAAAAAAGGTTTTTCTATAATTACTATCTGATGCTTTCATTGGTTTCTATTTTAATGTTAGGAAATACGACACCCTTTTTCTACTCCTTGCATTTTCCTAAATCAGCACTTGAAGTGGATGAATCGAATGAACAAATACAACTAATCAAGCACATCATCTCTGAAGTTTTTCATGACCACCCAAAAAAAAGCTTGATTATTTATTATTTGAGTAGCTTGATCTACAACCTTTTACAGTCTGAAACAAATGAAAAATTATTGATCTATGTACAGATGAATAAAACACTGACAGGAAATTATCATATCCAAAATCGATTACGACAAGTATTTGACGAGAAAATGATTCGCTTGACAGAAAATCCAGAACAAGCCGATTTGATCGTCACTGATTGGTTCGATAAATTTCATCAAACGAGTAAAATTTTTTACCTTGATCCTAGTAAAGAAAAAGATTTGTGGGTAGATTTAGTCACAAAGATCCAACAACTTTATGTCAATAAAATGATTTGATTCAAAGAAAATAGGAGAAGCCTACGTTACTCTACTGACTGGTCTGTAAAGTAATACCGATTTTCCTAAAATAAAAAAGTGAGTGGATCAGTCTAAATGACTGTCCCTCACTTTTATTAGCTTGTCCTAGTCTCGACGATTACCACCAAAGATCAAAATCAAACGTAGTAATTGTAAGAATGTAGATAGCGCCGCAGCAACATAGGTCAAGGCAGCCGCAAATAGCACATGTTTCGCCATCGGCACCTCTTCTTCTGTCAGTAAGCCACCTTCACTTAAAATTTGGATCGCTCGTCTTGACGCATTGAATTCTACTGGTAGCGTAACAAGTTGAAACAACAACGCCAATGAAAAGGCGAAGATGCCAATGTTGATCAACGTCGTATTCCAGCTAAATAATACACCTACCATGATCAATGGGAACGAAATCATTGAGCCAAAATTTGCGACAGGCACTAATGAAGCTCTGATTTTCAACGGAGCATAGCCAACGGCATCTTGCACTGCATGACCGCATTCATGGGCAGCGACTCCAATTGCAGCAACTGATGTAGATTTTGCAGTAGCTTGCGATAAGCTTAACATCTTGTTCCCTGAATTATAATTGTCCGTCAAATCACCGGCGATTTGTTGGACGCCAACGTTATTGATTTGTTGACTTTGTAAAATGAACTGGGCGGCTTGCGTACCAGTCACATTGTTTTTGCTTCTGATTTTATCATATTTACGAAAGGTACTATTGACGTAAGCAGAAGCGATTCCAGAAATAGCCAATCCAGCAATAACTAAAAGAAGCGTTGGATCCAAGCCATAAAAACCATATCCATACATGATCGTTTCACCCTTTCCTCATTACCTCTATTTTACCATTGTTCGAGTAGAATAATTGTGAAAAGAGATTGAATATTTTAATTTTTTTTGACAAATTCTGATTTCAGCTTCATTGGACCAAACCCTTCGATTTTACAGTCGATATTGTGGTCTCCTTCAACTAAACGGATATTCTTCACCTTTGTTCCTTGTTTGATAGGTGAGGAAGCCCCTTTTACTTTTAAATCCTTGATAACGGTCACGCTGTCGCCGTCTGTTAAACGATTGCCGTTTGCATCGAGCACTACTAGGCCTTCTGCTTCTGTTTCTTCTGATGGTGTCCACTCGTTTCCACATTCAGGACAAATCAATAATCCTCGATCTTCATAAGCATATTCTGACCCACATACTGGGCAATTTGGTACTGTCATGTTGTTTCTCCTTTTTGTTCGTTATTGAGCAATATTATAACGGAAAAATAACAGTTTGGAAAGAGCAATTTACTATTGGGAACCATAGAGTGCCTATGCTGATTTGGTCTCATTGAGCATGAGTTTACATATTCCTGATAAAAAAGACAATCAACGCCAATTATTAATAAGAGGCGGGACAGAAGTAGTCTGATCTCCAAAGAGGTTCCTTCTGTCCCCACCATTTATTCGTTCCAAAAGTAACAGATAAAAGTGAATGCTAGGTTTGTATCGAATTCTTTATTTCCTACTTAGAGCAGATTTTTTAACGTGCATAATTCGTGCAGGCTTCTTGTATTTCTCTGTAGATCTCTGCTACTTCTTCGAGGTCTTTTGCATTTGCGCCACTTGCCAAGGGATGCCCGCCACCATGATGTCGCTTGGCGATCTCGTTGATGACTGGTCCTTTTGAACGTAAACGTACACGATAATAGCCTTCTGGTTGCTCGACAAAAATCGCCCAAGCTAACACTTCGTCAATGACACCAGGTAAAGAGACGACAGATGCGGTCTCTGAATCGACGATGCCATATTTCCCTAACAATTCTTGTGACAAGATTACTTTTCCGGCACCTTTTTCGTCAACTTCGATCGTTTGATAGACACAACCGGATAGTTTCGCTACTTTCATGGTGATTTGTTCGATTTCACGATTCAATTGGCTTGCATCGAAAGAATACTTTCTTAACGCTGCTGCTATTTCTAACGTGCGACCTGTTGTTGAAGGATATAAGAACCTTCCAGTATCACCAACGATGCCAGCATACAACAAGCGGGCAGAGTTGTCATTCAACTTCAGCGCATTGGGGAACATCAAAGCAAACTCAGCGATCATTTCACTACAACTGCTGGCTTTCGTATCTACCCAAAGTAAATCGCCATAGGGTTCATCATTCGGATGATGATCGATTTTGATCACTTGCTCTCCTAAGGAATAGCGCTTGTCATCAATACGTGGCGCATTCGCTGTGTCTGTTACAATAACTAATGCCCCTTGATAAAAAGCATCATCGACTTCTTGCATTTCTGTTAAATAACGCAAGCCTTCAACGTCTTTTCCCACTTGACGAATATCTTTTTCTGGAAAACTATTACGTAATAACTCGGCTAATCCCACTTGTGAACCTAAAGCATCTGGATCAGGTCTTTGATGTCGGTGGATCACGATTTTTTGATATTTCTTGATTTCATTCAAAATCTCTTCTTGTATGGTCATTTTCTTTCCTACTCTCTACGAACGTTCCATCACTTGGCAAACGACAATGGCTTTAGCCACGATCGTGTTTTCTATAAATACTTCTACATCGAGTTTAGCGGACCTTCTACCGATTTCCAAAACTCTTGGACGAATGTCTAACTCACTTTCGATCTGGATCAGACGAAGGTAATGCAGATTCATTTGCTCCAACAAGATATTTCTTCGTTGGTTCATGATCATTGTTTTTTGCGCAACATCTGAAATGATTTCACTTAACACCCCAAAAGAAATCGTTCCAACACCTGTCACCATTTGTGGCGAAACCTCAAATTTGAACTTAGGTGTCGTCAATCGATTGCCTTCACGGTCTGTATCGATCGTTTGGATCGCACCGGAAATCTGATCAGAGATCGTATCAGCGATTTGCGGTTGTCGTTGCACCAATTGCATCGCCTTCATGACATCTTGACGTGTGATCAATCCTTCTAAGGTCAAATCATCGGAAACCACTGGCATGACTTCTAAGCCATCCCAAATCATTTGATGTCCGACAGAAGCGACGCTCATCGTTTTCTTGACACTGATTGGATCTTTGGTCATGACCCGATCAATGACTTGGGTCGGTGCTTTACCTACGACATCTTTTGCCGTAATGATCCCCATCAGGCGCATGTGATGATTCACTACCGGGAAACGAGAATGTTGGGTTTCTTCTGAAATCCGTTGATAATCAGCTACCGTATCCGACTGTAATAAATAATGTGTTTTCTGAGCAGTCAGATAAATATCACCGACGAGCATGATGTCTTTTTTGATGAGTTGATCACTAAGCGCTCGGTTGATCATCGTCGCTACGGTAAAGGTATCATAAGTCGTGCGTAAAATCGGCATGGCTAATTCATCCGCTAATTGAGCGATCTCAGGTGTCGTATCAAAACCACCCGTAATCAACACCGCCGCTCCATCTTCGAGCGCTAACTTTTGTACTTCTGTACGGTTACCAACGATCATCAATGAACCTGGAGTGATGTAGCGTTCCATCGCGTGTTCGGTCATCGCACCAATGACAAATTTATTCAAGACTTTATCTAGACCGACTGCCCCTCCTAAGACATCACCTTCAATGATCCGCACGACTTCTCCAAATGTCAATCGTTCGATATTTTTCTTCAATTTGCGTTCGATCCGAATGGTTCCTACTCGTTGGATCGTGGACACTAAGCCTACATTTTCAGCATCTTTGATTGCTCGGTAAGCCGTTCCTTCACTGACGTTCAATTCTTTCGCAATACTACGGACAGATATTCGATTCCCCACTGGCAGGCTTTCGATATATTCTAAAATCAGATCATGTTTTGTCGCCATCTCTTTCCCCTACACTTCCAGCGTTTCCGAAACGCTCATTATTTTTCCTTCTGTATCTACTAATAAATCGATGAATACTTGCGGATCTTGTTCAATGACAGGAAAGGTATTGTAATGGATCGGTACGACTTTCTTCGCTTTGATTCGCTTCGCCGCACGAGCCGCATCTTCAGGCCCCATTGTATAATTGTCGCCAATCGGTAAAAAGGCTACATCGATCGTAAACTGTTCACCTAAAAGCGCCAAATCGCTAAAATCTGCGGTATCTCCCGCATGATAAATCGTTCTTCCTTCTGCTTGGATCAAAATACCACTCGGTTCTCCCATATAGCGTGGAACACCATCGATTTCGAGACTTGAGCTATGTTGTGCATGGACGAATTTGACTGTGCCGAAAAGAAACTCCCTTTTACCACCGATATTCATCCCAAAAGAGTTTGCTCCTTGTTGTTGTGCATAATCAGCGATTTCGACAATACTGATGATAGTCGCCTCATTGTTCTTCGCAATCGGCAACATGTCACCAATATGATCATTGTGCCCATGGGTGACCAGTATCCAGTCTGCTTTGACTTCATCCACCTTTAAATCAGTCATAGGATTGCCAGTAATAAATGGATCTATCAGCACTTTTTGGCCATTTTGCATTTCAAGAGAAATACAAGAATGTCCATGATAAGTAATCTTCATCTTCTCACTCCTCAACATTTTGGTCACTGACTCTTTCGATTTTGGTTTGATCATTCATACATTTAGTAGTACAGTATATCCTACTTAATTGTAACAGATAACACAGGTTGTACCAAGTCTCAAGTGAGCGTGTACTTATCACTGAACACCTGAATAAGGGAATGTTTCGTGGAGAATCAATAGTTTCTATTTATTGTTTGATCACTGTGATTAAATCCAGAACGACTACGGATTAGTTATGATACTAAAATAAAAAAATACCAATAGTAGAAATCAAGAATCTAGTTTCTACTATTGGTATTTTTATTTAAGTTTAAATATTTTTATAAGCCTTACAAGTTTGAACAGATCCGCGACACTTTCTTAAGTAGAACAATGATGAAAAAAAACGGAGTTTGCTAACTATTTTGAGAATTATTTCTTTTCTAGTTTAGTGATCAAGAATTTTTTTAAGATATTTTCAGCATTTAGTAGGCCATAATCTTTCATGTCTATCACTTCAATAATCTTTGTAGGGTACTCTTTTATGATAGTTTCTTTCATCGAAGACAGCTCTGGAGATAACAGAATGACATCAGCAGTCTTTGCAAATTGTTCCAACTTAGAAATGCTCTGCATGTCAACATGCACAAGTAAATGTTGTTTTTTTGCGAAGTTATTCATTTTTGTTACTAACAAATTGGTATAAAGGGTACTATCTGTACTCATTGAAGTTACGCCAAAAACGATGATCTGTTTCTCTTTCATTTGATCATTTCCCAAAACAAGTTCCTTTTTCATTGTAGACTCTTCCACCTTTCAATAGTGTATATTTAATAATCTCGCTCCTATAAAATAAAAGCTATACCAAACATATTCATCATCTGAACATCCTTTGATACAGCTTTTCATTTTTTTATCTTTTGCCGCGACGTTGTGTCGCTTCCATGATGACTGGTAAAATCACTGGGCGGCGTTTGGTTTGTTCAAACAAATAGCGACCTAATTGATCACGTATTTCTTGTTTCAGCTTGCTCCACTCGAAATCATCGCTTTCTAAATGTTTCCCTACGATGGTTTCGATCATGTTGCTACTTTCATTGATCAAATCACGACTTGCTTTGACATAAACAAATCCTCGTGAAGTGATTTGCGGTTTTGAGACGATTTTCTTTTCGCGACGACTGATTGTCACTACTGCAACAAAAATACCGTCTTCAGATAAGATTTTACGGTCGCGTAAGACGATGTTTCCAATATCACCAACACCTAGTCCGTCGATCATGACATTTTCAGCACTTGTCGTACCTGCCACACTCATCCGCTTGTTTTTATATTCTAAAATATCCCCACGTCCTGTGATATAGATATTTTTATAAGGGATACCAACTGCATGGGCTAAGTCTGCATGGGCAGCTAGTTCACGGTATTCTCCTTGAACTGGGATGAAATATTTAGGTTTCATAAAGTTCAACATCAATTGTAAGTCATTAGGATTGGCATGACCAGAAACCCGCAGATTGTCAGAGATTTGTTTGACTATTCCACCTGCTCGGTAAATGATATCTTCTGTCTTAGCAACCATTGTTTCCATCGCAATACTTGGTGTCGTTGTGATATAAACAAGATCGCCTTCTTTGATTTTGATATGACGGTGCGCGCCATTTGCCATTTTTTGTAAAGACTTGATCGGTTCACCCATACGGCCTGTTTCTAAAATGATCAGTTCTTCAGGCTCATAGTTTTTCATATCTTTTAATGTGACCAATAGGTCTTCACTTGGTAATTGAAGTTTTTCTAAGCGCATAGCTGTTCGGATGATCCGTTCAAAGTCTTGCCCAGTCAACACGACCTTACGTCCTGCTTTGGCAGCGGCGTCTAAGATTTGTTGGACACGTTGAAGATTACTTGCAACACAAGCAACGATGATCCGTCCTTCCCAATATTTGATCGTATCAAATACTTCATCAGCGATTTGGAACTCAGAAGCAACAGGTGTCGCATTTTCTGCATTTGCTGATTCACTCAGTAAAGCTAACACGCCTTCTTTCCCGATCTCTGCTAAACGGGCGTAATCCGTTTGGTACATTGGGATCGCCATTTGGTCAAATTTGAAATCACCCGTATAAACGATATTTCCTTCTTGGGTTTTCAAATTGATCCCGATTGAATCTGGGATCGTATGAGTGGTGCGGAAGAAGCTAACGATCGTTTCACCGAAATCGATCTCTGTATGTTCATCCACCACATGGAAATCCTTGAATCCTTTTGCAGCATCATTGCGATTGACATTCAATTTTGCCAATTCGATCGTCAATTCTGTTCCGAACACAGGTACAGAAATCTTTGACAATAAATAAGGCAACGCCCCAATCGCATCTGCGTGACCGTGTGTTAGAAAGACACCTGCTACACGATCGACATTATCTTCTAAATACGTAAAATCAGGAATGACAACGTCAATCCCTAATAATTCGTTTTCAGGATACTTTAGACCACAGTCTAAAATAAAAATAGCTTCCCCTACTTCTGCAATGTACAAATTTTTTCCATTTTCGCGTACACCGCCTAAAGGGATAATCTTAATGGTACTCACAAATTTCACCTCTTCTTATGACATCTTCATTTAACGATGTCGATTCTCTATTTTATTTAAACGATCCATTTTCTGAGCGCCTGGTTTTCGGATGATTTCATTAAGTACTAAAATCCATCTTAATTTTACAGGCGTTTAGGATCTTTTTTTGACACAAAAAAATCGGGATTGCTTCAGTTGCTCGATCAACTGCTCCACATCATTATACAACAAATCAAACAAATCGCTAGCATGTACGATTGTTTCTGTCTCCATGTTTTTCCCAGACCATTTTTTCTTCTTTCATTTTAGAAGATACTTCGTCTATTTTACCATAAATTACTCAATAACTATAGAATGTTTTTCATTTCCTACTCCATTTGACTTGTTTTTAGCTTTCAACTGTTTCTGGCCGTGGTCTCTTTTTAAGGTAGGCTTAAGCTACTCCCTTTATTCTATTTTTGTACTCATTTCGAAAGGAGATCGAACCAATGAATTTTTTCAAACGAGCATTAAAAAGTACAAAAGTAAAATGGGGGCGTTCTTTACTCTTATTGGCAGTTTTTACAGCAATCCTTGTCTTCGTTCTTGCTGGGCTAACCATACGTAGTGCAGCACAACAAGCAGCAGAGCAAGCTCAAAAAGATGTCGGTGCAACTGTCACTTTAAGTGCAAATCGTGAAGCGGCTTTCCAAAAACAAACGGAGGCAACTGATACTGAATCAAGTGGTCGACCAGATCCTGGAAGTTTCTCCCTCACACCTGTTTCAGTCAGCGATGCAGAAAAGATTGCAGCACTAGATAATGTAGCAAGTTTTTCCTTCGAAAGCTCCGCATCAGCTTTAGCAAATAGCGGGATCACCGCCATTTCAAGCTCTGACACCTCAGAAACATCAGAAGAAACTAATACTGATACTGCGACTGATGCTGCACCAAACGGCGAAAACATGGGTGGAGACATGGGTGGCAAACCACAAATGATGCAAGCAGATTTTCAAGTCAGTGGGGTATCCAATACAGCCCAAACGAGTGGCTTTACGGATGGCACAGCAAAAATCATCGAAGGTGAAGGAATCACTGAAAGCGACAAAGATACGAACAATGTCGTGATCGACTCTACTTTAGCTAGCGCGAATGACTTATCCGTAGGGGATACTTTCGTTATTACTAGCACTGAAGATGAAGAAACGACTTATGAAATGACGATCAAAGGAATCTATGAATCGAGTGAAACAAGTAGTAGCATGGGAATGAATTTCAATTTCATGAATCCAGCGAACACTTTGTATACTTATTATACATTTGCCAATACTTTGAATGGCTCGACAGAAAATGACACAATCGATTCTGCAGTTTACACGCTGACCGATCCCAATAAAATGGCAGACTTTATCACTGAAGCAGAAAACTTGATCGATACTTCAACGTTCAGTCTTCAATCAAACGATACGATGTTCCAAGCAATGCTTGAACCACTTAACAACGTAGCTAGCTTTTCAAAAAATGTCGTTTTACTCGTTGCGGTTGCTGGCATCATTATTTTGACTTTGATCATTATGATCACGATTCGTGAACGTCGGCATGAATTAGGGGTATTGCTTTCATTAGGTGAATCCAGAAGTAAAATCGTTCTTCAATTGTTTACAGAAGTGGCCATATGTATGATCGTCGCGTTAGGTGTGGCTTCATTCAGTGGAAATGTCGTTGCAAATGCTGTCGGTCAACAGTTGCTTGATCAACAAACTGAAACAACAACCAACTCACCTGCCGAGCAACAAGGCGATCAAATGCCTGGTGGTGGCAATCGTGGGCCTGGCGGACAACCCGATGGAGCTAGTAATCCATTTACCGTTTCAGAACAAGTAAGCGACCTCGAGATCGCCGTTCAACCAGCCCAACTCGGCCTTCTAGCAGCTGTTGCATTTGGGATCAGCTTACTCTCAGTTTTTCTAGCTTCAATCGGCATACTGCGACTAAATCCACGAAAAATCTTATTAAACTAAAGGAGGAATTAGATGTTACGTACAGAAAACTTGAGCTTCTGGTATCAAAATCCAACAGAGGCGCTTTATAAAGATGTGAATTTGTCCTTTGATAAAGGGAAAATGTATGCCATATTAGGGGCAAGTGGTTCAGGAAAGACGACCTTTCTTTCGTTGATCTCAGGACTTGATACACCAAAAGAAGGCGCTGTTTATTACGAAGAGCGATCTTTAGCTAAAATAGGACTACGGAATTATCGTAAAAATGATGTATCGATCATTTTTCAAGCGTACAACTTATTGCCTTACCTTTCAGCTCTTGATAACGTCATTACCGCCATGGAAATTTCGAATACCCCGCAAAAAGATTATCGGCAAGTTGCACTTGATCGGCTAGCACGGGTTGGGATAAATGAAACCCTCGCAAAACAGCAAGTCACTAAATTGTCTGGGGGACAACAACAACGTGTAGCAATCGTTCGAGCGATTTGTTGCGAACATCAGTTGATCATTGCGGATGAACCAACAGGAAACCTCGATGAAACGACTTCACAAGAAATCGTTCAACTCTTCCAAGAAATCGCTCACGAACAAAATCGCTGTATCATCATTGTGACACACGAATTAGAAGTGGCAAAAAAATGTGATGAAGTCTTTGAATTAAAGAACAAAACATTCGCATCCATTGATATTGGATAACCGCTAAAAAAGCGTCCTCCTTATTGGTAGGACGCTTTTTTATAAGAATTTACAAGTAGACTATTTATGGTCTTTTTTTGAAAATTTTTCTTTTACATCTTCAAAGCCTTCTTTGATTTCATCGCCGATATTACGAGCTTTGCTCTTGATATCCGCACCTGCAGATTGGGCTTTACCTTTTGTTTCTTTGCTTCTGTCGCCTGTTGCTTTTCCATAGGCTTCTTTGCCTTCACCTGCAACTTTGTCTTTCAAATCTTTAGAGCGTCCTTCTAAATCTGCCATGATATTTCCTCCTCTAAAATTTGTCTTATCTAACTGCTTTTAGAGTAACACCAATTATAAAAACAAACAAACAGTATGCTTATCCCAGCATTCAGCTCGTTGCAATCGTTTGCTCAAACGTTCCCCAAACCTTCACTTGTTTTTCTTGGACCATGACGATGCCATTAGCAATCACTGTATCGATCTCTAAGGTTTCTTTATCAAGTAGGCACAGATCCGCATCTTTCCCGACAGCGATTCTTCCCTTTTGGTCCAATTTAAGGACTCTTGCAGGATTACAAGTCACTGCTCGTAAGGCAATGTCTAAGGGAATGTCTTCTTTTTGAACGGCTTCTTTGATACCAACTAATAAGGATCTCGCACTACCAACGCCCATACCGATAAAACGGTTCTCTTGGTCAAAATATGGGAGACTGCCTTGTCCATCGGAAGTCAAAGTGAAGTTATCAAGAGATACTTGTGCTTCTAATAACTGCTTCAATGCTTTACTAAACCGGACTTCGCCATCGGTCTTTTCCCAAAAGTCAGGATCTTCACTTGCAGTGAAGTCGATGGTTCCACCTTTCTTTGCAAATTCGATACATGCAGCTAATAATTCAGTCGTCCGATTCGCATGGGTCGGATAAAACTGAGTGATAGGAATTTCTGTCTCTTCCACCACACGATCTAGCAATTCTAGTTTTCTTCGTCCACCACCTAAATGGACATTCACGATTCCTGCTTTACCTGATAACATGCCACCAACACGAGCATCCGCCACTGCTCGAGCAAACTCGTCGAATGTTGGTTGGGAAGAGCGATGATCAGAAACAGCGATTTCTCCGATTCCGATAATCTTATCAATGGTAAGAAAATCTTTGATCAATGAATCAGTGACCGTTTTGACTGGTAACCGATAAGACCCCACATAAACATACGTAGTCAATCCTTCTGCCTCTAATCCTCTTGCTTTACTGATCAAAGCAGTCATATCTCGACCCTCACCATCTGTGCCGATACAACCTACGACTGTTGTCACTCCTGCTGTCGTTAATTGACTAAGTGTGACTTCTGGTGTGCGATTATGATAGCCACCTTCACCGCCACCACCTAAAATATGGAAATGGGCATCAATAAAACCTGGGGTCAAGAGTTTCCCTTCACCGGAAATTTCTTCCACGCTCAATTCTTCGTAACCGCCGGATAGTTGATTTTCCAAGGCAACGATTTTATTTCCTGCCACTAACACATCCTTCTTACCAAGATATTCTGGTGCATAGACTTCGATTTGTCGAATGAGTTTCATCCGTGATCCTCCTTATAAAATAGTCTGTACCCTTTCATACACACGAAAGGTTGTTTAATAAGCAATCCATCGTTCTTTCGGAAATAAGCGAGAAAATCCCAAAATATGAAGATACTTTCGGGTTTTCTCGCTTATTATCTCATAGTTACACATGGGTAACATAACTTCTTTAATTGCTATAAATCAGTTCTTATTTGCTTTATTGAAGTCCGATCGCGATCGCAATCATAATGAAGATCGTTCCTAATACAAAGAAGAATCCTTGCATTTTGATTTGGAATCGTGCCCATTTTGCCCATTCGATCCTTGCCACACCTAGGACACCGATCAAGCTAGCAGAAACTGGCGTGAACGCATCCATGAACCCTGAACCTAATTGATAAGCCAATACGGCAACTTGACGAGAGACACCAACTAAATCGGCTAATGGCGCCATGATTGGCATCGTCAATGCTGCTTGTCCAGAATTTGAGGTTACGACAAGATTGAACAAGCTTTGGAAAACATACATCGCCCATGCACCGATGACGGCTGGCACACCAGTCAGTGCTGTTCCAATACCATGTAATATCGTATTAAGCGCAGAAGGTACCGACGCATCTGATCCCCCTAATACGAGCAAGATTCCTTTTGCCATCCCAACAACGATTGCTGTTCCAGCTAGATCTGCTGCTCCAGATTGGAAAGAAGAGGCAATATCATTGACCGTCATACCGTCTAATTTGAATAAAACAGCAATGATCCCTGCAACCAATCCCATAACGAAAAATTGTGAAGCAATTTCTGGGATATAGTAGCCTTTTTGAGTAACTCCCCAAACGATCCAAACTAAGACGATCAACATTTCAACTAAAATCAATTTGTGTCCTAGTGTAAAAGGTTTTTGTTCGTCGGATGTTTTCTTCAAATGGTTACGGAAGTATTCGTCAGATTTATACGTTAATGAACTTTCTGGGTTTTTCCGTACTTTTTCTCCATAGATCATTAAGTAACCAGCCGATAATGCAGTCACGACGACCCACATGACCAATCGGAAAGTTGCACCTGACAAGACTGGGATACCTGCGATTCCTTGAGCAACGGCGACACTGAACGGACTCATCCATGAAGTGGCATTCCCTACTTGTGAAGCCACGTAGGTGACCGTGACGGCGACGATCGAATCATACCCTAAGGCAATCACAAACGGCACCATGACCATCGAAAATGGAATGACTTCTTCAGCCATACCAAACGTTGCGCCCCCAAATGAAAAAGCAAAGAATAATAGCGGTAAAGCTAAACGTTCCAGCCCACGTGTCTTATTGATAAAAGCATAAATACCTGCAT
Organism: Enterococcus mundtii; assembly: GCF_002947535.1. Taxonomy (GTDB): domain Bacteria; phylum Bacillota; class Bacilli; order Lactobacillales; family Enterococcaceae; genus Enterococcus_B; species Enterococcus_B mundtii_B. Next base: position 15,241 of record NZ_PUAP01000002.1, read on the forward strand.
CGATGGCACCCGTTCGCATGATGATCCCAAATGCACCACCCACGACTAAGATAAGTGCCGCAATTCCTACTGCTGAGCCATATTTGTCTCCTGATACTAAACCTTCAAAAACAAAGTTCAAAAAGCCAAAGCCACCGAAATCATCGGTTCCCCATAGTTTCGCTGTTTTATGCAGCTTCTTTGAGGTATCATAGATGTTTTCCCCATATTCATCATATAAAACATCATCTGTCAGCGAGATTTCATCCAACTTCTCTTGGGTCAAGTTTTTTTCACCAGCTGCCAAGACTTCTTCTAATCCTTCTTCAGGAACAGCTAGTTTTTCTCTTTCGCTCGGATCATTTTGTAATTCTTCCAGTTGATCAAATACAAAAGCCTTGTCTAATTCATAGGCATAACGAAACGAATCTTGGCGTAATACTGTTCTTGTACTCGTTTCTCCATTTGCATCTTTGTATTCTATATCTTGCGTACTGAATCTCCCAGCTGGTACGATAAATGTTAATAACCAGGCAAGTACAACTACACCAAAAATAATGACATACGTATGCGGGGTCGTCATTTTGGTAAAGTCTCGTTTTTTCTTTACTGAAGAATTTTTTCTCTTCAAAACTCGTTCTTCCTTTCTTGCTACGTTTTTGTCAATAATGAATAAGCAAATAGATTATACAGTAAAATGTTCTATACCACATGAATAAACCATTAAAAAAATCTGTTGATTTTAGTTTTCTATAAGAAGTATTTTGCTGAGAAAGCTGTTTTTAAAGGCATGACACCTATAAAAACGGATTAAAATTCTTTTTTTATTTTTACAATGTAGACATTCTTGTCCATTTATTTTCATTTCTGATTGCGAATAAACAAAGATTTTTTTGTGATTATCAAATATTTATACATTTTCAACCTTATTAGATCTCTGATTGATCCATCGTTTTTGGTCGATTTTCCCCCTCTCTTTTAATTTTCATTAGGTATCTTCATTGCAATATTCATAACAAATGTACTATAATTGGAATGTAAAGAGTTTTGGGGAAGACTCTTTCATCAACGTGTATAAAGAGACAAGAAAGAATCATCACGATTCTTTCTTGTCTCTTTTTCGGACTCTTATCCTTCTATTTTAGTCATTCTCCAACAAAGAATACACTGAAAAATAAACGATCTGCTGTAATAAAATTAAGGTGGCTAACGAAGCAGCACCGCATATCGCTGGCTCAAACTTAGGAACCGTAAGAACTGCATCATCTATTGTTGCATAGTTATCTAATACTAGATCCGCATATTCATATAAGCGCAAACCACTACTATGTCTTGACTTGATACTTCGGGATAGATCAAATCCGGTGATCACGATCAATAGGTGTCCCTGTTCTTTGATCCATTCTGCTAGTTCAATGATTGCTGGATTTCTCCCTTCATTTGATAAGAGGAGAAAAATATCTTCTGGTTGCGCATTGATTTGTTCAATGATCGCTTGACCAGTTCCTTCCAGTGACTCATAAATTCCCGCTGCCGGGTGTTCGATCAACTGAGTTGGTAAGATTTTCGGGCATTGTTGCCAAAATTCATAAGCAATGCCTTGCAACGTGCGACTAGCAAAAATATGTAAGCATCCTCCTCGGTGAATCTGTGTGGCGATCCAACGCCCCGCTTGTTCCATCAAGGTTTTCTCGAACCTTAGTTTTTGTTCAAGCTGTTGACAATAATCAAAATAGGGTAAGCTCATTCTTTTCTCCTCTTCTTCTGCTATTTCAGAATAGAGATAACTGTTAAAAGAAAAACACAAAAAGATGAGACGAAGCAAACGCTCAGTCTCATCTTTACCTTAACCACTTATTCATTACAATCAAACGAAAGATCTGATGTAGCAGCATCTTGATGTCTTCGGCTTTAGAGTAATAGATAGGAACGATGTATTGCTAAATGCAAGGTTTTGAAACTTATTGAACAAACCACTTGCACCAACATACATCTTTTTTGACATAGTAAACAAACTGCCTCGCTTCCTCCGCTATTTATACTCATAAGGTAGAAAATCTTCCTTAAATCAGGTACAATAAATGCGGTTGGTGCGTTGCATCGACTATGGCAAAATGATCGGTCAGGGTGTATACGTGTGACTGGTCATTCCTTGATAGTTAGTTGCCGCTAACTATCAAGGAGCCTTTTTTTTAGTTATTTCTATCTGCATCTATTGTAAGGAAAGTGCTGAACAAGTGCAAGTATCAAAATATCAGCGGCCAGACCTTGTCCGTCTTTCTGAGACATCTTTTGATCGATTCGGAGAAGCTGCATGTCTGCCTTTTTTGACGACATGGAATCTTTTGAGTAGATACGGGATATAGGCAAAAAGATACAGCAAGAGAAAAGCTGCCGCAAAAAGAAATGCCTGTTGATCGCCCCACAAAAGAACGATGATCAAACTACCGATCGCCACTGAGGCTAAGTACCAAATAAAGATCAAAAAAGTTTCTTTTATTCTGACCATATAAAACATCGTAAACAAACTAATAAATAATACTGGCAGTAAAAATAGCCAATTATTTCCCTCCATCAACCATTTCAATCCATCAAGAAATGTTTGTGCAATGTTGATTAAAATCCCCATGTAAGCAATACACTCCATTCACTATTCTTTTCTCAAGGTTTCATTTATCTAATTGTAAAGTTTTTTAGTCAAGAGAATGACTTAAATCAATGAGGTATTGTTTTAGCTGTTCGCTGATTTCGGGATGACCTAAACCGTATTCGATACTCGTTTTTAGATAACCAAATTTATCCCCGACATCATATCTAGAGCCTTTGAATTCTCTTGCATATACGGGTTGTATTTTGTTTAATTCATCAATTGCATCCGTCAATTGGATCTCATTGCCAGCCCCAGGTTTTTGTTTTTCTAATCGTTCAAAAATTTCTGGTGTCAATAAGTAGCGCCCGATGATTGCTAAATCACTAGGAGCTTCTTCAGGTGAAGGTTTTTCGACGAATTGTTTCACTTCATATAAACCTTCAGATTCTTTTGCTTCTGGATCGATGATCCCATATTTTGATGTATCTTCATGAGGGACTTTCATGACTGCTACAGTTGAACCTTTTGTCTTCTCGTAATCTAAGATCAATTGCTTTGTCAGTGGAATCTCATCTTCCATCAAATCGTCCCCAAGCATGACGATGAATGGTTCATCTCCAACAAAAGTTTTGGCTTGTAATACCGCATGACCTAACCCTAAAGGATGGGACTGACGGATAAAGTGAAGATTGACATTCGTCGTTTCTTCGACTAATTTTAGCAAGTCGATTTTATTTTTTTCTTGTAGATTCAATTCTAATTCGATATTCGAATCAAAATGGTCTTCAATCGGTCGCTTTTCTTTTCCAGTGACGATCAAAATATCTTCGATGCCCGAAGCTAAAGCTTCTTCTACGATAAATTGGATCGTTGGTTTATCAACGATCGGCAACATTTCTTTTGCCATTGCCTTGGTTGCAGGTAAAAAACGTGTGCCTAGACCTGCTGCAGGAATGACTGCTTTTCTTACGATTTTATTTTCCATATGCGTATTTATATACTCCATTCTGTTGATTTACTGAAATTCATTTTCCATCTTGCCATCACGCAACATGATTTCCTTTGCTGCTTGTTTGATATCCTCACCTTGATAAAGAACTCGATAGATCGTTTGGGTGATGGGCATCTCTACACCTAGTTGCTCAGCAAGTTCAACCGCCGCTTTTGTAGTCGATACACCTTCCACGATCATCCCCATATTTTCTAGGATTTGGTCTAATTTTTGTCCTTCACCTAACATATGACCCGCACGCCAATTACGTGAGTGAACACTTGTACAAGTCACGATCAAATCACCGACACCACTTAATCCAATAAAGGTTAAAGGATTCGCGCCCATCGCTACACCAAGACGACTGATCTCAGCTAATCCTCTTGTCATGATTGCCGCTTTCGCATTATCGCCAAAACCAAGCCCGTGAATCGCACCGGCACCGATCGCAATGATATTTTTCAATGCTGCGCCCGTTTCGACACCGATCACATCGTTATTTGTGTAGATACGGAAATACTCATTCATGAATAATTCTTGCACATAAGTAGCTGCTTTTTGATCAATACTTGCAGCAGTAATCGTTGTGATATCGTGGACAGCCACTTCTTCTGCGTGACTAGGGCCTGACAAAACAACGATGGATTGCCGTTTCTCTTCTGGGATTTCTTCAGCAATCACTTCTGAGATCCGTTTATGTGTGTCTTGTTCCAATCCTTTGCTGGCATGGATGATCACTGGTTTTGTCGTTAAATGCTGTAGCAATTCTTGCGCTACAGCACGGATTGCTTTCGTTGGTACAACAAATAATACTGCATCTACCTCTTTGACAGCTTCAGACAATTCTGTGTAGCCGACGATCGATTCTGGTAAATGTAATTCAGGCAAATAGTGTTTATTTGTATGATACGTATTGATCTCTGTGATTTGTTCTGGAACATTCCCCCAGATACGGACGTCATGTCCATTTTCTGCTAAGGTTTGTGCTAAAGCAGTTCCCCAAGAACCAGGGCCTAATACTGCAATCTTTTGTTTCATGGAAATTCCTCCAAAATTCATAGTTAATTTCTATTATAGTATAGATTATCAAAATACTGGACTTATTTTCATTGTTTTTAGCTTTTGTTTAATAAGGATTTCGAAAAAGTTCTATTTTATCCAGCCCTTTTACTTCTTAATCCTAACACGGACAAAAAAATAATGTTGCAATACCATACAAGATGTTTATTTGGTCTATTCCAATGATATAGTCTTCTTATCAACAAAGGAACAAAGGGAGGTTCAAATTATGTGGTCAGTTACACCGCCAATGTAAGCTCAATTTACAAGGATACACAAAAAAATCAAGAATAAAAAACGAAAATCGACAGTCAATAAGCGATTTTCGTTTTTTTATTGGCTTTCTAAAAGTCAGTCGCCTTTACCCATCTCTTCTAGTTATTGTAATTCCTTCTCAATGATTTTTTTATACATGGCGATATCATAACCAAACAATTCTTTTCTTATGTTAAACAATTCACAAAAATCAAAATTAAAGGATACCTTCATTTTGAAGCAATCAATTTGTGATAGTTTCTCGTGACTGATATTATACAAAATCACGTCACGTTTGTTGTAGTCGCTGGGAATTGTTTCCGGATTGAATTGTTGGATGTCCAAAGTGTTTCCAAATTCTTGTTCTAACATCTCTTGTGCCCATAAAAAATCCGTACAGACCCCTGTCAGTAAAAAGACTCTTTTTTCATTTTTGCTACGATAGGTCAAAAAATAAATCTTGGTTGCTAAATACCGAAAATGATCGTCTGAAAATGCTAGGTCCAATCCTGAAAAATCATTCCAATCCATAAAGATCTGCTTGATTTTCTCAAAGAATGCTTGGGGAATCTCTGCCATGTCTGTCCCTTCCACAACATGTTCTTCCGGAATCAACTGTTGGAAATTGAAGTGACATTTCCGCAAAAACATCAAGGTTAGTACTTCGATGGTTCGTTGGTTATTAGAAAAGTTAGGAATATTCCGTTCCATCTTATGGATCAGATACTCGTACTTGATCACAGGGAATTTTTTGGTAAAAGTAATATAGCACTGATAATTCTTTTCATGTGCATTTACTTCATAAAAATTTTGGTTTAAAAAATTGAATACGATCGTACAATAGTTTAAATTTCGTTCATCTGGACTTAAAAACATTTGTTTTAAAAAAGCGATAAGACGATCTTCTATCTGATGATAAATAGGTGTGCATTTATACATCTCTAGTTTTTTTCTATCCAGATTGTCTTTTAACTTCATTTTTCGATCAAACATCAATTGAAGTAAAATCTGTGCGTATTCTTTTGAGAAATCTGAAAATAAACATTTTTCTTCTTTTTCGATTTGTTGGAACAGAAGATTTATTTTATACTGACTTGTCTTTGATACTTTTACTACTTGGATACCACTCTTCATTTGAAAAAGCGCAATCAAAAACCGTAAGCGGTATTCATCCTCGACCTTCTTATCATTCAAGTCGATGCCATAAGAAGCAACATAAGACATCACCTCTTTTTTTAGTTGATATGCTTTGGAAGAAGAGATATATTCTTGCTTGGCAAAACCTAGGGGATTTGAAAAATCGGTTTTAAAAAAATAGATGCACGCTTTGATAAAGGGTGAATATTGATAGATTTTCTTCATGTACGCACGTTTATTTCTTTTGTACTTATTTCTGATCAAATAACCTGTTGGATTTGATTCAATCAAGGGATCATTCTCATTGAACTGTAGATTGATTGCTTTTATATCACCTTTTATCGTAGAGACAGAAACATTCAATCGTTGAGCAATCTCCAGTGAAGTCAAACTTGATTTTTCCCACAATAGATTAATAATAGTAACTTTTCGAAAAATTTCTTTCTCTAAATATTTTCTGAACACTATTACTCCCCCACCCACCTGCTAAATTAAGTGGATAATATCATTAAAAAATCAAGTTGAAGTAAAAAGACTGATAAAATTTAAAAAAACTTATTTTTCTTGTCACGAAAAAGAGGAAGGAACGTGACACCAGTTCTTTCCTCTCACCTTTACGTATGATAAACGAGCTCAGTTATTCTCCTGTTCAGCTAACTTCCTTTTGATTTTACCTACATAAATACACAAAACTAGAATAACCCCCAGTAAGATGCACCCAGTTATGATCATCCATTTATATTGTGCAAAAAAACTAGGTTTACTTTTGATCAATATATCTGTTTGATTTAATTTTTTGCTTGTGTTGCTTTTTATTGTAAATCTCCTTGTTAACTTCCAGTGCTGTGCTCCCTCATCTGCTTCAAATGTCGCCACATACGCTCCCGGTAATAATGATTTGCCATCTAATGGTATCCTATAGTTCAAAACCGTATTTGGGGCAATCGACCCTTCTTGCTGGTTTGCTTGATAAATAACTTCTTGATTGCCTTCTTTACTAATGACCGCTTTCAAGTTGGTTAGCCGGACTAATTTGGGCTTAGGATTTTGGATTTTCTCTGTAAAAACATTTCGAGCATTCACCTGTTCTGCTTGTGCATCTAAAAATTTCAATTCTGAAGGAATTTTTTCTGGATCACTTGATTGTAAAACCAAACCGACTTCTCTCGCAAAATTATTTTGAATATTACCTTCTTTGTTTTCTTCATTATTCTGGACTACCCGAATCGCTCCAATGGTAATCCCAGATAATTCTTTTTCAGGCATCTTGATTTTCACTTGTAATTCATGTGTTTGCTTTGGAGAAATCTTGATTTTATTTTCTGCTATTTTTGCTAGATCTTCTATATTGACTTGTGCGTTATTTGCCAAGCCTTTTATAGATTTGTCATATTCAATGACTCCGATGCTGTTCGTATTCCCTTGATATAAAGATGTTTCTAGCGTGATCGTCTGATCCGAGATATTTTCGATTTTAAGATGCAACGTCTGTTCTTGTTTTGGTTCCATTTGTAAATCAAAATAGGAGACCTGTTTATTTATTTGATTGTCCGGCAATTGCGTGGACACCAAAAATGGAATATTCTGAGAAACTGAGTTTTCATCACTAAAAACAGGTGTACCACATAGATGATACAAAAAGAATAAAAATAAAAGCATTGCCATATTTCTTTTGCTTTTCACGGGGGCACGTCCTTTCTATCAAGAGCAGTTCTTACAATGTATCAGAAAATGTCCATGTCAATTGTGCATGATAGGTATCCGCTTCTTTTTTAGCTGCCGCAGGAATACTTAACTTGTATTGGTTGACTGGCAATGTAGAAATCCCTAACCCTTCTCCTGGACTCGCTTTGAATACTTCCACATCTACACCAGGCGTAATCACGTAATCTTGGGTATTGATCACACCGCCTGTCGGCAGATCACCACCAATGTTTGTCACATCCCCTGTGTTGATTGTTAATTCTGCCCCCGCCAATTCAGCCTGATTGACGGTTGACGTAAATTGGGTCGCTTGTTTTACTTTTAGTTTCCAGCCCTTCGTCAGATCACCACGATTATCTGTGACCTGGATATCCGTGGTTGTTGGCGCAGATGCCTGATTACCGTCTACTGTAGCGATTTGTTCGATGGATTGATCATATTTGATATTAGCTGTACCAAAATTCAGATTAGTTGGTAACTTGTTGGTTGCTAGGTTCAAATCTTCTCCATTTCCACCCGTTGGTGATTGTAAAGTCACTGTTCCATCCGTCGTCGTATCCGCGCTCACCGCTGTGACGCCTAAACTTGCTCCTACTAAGATACTCATACCTGCCATGACATATTTTTTTGTGATTACCATTATCTTATGCTCCTTTTCATTGTAAAATTTTTTATAACTAGCTGTCCTAATATACGGACTTTGATCATGCTTGAACTGTCCAAAACCTGTGTATCATTCCTTTTGGCTTTTAGAAATGAGACGCAACTAGTTGACTTCATTACCGCTTGGTTCACGATTCTGTAAATTGTGTACGCAACTTAATCCTGATTATTCTTTCAGACTCTATTTTTCTGATTCATTAGATGGCACATTCCTCATTCTGTCATCATCCATTCAAATTCCATCATCTGCTAGAAACTTATGGCTATGGCGTTTCTGAAAGTGTCCAAGTGATTTTTGCCTGATAAGAATCAGCTATTTTCGGACTATCATTTGGCAACTTCAACTTAAAATCGGTGAGTGGCAAGACAATCTGACCCCGACTATTTCCTTTATCCACTCGAAATACTTCTTTTTCTTCTCCAACTGGAATCTCAACCGTTTGATTACTCCCAGTACTTAATACTACTCCCCCACTACTATTAGTTGCTGTCCCTGTTTCAAATTGGATCATTGATCCTGTTAATTGAAAGCCACTGTTCACTCCAGTCAATACTTGGTCCTGAGTGACTTTTACTTTATATCCGTCCCCATTGTTACTTCGTTTGTCAGTGATATCAATTTTTCCTGTGGCATTTGTAGTAATCAATTGATTGTCTGTATATTGGATATCGACATTGCCAAAATCAAGGCTGTCTGGATAGATTGATTGATCATTGAATAGACTTTCCTCAACCGTCACATTCATACTTTTAGATTTATGCTTATACGTATAGGTAAGAACATACTCTCCTTCTTCTTCTGTCAACTTTTGAGGATCAATATCAACCAAATCAGCCCCTTCGATTTTTTGCGCAGTGACACTAACATTTGCCTCGAAGAAAGGCAGGGACGAATTGTTACTATTATCTGCTTCGATGATACAATCTAATCCATCATATTCATTCCATGTATCCTTGGCATAGATCGTAGGTAAGGAATGGAGCTTGATGTCAAAGACATTGACTGTGGCAATCGACACAGCATCATCACAAGTAAAAGTAATTTGATAAGTACCTAGTTTGTCGTTATCTGCTTCACCTTGAATCGTGACATCATTGATTGTTTGTGGCTGTCCTAGCGCATTTGTTGCACTGACAAAGTTATACGGTGGTATCCAAACTTCACCCAGTAATAGATCAATATCCTTTGTAACTACCTGTGCTTTACTCGTAAATGGACCACTAGCAATTTTTCTTACATTTTTAGACTGGAAATATTTTGGAAACATGGGATTATTGGACGTCACACTCAAGGTATTTTGAGCAATATCAATCGAAGTTAAATTAAAACTTGTCGTAATTGGCCCCGTATAGCCGATATCGGGAAGTGGGTCTGTGCTATTTAGCTTCCAAGTACCAATCCCACTATTTGAAGCGATCGAGAATGGTGCACTACTATAATATGAACCTAAAGCACAACCTTTGGAATTAGCAATCGAAAAATTGCTAGTTGCTGCGATTGACAGCGATTGACCGATTGCAATAGTTGCTGTTGGATTGTTTGATTGTGCGCTAAAAGTGGTATTATCTTCTATATTCAATACAGTATTGCTATTATTACCTACTACTGGATAGCTATTACTCGTATTATTAAATGCTACATTTGCTCCATTTCGTATATTTAATTCTTTTACTTCACAAACTTCTTGCGTATCTGATGAGGCTGTGACATTCTCATACAAATTGGCTGTCCCGTTAGGTAGATAAATGAATTGCTGGCCAGAAGAGGTGACATTTGTATAGTTGACCGTGACTCCTGGAAATTCGGACCAGAAAAACGAATAGGGATGTTGGTTGATTAGTGTGACATCATAAATCGAGCAAGTCACATACGGTAATGCAACGCCAATCAGTTGAAGATTGATATCGATCGTATGGCCATCTCCATAAATATTTTTTGCCGAATATATATTAAAAGAGGCTGTTAACGTAATATCTCCAGTTAAATAAATGTCTGTAATAGTGGTGTCCAATAAAGCGGTGCGAAAATCATTGAAGTTATCCACACTAGCTATGCCTGAAGCTGCTGTAGGAACAGCTAAAACGGATTGAAAATCACTTTGCGTGGGACTAGATGATTCACTTAATTCCTCTGAAGAATCCATTTCTTTTGTCGTGGTACTTTCACTTGGGGTATTTTCACTATTCACAGTTGTCGAATCAGCAGACGCATGATACGGTAGACTGATGGCTACGTTATAAAAAGAAAAAATGATACTTACTATACACATAACTACTTTTATATTTTTTACTATCTTCATCCTTGTCATTATAAAAAACATCCCTTTTTTACACACCTAGATAATTTGATCCCACCAATAGCATTAGGGTGATCATTTATCTTTTCATGATTTACCGCTCAGTTGGAACATCACTTTTCCATCAAACACTCAGCCTGAAAACAACCATTCACGTTATATTTATTTCTCATATATCAACCTCCTTTACGAAGTGCTTACTGATCTATGTCTGTATTATGCTTGATAATCTAGGGAAAAAAATCCATAGATTTACCCTTCTCAGTGTAAAAATTTAATAATCATTTTACCTATACGTTATGATTTCAATCCATTCATGTTTCTTTAAAAAATAAAAAAAGCCCTCTTAAAAGAGGACTTGGAATTTTTATAATAGTTGTTTTAATATATGATTTTTTCTATGTTCTGTTATACAAACATAAAAACTAATTGAATTTTTATCATGCCTTTGCCCAATTGCTAAGATTCTCGTTACACATGCACGAAAATCTTAACAATACTGAGCAAATCATTTATTCGTTGATTGGTTGAGTATCAACGTTGCTTTATTAATAAAGACCGATATGGATCGATTAGCCAATCAATTCCCAAGGGCCCCATTGTTCAGTTCCAGGTTCATTGCCTCGTGTCCACCATTTTGCACGATATGTGTTGCCTTTGTGTGTCACGAGATCACCTAAATCATAAATTGTATCTGCATCCCATGCTTCTACTGCTGGTGCATCCGCTGTTGTCACAACTAATGCTTTGCTTTCTTCTGAAATGTTGCCTGCTTCGTCAAATGCTTTGACTGTATAAGAATACTCTGTATTAGCTGTTAATCCTGCATCACTGAATGTGTTTGTTTCTGTTTCTCCTACTTGCTCACCATCACGGTAAACATAATAGCCTACTACACCAACGTTATCTGTTGATTGTGTCCATGATAAAGAGACACTCTTGTCACTAATTGATGAAGCCGTAATGTTCAATGGTACTGATGGAGCTTCCAAGTCTGCTGGTGGCTCTTCTAATGTAGAGATCACTAACGCTTTACTTTCTTCTGAAACGTTACCAGCTGCATCGAATGCTTTCACTGTATAAGTGTATTCTGTGCTGGCAGTCAATTTTGTATCTGTATAAGCATTGTTTGTTGCTCTGCCAATTTGTTCGCCATCGCGATAAATGTAATAACCTGCTACGCCACGATCATCTGTTGATTTTGTCCATGATAATGCAACAGTTGAATGTGTTGCTGTGCCTGCTAGATTGGTTGGTTGTGAAGGTTTTTCTGTATCAGGTGTTTTTTCTTGGAATAGATCCTGATAAGACTTCGCAAATGATTCATTGTACTCTACTCCAGCTGAGTTTCTTCCTTCATCCCAGTTGATACTCCAAGTCATCAAACCTTTTAATGGTGTTTGATCTTTTTCCATTTGTTCAAATACATCATAAACTTTCGATGGTTCTTTTACAAAACCATTTGCTGCTGCATCAACGTTTGCTGGAATACCTAAAGCTAAACGATTCGCTGGAATTTGGATAAAACCACCGCTTCCTTCATTGAAAGCTTTTGAAATCCCATATAAGAATTCAAATTTTTTGCTGTCATTGTTTTGAGCGATCCATTCAGTTCCAACACTGATACCATCACCTGCTTGGTTGTACAGCTGTGGTGCAATAAAATCATACTCTTGTTCTAAAGCAGTAATGTATGGAACATATTTACCTTGTGTTCTTAAGTACGGAAACTCTGGCGCCATGGAGATAATAAAATGTTTTTGTTCTTTTTCAAAATGCGCACGAACGATCTTCAACGCATCTGGGATCACTGTTTTATTGTCGCCTGCATCTACTGCAGTTTGCTCTAAATCAATATCCAAGCCATCAAATCCATAAACTTCAACCAAACGGATGATTTCATCTGCAAAGGCTTGTTCTTCCCCTTTATGTAATTCAATATGTGAGTCTGCACCCCCAAGTGAAATAATGACCACACGATTTTCAGCATTCAAAGTTGCTACTTTTTGTCTAAATTCACTGTCAGACATATTGTAAGGTTTGAATGTTGGGATACCTTCTCCTTTCATGAATGACACAGCAATCACATTATAAAAAGGATTTACTTTTGCCAAATCAGTATCTGCCGGACGACCGCCTTGGTAACCAGCACCTTGTTCAGGCATCCAATTATGATAATAACCTACTGAAACTTGGCGATTTGAGATATCTGGCATCGTATCTGCTGCGTCTGCTGCAAACACATCTGTTCCGCCTCCAATCAAACAACCTAAAAGACCAACTGAGAATAATAAAGTTTTCTTGTTCATTTTTTCCCTCCTAAATTTGTATTACAGAACAGATTAAAACATATCTTATTCTATAGATTTTTTTTTGTTTGGTATTGCAACAAAATAATTTCAGAGAAAAAAAAATCGCACTTTTTTATCAAAAGGACGCATATATGAAAACATAACATCCACATAACTACATTATGCTACTATAGCCATGTACAAAAAACAGCTTCTGGAGGAAATGAACATGACAGAACATGCTGCTCTAATTCGAAAATTAAGAAAAGATCGCGGATTGACACAAGAACAACTAACTTCAGGTATCTCACAAAGAGGAACCTTAGCAGCTTTCGAATCACGCGGAACAAAAATTGGTTTTGAACTATTAGTAAATTATCTTGATCGGATGAATATCACGCTTGAAGAATATCAATTTTTATTGAATAGTAATTCATTGTCAAATAAACAAAAATTAACGAATTACTTGATTACTTCAAAAAACATTACGTCTGCTCAAGAACAAGAATTGCTTAATGAATTTGAAAAAACAGGAAACATCTATTATCGTTTGATCTATGCCCAAAGAAAATTGATTTCAAATTATCTATATAGTACTTCTTTTACCGCATCAATGAAAGAAGAGATCAGTGTCATTAAAAAGTATCTTGAAAAGATCGATACTTGGGGCCACTTTGAATTGACTATTTTTTCAAATTGTTTATTTATTTTTGATGATGAATATATTGCCTACTTGTTCCAAAACAGTATCACAAAAATGAAAGCCTACATAGATAATACCTATTATTCTGAACTTCTTTCTAATTTTATTTTAAACGGTGTACGTCTTTCTTTTAACCGTGAATCAACCACTTTACGCAAATTATTTCTAGCGCAATTGAAAAAAATCGCTACGACCCATAAGCAAACACTCGACCTTGCGCATTACAAAGTGTTTACTGCTTTAGATAAACTAGCAGATGGACAAAAATCAGCTTTAAAAGAAGTAGAAACGGGTATTGCCTTTTTTGAATGGTTAGATCTTTCTACAAGTAAAGACTACATGAACAATCTGAAAGAAAAATTTTGCGCAGAAGCATGTGATTTTACGCACAATGACCATCACACAAAAGTTGTTGTCAAAGGTCCGTGTGATCATATCTCTTCACAACGCCAAGTGAATACTGCCTAAAATAACCGTGTATCTCCTCACTCCCAATGAGAAGATACACGGTTTTTAAGTCTCTCTATTTATTCTCTATTTATTCTCGATTGATTCGATAGGTTCCACTGGAATGGCGTACTTGATACGAGAGTTTCTAAACAGTTCATTGCACATTTCGTAGTCAGACGATTATCGATCAAAGAACTATCAGAAATGCAACGCATTAAATAAATTCGTCTTCGTGTATTCCTTTCAGGGTACCGATTACTAAAGTCAACAAATCCTACCCAGTCACATGGGCCACCCACACGGCACACCAGTCTATTGCCTGTGTAGGAGCATAACGTTGCTTCCTTGATTTTCTGATTCGTTCTCTACATTTCCTCTCAATAAATTCTTTTGTTACTTGTTTTGTCTCCGTGTCTCCACCTTCTATACTCTATACTGTGCAAACGCGACTCCTTCAGTGGCAGTTCTTTCTCCAGCGAACATTTACGTTTCACCTAAAAAATGACTAACTAGTATAATTTCTAATAACACTCGCGATGAACGAATTTTTTTTGTTGCAATAACATACATAATTTTCACATTAATAATATGTCAGTTATGATAACAATCGTTAGTTACATAAAGAAAAATTATTGGAGGAATCATCATGAAAAAAAGTACGTTAATTGGTTTAGGATTCATTTTAGCAGGTATCGGAGCAAGCACGCTTACTTCTGTCGATGTTGCTGCGCACGGTTATGTTTCTGAACCAGCAAGTCGTGGATACCAAGGAAGCCTCGACAAAAATACAAACTGGAATGCTGCATTCAAAAAATACGGAGCTGTTATCAATGAGCCACAATCTCTTGAAGCACCAAAAGGATTCCCAGCTGCTGGACCTGAAGATGGGCAAATCGCTTCTGCAAATGGTGCGGTAGGTGATTTCTTATTGGATCAACAAACAGCCTCATTGTGGACAAAACAACAACTGACAGCTGGTGCAAATGATTTTACTTGGACATTCACTGCCAACCATGCAACAACGAAATGGCATTACTACATGACAAAAGCAGGTTGGGATCAAAATGATGCGTTGACAAGAGACGACTTGGAATTCATTGGTGAAGTAGGTAATGATGGACAACTAGCTTCTACTAATCCAACACATTCGATCAACATTCCTAATGACCGTTTAGGCTATCATGTGATCTTAGCTATTTGGGATGTTGCTGATACTAAAAATGGTTTCTATAATGTCATTGACGTCGATGTCAAAGGTGAAACAGTTTTAGCTGACTTGCAAAAATAAAAATTATTAATGACGGAAAGAGACCGAGGCAGGAATCTTTAACCACGGAAAATAAGTCACCATCTACGAGAATTGTTCGTCAATTTTTTGTAGATGGTGCTTTTTTGTAGTTATTTTTTTCTATGGTTTATTTAATTATAGGAGTTGCAAGGGCGACAATACGCTAAGCGTTATGGTGTGATTTCTTAAGTTTTACTAAAATGTGTGGATTATGAAAAGGCTTGTTCTCTTTTCATTCTAAATTTCATAAGCTACAATATGAGAGTACCTAGTTATATCATCGTTAGATTTCTCGTTGCAAGGTATTTTTGTTGCTTTAAGGATATCTATTTATCATAAATCGGTTGTTTTTTGCCGATAGACGTTCGAACAATATTGGGTAACTTGTTTTTAGGAGGAAATTTTTATGATTCAGTTATTGCGCTATGCGAAAGACTATCGAAAACAAATCATCCTAGGTCCTGTATTTAAATTTTTAGAAGCAGTCTTTGAATTGATTTTACCTTTACTGATGGCTTCGCTGATCGATAATGGGCTAAAAATGAACAATCGTGAAGTGATCATCAACATGGGTATCTGGATGATCGCTATGTCGGTGATCGGATTGATCTGTGCCATTATTTGTCAATATTATTCATCCATTGCCTCTCAAGGGTTTGGAACAGAGCTTAGAAATCAACTCATCAAAAAAATCAACTCTTTCTCCCATAGTGAATTAAATCATTTTGGGACGGATACATTGATCACGCGCATGACCAATGATATCAATCAGCTACAACTGGCACTCGCAATGGTCATCCGTTTATTGATCCGTGCACCCTTTTTAAGTATTGGATCAGTAGTCATGGCTTTTGTGATCGACTGGCAAGTCGGACTATTCTTCTTAGCTTTATTACCTATTTTTTCAGTCATTTTATACTTTATTATCCGTAAGACGATCCCCCTCTATCAAAAAGTCCAAGAAAAGTTAGATGGTCTAAATGAGACTGTTAGCCAAAACTTAAGCGGGGTTCGTGTCATTCGGGCATTTTCTCGTACCAATAAAGAGATCGAAACATTTGATGAAAACACGGATGTCTTGGCAAAAAATTATTTACGTGTTTCCAATATCTCTGCTTTGCTCTCTCCGGCAACAACATTGATCATGAATGTCGGGATCATTTGTCTATTGACTGTCGGCGGGGTCAAGGTAAACATCGGTTCTTTACAACAAGGACAAGTCTTAGCATTGATCAATTACATGAACCAAATGTTATTAGCCTTGATCGTCGTTTCCAATCTTGTCGTGATTTTCACTCGTGCAGAAGCTTCTGCTCAGCGGGTCAAAGAAGTCTTAGATACTGAAAATACTATTACAGATGCTGAGACTCCTCGTGAACCAAATATGGATTCTGAGGCGATCTTACAATTTAAAGATGTCGATTTCCGTTATACGCCAGAATCTGGACTGTCATTACAAGGAATCAATTTCACGTTAAAACGCCAAACTGTCTTAGGGATCATTGGTCCGACCGGAAGTGGTAAGACGACATTGACACAATTGATCCCACGTTTTTATGATGTGAGTGAAGGCTCTGTATTGTTTGATGAACAAGACGTTCGCGACTGGCCATTAGATACATTACGAAGTCAGATCTCGCAAGTACCACAAACAGCTGTCCTATTCACCGGTACTATCCGCGAAAATCTTCAGTGGGGTAAACCTGATGCGACAGATGCAGAATGTTGGGAAGCTTTAGCGATTGCTCAAGCCGAAGATTTTGTTCGCCAATTACCCAAAGGTTTAGACACAAGAGTCATGGAGAATGGGAAAAACTTTTCCGGAGGACAAAAACAACGGTTGACGATTGCTCGTGCATTGATCGCCAAACCTGCCCTATTGATTTTAGATGACTCCTTGAGTGCCCTTGATTATCAAACGGATCTAAACTTGCGTCAAGCATTACAGTCTTCCCTTAACACAACAGTTATCATTATTTCTCAACGTATCCGTTCGATTCAACAAGCAGAGCACATCATCGTCATGGATCAAGGGAAAATCGTGGCACAGGGTACACACGATACATTGCTTAGTCAATCTTCTGAGTATCGTGAAATCGTGGCATCACAGGAGGAGGAATAAAATGAAAACAAAAAAACTATCTTGGCAAACGCTCAAACGTTTTGTTCCTTATCTTACTGCCCATCCGCGAGAAATTTGGTTAGCTGTCTTGTTGGGAATCATCAATGGTGTTGCTACCGTCGTGATGACTTTACAAATCGGTCAAAGTATCGATCAAATGGTTGGTGTGGGACAAGTCAACTTTACTCGGTTAGTCCAATTACTTGTGATGTTCGGTGGGATCGTTTTACTGAATGTCATCAGTCAATGGTTGATCCAAGTACTAAGCAATCGTTTGGCATACCTTTCTGTTGCTAATCTACGAAAAGATGCCTTTGCTCGTTTGAATCTTTTGCCGTTAAGATACTATGATCAAAATTCCCATGGGAACATTGTCAGTCGCTTTACAAACGATATGGATAACATCTCCATTGCGATATCAGCGGCCTTCAATCAATTATTTTCTGGGGTAGCGATCATTATTCTCTCACTGATCTTCATGCTCAGCTTGAGTCCACTATTGACACTTGTCGTCATTTGTTCGACACCGATCATTTTCTTAGTCAGCTGGTTAGTGGCACGCGCTTCGCAAAATGATTTTGATAACCAGCAAAAAATCATCGGGAATATTTCAGGTTTCGTTACGGAACGTATCGGTAATCAAAAAATCATCAAAGCGTTCCAACAAGAAGAAGTCAATCAACAGCAATTCAGCGCATTGAATGCTGATTTATATGAGAAAGGTCAGCGCGCGCAGTTCTCTTCTTCATTAACGAACCCATCTTCTCGTTTTGTCGATCACTTAGCCTATCTCTCCATTGGTTTGATTGGTGGTTTACTTGCCTTAAGAAGTGATTCAACGATTACTGTCGGGATCATTTCAAGCTTTACGATCTATTCAAGTCAGTTTTCAAAACCTTTTATTGAATTATCAGGTATCACGACACAGATCCAAACAGCATTTTCTGGTTTAGAACGCGCATTTGAGTTGATCGACCAACCGGAAGAAACACCAGATGAACCTTTTGCATATGAACTTGATCCTAAAACGATCAAAGGCGAGGTCGCTTTCAAACATGTTTCTTTCTCTTACGAACCACAACAACGGTTGATCGAGAACTTCAGCTTTGTTGCTAAACCTGGTCAAACAGTAGCAATCGTTGGTAAAACGGGGGCTGGTAAATCCACATTAGTGAATTTATTGATGCGTTTTTATGATGTCAATTCTGGGACGATCACGATCGACGATTATGATATTACCCAAATCGCTCGTGATTCCTTACGTAAGAGCTTCGGCATGGTTTTACAAGATACGTGGTTATTCGACAGTACGTTACGAGAAAATTTACGTTACGGAAAGCCAGACGCCAGCGATGAAGAAATCAATGACGCTCTAAAATCAGCCTATATGTATGAATTTGTCCAACGCTTGCCAGAGAAACTGGATACACGCATTGGTGGACAGGGATTGAAAATCTCCGATGGACAACGTCAATTACTGACGATCGCTCGTACGATGATCAGTAATCCCCCTATGTTGATACTTGATGAAGCAACAAGTTCAGTTGATACATTGACAGAAAAGAAAATCCAAAATGCCTTCCTAAAAATGATGGAAGGAAAAACTAGTTTTGTGATTGCCCACCGCTTGTCCACAATCAAAAATGCCGATCAGATCCTCGTGATGGATCAAGGGGCAATTGTTGAGATGGGAACACATGATGAATTATTGAAAATTGAAGATGGCAGCTATCGTCAACTTTATCAAGCGCAATTTACTGGATCGGTTGAAAAATAGTGAACATCGAATCAGATGATTTTTCTGATCTATGCAAAAAACAAGCAGTCTTCTGGGATGGGAAGACTGCTTGTTTTTATTTTGTATGCGTCGTTAAACTCCGCAAAATTCTTTTATATGGCATGGCGCGCCCAATCACGTAGATCATCGTCGATTGGATCGGCAACCAGATAATGGCTTTTAATAAACGTGGTCCCCAGAATACCCAGTTCATCGGTACTTGATACATGATGACCAACCATAATGGTGTCAGAATCAAGCTAACGATCACTGTCACACTGAGCGTGGCTAAAATTGCATTTTTCCAAGTGATCTCTTTGCGATAGAAAAAGAAACCATAAATCGCTCCTTCAATAAAAGCATTCAACGTGAAGCCGATGAAAAAGACAGATTTAGGAAATAATGCCATACCCACCACATCAGCTAACACAGCACCAACCCCTGTCCAAAATGGGCCAAATAAAATACCCATGATCACTTGGGGAATGAACGTTACACTGATTTTGAGTAATGGTGTTTCAAATGAAACTAAGCGAGACAACGTGACCATCAATGCGATCAGCAGTCCCATGATCGTAATCATACGAGCATCTAAACGATTTTTCTTCATTTCTAGCATCTCCTTTAAGAGCTGCTACATGTTTCATGCAGCGAATGCGAAAATAAAACCGCGAACGAATGTCCTTCGTCCTAGAGGCAACATCCCATCCTCTAAGCACTTAACGCTTTATTTTCTACTCTGTTAATAGTGGGAACTTATCCCAGACAAACTATAGCATAGAAAAGGAAGCCCTGTAAATAAAAAAACCTAATGTTCTAAACGAAAACGATTCCTAAGTTCGTAACATGGCAGACATTCGCCTTGATCAACTGTCTCTATCCTCATAAAACCCGAATTTTAGATCTTATTAGGAAAAGGGATCTTACTTCCTTCTTCATGAATGACTTGTCGAAATTCCAAAAATCCGGCTTCAAGCCCACGTAACAAAACTTCTGCTGTCCCAATATTTGTTGCTAAAGGAATATCATATACATCAGCCAAGCGGATCAACGAAGTGACATCAGGTTCATGAGGTTGAGCTGCTAAAGGATCACGCAGGAAAATCACTAGATCCAATTCATCTTCTGAGATCATTGCGCCAATTTGTTGGTCACCACCTAAAGGTCCTGAATTAAACCGATGAACCGATAATCCTGTGGCTTCTGCAATCCGCTGACCGGTTGTCCCTGTCGCGAATAGTTCATGTTGTTCAAGTATGATTTTATAGGCTGTTGTAAATTTGATCATCAATTCTTTTTTACGATCATGTGCAATCAATGCTATTTTCATCCGTCCTCACTCCTTTTTTACCAGTGTAACAAATTTCTTTGTGGTTTGATATTTTTCAAATTTCTATAAAAACATATCAAGGACTTCTAGTACATCCACCCATGTTAGAATATCACATTGTTCAATTTTTATTATGTTTCTAGCGGTGTAGTCAATTGAACGCAACTGATGTGTAACAACTTGTCCAGAAATGATTTGTGGTTCTTTGATCTTAATATATGTATCAAATTTTCTTTCAGTTGATGTGATTGGGCAAATCAAACAAAAACCAGTGTATTGGTTGAAGTTATTCTTACTTACTACCAAACCTGGTCTTCGCTTCTTTATTTCCTTTCCTCTAGCTGGATCAAAATCCAGCCATACAATATCTTTTTGCTTTGGATAATCCATTTATAGTTCCTCCCCCTCAAGGTTCATCTCATCCCACTCTTTATCTTCTTGGGTGATTGAATCTCTAAAGCCTGCCCATGCCTCTGGAGTCTTAAAGATATCTTCTTTTTTGGGCTTTAATACATATGTTTCACCTATTTTAATAATCGTATATATTTTTCCAACTTCTGGAGAAATATCTTTGGGAAAAATCGCTCCTACAGAATTTCCAATCTTTCTAACAGTCGTTTCCATTATTATCATCTCCCAGCTTATGTTAAATTGAGTTTAACTTAATTTAACATGAAAATCAAATTTTTTTTTCTTGGTTGCCTCCTTTTTTATATCTCTTAATATCTACAAAGTATTATACGCTCTAAGATAATGAATACACGGTAAATCTTTGATAACTTGAGCAGTAAAAACAAAAAAAATAAATTGCCATATTTCTGGAGTTTGCTCTCATTATTGAAGGATCTGCTTCATGAACATCATTTATTCTATTTTATAGGTGGCAGATTTAGTAATCTCACGCACTTTCCAATTATTTTGTACACATTGACGAAAGTTCCTACGAATTCTTGTTCATTGTGACATTGATTATAGATAGCGCTTTCAACTATACTAAACACATCAAATATAAGAAAAAAGAAAGCGTGGTTTGTACGATGGTAGAAATGGCTCTGAAAAATGTATACAAGAAATATGACAATGCAGAAAACTATTCTGTTACTGACTTTAACTTGGCAATCAAAGATCGCGAATTTATCGTATTCGTTGGTCCTTCCGGTTGTGGGAAATCAACAACTCTACGAATGATCGCTGGTCTTGAAGATATTTCTGAAGGGGAATTGAATATCGGCGGCAAAGTAATGAATGATGTTGCTCCTAAAGACCGTGATATCGCGATGGTATTCCAAAACTATGCCTTATACCCTCACATGACGGTATTTGACAACATGGCGTTTGGTTTGAAATTGCGTAAATACGACAAAGCCGATATCAAACAACGTGTAGAAAATGCTGCGGAGATCCTTGGGTTGACTGAATACTTAAAACGTAAACCTGCTGCTCTTTCAGGAGGACAACGCCAGCGTGTCGCTTTAGGTCGTGCCATCGTACGTGATGCAAAAGTCTTCTTGATGGATGAGCCGTTGTCAAACTTAGATGCCAAACTACGTGTAGCTATGCGTGCCGAAATCGCGAAGTTGCATCAACGCTTAGAAACAACAACCATTTACGTTACCCATGACCAAACAGAAGCCATGACGATGGCAGACCGTATCGTCATCATGAAAGATGGATTTATCCAACAAATCGGTTCACCGAAAGAAGTTTATGACACACCGGTCAATATGTTCGTTGCTGGCTTCATTGGTTCACCTGCCATGAACTTTTTCAACGTAAAATTAAGCCAAGGTGTTATCTCAGATGGTCATGGACTAAAATTGAGAATCCCTGAAGGTAAAAATAAAGTATTAGTTGAAAAAGGTTATGAAGGCAAAGAACTTGTCTTTGGTATCCGTCCTGAAGATATTCACAGTGAACAAGTTGTCTTGGACGCCTCACCAGAAACTGTTGTCAATTCAGAAGTCGTTGTATCAGAATTACTTGGTGCCGAAACCATGCTTTATACTCGCACTGGAACAACTGAATTTATTTCTAAAGTTGATGCTCGTGACTTCCATAAGCCAGGAGAAATGATCGACCTTGCCTTCAATATCAACAAAGGACATTTCTTTGATAAAGACACAGAAGATGTCATCACGATCCCTTAATTGACGATAAGCAAAAGACCCAAGGATCTTTCGATCTTGGGTCTTTTTTCTGGTGATTTTTCAGTCTTTATTTGTGTAATAGCTAAACGACTTTTTTGATCGTTCCTTGCATGATCTCTTTCTTTTGCTGTTTTTTAGCAGCAGTGAAGACGGGTACATCAAAGAATTTGCTCAACGTTCCGGCAATGAAATAAGCAATATTATAATCCACCAAACTATGGATCAAGCCACCGATCCCCATCAAGATGAATACCGTATAGAAGTAGCCTTCTGCATAGTAGGTTTCCGGCATATTCCCAATGAAAAAGAACACACTCACCACTAACATTTCGATGATCGAGTGAATCACGCCAATCAGTAGATTAAACCCTTGAAAACGCCAATTCAATAGGGTGAATTGTCCGTCTTTTAAGACGATCCCTGGTTTTTTCTGTAAATACCATGCACCGATCAGAGCGAACACCAAATGAGACAATGCACGAAGCGCAATAATCACAGGTGTCGTCAAGAAAAAGCCAAATGTTGTACCTAGCGCTACTGCAACAGCGACACCCGGTGAAAAGAACATTGCGATAAATAATGGCACATGTGAAGCTAGCGTAAATGATGCAGGCGGAATCACTATCTTAGGCATGATCATTGGAATAAGAACGCCCATTCCGATCAGCAAAGCGGAAATTGTCAATTTTCTTACAGAATTTGTTTTCATTTTTTTCTCCCTTTACGTGTCTTGACACATTCGTTTTGACCTATTGTACTGCTAACTTCCTAAAGTGTCAAGACACATAAAAAGAAACAAGGCGTCTGAAATGCCACCCTCTCTAAAATCGAAGAATTTGTCCTTGATCCTTATTTCCTAAAATAGTCAGGCATCACTTGAAGAATACCTAAAATGGTTTTCTCAAGTGATGCCTTCATGCTTAGAGTTAAAAGACTTTTTCAGCCTTCTATTCCTCACTTTATTTTTTCAGATGTTCCATAGCATTGCTTAAAGCAGCAAATTCTTCTAAAGAAAGTGTTTCTCCTCGTCTTTTCGGATCGATTCCTGCCTCCGTTAGACTTTCAGTTAACCAACTTTTTGTTTCTTCGTCTTTCCCATAGGCATGTTGCAAGTTATTCCATAAAGTTTTTCTACGCTGTTGAAACGCAGCCTTTGTCAAACGGAAAAAGGCTTTTTCATCCGTTACGGAAACTGCTGGCGTTGCGCGTCTTGTCAATTTCAAGATTGCTGAATCCACATTTGGTTGTGGCACAAATACTGTTTTTGGCACAATAAAAGCCAAACTTGCTTCCATGTAATATTGCACAGCGATCGATAAAGAACCATATGCTTTTGTTCCGGGTTTAGCTGAGATACGATCAGCTACTTCTTTTTGCATCATCACGATCATTTCGTCAACCACTACCTCTGATTCAAGAAAGTGCATCATGATTGGTGTCGTAATATAATAAGGCAGATTAGCCACCACTTTCAATGGTAACTGCTCGTTGAATTGAGTATTGACCGCCTCTGCTAAATCAGTTTTCAAAATATCTTGGTGAATAACTGTTACATTCGGATAAGGTGAAAGGGTATCTGCCAAGACAGGAATCAAGCGATCGTCGATTTCAAACGCAACTACTTGTTTGGCGTGACGCGCGATCTGCTCCGTCAATGCCCCGATTCCAGGTCCTACTTCGATGACATTGGTTTGTTGATCGATTTGACCAGTTTCAATGATTTTTCGAAGGATATTCGGCTCTGTCAAAAAGTTTTGTCCTAAGCTCTTTTTAAATGAGAAGCCGTGCTTCAATAAAATTTCTTTTGTTCTAGTGGGTGTTGCAATATCCCGATATTCACTCATAATGATCCTCCACTTTTTTCATTGCCTGCTTAAACTCAGCTAACGTAATTCGGAACATGTTCAACCGTTTTTCCAATTGTTTTCCGTTCGTATAGCCGATACGTAACTCATCGCCTAGCATCTCACGCTTTTCTTTTGCTTGTGCTCCGGCAATCAAACCATACGCAACAAGCATTTGTCTAGTGATCTCCGGTTCTTGGGTCTCATCATCGACTGGCGTAACGACTTTTTTCAACGCTTCTAATATCGCTTCATCACTCGCATGTTCGACCCCTAAACTTCCCTTTTTTTTCGGTACAGCTTGGTTCCTTGGCAAAAACGCATGTTTTGCTTGTGGTACCACTTCCATGATTGTTTTACGGATCTTCTCACCTGAAAAATCCGGGTCCGTAAAAATAATGATCCCACGAGTTTCTTGGGCATGTTCGATCTGCATCAAGATTTCTTCATTGATCGCTGAACCAATCGTTTCTATCGTGTCGGCTTCAACCACTTCTTGTAGCCTTCTCGTATCGTCTTTTCCTTCGACGACAATGATTTCTTGGATCTTTAATTTAGTCATGCTCTGACAATCCAAATAAATGATGCGCGTTTTTCCATGTTTGTGCCGCTACTTCTTCCATTGGTAATTGACGAAGCTCAGCGATCTTTTCGACTGTGTAACGAGTATACCCTGGTTCATTTCTTTTTCCTCGATATGGCACTGGCGCTAAATAAGGAGCATCCGTTTCCACTAATAGACGATCCAATGGAACGTTTGTCGCTGCTTCTTGCACATCTAATGCCTTTTTGAAAGTGACGACACCACTGAAAGAAATGTGCATCCCTAAATCAAGGAAACGTTGTGCCCATTCATAATCACCACTAAAGCTATGCATGATCCCACCAATATCGCGAATGTCCTCTTCTTTTAAAACCTTATAAGTGTCTTCCAAGGCATCTCTCGTATGGATACTGATTGGTAAGTTCATCTCTTTTGCGATGGCTATTTGTCTTCTAAAAATTTTGTCTTGGACTTCTTTTGGATCTTCCATCCAATAATAATCCAGTCCGATTTCTCCTAAAGCAACCACTTTTGGTAAAGTCAATTGTTCTTGCAGTTTATTTTCGATTTCTTTCGTATAGCTACCAGCTTCTGTAGGATGCCAGCCAATGATGCTATAAATGTTTGGATAATCTTGACTAAGCATCAAGGACTTTTCGATCGTCGGTTTATCAAAACCTACGACAGCCATTTTAGTCACACCTAGTTCTTCTGCACGCTGGATCGTTTCAGGAATGTCATCATTGAATTGTTCCGCGTTCAAATGAGTATGAGAATCAAATATCATCTTTATCTCTCCTTTTCATTAATTACTTTAGCATATAAGCAAGCGTTAAAGAAGTCTCAAAGACTAAAAAACATGAGATATCGTACAAAGAAAGACAAGAAATGACTTGATTCACTTCTTGTCTTTTCATTATCAGTTAGTTACTTTCAGTTTGTCTTTTTTTGTAATAAAACACAGGTACACCTAACAATGTGACTAAGATCCCGATCAATGCTAAATTCGTTTGTGTGATCAGTGTCATCCCTAAAATAAAGATGGCACCTAAAATCGCAATGATCGGTATCACTGGATAGAGTGGCACTTTATAAGGACGAGGCATCTCTGGTGCTTTCTTTCTTAAAATAAACACGCCAATAAAAATCAATAAGCTAAATAGCCACATCACAAAAATCAACATATCCGTCAGAAAATCAAACGACCCTAAACTCATCATGATACAAGCGATTGCTAATTGGAACAACGCAGGTACATAAGGAACGGTGAAGTTTTTTGAAAGCTTTGTCAACTGGTTACTGAACGGTAATTCGTTTTCTAATGCCATTGCATATGGGACACGAATCCCAGTCAATGTGTACCCATTCAATGCGCCGTAGACAGAGATCAAGATACCGATCGTAACGATTTTCCCTCCTAGTTCACCGAAGATGACCGCTGACGCATCAGATGAAGCATTCAAGTTCCCGGCAATTTGATCGATCGGTAAGGTTTTTAAAAAGACGAAGTTGATCAATAGATAAACGAATGTCACAAAACTTAAACCTAGAATAATTGCTTTTGGTAAATCCTTTTCTGGACGTTTCATTTCTCCAGCCATAGCTCCGACACCTAACCAGCCGTCGTAAGCGAAAAGCGTCGCCAACAATGCCCCACTAAGTCCTTCTGCCCACGAAACGCCTTGCCCAGCTTCCACTGGAAATAATTGGACAGTACCTTGTCCTGGTGTCAAAAGCCCCCAAATAATGATCACTGCAATCGGGATCAACTTGACTACCAATGTAATAGATTGAACGTACGCACCAACTTTGGTTCCTAAAAGATTCAATCCAGTGATAGATAGTGCTGTAATAATAGCAATCACTAATAAGTAACTTGATGATAGCTGTAAGAGATTGATCAACTGTGTCGCAAAGATGATCGATAATGCCGCAATGTTCGCTGGAAAATAAATCAAACTTTGTGCCCAACCCAATAAAAAGCTGGGTAACTTGCCGTAAGCTGCTTCAATGTACTTGACCGCTCCGCCAGTTTCAGGAATGGCAGTGGCTAATTCAGCGACTGTTAGCCCCGCACAGATCGTTAAGAATCCCCCTAACAACCACGCGAGTAACGTCAAACTTGTTGATTGTGTACTTGCCACTACCGCTGCTGTTTTAAAAAAGACGCCGGCACCGATCACAGTTCCCATTACTGTGGATAATGCCCCAAACAAATTGATCTCGCGTTTTAATTTCCCTTTCATCCTCTTCCTCATTTCCTATTTCTTTTTTTATTTTTTTCAGTATAACTGAGAAATTTTTATTTTACCATTCTTTTCAGAAATTTGTATTGAAAATATCCCTCTAAAGACGGATGTATTCTCGGCTGACTTCTTATAAAATAAACCTACTTGAATTATAAGGAGGTAACCTATGGATTTTCAATCAATCGATCCAAAACTAGCATCTTATCTAAAAGATAAAGGTACTACTTTCTTTCCACAAAAAGAACAAAAACAATCCAAAATACACTGGTTATTGTTGATTTTATTTGGCTGGTTAACCATTGCGACATTGACACAGCAATTGCTATTGATGGCTGGTTTTCTTCTGATCGTCACCTTGATCAAAGGACCGGGGATGTTCCTGTGGGGAATCGTCTATACTTTCCTTGTCAGCATATTTCCTCCCATTGCTTTTTTACTGTCGGTCCTCTTTTTACTACTGAATGTCCAAACGATCGTCAAAAATTGGCGAGTAACGATGATCGGAATTTTTTTCTATGGCTATCCTTTAGCCATGAACGCATTACGTCATCTGACTGATTGGGATACAAGATGGTTCTTCGCGATCAGCTTGCTCCTAGGGTTGTTGATCCTTCACACACTATTGATCAAGATCTATGCACGTTATGGCAATAGCCGTCTAGTTGCTTGGTATATTCTTTGTATTCCATTTTCGATCGTTGCAGCGCTGTTGCCGACGAAAGTCAAACAACGGTTAAAACTAAAGAAAGTCGGACGATGATTTCTCATCGTTCGACTTTTTGTTGATCATCTATAAAACTATTTTATTGATGAACCGATCCTGTGAATTTCATTTTTTTCAAAAACTGTTTATACATATCTTGACTCATACCTAAAGTATCAAGTAAATAACCATTCTGGGTTCCCCAATTACTTAAACCTCTGTAGTAGAATTCACGATGGACATCTTTGATCACGAAAGGCATGATATTGTGCTTCAAGCATTCTTTGAACATAAGCAAACGTCCCGTACGTCCGTTGCCATCTGCAAACGGATGGATGCGTTCATATTTCACATGGAAGTCAGCAATCTCAGCTAAACTTTTGTTCTTTTGATTCTCGTAGTTCGTAATCAAATCCATCATTTCTTTACTTACTTTCTCTGGTGCTGCTGTTTCAACTTCATCATAACCAAAACCAATCATATTTTGAACAACCTTGAACTCTCCGACAGGTGTTAGCGGATTGTTTTCATCGGTTGTTCCTCGTTTCAAAATTCGATGTAGTTCTTTGATAAAGTCATTCGATAAGGGTTCTTCGATATGATCGATCACGTAGTCGAAACCTTTGAAATGATTTTCTGTTTCTTTGATATCATCTAGTTTCGTCGCCTCACCACTTTCAGCAGGAGGGAGAATATTATTTTCAAATATTAAGGCAGTTTGCTTCTCAGATATTCTCGACCCTTCGATTCGATTGGAATTATACGCCATTTCTACTTGCATCCTATGGTAAATTCCACCATGCAGATTTGCTTTCTTTTCCAGTACAAATCGGGTAACTAAATCTAACTTATCCACATTCATCTTTCGTCTCCTTCCAATAGATAGCATAGTTATCCTATTTCATATCAAACGCTAACTAACCCAATGACCTGATCACTCGGCTTGGATTGTTTACTTACTCACTTTTTTTCTTATTGTAACATGTATGAATGGTTTAATACTGCAGTTCCAAAAAATTTGTCAAGCAATCAAAGTTATAAAAAAGCCGGGGACATTCGTCCTCTCGTACCCCCTAAAATCAAATAAACGGTGTTCGCACAACCTCGTTAGTTTTATTTTGACAGATCTAAGAAAAGTACCCTACAAAAAAAGAACTATTCTAAGCTTATTTGCTTAGAATAGTTCTTACAGTCATTGATTAGCCAACTTCAGAACCGTTTGGCATACCTTTTGGTGCTTCGATCACTTGTAATGAACCATCAGCTGCTTCTGCTGAAAGGATCATTCCTTGACTGATCAGCCCGCGCATTTTGCGTGGTTTCAAGTTAGCAACGATCACTAATTTTTTGCCGATCAATTCACTTGGATCAGGATAAAATTCGGCAATACCGGATAAGATTTGACGGTCTTGGTCATCTCCTGCATCTAGACGGAATTGCAATAATTTATCTGCCCCTTCGACTTTTTGGCAATTGATGACTTCTGCTACTTTTAATTCGACTTTTTCAAATACATCGAACTTGATTTGTTTTTCTTTGGTGGAAACAAGTTCTGTTTCTTCTGGGTCCCATTTGACTGAGTCCTCATTTGTTTGAGTGCCTTCTGACATTTTCTCTTGGATGTAGGCAATTTCTTCTTCCAGCTCTAAGCGTGGGAAGATCGGTGTACCTTTTGCAACGACTTTTGTCCCAGATGGGAATTCACCGAAGTGTAATCCTTCAAGGTTCATCGTCTCGGCATCCAACCCTAATTGATTGAAGATTTTAGTTGGTGTTTCTGTCATGATCGGTTGCAACAGGATCGCAGTGATACGTAGCGATTCAGCTAAATGGATCATTACGCTTTCCAACTCTTTTTTCTTCTCTTCGTCTTTTGCTAAGACCCAAGGTTCTGTTTCATCGATATATTTGTTGGCACGAGAAATCAGCACCCAAATTTCGGCTAAAGCAGTGTTGAATTCCATTTTTTCCATTGCATCATGATAACGACCTACCACATTCGCAGCAGTTGTTGATAACTCACTGTCAAATGGTGTCACTAATGACGCATAGTCAGGAACCATGCCATCACAATATTTATTGATCATCGCAATCGTCCGATTCAAAAGATTCCCTAAGTCGTTCGCCAAATCGTAGTTCACACGTGATACAAAGTCTTCTGGTGTAAATACGCCGTCTGAGCCAAATGGTACCGCACGTAATAAGTAATAACGTAAAGCATCTAAGCCATAGCGTTCTACGAGCATTTCTGGATAAACGACATTTCCTTTGGATTTAGACATCTTGCCATCTTTCATCAGCAACCAGCCATGTCCAAAGACTTTCTTCGGCAATGGAATATCTAGTGCCATCAACATGATTGGCCAATAGATCGTATGGAAACGAACGATTTCTTTTCCAACCATATGGACATCTGCGGGCCAATATTTCTGGAATAATTGATCGTCTTCTGAACCGTAGCCAAGTGCGGTGATGTAGTTCGACAACGCATCGATCCAGACATACACTACATGTTTCGGATCATTTTTGACATTGATCCCCCAGCTGAACGTCGTCCGCGAAACCGCTAGATCTTCTAGACCTGGTTTGATGAAGTTATTGATCATCTCATTTTTACGTGATTCAGGTTGGATAAACTCTGGGTGTTCTTCGTAGTACTCTAACAAGCGATCCGCATACTTACTCATACGGAAGAAATAAGATTCTTCCTTGACTAGCTCGACTTCATGACCACTTGGCGCTTTCCCACCGATCACTTTGCCATCTTCATCTTTGTATACTTCTGCAAGTTGAGTTTCTGTAAAGAATTCTTCATCGGAGACAGAATACCAACCTTCATATTCACCTAAGTAAATATCGCCTTGTTCAAGCAAGCGATCAAAGATTTTTTGGACTGCTGCTTTATGATAATCATCAGTTGTTCGAATGAATTTATCGTAGCTGATATCTAATGTTTTCCACAGTTTTTTGACATCTGCAGCCATTTTGTCTACATATTCCTGTGGCTCTACGCCTAATTCTTCTGCTTTTTTCTCAATTTTCTGTCCGTGTTCATCTACCCCAGTTAGATAAAACACATCAAAGCCCATCAAACGTTTATAACGTGCAACAGCATCACATGCAATCGTTGTATAAGAATTGCCAATGTGCAGTTTGCCACTTGGATAATAGATGGGCGTAGTGATATAAAAAGTTTCCTTTTCTGCCATGGGGTACTTCCTCCTTTATCGCATGGTGCGAATTCGTTTCCTTGCTAGTATACCATAAAATAAATACGCTGTTAGCTTTTTTTGATAACTCCTGAAATGTAAAGATGTCCTTTCCTTTCACGAAAACATTTATAAAGAACCTACGTTATCGTGATGATCCACTTCCTCCTCTACGCACACTCTCACTCCTTTTTCTTCAAGATCGCATACTCTGCCATTTTTGCTTCACAAACATGCTATAATAAGCAATATCATATAAGAAAAGGTTTTGAGATTAATGACAAAAAAACACAAATTATTGCTTATCAGTATTGCTTTACTTTCTCTCATCCATCTATTATTTAGTTTTTATTATTTACATCTGTATGGTTATTTCAATCTGCATGGACAATTGAACACGTTCCTTTTGCTCACTTTGATCCTTCGAGTGGTTTTTGCAGGGTATATCGTCCTCTGTGGATTTTTGGCGATTCGAGAAGAAAAACAAAAGCTTCTTCCATTTTATTTGCTTTTCTTCCTATTTAATCTGCTCTTACCGTTTCTTTTTCAACTGTGAGTTCGATTTATTTGTCTAGAAATCTTTGGTTTTCATGGAGATTCTGCTACAATAAAGTAAAAAGTACCTTAACATAACGGGAGGTGTGAAAGTGGAACATTTTCATTCAAAAGAAGAAGAAAAAACATATTACGAACAAGAAGCACCGGAAGCTGATTTCTTAGCTTGGTATCAAGACCAAGAACGTCCTGAATATGAAAAACCTTCCTTGACAGTTGATATCGTTTTACTCTGCTACAACAAAGAAGAAGACCAACTAAAAGTTTTACTTATCCAACGTAAGAGTCATCCTTATAGAAATTCCTGGGCACTTCCCGGAGGATTCGTCCAAAAAAATGAATCCACAGGTGCCAGCGTCTTGCGAGAAACAAAGGAAGAAACCGGCGTGATCATATCAGAAGAAAATATTGAACAACTGCATACCTTCAGCACACCGAATCGTGATCCTCGTGGTTGGGTCGTGACAGTCAGCTATCTCGCCTTTATTGGTGAAGAACCTTTGATTGCTGGAGACGATGCCAAAGAAGTGCAGTGGTTTTCACTTGAACGCAATGCAAACAAACTTCATCTATCGAGTGGTGAAGTGGCAATCACTCTAGATTTGACGACGAGCGAGTCTTCTGGCAAAGACACGTTAGCCTTTGACCATAGTGAGATCATTGTCAAAGCATTCAATCGGGTCGTCAATAAAATGGAGCATGAACCGCAAGTGTTGCAAGTTCTAGGAAAAGACTTCACGATCACTGAAGCACGCAAAGTATTCGCTAAATTCTTAGGGATCGATTTTAAAATGATCGATCATTCTAATTTCAAAAAAGCCATGTTACAATACTTTGATGAAATCGGCGAACGTCCTGTCGGTATCGGACGTCCCTCAAAGATCTATCAATTAAAACCTGGCCATACAGAATAAAAAGAGGTGAAGGGCATTGAATGCTCTTCTCCTCTTTTTTGGTTTGTCATAATTAGTGAGCTTTTCTGAAAGAAATTCCTAGAAACAAAAACAATAAATGTTTTTTATAAACAAGGCGAACCCTGGCGCCCCTACCAGTTTTATTATTCAAAAAGTACTTGTTTCCCGATTTCAACTAATTCCAGACTCTTTTTGGTTGTGGAAGGATTCGTTTGTTCTTTCATATCGATCAAAACTAGCTTTTTGCTATACCATTGCGATTTATATTGGAGCTTTGCTAATAGCTTGTGCCAATCTTGGATAGAAAAATCACCTTCCCGACAATCTGCTGGAATTGATTCGACAAACAAATAATCATAATGACGGATCACTGTTCCTGAAATTTGTTCAAAATAATCTTCTCGTTGAAATTTTTGTTTTAAATACAAGTCTTTGATTTTTCTTTTTTGCTTTTGATAATTTTTCACTCTTTCAACGTGTGCTCGTCGATGCTGTGCTGCTCGTCCTTTGATCACAAGTTTTCTCTTTGCTCGCTGGAGTTGTTGATCGACTTGTTTGAATTTAGGGATCGCGATATCAAGCGGGGTGGACATCTCCACTAGACGATCTGGATCATAAGCTATCCCGATCCATTTATTTGACGCTTCCATTGTCTTTTGGGGAACTTCACAGAGCAAGGAGACATAAAAGATCTCATTGTATCGAGACGAGATCGTCGCTGAGCGAATCGTTCCTTCAATCGGACGATGCGCATGGATGCGGATTTTTTCTTTTAACTTAGGCAGTTTGATAGATGTTTCTTCTAAATAGATCGTTCCCTTTTGATTGTTTGTCGTATACGACTGCCAAATACTTTTTTTATTTTTCAGTTTGGGGAAGCTTGCGCGTCCTTTAAAATAATTACGAAATGCACGATCCAAGTTTAATTGGGCATTCGCTAAGGCTAAACTATCGACTTCCTTTAAAAAGGGATATTGCTTTTTTAAAGAAGCTGGTGTCAGCGTATAATCGATTTCTTTCGTTTCTAAATAATACGCCTGTCTGGCTTTTAATAAATGATTGTAAGTGAAACGCACACAACCAAATGTTTGGATCAACCACTGTTTTTGTGACTCAGTGGGATAGATTCGAAATTTAAAGGCTTTTAGCATCGGCTTCTCCCCCTAGTTTGCGACTAGCAAGGCTTCTTTCTGCCGTTTTAATTTTTTTGCATAATAGGCAACTTCTTGTTCTGTTGCATATACAAAGTGTTCTGGAGCGATTTCGCGTAACGAACGAGCTTTTCCATCGTCTGGTTCAGGTTGATACTTGATCCGACGACGTTGGCGTTCATGATCAGGGTCAGGCAATGGAATCGCTGATAGTAAGCTTTCTGTATAAGGATGGACCCCATGGTTATAGATTTCTTCACTGGTTCCCATCTCAAGCAATAACCCATTGTGCATCACACCGATACGGTCACTGATATGTTTCACCATGGATAGATCATGCGCAATAAACAAGTAAGTCAAGCCTTGCTCTTTTTGTAAGTCTTGTAAAAGATTGACCACTTGGGCTTGGATCGATACGTCTAAGGCAGAGATTGGCTCATCACAAATGATAAACTTCGGATTGACTGCTAATGCTCGTGCAATCCCGATCCGTTGGCGTTGTCCCCCTGAAAATTCATGAGGATAGCGCGTGCCATGGCTAGGATTCAAGCCAACTGTTTTTAGTAACTCGTTGACTTTTTCTGCACGTTCTTCGGGTGATTTAGCTAGTCCGTTGACATCGATGCCTTCTGCAATGATATCTCGTACTTTCATTCGTGGATTTAATGAAGCATATGGATCTTGGAAAATCATTTGGACTTCATGTCGAAACTTCGTCATGGCTTGTTTTCCTTTTAATTTCGTCACATCTTGTCCATCAAATAAGATCTCGCCACCCGTCGGTTCATTCAAACGGATGATCGTCCGACCTGTGGTTGACTTTCCACTACCAGATTCGCCAACTAAGCCAAATGTTTCTCCTTCATAGATGTGGAAACTGATATCATTCACTGCGTGGACTTCATTTTTCTTTCCTACATTAAAATACTGTTTTAAGCCTTTAACCTCGAGCAGTTTTTTGTTCATTGTTCAATCCCCCTTGGCCATGTGCTTTTTGCTTTTCTTGAAACATCGCCCAGCGCCGTTGGATCTCTTCTGGCGGTGTCACTTTTGGTGCTTGTGGGGCTAGTAGCCAAGTCGCTGCTTGGTGTGTTGGTGATAATTCGAAAAACGGTGGTGCTTGTTCCGCATCGATCTTCAATGCAAATTCATTTCGTGGGTAGAAGGCATCCCCTTTTGGCGGATTCAATAAATCCGGTGGAGAACCTGGGATTGCATACAAGCGGTCATTGCCACTTTCCAAGGTAGGCATAGAGCCAAGCAAGCCCCACGTATACGGATGTTGTGGATTGTAGAAAATCTCTTCAGATGTCCCCACTTCAATGATTTTCCCACCGTACATCACTGCTACTCGATCGGCGACATTCGCTACGACACCAAGATCATGGGTGATAAAAATAATTGACGTGTCGATTTTTGACTGGATTTTTTTCAACAACTCTAAAATCTGTGCTTGGATCGTCACATCTAAGGCTGTCGTTGGTTCATCTGCGATCAAGATTTCTGGGTAACAAATCAGCGCGATCGCAATCACGATCCGTTGCCGTTGTCCTCCTGAAAACTGATGGGGATAGCTGTGGATACGTTTTTCGGCATCCGGAATCCCTACAAGATTCAATAATTCTAAAGCAGCTTTTTGCCCTTCTTTTTTCGATACTTTATTATGCTTACGTAAAGATTCTGCTACTTGTTTACCAATCGTCATCGTTGGGTCTAATGAAGTCATCGGATCTTGGAAGATCATCGCGATTTCTTTCCCACGAATCTTTTGCATTTCTTTTTCTGTTTTACCAACAAGGTTTTGTCCTTTGAATAAAATCTCACCAGAATCGATCGATGCGTTACTTGATAGTAAACGCATGATACTTCTAGTCGTTACGGACTTCCCACTACCGGATTCACCAACGATCGCCAATGTTTCACCTTTGTTCAAATGAAAATCGACGCCTCGGATGGCTTGGACCTTTCCAGCATAGGTAGCAAAGGAGATTTGTAAGTTCTTTACTTCAAGAATTTTCGTCATCGTACTCACTCTTTCATTTTAGGATCAAAGGCATCACGTAAGCCATCAGCTAATAAGTTGAAACCAATCATGATCACCGATAAAGTTGCTGCCGGAATCCATAGTAGGTACGGCAAGTATAAGAATGTTTTATATCCATCACTCAACATCGTTCCCAATGAAGCAGACGGTGGTGTCAAGCCTAAACCGATGAAGCTTAAGAAAGCTTCGAAGAAAATCGCTGATGGGATACTGAACATCATTTGGATGATGATCACACTCGAAATGTTTGGCAAGATATGCTTGAAGGCGATCTTCCATTTGGATTCACCTAATGTCATCCCTGCTAACACATACTCTTGGTCTTTTAATTTCAATGTTTGCGCCCTGACGATCCGAGCCATCGGAATCCAGTTCGTGATCGCCATCGCAGCCACGATCGAGAAGATCCCTGGTTCAAAGACGACTAACATCAAAATCATCACGACTAAGTTAGGAATACCAGATAAGACTTCTAAGAAACGTTGCATCACATTATCCACACGACCACCTAATAAACCAGAGATCAAACCATAGGCAACACCGATCGTTACATCTAGTAACGCAGCGATAAAGGCAATCAGTAGAGAGATACGTGTACCCATGAACAAACGACTTAACACATCACGACCTAAACCATCTGTTCCTAAAAAGTAGTTCACATCTGCTGGAACGTTTGCTTGTGCATATTTATCCACTAACTCCCCAGCCACCATTGCTTTCCCATTCAGTCCGTCGATATTGATACCGGGAATGCGTGGTGGTAAGTTGATGTAATCGACATTTTGAGCGGTTGGATCATGGGGTGAAACGAAAATCGTAATGATCGAGATAAAGATGATCACGATCAGTAATCCCATGGAAATAACTGCCGCTTTGTTTTTCTTCAATCGACGCCAAGAATCCTGGATAAAATTCAGTGAAGGAGCTTCGATTTTTTCACGTTCTTCTTCTGTATTTTTTTGTAACGGTAGAAATTCATCTGCAGGTATTTCTGCAATTGTTTCGTAGCGTTTAGGTATCAGTTCCATCTAGCTTCGACTCCCTTCAGAAACTCGGATTCTCGGATCAACTAGTCCGTAAAGTAGATCTACGACTAAAATAACTAAGATCAACATAAATGAATATAAGATCGTGACAGCCATGATCGTTGGATAGTCATTTGTTGTGATCGACTTAACGAATTGCTCACCGATTCCCGGAATAGCAAAGATATTTTCAACAACTAATGAACCCGTCATCAATGCGACTGCTAATGGTCCTAACAAGGTCATCAACGGGATCAAACTATTGCGTAGACCATGTTTGAAGGCAATTTCCCAACGACTCAAACCTTTTGCTCGGGCCAATTCAACGTAATCACTATGCAAGACTTCGACCATTTCTGTTCGAATAAATCTGGCAGAGTCGGCTAATGGCGACATGGCCAGTGCAATCGTTGGTAAGATCGTATACATGAACCCATCCCATTTTGCGATCGGTAATACGCGGAATTGGATGGCAAAAATGTATTGTAACAATACAGCAAAAACAAAGTTAGGGATAGAACGTCCTAAGATCGCGACTAATGTAGAAGACGTATCGACCCATGTATTTTGTTTCATTGCTGAGATCGTTCCTAGGATCGTTCCAAAGAAAGTTCCAAAAATGATTGCTTGTAGACCAAGCTGTAATGAAGGTCCTACTCGTCCTGCTAATAAGTTAGCAACTGGTTGGTTTTTGAATTGGAAAGAGATACCAAAATCTCCTTGGATCAAATTAGAAAGATAGATCCCATATTGAACGATGACTGGTTTATCTAAACCGACTTGTTTGTTCAACATCTCAATTGTTTCAGGACTCAAACGTTCCTGGTTTGTGTAAGGTGTACCAGGCAATAATTGCATCAAAAAGAATGTGATGGTTGCAATCAACCAAAGTGTGATGACCATAAAGAAGACACGTTTTAATACATATTTTATATAACTATTCACGAATGTTTCCCCCTAGCTTTTGACTTCTGATCAATGTTTCGCTACATTATTTAATGAACCAATGATAAAGGAGCAAAATAATGAAAAAAAAATATCGTCCTTATTTGTTTGCCGGTCTAGTGATCGTCCTCGTGTTACTAAAAAATGCTTTGACTGATCAATTGACCCTTCTTCAATTATCCAATGATTTATTTTTATGTGCGTTGCCGTTTTTGATTATCGGCGGATTTTTATGGGTGTTCTCCTCAGGTTTCTTTGATCATTTTCAACGTTCGATCCATTTAGCACGAACGAGAAACCGTAAGGAAAAACCAGAATTTACTTCCCTATCTTCGGTCAGCTACGGTATGTATACCTTTTGGCTGATCATCGCTGGAATTTTGCTTGTGTTTTCGATTGTCTTTGCGCTCATCTCACTTGTCTAAATGAACGGCCAAAAGAATAACTAGGATCAGAAAATTGAGAGGTCTGGGATTTGTGACACATCCCAGACGCTCTTTTTTCTTTTTAGGACAGATTATTCTTCAATATATGTCCATTTGTAATCCCATGATGCACCAGCAGCATGATGAACGATACCTTTGACTTTTGGATTCACTAAGTGACCTTCAGCTTTTTGATAAACTGGCGCGACACCCATATCTTCAGCGATGATTTTATTCGCTTCTTGTAAGTCAGCCCAACGCGCTTGTTCGTCACCTGCATCTTTAGAAGCAGATGCTTCAACGGCTTTGTCATAGTCTGCATTTGACCATTGACCACGGTTGTAAGAATTGCCTGTTACAAATAAGTCAGTAAAGCTACTTGGGTCAGCATAGTCTGCGCCCCAGCCACCTAATACTGTATCGAAATCACCTGAAGATGAACGGTCCAAACGAACAGAGAATGGTACTGGTGTAGGTTTTACTTTCACACCGTCAAGGTTTTCTTGGATAGAGTTTTGGATATATTCGATCACTTTTTTCGTTGAGTCATCATCTGATGCCATCAATTCAAATTCTAATGAGTCGATCCCTAATTCACTCTTCGCTTTTTCCCAATATTCTTTTGCTTTGTCTTGATCGTATGATACTAATTCGCCGGCTTCTGCTGCGAAATCTTCATTTGTTTCAGGATTCTTAGTCATGTCAGCTGGAATCAAGCCTGTTGAAACAACTGAACCATCACCCATGACTTGTTTCACTAATGCTTCACGGTTGATTGAGTAAGAGATAGCTTTTCTTAAGTTCACATTTTTGAATGGTGAATCATCTTCTCTTTGATTGAACTCGATATAACTTGTACGTGCTTCTTTAACTGACGTATAAGCTGGATCATTGGCATTTTGTTGTGCTAATTCACCTGATAAGATGACATCATCTGCTTGTCCATCTTTGAATAGATTCAATGCAGTAGAAGATTCTTTTACGACACTGACTTTGATTTCTGATAATTTAACTGCATCTTTATCCCAGTACTCTTCGTTTTTCTTGTACGTCCATTCAGTATCAGTACCTGGTCCATCAAAATCAGCTAAAGTAAATGGTCCATTGTATACTGCGTTGTCACTTGATGATGCGTACGCATCTCCATGTTCTTCAACCACTGCTTGACTTTGTGGGAAGAATGAAGGGAAAGCAAGTAAGTATTGGAAGTATGGCGTTTGTTTGGCTAATTTGATTTCCAATTCATAATCGCCAACTGCTTTGATGCCTAATTCTGATTTGTCTTTGTCGCCTGCTGTGATTGCTTCAGCATTTTCAACTGGTGCAAAAAGATACGCATATTCTGATGCCGTTGCTGGATCTACCGTACGTTGCCAACCATAAACATAATCAGCTGCTGTGACAGGTTCACCATTTGACCATTTTGCATCTTCACGCAATTTGACTTTATAAGTCAAACCATCTTCACTAACTTCAGCCAATTCACTCGCACCGGCTGGTTGAGGTTTACTATCTTCATCTAAACGATAGATTCCTTCATACACATTATTTAGTGCAGTAAAACTGATCGTATCTGTTGCAACCGATAAGTCGGCTGACGGCATTTCTTGAGGTACTACTAAGTTGAAGACGCCTCCTCCATCTGCTGATCCACTGCTTGCAGAACCACTACCACTTGTATCTGCACTGCTGCCACCATAACAACCAGCAAGTACAAGCCCACATAAGGCCACAACACCAAAAGTTAAATTCTTTTTCATCTTCCGTACCCCTTTATCGAAATTTTCAGAATAATTAGTATTTTCTGAGTTGTTTATGAGTTTAATGAATAATTATTAAAATTGCAACAGTTTTTTTTGCTTTTTCTAAAAAATAATGACTTTTACATGAACGTTTTATTATTTTTTTCTGAAAAAATGAGATGAATAAAGGATTTTTATCTCACCCACTTTCGAATAAAATAATCATAAAAAAATGATTGTTATAAGAACAGTTATTATGAATGTTCGGTTTTTGCTATAAAAAAGAGCCTCCACAGTATGGGAGGCTCTAATGTTTTATTCGATTTTTTGAGAAATCATTTTTATGCTTCGTTCATTGATCGATTTCCCCGAGACGTTTTGCCAGAATAATATCAGGTTGATTGGTTCCATTTGCATCTGGAAGAACACCTACGATCTGATAACCTAACTTTTCATAAAATGTATAAGGATGCTTGTGGAAAGTTTCGATTGATTTCAGTTTATCCAACGGATGATCAAAAAGATCCGTATGACTAAGACTCGTATCTCCATCTGTATCATCTGTTCCTAAATAAACCATCACACCACCTTTAGAGGCGATTTCTTTTTCTAGGTAGTCAACTAAGCGGCTACCGATATATTTCTTGCGAAAAGAAGTTTCTACTACTAGAGGGTGAATTTCCCAACCAGTCGTTCCATACTGTGGGATCGAACCGATAAAACCAACCAAACGATCTTGTTCAACCGCTGATACCGCGATTCGGTCCGTCGCTAGTAATTGCTCGACTTCTTTCATTGGTTGTT
The DNA here is from genome assembly GCF_002947535.1 of Enterococcus mundtii. Taxonomy (GTDB): domain Bacteria; phylum Bacillota; class Bacilli; order Lactobacillales; family Enterococcaceae; genus Enterococcus_B; species Enterococcus_B mundtii_B. Next base: position 56,178 of record NZ_PUAP01000002.1, read on the forward strand.
CCCCGTAATCTCTCGGCCAAGTCAATCGCAAAAGGTCAGCAAGCTGATCCTTCAAACCGATATTTTTACGATCAAATTCACTGATGATCATCCTATTCCCCTCCATTCCAATTTCAGCCTATTCTATCAGCCAAACGGGAAAAAGAAAAGGAAAGAAAACTTAACTTTAAGAATATTTATTTTGCTACAGTTTTTTCTTTTTTCATCTGTTTGCTACGCAATTGTCCACAAGCTGCATCGATATCTGTCCCATGCTCTTTGCGAATCACACAATTGATGCCATTCTTTTTCAACACATCATAAAATTTCAATACATCCGCTTTTGGACTTCTTGAATATTGATCATGTTCACTTACTGGGTTGTAAGGGATCAAATTGACATAAGTTAATTTTTTCTTGTCTTTCAACAGATCAGCGAGTTGTTGCGCATGCTCGGGACGATCATTCACTTGATTCAGCATGATGTATTCAAATGTGATCCGACGGTTTGTTTTCTCTAAATACTCATCCACTGCTTCCATCAATTTTTCAATTGGGAAACGGCGATTGATACGCATCATGGATGTGCGCACTTCATTATTTGGTGCATGTAATGAAATCGCTAAGTTGACTTGTAATCCATTTTCAGCGAATTCTTTGATTTTATTTGCCAAACCACTTGTTGACACCGTGATGTGACGAGCGCCGATCGCTAAACCTTTCGCATCATTGATGATATGCAAGAAATCCATCACATTGTCGTAATTATCGAATGGTTCACCGATCCCCATCACTACGACATGAGATACTCGTTCCCCCAGTTGACGTTCATCAAAGTAATGTTGGACCATCATGATCTGTGCCACGATCTCACCGGCTGTTAAGTCGCGATTTTTCGTCAATAAACCGCTGGCACAAAAAGTACAGCCAATATTACAGCCAACTTGTGTAGTTACACACACAGATAAGCCATATTCTTGTCTCATCAAAACCGTTTCGATCATATTTTTATCCGGTAACTCAAACAAGTATTTGACTGTTCCATCACTTGCCTCTTGCACGATCACTTGTTTCAATGGATTGATCTCAAAGTTTTCTGCTAGTTTTTCAATCAAACTTTTTGAAAGATTCGTCATTTCTTCAAAGGTTGTGACACGCTTTTGATAGAGCCATTCCCAAACTTGTGACGCACGAAATTTCTTTTCACCATGTTCTAAAAACCATGCAGTCAATTCTTTATTTGTTAAGCCGTAAATGGATTGTTTTTCCACGATTATTCCCTCTTTTTTTCAAAGTATCGCTACATACTATAACTGATTCCCTTTGTTAATGCAATAGTTCACAAAAGAAACTAAATAATCGTTTAGAAACTCGTACAAAATCTTATTTAGATTATGTGTGAGTTTCCTCCATCTCATCATATTCTTCTGACAACTTTTCTGGATCTAAAATCAACCACTTAATAAAGATTAGACCCAGAATCAGCAATGTTGCTGGAATAATCAAGAAAAAGCTGAATAGAAGCGGGGAACCATAACCGACAGCAGAAATGATCAGCCCGACCATTTTTTTAGAATCTACTGCTTTTGAAAGCAATAAATATAAGGTCAAAGTGAAACCGATCACACAAATCATACTAAGGATCGACCAAAAAATAATTCCAGAAAAATCCCCCCATATCCGTGTCACATAGACAAGCGGAATCAGGCCTGACTGCTCAGCTACTCGGTTAAAGAAACCAAAAAGATAAATCACTGTTTGAACGATATTCAATATAAAAATAGTTTTGATCATTTTTTGATGCATGCTGTTTTCTCCTTTTCTAATAGTAATAACCATCATAGATGTAAGGATCATAGTTATAAGAATCCCGGATAAAAGAATCACGAATATACCATAAGCTAGAAAGTATGAATACGACAAAAGCAAGATATAAGAGGATGATCGCAATTTGAATAATAAACATCGCTATGCCAGCTCGACTCCAAGTTTTTTGGACTTGTTTGAATGTTTCTACATCCGTATAGTTTCCATCTCTCCATGCCCATTCATTTCCTTTAAACCCGCAAATAAACACCCAAACTAGATTGAATAGTGGAATCAAACACAGTAATGGAAGATACGTTTTGTTTCCGATTCCCCAAATGATGTTAAGAGAGAAGGCACCCCAATTCCATTTTTTGATTTCTTCCGGTACTTCCTGATTGACCCTTTGAAACTCAGAATTTGCCAAGCCGACTTGGGGTTCATCAAGCGTTGCTTTTTGTGTTTGGCTCGTTGGTTGTATTGGTTCTTTGATTGGTTCTTTGATCGGTTCTTTGATTGGTTCTTCGATTGGTTCTTTAATCGGTTCTTTAATCGGTTCTTCGACTGGTTCTTCGATTGGTTCTTTAGGTTGTTCGTTGACTGATTTTCCAGTCGCTTCATCCATTGTTTCTGTAAATTGTTCATCCGTCATTTGTTCAGAAGCTTCATTCGTTACTTGATCAATCTTTTTCGTTGTCTCATCGTTCATTCAGTGAATCTCCTTTCATCTAAAAAAACTATTGTGACTTTAAGCTTATCATTTTTTCAGTATGAATAATTTTATAAAAATCGTTTTGTTACTATCTGTTTTTTTCCATAAAAGATATTTTTATGGACTAAACGCAAAATAAAAGCAAAAAATCCATTCGATAAGAAAAGATTTCTTGCTTTCATTTTGTATTTCTTGTTATATTTCTTGATTTTCGGATAATGATTGATCCATTGCCTCTTCCATTTGTTCAATGAAAACTTTTCGAGGCTTACTTCCTTCTGATGGTCCTACGACGCCATGTGCTTCTAGTTCATCGACTAACCGAGCTGCCCGATTGTAGCCGATTCTAAAACGACGCTGCAACAGGGAAATACTAGCGGTTTGCATTTCGATAACTAATGCTTTTGCCTCTTCAAATAGTTCATCTTGGGGTTGTTCAGCTGAACCAGCCGATTCAACTTCATCCGTTGGCATCATTTTTTCTTCGTAATTGGCTTCTTGTTGATCGGTGACGAAGCTGACCACACGTTCCACTTCATGATCTGAAATGAAGGCACCTTGGACACGGATCGGTTTATTCTCACCCATCGGCAAGAAGAGCATATCCCCTCGTCCTAAGAGCTTTTCAGCTCCATTGGAATCAATGATCGTTCGTGAGTCTGTTCCGCTGGAAACAGCAAACGCCATTCGTGAAGGAACATTGGCTTTTATGATCCCTGTGATGACATCCACACTTGGGCGTTGTGTCGCTAAGATCATATGGATACCTGCGGCACGAGCCATTTGTGCTAAACGAATGATCGCATCTTCGACTTCGTTGCTTGCGACCATCATCAGATCCGCCAATTCATCAACAATGACGACGATAAATGGCAAGGTCGGATGTTTTGTCCCATTTTCTAGATTTTTTTGTTGGACAAATTCATTGTATCCGGAGATATTTCGCACACCAGTCGCAGCAAACTTCTCATAACGTTCTTCCATTTCCTGAACGACTTTTTGCAACGCTTGTGCTGCTTTTCTAGGATTGGTCACAACTGGCGTCAACAAATGCGGGATACCATTATACATATTCAACTCAACCATTTTCGGGTCGATCATCATCAGTTTGACTTCATGAGGTTTTGCTCGCATCAAGATACTTGTGATGATCCCGTTGATCGCCACTGACTTCCCGCTACCAGTCGAACCAGCAACGAGCAAGTGAGGCATTTTCGATAGATCAGCCGTTTGGACACGACCTGATACATCTCGTCCTAGAGGTACTTCCAATAGTTTGTCTGGATGATCCGGTTGGGCTTCGATGATCTCTCTAAATGAAACCATACTGATCTTGCTGTTCGGCACTTCGATCCCGATCAATGATTTCCCAGGTATCGGTGCTTCCATACGAACATCTTTTGCGGCTAGAGCTAAGGCAATATCATCAGTCAAACTAACGATTTTACTTACTTTCACTCCAACAGCTGGTTGGATCTCAAACTTCGTCACAGATGGTCCTAAACTCGCTTTGACGACTTTCGCATCGACACCAAAACTTTGGAAAGTTTGTTCTAACACGCCAATATTTTTTTCAATTTTCTTGTACTCATCACTTTGATCCACGGTTTGCGCTGAGTCTAATAAATCGATTGAAGGTAGTTCGTATGCTTGATTTTCTTCTTCTGCTTCGATCTCAAATTCTAATGCAGTGCCATCATCTTCAAATAATTCATCTTCTGGCGAATCTTGTGCTTGGGTCATTTCATCCTGTTTTGGACGTTCCATAACAGGAGGTTGGACATTTCCTTGGAAACTGTCAATCGGTACAAAACTCAATTGTTCAGGTTCACTTTCTTCGTAACTAGGAGAAGTTTCCTTTTGGATTTGATTCTTTTGACGAGTGGCTCGTTTTTGTTCCATTTCCGCAGCTTCAGCTTCGGCTGCTTCTTTCGCAGCAAGGCGTTTTGCTTCCTTCGCTTCTGCTCGTTGTTTTTGCCGTTCTTCTTTCGCGGCTTGTTTGCGTGCCTGTTTTTCTGGGTCGCCTTCTAACAGTTCTTGGAATCTATCTCCCATGATTTGTAAGGCATTCAATAATTGATGCCCCTCAACATTACTGAACAATACTGCTCCGCCAATAACCAATAAAACAGCTACGAAATAACTGCCCGGTTGAGCAATCAAAAAGAATGTCAGATTATAAATAAATGCACCTAACATACCGCCACCGACATTCGTGGTGATTTGACTTTGACGAATATCTGCCGATAGTAGATCCCAAGTGGTACCAATGATATTTGGTTCTCCGCTGTTCAATTTCCCAAAAAGATTGGCATGTAAAAAGAGTAAGATACCTAAATAAAACAGACCGACTCCCAGCCAACGACGACTCTTACCCATCGTGAATTCTCTATTTTTGACCATGATCCAAAATCCTAAAACTGCTAACAATACACATAGGATCTGATACGTATTTCCAGCGACTATGCGAAAACCATTCGCCACTAAAATGCCTAAAAAGCCTAATTTCAAAAAGCCAAAGACAGCAAATAGTATAAAAGCAAAGCCAACACCGATCGCAATCATTTGCTCCTGCTGCTGTTTTTGTTTTTTTGTTTTTCTTTTCTTCTTAGCAGGACGTTTTTTCTTTGCCATGATATATCCCTCTTTTCATCAAGTTCCATTATACAAAAAAAAGCAAGCGAACAAAAGTTTTGTTTGTCCGATTGCTGATTTTCTTTTTATCTGATTTTCTACAGCTTCCATTGCGATACTGAGCAATCCTTTTATCTGCATGATCTTCGACCTCTAATTGAGACTAGAATAGAAATTCTTTTACTCGCAAAATAAGAGCTATGACACAAAAGTACAGGTGCATTTTTACCATATTTTTGTACTTCCCCAAAATAAATAAGAGGAGGCATTCTATTCATTCTTTTCCGTCCATCAAAAAAATTGATTTGTTGCAACAACACACACTATGAACCGGGCATTTTACAGACAGATATACTTTTTGTATAAACAATCAACGTTGAAAGGAGGTTACTACAATCTCGGAAATCACACCACTAATTGTTTTGTCATAACACACGCAATAAACGAAAAAGAGCCTTTGAGTGTAGAATTTCAAAATAAAAGTGAAATAGACTTTAAAATAAATCAATTTAAGAGAATGGAGTAGAAATGAAATTTGAAAAGCGTACTAAAATATTAATAAATAAAATGATCAAAAGCATTACTTTGAGTGCGAGTATCCTAGTAGGTACAATTATGGTTGGCACCACCGCATTTGCAGACATTGATTATTCGTTTGTGGTTACCTCCGATCCTCAATTTCCATGGACAGCAAAAACAGATGATGGTATTTATCAATCAGATAGCGATCTCAGAGCGGAGTCCGCAGCATTAATTTTAAATCAGTATGATAGTATCAATGATTATTCAACAAGTATCGGCAATAAAGTAATACATACCTATGTCAATGGGGATGTCACCGCCTACGGTCAGGGCTCTCAGTGGAGTCGCATGGATCAATTATTTAGTAGGTTAAAGATGCCTTATTCTTATGGCCTAGGAAACCATGATATTGAAAATAATTTCGAGGATACTTTCCTCATCCAAGCTTGGCGGATAACCTTTAGCAGGATGCATACCTATAGACCTCATAATTGGATTTCAAAAGATACTTGGAAAGAAGATTACTTTTTCGAATATAAGCATGTTGGTAGCCTAAACTATTCACAAAAAATCGGGGATTTTAGAATGATCACAGCCAACAATTATCCCACGATGCATCTTTCTTGCTCTGGAGGGACTGGTCCTACTTATTGGTTAACACCTGGAATGGACTATATTGAGAGACAGTTAGAAGAAGCAAGAAGTGCAAACCAACCGGCTATTCTTTATATGCATAAACCAAATGATTGGAAATTGGGAAGTGATCCGCAAGGAAGATTTAAGGCAATGGTAGAAAAATATTATGATAATGGAACGTTGCGAGCTGTTTTTACAGGACATTATCACAAAACAATCGGTAAGGTTTCTTACCCGCAGTATTTTGGAAAAGTTCCCGTTTATTCTTCTGGCAGTGCTTCTCAAAAAACTTACTTAACTGCAGAAGTCGATCATTCAAAAAATGAAATGAAAATCTATCGAGTGATTGGGAATGTTTGGGAAAGAAAACAACTTATTGATACAATTGCCATAAATTCGAGAGGACTCACTGCTGTGAATGATGACAGGGATTACCAAGAGCAAAAGGAATTGGCTAATAAGTTAGGTAATTCTTATCACATTATTAATTCTCTTAACAATAGTAGAGCGCTAGATGATTCAGCAAGTAGTGATGATGTCATCTATTTTAATGAACACAGGGATACGAACCAACAATGGAGATTTGTATTCTATGAGGCTAACAATTCCTTTGTCATCCATAATCGAGCGAATAACTTTTCAATGTATGAATCAGATAGTACATGGGATGGCTTCTCTATTGTACGTACTGGAGTTCTAAATGCTTCAGATAAACGGGCACAATGGCGAGTAGTAAGCGCAGGACATGCGTATGGAACCATTCCATTGTACAAGTTCAGAAACGTTCGTAGTGGGAAACTACTGACACTAAATTCGTATAGTGGGAAATTGTCGGATGCCGCAATCGGTGCAACATTATTGACTGCCCCAGATTTTGGTGTAACTGCGCTTCAACAATTTATGTTAGACTAATTATCAACAGACATTCTAAGCTACGTAAAAACTGACGAGATAAGTAAAAATGGAACAAAAAGATGAGTATAACCTCTTCTTTTGTTCCATTTTTTTTAATCTATCACGCCTATTTCAGAACTTACTCTTAGTCAAGCATCTATTCTATTCACCGATATTTGCGCCATTTTCACGAATCACTTGTTGGTACCAGTAATAGCTATCTTTTTTGTAGCGATCAAGTGACCCTTCTTGTGTTTCATCTTGATCTACATAAACAAAACCATAACGTTTTTGGTAACCATTCAACCAACTCAGTAGATCTGTGTACGACCATGTGCAATAGCCCAAGACTTCCGCACCATCTGAAATAGCTTCTTTGATGGCTTTGACATGGCTTTCCAAATAGTTGATACGGTAGTCATCATGGATTTTTTTATCTTCTGTCAATTTGTCATATTCGCCTAAACCGTTTTCTGTGATCAAAACAGGGATACGGTAGCGACTTGTGATTCGTCGCAAAGCAATACGTAAACCTTCTGGATCGATTTCCCAATCCCAATTTGTACGTTCGACAAATGGATTTTCGACTTTTTTGTACATACCAGGCACGCCTGTTTCTTCTGATGAACCTTTTTTACCTGTAGTGTTCATTTTACCAGCGCCGACGCCATCTAATGGATTAAAAGCGTTCGTTGCTGTTTGGTAGTAATTGATGCCTAAAAAGTCAGGTTTTGCAGATGCTAATAGCTCCTCATCACCTTCTTCGATCGTTGGCGCCCACCCTTGTTCTTCCAAGAATTTCATCGCAGCAATTGGATATTTGCCCCACATATAAACATCCATCCAATAATGTGCCATCAAATCTTCCGCATTTTCAGCAGCCAAAATGTTCTTTGGATCACTGTCGATCGGATAGTTTGGCGTATACGCAAAACTTGGTCCGATTTTCCCAGGCATATCCATTTCATGGAACGCATTGATCACTGCTGCATTGGCTAAGTTCGCAATATGGTTTACTTGATACATCCGTTTTGGATCAGTTACACCAGGAGGATGTACCGCTAATAAATAACCAAGTGAAGTAAAAATATTTTGTTCGTTCAAACTCACCCAATAGTGGACTTTGCCACGAAATGCTTCGAATAATGTTTTTGCATAGTTGGTAAAATCTTCAATGATCTGACGAGATTCCCACCCTTGGTATTCATCTTGTAACGCTTGGGGTAGATCCCAATGATACAACGTCAACATTGGTTCAATGTCGTGTTTGATCAACTCATCGATCAAATCCATATAGAAAGCTAAGCCTTCTTGATTGATCTCCCCGCGACCATTTGGAAAAATACGCGTCCAAGCCACAGAGAAACGATACGTTTTCAAGCCTTGTTCTTTCATCAAGGCAATGTCTTCTTTATAACGATGGTAGTGATCTACTGCTAGGTCACCATTTGTTCCTTTAAATGTCTTACCTGGAATACGAACAAAGCGATCCCAAACAGACTCACCTTTTCCGCCTTCTTGCCATGCGCCTTCTACTTGATAGGCAGCTGAAGCAGATCCCCAAAGAAAATCATCAGGAAATGCCGTTAATTTTTGGTGTTCCATGAACATCTTCCTTTCCTAGTTCAATCTTTACCTCTTTAGAATAACACGAAACCCTTTTCATTACCAAGTAGATTTTTGACATTTCCAAATAAAAGTCTAGTCATTTAAAAAATAAGTCCAGAGCAAAACAAAAAAGTGGGACAGCATCAGCTGCTCCCACTTTTTTTCGAACTCCACTTGGTCTAACGCTTCCCGTCATCCTGTCACCTATTCTGGTGTAACATCTTCGCCAAACCATTTCTCTGAGATTTTTTTAAACTCGCCATTTTCAACCAATTCGGCTATGCCATCATTGACTTTTTTCACAAGTATCTCGTCATTTTTTCGTGCACCAACAGCAAAATCTTCTCCATCAAAATCCCCTTTGATCACGTTGAAATTATCCAATTCATTTCGTACGGTCAAAAAATATTCGGAGTAGACTTTATCGATCAACACACCATCTGTACGGCCACTTTTCAAATCGATCAATGCTTCATTGAAACTTGCATACAAGACTGCATCTTGGTTTTTCACATAGTCTTTTAGTATTTCTGGATGTCTGACAAACATATCATAGCCAGAAGAACCGTTTTGTGCCCCTAAGATCTTGTCTTGCATTTGTTCAAAGCTTGTAATGCCAGAAGCTTTTGGCGTGACCAACACTTGGTCGTTTTCCATATACGGTTTTGTAAACAAGACCTTTTCTTCACGTTCCGGCGTTTTTGAATACCCGTTCCAGATCAAATCGATCGTTCCATTGTTCAACTCAAATTCTTTCATCGACCAATCGATCGGTTGGAACTCAACGGTGATGCCATATTCATCAAAGACAGCTTTTGCCAATTCAATATCAAATCCTGTCAGTTTGCCATCTTTGTCACGAAAACCCATTGGTACAAAGCTGTCGTCTAGTCCTACGATAATCTTTTTTTCTTCATTGATTCTTGACCAGCTTTCTGTCGCTGTCCGCTCATTCGTGCAGCCAGTTAAAAAGAAAAAACCAATCAAAGATATAATCAAAAAGCTGAATTTTTTCATTTTCTCCCCACCGCTTTCCTACTTACTTGGTACAACTTTGATCAATTGATCCCCGACGTTTTCAGCAAAGACTAAATCATGGGTCACGATGATTTGTGTCACGCCTTCTTCTTTTAATGAAAGAATCAACTTCTCTACTTGTTGGCGCAACTCTGGATCTAATGCACTCGTCGGTTCATCATACGCTAATACTCGCGGGTTCATCGCTAAGGCACGAGCAATTGCCACACGTTGTTTTTGTCCTCCAGATAATTGATAAGGATAATTTCCTAATAAATCACGAATCCCTAATGAGTCCGCTAATTCCTCCGCCTTTTTCGTGTATTCTTCTTTACTTTGTTTCAACACCATTTTAGGTGCCAAAGTAATATTGTCAAAAATACTCAAGTGTGGGAAAAGCTGGAAATCTTGAAACACGACGCCTACCACTTGTTCTTCTGTTTTCAATTCAAATGGGTCAAATTTCGTACCATCCAGGTAAAACTCACCACTGTCGGCTTTTTCTAAACCGGCTAAAATCCGTAACATCGTTGTTTTACCGCCTCCTGACGGTCCACCGATCGCTAATGTCTGCCCTTCTGGGATTACTAAGTCAAAATCTTTGATCACTTGTTTGTCACCAAATGATTTACTAATCTTTTTTAATTCAATCATCGCTGTTCCCTCCTCGTTTCTTAGCGGTAATAATTTAATTTTTCTTCAATTTGCTTCAACACGATCGTCAACACTCCTGTTAGCGCGAGATAGATCAACGCCACGCCAAGCAACGGAAGTAAACTTGCATCTCTCTCCATCGCGATCTTACCAGCTCGCATCACATCACCTAAACCTAAGATGTAGATCAACGAAGAATCTTTCACTAGATTGATGACTTCATTGCCGACAGAAGGTAACACGATTTTGGTTACTTGCGGAATAATGATTCTTGTCACTGTTTGGAAAGGACTCAACTGTAAGACTTGTGCCGCTTCATATTGCCCTTTAGGGATCGACTGGATACCACCTCGGAAAATCTCGGCAAAGTAAGCAGCATAATTTAAAATGAATGCGATCAAAGCAGCTTCAAAGCGATCAAACACGATCCCGATCGTTGGCAAGCCGTAAAACACGAAGATCAATTGTAATAATAGCGGTGTTCCTCGCATGATCCAGACATACGTTTGTAGGAAATAACGGATCGGTTTAAAATGTAACGACAACCCTAAGGCTAAAATAATTCCTAATGGCAAAGAACCAATCAAGGTAAAGGCAAATAATTTCAAGGTTGTCAGCGCCCCTACTAACAACTGTGGCATCACTTCTAATAAATCATTCATTTTCTTTTCCTCCTCTTTTCTTTAAAGGGGTACATTGTTAGCTGTCCCTTCCAACCACATGAAAAACAAAAAAAGTCCTTTGATCCGAAGACCAAAGGACGCAAAATACGTGGTTCCACCTTTTTTTATTAGTTTCTCGCAAAACTAACCTTATCTGGTCGTCTAACAACGACCGCAGCTATAACGGGCTTCCCGGATTTTCTTACTGGCTGTTCAGAAAATCGACTCCAAGATGTGTTTCACAATCAGTTATTGCCTCTTCTCACCAACCAGAGACTCTCTTCAAACACTTAATTGCTACTCTTCTTTTCGATGTCTTTTATTTAACTTAATGAGTAATTTACCTGATTCATTTTTATTTGTCAATCTTTTTTGTGCTAAAATAAATAAAAAAATGAATGGAGGGTTGTTTTTTATGTGTCATGCTACGAAACAAGAAGCCTATGAATTGCTTGATCTATTGGCGATCAATTACCAAGAAGTAAGCCATCCAGCCATTACTTCTGTCAAAAATCTAACTTTTACTTTGCCAGGTCCACAAGTCAAAAATCTTTTGGTCAAATCAAAGAAAGGCAAACAAATTTATTTTGTCGTCTTACCTGATGAAAAACAAGCCGACTTGAAATTATTGGCAGAACAGTTGAATGAAAAACGATTATCGTTTGTTTCAGAAGAACAAGTCAAACAGTTGTTACATGTTCCGCCCGGCACTGTCAATCCGTTTGCCTTAGTCAACGATTTAGAAAACGAGATCCAAGTCGTCATTGACTCCTCGATCGATCGCAAAGATACCGTGGGCTTTCATCCAAACAGCAACACCAGTACCATCATTTTTCCCTTTGCAGATTTTGAACGGCTACTCGCTCATGTGGATCATCTACCAAGGTATGAAGTCTTGTAACTTAATTATCCTTCATCGCAGCTTTTAAGGCTGCTGCTAATGGGCTTTCTTCCGGTTCTTCTGCTTGAGAATATTTCTTCATCAAACGTCGTTCTTCGTGTTTTGTCATTTTTTTCTTCTGCTCTTTTTTCCCTAGCATCTTCTCTGTCGTCCCGTCAAATTTACAACGGAAGTAAGCCCCATTTTTGCCTTCAATGATTTCCATTTTGCGGTGACATTGTGGGCAACGATGGTTAGAGACTTTCGGATCTTTCCGACGACGATAGTTACAATCTTGATTCGTACACACATAGATTTTGCCATCTTTGGTGTTCTTTTCACGCAGGTTCGAGCCACAATCCGGACATTTCTTTTGAGTAATCGAAAAATCTTGGTACTCTTGCTTACTTGTTTTGATTTCTTGGACAAGTCGCTTCGTTTCTTTTTCGATGGATTGCAAAAAGGCGTTTGCTTGTTTTTTTCCAAGCGCGATCTCTTCTAGATCTCTTTCCCAACTTTCAGTCAAATCTGGTGTCACAAGCGATGGATTGACCAGTTCTAACAACTGCTTGCCTTTCGGCGAGACTTGTAAGCCTTGGGGTGTGCGTTCCATTAATTCGGATTTGATCAACTTTTCAATGATCTCCGCACGAGTCGCGGGCGTGCCTAAACTGTGTTTTTCCATCAAACCTAACAGACTTGCTTCTGTCAAAGGTTTTGGTGGTGCTGACAATTCTTTTTTGATCGTAAAATCAGGTTGGATGCGCATGTCTTTTTTCCAGTCAAACGAATCCACATGACTTTCAGCAGTGGTTTTCCAACCAGCTTCCAACACCCGGTTTTGGCGGAAAACAAATTGTTCGTTACCAAATACGACAGTGATTTTCGTTTGACTGATTTTATGTGGTTCTGCAAATAAGCCTAAGAATCGTGTCACGATCATTTGGTAGATTTTTTGTTCTTCGTTACTTAATTTTTCATAGCGTGGACGATTTTCCGTCGGTAACAAAGCATGGTGATCTGTTACTTTACTATCTTGGAAGACACTCGTTTGACGAACCACTGCCCCATTTTTCAAATAAGTTTTTACTTCTGGTGCAAAATCGCTGATGGCTTGAAGTCTTTCTTTCATGGTACTTTTCATATCATTCGTCAAATATTTACTATCTGTTCGTGGATAGGTGACGATCTTGTGCGTTTCGTATAAACTTTGAACAAGTCCTAACGTTTTCTTTGCAGAATAGCCATAACGTTGGTTGGCTTCTCGTTGGATCTCCGTGAGATCATAAGGCAGAGGGGCTTTTTCGGTCTTTGTTTTTTCTTCGATGTTAACCACTGTTCCCTTACTCTGACTGAGTTTTTTCACAAACGCTTGGGCTTCTTCATGGGACTTCAAAGCAAACTGATTTTTTTGGACCATTTTTGCTTGTTCATTGCCGACTGTCAATGAAATCGTAAAATACGTTTGTGGTCGGAACGATTCGATTTTCTTTTCCTGATTACGCACTAAAGCTAAGGTTGGGGTTTGTACCCGACCCGCTGATAAATTGTCTTGATATTTTACAGTCAGCGCACGCGTCACATTCAATCCGACCAACCAATCTGCTTTTGCTCTAGCCAAAGCAGACTCATAAAGCGCATCATAGCTTTTAGCTGGTTTCAATTGGCTGAAGCCTGTCTTGATCGCTTTGTCCGTCTGAGAGGAGATCCATAGACGTTTCACCGGCTTATTGAAGTGAACATATTCCAAGATCCAACGTGCAACGAGTTCTCCTTCACGTCCGGCATCGGTGGCGATCACTGCTTCTGAGACATCTTTACGAGTAGCCAATTGCTTGATGGCCTTCAATTGATGACCAGTTTTTGGTAACGGTTTGATCCCTAGTTTTTTTGGGATCATCGGCAATGTTTCCATTTGCCAGCTTTGCCATTCCTTATTCAGGTCCTCTGGCATCTTTAGACCTAATAAATGACCAAGGGCCCAAGTCACGATCACCTTGGGTCCTTCGTAGTAGTTTTTGTGTTTTTGATTAGCACCAAGCACCTTGCTTAGGTCTTTCGCAACGCTTGGCTTTTCCGCTAGAATTAGTTGTTTCATAAAAATCCTTTCTGCTTTCTATGGTGATCGGCTGATAATCCTTCAGCAAAGCAAGTCCTTTGTATTGCTGCAAATCATCATCGCATTCTTCACACCAGCGCTCATCGCCATCATTCCAAAAGGCGCTTAGAAAATTATTTTTGGCATGGATATACTCATAGTTGTTTTTAATGGCTAGCCATTTTTCTTCATAGTTTTGTTGTGCTTCTTCAAAAGAGGAGAAAGTTTCCTCCACTTGAATATCTTCTTGCCAATCTTCAAAGAACCACCAAGGCTCATTATCACCGAACATTGTAATTACTTGATACATACATGCGCTCCTTTTCTCAGATCATCTTAAAAACATATTAGTCACTTTCCAAGAAAGTTGCAAGAAATTTTGCTTAAAAGGGGCATTTTATGAATGTTCAGAAAATTAATTTAAATGATGCCTTTTATTTTATTGGTAAAGTTGCAATAAAGTCGTCGATCATCCAGACATAACTTTCTTCTGGAGAAACATTCGGTTCATTGGTAAAGTACCCTAAAAAACGTAACGAAAGATAGCCATGGATCATACTTCGCAGTTCTCGACTTCGATGCACCTTTTCTTCTTTCGACAAAGAAAAAGCGTCAAATATTTGCAAAATGATTTGGTTCGTTTCGTGTATTCCCTCTAATAAAATTTCTTCATTCGTATGTGGTACACTGATCAGCAGTTCATAGACCGCCTGATTTTGAAACGCAAATGACTGATAAGTTTGCGCATACGCTTGGATCGCTTCTCCCTTACTTTTCCCAACTAACACTCGACGTAATTGATCATTCAACTCCGTTAAAAGTTTCGCAGTCAACGCCGTTTTCACTTCCCGAATGTTTTTGAAGTGGTTATAAAGCGACGGTGATTTGATATTCAATGCCTTAGCTAAATGTTGAAAAGTGATTTGCTGTACAGCCATCTCTTCTGCCAATTCTCGAAAGCAGTCGATGATTTTCTCTTGTGACAGCGTTCGTTTTTTCATTTGATTTCCCCTCTTATGGAATAAACTCAATCCCTTTCAGTTTACCATGAAAGACGAAGATAAAAAAGACTTGTTGTTGATAAACTACACATTGTAGTTTATAATAAATAATTGTAGATGAAAATTTTCAGAAAGAAGGCTTTATTGTGGTTTCAAAAGTAAAGGATGCTGTATTCAGAAAAAGAGAACCTTGGGAGAAAAATCTAGTGGTTTTGTGGTTTGGTACATTTATGGCAGGGATTGGGTTTAGTCTAGTGATGCCTTTTATGTCACTTTACATAGATACGTTAGGAAATTACAGTACAGCACAATTGAATTTCTGGAGCGGATTGACCTTCTCCTCCACTTTCCTTGTTACTACCTTGATTTCTCCATGGTGGGGCCGTCTTGCCGATCAAAAAGGCCGAAAGTTGATGTTGTTGCGCGCTTCTCTAGGGATGGCGGTAGTGATTTCCTTGATGGGACTAGTAACCAGCGTGTATCAATTAGTCGCATTACGTCTGTTGCAAGGGATTTTTTCCGGCTATATCAGTAACGCTACAGCTTTAGTCGCCACTGGCACCCCGAGAGAAAAAAGCGGCCAAGTACTTGGCACTTTGGCGACTGGCTCTGTGACCGGAACATTGCTCGGTCCTTTACTCGGTGGACTTTCTGCTTCTGCTTTTGGGTATCGCCCTACCTTCTTTATTACTGGGACAATTTTGTTCTTCGTATTCTTACTTAGCTTATTTTTTGTCCATGAACAATTTGTTCCAGTAGAAAAAAGCGAGTTGGTTTCTGCTAAACAAATTTTCCGCGACCTGAAATACCCGCATGTCGTCATCGGCATGTTTATTACCACAATGATCATTCAAGCTTCAAATAATTCGATCAGTCCGATCATCAGTTTATATATTCGGCAATTATTACATGGACACGGCAACGTCACGTTGATCAGCGGAATCATTGCTTCTATTCCCGGTATTGCCACCCTGATAGCCGCTCCTCGTTTCGGACGCTTAGGCGATAAGATCGGGAGTGAACGAATCTTAGCCATCGGTTTAGGCTTCGCCTTGATCGTCTACATCCCAATGGCTTTCGTAACGAATGTATGGCAACTTGCAGGACTACGATTTTTGATCGGGATCTCCGACGCTTGCCTCCTACCAGCGGTCCAAGCATTGATCACTAAATACTCTCCCCCACAAGCTGCCGGAAGAATCTTTAGTTATAATCAATCTTTCCAAGCCACCGGAAATGTCGTCGGTCCATTGATCGGCTCAAGCGTTTCAAGTATCTTTGGTTATCGTGGTGTCTTTTTATCCACCTCCTTACTTGTACTTGCAAACTTTGTGCTGGTTCGCCATAATACGAAGGAGATCCATAAGCAGGAAGAAACAACCGATGGTCATGCTTTCGTCAATAAATAGCAAAAAAGCTACAGGATTCGTAAAAAAATCCTGTGGCTTTTTTAGATTATCTTAGACGTATTGCAAAACTTTCGTTTCTTGATACGCATGATCGATCAATCCGCCACCTAGACATTCCATTCCGTCATAAAAAACAACGGCTTGTCCTGGTGTGATTGCGCGCACGGGTTCGTCGAAGATCACTTCTGCCCGATTATTTTCTAATAAGCGCACGGTTACCGGCACATCTTGTTGGCGGTAACGGAATTTCGCTGTACATTTGAATTCTTTTGGCATAGGTTCATTCGTTGTAAAATGGATTTCGCTTGCATCTAAACTTGTTGCATACAATGCAGGGTGGTGGAAACCTTGTCCAACATATAACGTATTCGTCGCAAGATCTTTCCCCACCACGAACCAAGGTTCTTGTGAATCACCACCGCCGCCGATGCCTAAGCCTTGGCGTTGTCCGATCGTGTAGTACATCAAACCAGCATGTTCACCTTTGACTTCACCGTCAAGGGTCACCATATTGCCTTTTTTAGCTGGTAAATAGTTACTTAAAAATTGTTTGAAATTCTTTTCGCCGATAAAACAGATACCTGTTGAATCTTTTTTCTTCGCCGTTGCTAGCCCGGCACGTTCTGCGATCGCACGTACTTCTGATTTTTCCATACCGCCTAACGGAAACATCGTTTTTGCTAACTGTTCTTGTGACAATTGGCTAAGGAAATACGTTTGGTCTTTGTTATTATCGACCCCACGCAACATATGTGACACGCCATTTTCATCACGTGTGACTTGCGCATAATGGCCAGTAGCAACATATTCCGCTCCTAAGTCCATTGCATAGTCTAAGAATGCTTTAAATTTGATTTCCTTATTGCACATTACATCTGGGTTTGGGGTACGTCCCGCACGATATTCTGCTAAGAAATATTCAAACACACGGTCCCAATATTCCTTTTCAAAATTGACCGAGTAATAAGGAATCCCGATTTGGGCAGCGACTTTCGCTACATCCTTATAATCTTCTGTCGCCGTACAGACGCCATTTTCATCGGTATCATCCCAGTTTTTCATAAAGATCCCGATTACGTCATAGCCTTGTTCCTTTAACAAAAGTGCTGTTACAGATGAGTCAACACCGCCACTCATCCCAACGACAACGCGTGTTTTGCTGTTGTCTGTCATGGTATCACCATCATTTCAATTAGATTCTGAAACATCTACGAGTTGAAGGTCGCAACTTTTCAGTATTTTACATTATACGTCATCTTTCTGAAAATTTCACCCCTAAATAATCAATTTAAAAAAGCGACGTTTTTTAGTTGGCCTATTCTGTACTTTTCAGATACCAAAACTTTGCTATGAGAGGCGTTTTATTCGTGATTCAGTTTCTTACTAAATTCACCAAAAACAAAAGTAGTAGCACAACATTGAAATATGTAGAAAACAAATAGTTGATAAACAATAAGTAAAATTTTCGCCGGCTAGTTTCAAGCTTTGTTGCGGCGTATAATCCAATCAATCCAGAGATCACCATCAACAGCAGTAAAGGAATCAAATAATAACTTTCGAATGAATGACTTTGAAAAATAATCAAATAATGAGCATAAATAAATGCGAGTGTAGAAATAGACATCGGGATAATCAATCCCATGATAAAGAATGCTTTCTTTTTCTCTAACTCATGAAGCGCGCCCACAATCAATACGTACGCCACAGGGAACAATAAATACTCCACCTTACCAAAGCTGACAAAACCTAATAAAGTCCCAAGTACAATACCATACATCAAAACAAGATGAATTCCAATGAGCACCCTTTTTAAGAATGCTGAGGGGATTCTAGTTGAGTAAAACAAACTGATTCCACTGATGATCCACCAAGAATATTGGACTGTTGCAAATAACCAATAAAATTTGAAAACAAAAACTAAACTTCCCAATAGAAAACAAAGCGCCAATAGATAGAACGAAATATATTTATTCGGCATACTTTTTTTTACAAACATTCCACTCACTCCTTTTAAAAAATACTTATCTAGTAGAAAACCACCAGCCAAAGATACAGAACCAGTTAACCAAAATGATCAATACTTTTACCCAACCGAATTTTATTCCTGTTGAAAAAAATAAACTAATCCCACTCAAGAACCAGCAAATAGTGGAAATCATCAATTTAATCTCGCCAGTATATGGTGAATAAGGTAAAAAATAAAAACTCGCAAAAAAAACTGACAAGCACATAACTAGTAGGCAAAAAAACTTAAATCTTTTAGGTTCAATCGAGATCATTCATCTCACTCCTTTTTTCAACGATTAACGATCATAGCTTACTAGAAATAAACTCAATCACACGCATCAAACTCATAGCGAACGCAAATCCATAATTTACGACTAAGAGAAATCCTTTCTGATAGTTACTCATCGTAAGACAGTTCGTAAAATAAATCCCCATAAGTCCAGGAATTACCATGTACAGGATAAATGCAAAACTTGAAAGTGGCTCTTCTCGATATAGAAAGCTCCCTATCATAAATAAGATAGACAACAGCATCGACAGACCCAATCCTATTTTATGGAATTTCATGGTGATCTCCTATTCATCTTTTATTCATTGTGGCGTTATGGTGCTTTTTTCTATGTACAGTTACTGTTCATTTCATCAGTAATAGACACTTAGCCAAAAGAAAACAACCAACCGTAGATACAACTAAAGTTAAAAAAAATGACTAAGTTTTTTAAGACTTTACTTTCAATGAACCTTGAAAAAAATAAGCTTATACTGCTAAGTAACCAACAAATCGATGTCAATATTACTCGCCATTCAATACGATAGCGTCCTCCTTGAACCATACTGAACGTAATTACACTGATCGATAAGAGTAAAATAATCAATGAACAATATTTTTTGTATGTACTTTTCATTTCAATCTCCCTTTCAAGTAATACTTAACTCTATTTTTTGTTCAAAGTTAAAACAATTAATTGAATGAATTGTCCAATAATAATAAATGTAGCAAAAAAATAATTCAGAGAAACAATCATCCATTTGTATCGTCCAAGATTCGCTTTCATCGAATAATAAAACCCAGCTAATCCAGGAAATGTCATAATGAAAAACAATAAGACACTCTGAGGACTATCTCCGTAGACGATTCCTCCAATAAAGCAACTCATCGAAAAAAACATTGCTATAGATAATCTGAATTGATTATTCGTCATCTTATTCTCCTTTTAATTTTATGAATATCTGTATTTTCAAAAATCAAAATATAAACCACCAACCATAAATACAAAAAATATTCGCTCCTACAACAATACACTTGATAAATTTATTGTTGATTCCTGTAGAAAAAAACAAACTACATCCACTCAATAGCCAACAACTGATAACGATGATTCCTTGATATACAAGAGGCAAAGTTCTATAAGATGAAAAATAACTGCTACTAAACAAACAAGAAGCGAACAAAAAGATGATCGATAAAATCCAGTACTTGTTATTCTGTTTTATAATCATATGTGACTCCTTCTTTCTTAATCCACTCACAACTAGATAAAATTTCTATTAATTTTTATATTGTTCAATTAATACATAAAATAAAATGTACTAACTTGTAAAAAACTCTATCCCGAAGACTTGTAACCAATAAATTACGATAATCAAGACAGTACTGTAAGTAGCGAAAAGGTAATTCAGCCCTAGCAGTAGCCATTTCAACTTCGGCTTTTTTATTTTTGTCGAACAATAAAAACCAATCAAACCCGGAAAACCCAAACCTAATGCAAAAAGAATCCCTTCAATTTCTCCACTTAAATAAATATGTATATAAAATAGACCACTGACACATGCAAGCATTGACAAACATAAAACGACTAGATTCAATGCACGTTTCATTCTTCTTTCTCCTCCTTATCAACATCAATATTTCTCACTAAAAACAGAAATAGCTTCAAAAATTCAAAGAAAAATGAAAAATCGTAGATAAAAAGACATAGCCAAATACAAAATTCAACGTAATCAATGTCTTTTTCAGGTATCTGTCTGCGATTCCTAACGCAAAAACGATACTCCCTCCATTAATGACCCAACAAATCGAAATTGTGACTATAAATAGATGCGGTTGATACTTAAATGAGTCAAACAATATGGGACTAGCAAAGATACACGTAATAAATACAAGAAAAATTGACAATACCAATAGAACTACTGATTTTTTTGTACAAGACTGATTTTTTAGAAAAGACATTTATACGCTCCTTTTTACTATTTTTAATTTTCTATTTTACCAGCACACATAGACTAACCAAAATAAAATAACCAACCATAGATACAACAAAAATTCACTAATATGATTCCTCTTTTCAAATATGGATAAGTGATTTTCGTTGAAAAAAACAAACTTGCAGTGCTACATAACCAACAAACC
Source organism: Enterococcus mundtii (assembly GCF_002947535.1). GTDB lineage: Bacteria > Bacillota > Bacilli > Lactobacillales > Enterococcaceae > Enterococcus_B > Enterococcus_B mundtii_B. The sequence goes on from NZ_PUAP01000002.1 coordinate 77,107, forward strand.
GCCATGATGAATATTCTGATTTCATATTGCAATTTAGAATACGGATAAGCATAGAATAAAAATAAAAGAATAGACATCGCCAATAAAGCAATTGATAGAATAGATGCTAAATAATTTTTTGTGGTCAACAATCATATCCCTCCTCGTAAAATAGTCTTAACTCATTTGGATAAACTTTCTAATGAACCATTCAATGAATTGCCCAATAACAATATACGTAGCAAAAAAGTAATTCAAAGAAATAAGCAACCATTTATAATGTCGAAGTTCCACTTTAGTGGAAAAATAAAGTCCTAGCAGACTTGGAAAAGTCATCATGGAAAACAAAATAATCCGTAGAGCACTCTCTCCGGAAATGATTCCTCCAACAAAGCAACTCATCGAAAAAAACATTGCTATAGATAATCTGAATTGGTTATTCGTCATCTTATTCTCCTTTTAAATTTATGAATATCTGTAGTTTCAAAAATCAAAATATAAACCACCAACCATAGATACAGAAAATGTTAATGCCAATGACAATACGCTTCAGAAATTTATTACTGACCGCGCGACAAAAAAATAAACTAAATCCACTTAGTATCCAACAACCGTAGATGATAATTCTTTGATGTTCGATTGGATATTGGGTATAGGATAAAAAATAATGCCTAGCAAGTAAACATGACAGTATCAATAATACAAACGACAAAATCCAGTATTTTTTATTTTGAATCATTTTTTTCTCCTTCTTTCAATATCTTTCTTGATACGCCTGGTCCTTTTTATTTATAAATAAATCGTAAGAAAACATGGATAACGTCCCATCCGGTGAGCGTAGTTGCAAATAAATAATTCACGACTAACAGAGACCATTTCAAGTACCTTTTCATAATGAGTTTTGTGGTGAAATGGATTCCCGCAAATCCTGGGATAATGATCACAAACATCAAGATAAAGCCGATATATCCTCCATAATCTATGATTGTTCCCAATAGACACAAGATCGATAAAATCATAGAAACAATTAACCCAATTTTATAACCGTTCATAAATATCTCCTTTCATAATTTCATTTAAGTTATTGTTGTTCGGATGACCAGTTTACTTGATAGAACTTAACAATCAATAAAAAAGCCACCAACCATAGATACAGAAAATGTTGATGCCAATGGCAATAACTTTCAGAAGTTTATTCCTGATTCCCCGACAAAAAAATAAACTAAATCCGCTTAGTATCCAACAGCCGTAGATGATAATTCTTTGATGTTCGATTGGATATTGGGTATAGGATAAAAAATAATGCCTAGCAAGTAGACATGACAGACCTAAAAAGACAAATGATAGAATTAAATACTTTTTATTTTGAGTCATTATATTTCCTCCTTTTCCCATTTTTTGATATGTATCATACATTACTTGTATAAATGTAAAATAGCATGAATAAAATACCAACCACTAAGCGTAGTCGCAAATAAATAATTCACAACTAACAGAGTCCACTCTAAGTACTTTTTCATGGTAGTTTTTGTAGTAAAATAAATTCCCAAAAAGCCAGGAATTATGATTACAAATGACAAAATAAAACCAACATACCCTCTATAATCTATGAGTATTCCCAATAAACATAAGATCGATAAAATCATAGAAACAATTAACCCGATTTTATAACCGTTCATCTAATCTTCCTTTCTTCTAAAAATTTTAGGTAACGCTATTCGCTGATTCAGCTGATTTTTATTCGTTGATCTCTTACAACCTATAGAACCCTCGTTAAAAACTGGATTAAATATCTGATATGAAGATGCGTGGCGAATAAATAATTTACGATGAACAAAAAAGATTTCAGAAGCTTATCCATAGTGATTTTAGTTGTAAAATAGATCCCAAAAAATCCTGGAATAATTGTAAAAAAAACTAACAACAATCCAATTAGTCCACGTCCATCAATCAGCGAACCAATAATAAACAGAACAGATAAGGACATTGACATACACAAGCCGATTTTGTACCCATTCATAAGCTACTCCTTTCTTCGCTTCGTTTGAAATAATCGAAGCTATTTTTGGATTAATAGAAAATTATACATCTAACAATCAAAAAAACTAATAAAAAGTTATTTAAAACAAAAGTTAAAATAACTTTAAAATAAATAAATTAACTTACAAAGAAATAATAAAAAAATCCCAACATAAACTTTTAATAAATAATTTAATTAGATAAAAGTTTTTTTATAAATCCATATAAAAAAAAACATAAAAAATCAAAAAAATAAGTGTTTTTATAAATGTTTATATGTTATTATTTTATCATAAATTTAAGGAGGGAATATCATGAAGATCAAACTTTTTTTCACAACTTTTTTATTAATCGTTTCACTTCAATTCTCAAATATGCAGGTACTTGCCGAAGCGGAATCTTATCAGTCTTTAGAGGATTATTATGAATTTTTCAAAAATGAATACGCTTCCTTTGGGCAGACGTTTGAGGAATTTTCAGCTGATTACTACAACCAGACACCTTATTTAGATGAGGATCACTTAAAAGAATATGCACATTCCATCAATGACACGTATTTAACCGAGGAAGCAGAACGGTTAGCCAAAATCCCACCACTATGGTCTTTCAATATTGGAAACTCTCTAGATAATATTACTTTTGAAAAGAAGCCTGAATATGGTACTTATGACTTATTGAATACGGTCCAGCCTGGAGATCTTATTTTCGAGGTAAATCGAGCGGATATTTTAGATCTCGGAGTGATTTTGCTTCATCACATAATGATTGTCGATGATATTGTTGAAGAAAGCCATATGATCAACGGGAAATTAGAAACATTTACATATATTCGGACAATTGAAGCCACAGGAGGTAATTTTGGCGACAAAAGTAATGGGGTAGTCTACGGCGTATTAGATGATGAACGTTTTGATTATACAAATGCCTCCATCTTAAGAGTCCCTGAAGCAACTGTTTTACAAAAACAAGCTGCTGTTCAATTTATGAGAACACAGTTAGGAAAAGGTTACCACATACATGATGCAAGCGGTCACCGTAATCGTAAATTTAGTCGGTCCACTTGGTATTGCTCCATGCTTGTATGGGCTGCTTATATGAATGCTACACCGGATGGCAACATTGATGACCTTACACCAGCAAATGATCCAGAGTTCCAAGGAATTGATCTTGAATCAAAAGATAAACCTATTGAAGTGTTTTCAATTACACCTAACGATATCTTGCGCTCCGATAAACTGGAAAAAATCAGTCCTTCGTTTCCCCAACACATCGATTATATAAAAAATATTACTTGGTCAGGGGAAGGTGCGCCGCTTCAAGGTGAAGATTTTGTTTTCAGCCCGAATTCTAACCTTTATTACCTTGAAAACGACTATCATTTCTTAGCAATCGACCAAAACAACCAACGTCCCTACACCAACAAATCTCTTACTCTCGGTCGTAACGCCAGTGGGAATGTCGTGGCACAATTAGATTTATTCACCAATTTTGCTTTGACTGATGAAGCGAAGCAAAAATACGCAGATAAAAATATCCCTGTTGTACCTAATGGTATTGAATTTGCGGATATCCCAAATTACGTGATGAATTGGATCAATCGCTATACTCAGTGTAGCTTTGATATTGTTTACTCAAAAGATATCACGACGGATAGTAATCACCTACGCTATAATCCGACTTATTCAAAAATCGATCAAAAAGCACATCCTTCATATGGCTATTTAGTTAGTCAAGTAGTACATACTCCTCCAGCATTTACTCAAAGAAAATTTGATTACACGGAGAATTTAAGTGTCTATGAAAATTATGATCTAGCCTATCCGAATCCACTGAATTATGATGTATCCTATACGAAGAACCGTCCGACTTGGTATTATTTCTTTAATAACTTCCATGCGTTGATCAAGTTAGAAAATGGCACCTATCGATCCGCCACTTATCTACGGTTCCATGGTTCTTTCACTACTCCTGCTTTTCAGAGGAACGGTTATGGACTGAACCATGATTTTACAATGACCGATGAAGCCAAAACGATTTACCAAAATTATTACTATCATATCGGCGTCAACCAATCTGTGGATTACGCGATCGACTGGTTGAATCAATATACAAAAGAAGAGGTCCTTATCGTCTACTCAACAAATATCACGAATGATCTTAAACGTTTGAATGATGGAACAGCCACTGTTGGTAAAGGATTGAATAATCAAGGAAAACTCGTCAATTGTATTATTTAAACTTTCAATAGCTCATTGGATTTTATGTCTGATGAATCTATAAAGTTGTTAACAAGGATTAACAAATGGACTCTACACTTTTCCCACCTAGGATCTAGATGAATGGCGAAAATAAAACAGGTTTGAGACAAAAGTAACATTTCCTTTTGTCTCAAACCTTAAAACCGAATATTCGTTGGGAACAGAAGTAACCTCATCAAAAAAGCGACAGCTACAAAAATTTGAAAACAATTTTTGTAGCTGTCGCCTTATTTCTTGAGGTAATCCATCCCTCACTTTCTTCTTACCTACTTTTCCTAATGGTTATTCTTTTGATCCAGCAACTTCTGTCTCTTCGATAAGGGAGAGTTCATCGACTTCACCGGATTCTTTATCAGTCAGTCGACTCATTCCTGTTACAGGATTAATCTCTTCTTTGATCTCTTCATCTTCATAGACTAGATAAAACCGATTTTCTGTACCATATTCTTCTTGCAATGTTTGAAGCAGTTTGTCATTTGTAACTGTTTCAAGTGCTTTGAACGCATCGTACTCTTCAATCGTCCCCTTTTCCTTATCTGTTATTCGAGCCATTCCAGTAATCGGATTGATTTCTTCTTTCGTTTGATCATCTTCATACTCTAAAAAGAATTTGTCCTCTGTCCCGTATTCTTCTTGTAGTGATTTTAGAAATTCTTCTTTTGTAAATAATTCAAATTCCCCGAATGCTTCATATTCTTCCGTTTCCCCTGTTTTTTTATTAGTGGTTCTAGCCATTCCAGTTACTGGATTGATTTCTTCTTTGTATTCATCATCCTCAAATTCAAGATAAAATCTGTCTTCTGTGCCGTATTCTTCTTGCAACATTTTTAATAGTTCTTCTTTTGTTTCTATTTCTTCACCGACTTGTTCTGTTCCTTGCGATGTGTCAGCAAAGGTAGGAACAGCACCAAAAGCAAATGCACTGAATAGGCCAACAGAAGCTAAACTTACACTCAATTTTTTGATCATATGTCATCACCTCTCTATTTGATATGGATTTATAATAACTTAAAATTTAGAACAAAAATGGATTTAAATGTAAACAAAAACCGCTTATTATCTAAACTATTCTTTAATTAAGAATAATTTAAAAATAACTAACGGTTTAAAATTATCGAACGATGTTTAGCGTTGGATTTTTTGTAGCTCTTGAAACTTTGCTTCATAGATTTCTTCAATCTCTGCTTCCGAAAGTGGCGTGCCAAACGGGCGTTTTACTATTAATAATTCTCGCTCTGGTGCGTCTACTCCTACATTGACGTCGTTGCCGATAGGTACGCTATAATGATGGATATGCCCATGAAGATTGCGTATTTTATCATTGCCTCCGAGCAACAATGGATAATGGGTCAAATAGTATTGCTGATGATTGAATTTTATGATGACACCTACATCATAAAAGTGAAACTTTTGCTTTCCTTCATTTTTCCACGGATCATGTTGTTCCAAATAGTTGAAAAAGGCCCGACTGTCATGATTCCCTTTGATAAAGTGGATTGTGCCATTCAGTTCTTTGACTAAGGAAAGAATTTCTGCGCTACCTTTTTCATACTTAGGGTGCATCGCAAGGTCTCCTAGATGATAAACATGGTCGGATTCCTTTACGACTGCATTCCAACTAGTGATCAATTGATGGTGCATGCGGGCAACATTTTTAAATGGTCGTGGTGAAAAATCACTATTACCTAGCAACCGTTCATGGAAAAAATGCATATCACTGATAAAATAATTCATCTAAGCTCACTCTCCTATATAAATATCGTATGTGAAAACAAAAAAATAGGCAATCAATGCCTATTTTCAAAAAAGAAATTTATTGTTTTCTTTTAGCTATGTTTACTTTGTAATTCTAAATCGTAGTTTCTAGCTGAAGGAACCATGTACAGTGCAATTGCACAAAGTAATGTACCGACACCGGCAATCACAAATAGTTTCTCCACGCCAATGGCATCTGCTAGTGGCCCGGCAAAGATCAAACCGATTGGACCAGGGAGAGACATCAGTGAATTGAACACGCCCAATACTCTTCCTAAAATACTTGGCTCAAAACTTTGTTGGATCATCGCCATGACTAATGTATTGTAGTAAGGCGTAGCCAAGCCGGAAATGGCATTCAACAGAACAAAGTAAATAAATCCTTGTGAGGTTGCTGGTAATAATCCACTCGCTGCGACCGATAAACCTAAGACGATATAGGAGATGATCACTAGCTTCATTCGATTCTTAAAATGACCAGAAAAACCGATGATTGCACCGCCTATTAACATCCCAACAGCGTAAATGACTTCGATCAACCCTGCTTGTCCGACTGTGCCATTAAAATAGCCCATGGTCATCAGTGGATATAAGCTTGCAGCGGGCATGAACAATAGCATGAAAACCGCACCATTGAGCATGATATGCCACAGTCCCCGTTTCTCGTACAGCTTCTTTACTCCGAATTTAGTATCGGCTAATAGATGAATCCTTTCTCCTTGTATATCGATCTTGGGAATCAACACAAAAATCAACAACCCGACACCAAGAATAGCTCCTAATACATCCAAAAGAATCAAGGCATTCATCGGTACCGCAGCAAATAAAAAAGCACCTAATCCAGGAGCAACGATATAATTCGCTGATTGCACCATACCCAATCGACCATTGATCCTTGTTAATTCTTCTTCTGGAACCATTGTCGGTAAAATCGATTGGATCGTCGGCATTTGAAAGGTCTGTGCGACCGAACGAATAAATAAAGAGACAAACACTAACCACAGCGGAAAGGTCGACATCACTGTTCCTACAATGGATAAAATAAGTGCAAAGATCGCAACAATGATATCCGTATAAATCAATAATTTTTTCTTATCCCAACGATCGATCAGCGGCCCAACAAACGGACTTAATAGAACCATCGGCAGCATTCCTAATAATGTGGCAAAGCTTAAAATAGTCGCAGAACCTGTTTCTTGTGTCAAATACCAAATGATGGCATATTGTACGACCATGCTTGTGATCCCTGATAAAAATTGACCTATAAGAAATAGGTTGATATTTTTTTTCCAATGTTTCTCCATAAATCCCTCCTGCTTTTTTGTTTCGTTTCATTCTACCATTATTACTCCAGCGATTTCTACAAAACAAAGTCCACATTATTTCTTCCCGATTAAAAAAATGGTAAACTGAACAAAACATCTTGGGAGGTATAACCATGGATCAAGTCAGTTTCCACACCACGATCAGTCCTTCAGAAATAATTGTTGATTTTGAAGAAGAACAAATCCATTTCAGTATTCTAAACAAGAAAACAAAGCAATTAGAGAACTCGTTTTTTCTTTATTATGAAAAAAACAAGTGCATTGCCATTGCAAAAGACTATACACCTAAAAGCTTTGACAAAGTGATTCTCGTCAAATTACCATGGGATCTTGAAGCAGATTATTTTATGTACCTGTTGGATGAGCAAGCAAAAGAGGCTGGTTTAACCTTAGAAAAAGACAAAGATTTCAAAGAAAAGATTCCAGCTGAAGCAACGAAGAAATTAGCAACAAGTATTAAAAAAGTAACGACTGTGTTGACGACCTTCGGCTACGGCTTGGCTCCACTTCCTGAGACGAAAAAGAAACCCGCTAAAGCGCGTCATCGGTGGACGAAACAAATCAGCGAGATTCCTTTTACTGTGGAATTTCGTGGTAGCAAGGCAACCCTTTACTGGATCAGTCGCAATGAGATGTTGATCAAAGCTGGCGCTACGTTATTACTTGATGCCCCTTTGAATAAAGACGGTTCGGTTAGTTATGCTGCAAAATATGGAGATAAAATGCGGGCTGACTACCAAGAGCAGATCAAAGATGGGAAAGTTGTGGAGGATATCATTGTCAAAAGTGTGAATGAAGCTAGCCTATTACTGTATTATGGCGGAACAAATAGTTGGTTAGAACTAAAAGATGCCCAAGGAAAAACATTAGATGAATGGTCAAAAGTTGAATGATCATTGACCGATAAATAAAAAAGTACCCAAACGCTAGGAAGGACAGTTACGCATGCTCGCCGTCACATGAAGACGATACATGCACTTGTTTTCCTAGTATTTAGGTACTTTTTTGTTTTTCTTTATTGTTTCACATGAGTGCTTAGCCTTCTACTTTTTCAAATAGTCCACGACTGATCATGCTATCCATCAAGAAATAAAACTTATCTTGACTCATTTTTTGCTTTGGATCTTTAAAAATATCGACTGCACGCAAGCCATTGGCTGTCGTGATCGACATCTTCATTGTCTTGATGTCTTTTGCAACCGTGATTTTTAATTTAAAACCCTCTTTGCTTTGTGGTGTTGCATCAAGCGGACGAATCAATTGATAGTTCCCGCCATTTGTTTCTGTAAAGCCATTGTCGCGTAATGTGTATCTTTTTGCATCTGGATGTAAACGGTAGCTAACTGGAGAACCGAGTACGGACGCTGTTTGTTCAAATGCCATCTTTTTCACCTCAGTAAGTTTAGTTTCCTCTTTATTATAAAAGTTTCTAACTCGTTTTACTAGGTTTTTTAGCGCTTAGATTGCTTTGACTAAACCATCAGCAAATCGTTGGACTTCTTCTTCTGTATTCCCATAGCCAAAACTGATACGGATGGATTCTTTTAAAAATGGTGTTCCTTTTCCATACATGGCTTCTAGTACATGAGAAGGTTCGATATTTCCAGCAGTACATGCCGAACCGATCGAGATCGCAAAGCCTTGTAGATCCAATTTCATCAATAATAGATCGTTGACGATCCCTGGAATACGTAAATTCAATACATGAGGTAATTTATTCGTCAAATCCCCATTGATTGCATATTCAATCTCATTTTCTGTCAATTTATCTAAAATAAGTTGTTGGAAGCCCAAGTATTTTTTATTACGTGCTTCTCTTTCTTCTAGCGTTAATATTTCTACCGCTTTCGCTAATCCACAGATCCCCGCTAAGTTTTCTGTACCGGCACGGCGTTTTTCTTCTTGTTCTCCACCTAAAAGCAAAGGTGGGATATTTACGCCATCTCTTTTATATAAAAAACCGATTCCTTTAGGTCCATTGATTTTATGACCAGATATGCTCAAAAGATCGATTCCTAACTCTTGAGGATGAATCGTTTGATTACCATAAGCTTGAACAGCATCCGTATGGAAATAGGCTGGATGTTCTCGTAATATTTCACCGATTTCTTTGATCGGTAATAAATTGCCGATTTCATTATTTCCGTACATGATCGATACTAGAATAGTGTCTTCTCTTAAAGCCGAGCGGAAATCAGCGATCGAGATATTCCCTTTTTGGTCAACTGGTAGATATGTAACCTCAAAACCTTTTTTTTCAAGATACTTCATCGTATTCAAGACTGCTGGATGTTCAATAACTGTAGTGATTAGATGTTTCCCTTCATTTTGACGTGAGAATGCTGTTTCAAGTATCGCAGTATTATCCCCTTCCGTTCCACCACTGTTAAAAATAATCTCATGCGGGCGGACGTGCAAACTATCTGCCACGATTTGTCTAGCATTTTCTAATTTTTCATGAGCCATCCGACCAAATCCATGAATGCTCGAAGGATTGCCAAATGTCCCTTCCATGATATCCATCATTTCTTTGATTACCAACGGATGCATCGGCGTCGTCGCTGCATGATCTAAATAAATATTGCCCAATGTATTCATCCCTTTCAAATAGAGCTAGGCACATTCTAGCATAGAAATAGCCAGTTACCAAAAATAAACTTAGGCAAAAGAAGGATTTTTTTAGTAGATAAGTTAAAGCGTCTAAAAAAACACCATAAAATGACCTCTATATTTCGTCATTTTATGGTGTTTCATTTTTTATCTAAAGCTCTTCTCTTCCAAACGGAACAATGGGCTCATTGGCGTGTTTTCATGGATACGTTTGACGGCTTCACCCATCAAGTTTGAACAAGTGACGATCGTCAAGTTTTCTGGGTGACGGTCTTCTGGTGTATACACAGAATCAGTGATACAGATATCTTTGATTGGCGCTTCGTCCAAGATCTCTTTTGCTGGCTCTGACAACAAGCCATGGGAAGCACAAACATAGATATCTTTGGCGCCATTTTCTTTCAAGACTTTGGCTGCTCGAGCGAATGTCAATCCAGTATTTAAAATATCATCAACCAGTATACACGTTTTTCCTTGAACATTCCCGATCACGTAACTTGCTGCTGTTCCTTCGACTTCTTCATCCGCATGATCAACGATCGCTAACGTACTATTCAAATACTCTGATAAGCTACGCGCGCGTTGGACACCACTGTTCTTTGGTGAAACAACGACAATGTCATCGCCGACCAGACCAAGTTCACGGTAATAATGCGCAAATAATGGCATTGTAAATAAGTTATCTACTGGAATATCAAAGAATCCTTGTACTTGCACCGTATGCAGATCTAAGGTCAATACACGAGTCGCTCCTGCTTCTTCAAGCATGTTCGCAATCAATTTTGCTGTAATTGGTTCATGGGGCTTCGCTGTACGGTCTTGTCTCGCATAACCATAATAAGGCAACACCACATTGATCGTTTTGGCACTTGCACGTTTCATCGCATCGATCATGATCAATAATTCCATGTAGTAATCATTGACTGGTGCATTCGTCGATTGAACGATGTAGACATGATCGCCACGGATACTTTCTTCAATGTTGATTGAAATTTCTCCATCACTAAATTGTTTGACTACACTTTTCCCTAACTCTGTTCCAAATACTTTGGCGATTTTTTCTGCTAACGGTCGATTCCCATTCAAACTAAAGATTTTCAACGTGTCGTCCTGATACTTTTTACTCATGACATCCTCCCAAACTTCTCTATTCTTCGATAGTTTAACATATTTCGTTCCGTATTTCTGGTATTTTCTGAAAATAATCAAGGAAGTGAGACTGTTCCATTCCCCCAACTTGCAGGAATCACTTTATTTGTGTTTCCCCAATTATCATGGACTTTATAATAACGCTCACCAGAAGCTGATTCATAGTAAGCATAAGCAGTGACCCAATGATTGCCGTAGGTACTGCCTAGCAATCTTAAAATACCGATCATCACTGGTTTTCCTTCTCGTATCCGCTTTGTTGCTCGTTGCCAAGAACCGACTACTGTACTTCTGGCATAAATCGGTTGCTGTTGTGTTCTAAAAAAGGCTGAGATCCCTGTACTTACTTGGATAGGTACGGTAGGCAAGCCCAAAGGTTGGATCGTTTTACGCAGTTTTTGGATCAATTCTTTCGCATCGCGGGAATCTTTTCGACGAATATCTGAAGGAATCAGATTCGGCATACCATAATCTTGATAATAGGCAAGCAACACTGCTGCCGCATAGGTGCCACAAAGATAACCAGACGTTGTTCGCCACTTTTTATATGTCAAGAAACGTTGTTCCGGCAAACCTACCCAACAATCAACTAAATGAGTCGTTGGCGCTTGTTGCGCCCACTTTGCCAGAAGTTTATCGATCAGCTCATCGTCAATTCCTTCTGCATTTATACTGGCTTCTTGCCACATAGTGGATGTTGCGATGCTTGTTGAATAGGCATTTACCGCTGTAACAAATTCGACTGTTTTTCCTTGAGGATCAATGATCAAATAACTCTCATTTTCAAAAATCACTGCTAAATAGTGTCCATTTTCTTGTTTCCTTTTTAGCAGACGAAACTCACTGATTCGCTCGGTTTTTCCATTGAGCAAGACTTCTTGCCATTTCCCACTTGCTTTTTTCAGAATCGATCACCTCCTCCCTCATTATAAGGGATAGTCCTAAAAAAATAAATCAGATCGACTAATGGTTGATTGCGCGTTTTGAACATTTTTCCTGATTCGTATGTAAAATGATTTTAGAGCTTGCTCGCAAATGAAATCGATTACACAATTTATCGCTTTGAAATAGATTTTACGTTCCATTTGTTTATTCTGCTTTTTTGTTAGATAATGGGCACACGGAACTAAAAAGGAGCGATGATTCAATGAACCAAGAACGTTTGAAACAAGATTTTTTTGAAGCAGTAAATGAAGAATGGTTAAAAACAGCAACAATTCCTGCCGATAAGCCAGCAACTGGTGGGTTTCAGGATTTAGTTGATGGCATTGATCAACTAATGATGCGAGATACAGATGAGATGTTAGCTGATCCAACAAAAGTTACATCTGATAAAATGCGTCACTTCCTTGCTTATTATCAACTGGCAAATGATTATGAATACAGAGATCAATTAGGTGCTACACCTTTACAACCAATCCTCGAAAGGATCGAGCAACTCACTTCCTTTGACGAATTAAATCAGCAATTTCCAGAATGGACATTGGACAGCTTACCGTTGCCTGTTGTCTTAGATGTGGATGCAGATATGAAAAATGCGCAAGTCAATGCCTTTTTCGCTTCACCACCGTCTTTATTCTTACCAGATAAAACTTATTATGAAGCAGAGCATCCAAATGGTGCTCAATTATTGTCCGTCTTTTTTGATATGATGGTCCAACTTTTAGAAATGACAGGGAAAGAAAGAAGTCAGGCAGAAGCAATCGTCGAACAAGCGATCCAATTCGATAAATTGATTGCGCCCCATGTTAAAAGCGCGGAAGAAAATGCAGATTATAGCCAAATGTACAATCCACGTACCTTTACTGAATTTACGGCATATACCGATGCACTTGACTTAACTACCTTGACCACTGGCTTGATCGGCACACGTCCAGACCAAGTGATCGTTACTGACCCTGTCTACTTTGAACATTTAGCTGAACTTTTGACGACACCACATTTCCGATTACTTAAAAGCTGGATGATCGTAAAAACGGTGCGTTCACTAAGCAGTTATCTATCTGAAGATTTCCGTCAAGTCAGCGGGATCTTCTCTCGGACTTTATCAGGAACCGATGAAGCAATGCCACAAAAGAAAGCAGCTTACTACCTTGCTTCAGGACAGTTTGATCATGTGTTGGGCGATTACTACGGAAACAAGTATTTTGGCGAAGCAGCAAAAAAAGACGTCGAACAAATGGTCAAGAAAATGATCAATGTTTACCAAAAACGACTCGAAACGAATGAATGGTTAAGTGATGCAACACGCGAAAAAGCAATCGTCAAATTGAACAAATTAGGTATCCAAGTCGGTTACCCTGATAAAATCCCTGCCTTGTTCGATGCGTTCCAAACAGTTCCCGCAAATGAAGGTGGTACCCTTCTTTCAAATGCGTTGAACTTTAGTCATCTAACCCTAAAAGACCGTTTCAGTAAATGGAACAAGCCTGTCGACCGTGATGAATGGGAAATGAGTGCTGATACAGTCAATGCGTACTACCATCCATTCCGAAACGTGATCGTTTTCCCAGCTGCGATTTTACAAGCACCATTTTATAGTTTGGAACAATCTAGCTCAGCAAACTTCGGCGGAATCGGTGCAGTCATTGCCCATGAGATTTCCCATGCGTTTGACAACAACGGCGCGAAATTTGATGAATTCGGTAACTTGAATAACTGGTGGACAGAAGAAGACTTCGCTCATTTCCAAGAAAAAGCGCAAGCCATGATCGAACAGTTTGACGGTGTACCTTTTGCCGATGGCACAGTCAATGGAAAACTAACCGTTTCTGAAAATATTGCAGATGCTGGCGGATTAAGTTGTGCACTAGAAGCTGCAATGACCGAAGACGATTATTCAGCAGCCGATTTCTTCATGAATTGGGCGACGATCTGGCGTACAAAAGCGAAAAAAGAATACCAACAATTACTTTTACAAATCGATGTTCATGCACCTGCGAAACTTCGGGCGAATATCCAGCCACAAAACTTAGCAGAGTTTTATGAAACATTTGCGATCACTGAAGAAGATCCGATGTATCTAGCCCCTGAAAAACGTGTGCATATTTGGTAGTTATTTACTAAGAGATCAAACTAGCATTCGCTAAATAAATAATTAAATCAAAAAGGAGTATGGAATAAGGTTTTTTCTACTTATTCCATACTCTTTTTTGATAGTTGAACATATGTATGATTTTACACTTTCTTCACCGATCAGCTGACACTACTCCTACTAGTCTCTGCTCAGATATGATTTTAAAATAATTAAAAGAGAAAAAAACATACTAAAAAATATAGTGACGAACGCTTGTAACTCTCCCAGTTTTATAGTTAAAATATATGCTAATAACAGTGAAAAAATTATAATTTTTAGTAAGATACTTCTGGTTAAAACTCTTTCTTTCGTAAAAAAATCTTTCAAACCTCCCCCATTTTTTGTTATCCAAAAAAAGCCAAACAAAGAAAATAATGCAAAGAGCGAAAATAACCCTGAGAGATTTGGTAAATATCCTAAAACCCCTAAAATTCCCAGTAAACCTAAAAAACCTAAATTTGCTTTCCCTTTTCTCATACCGATTCCTTCCCTTCACGTATAAACGACTTTATGTACACCCCATTGATCAATTTGTATCTATATATTTCCCTTTTTCAGTTGATGACCAATAGAAATAGTGGATAAAGTCCTCAAGAAAAGCCTTTATCCACTATACTCACTCTTTTTATCCCTTAATGATCTCCGCACCAAGGGCTGTTTGAAAATGTTTCAATGCCCAGTCATGTCCGATTGGATCAAAGCTGGCAACTGCATCTTCGTAAATAAATAATTGATAGCCTAGGTTATAGGCATCGACTGCTGTATGCAAGACACAAATATCTGTACAAACACCTGTCAAATAAATCTCTGTAATCCCACGTTCCCGTAAACGAATGTCAAGATCTGTTCCACTGAAGGCAGAATAGTGACGTTTATCGATCCAATAAACATTGGCTCGTGTTTGATGTTCCGCATAAATCTCTTGCAACGAACCATACAGATCGCGGCCACTGGTTCCGACTACATTATGTGGTGGAAACAATTGGTTTTCCGGATGAAAAGCATCTTCGGGATCATGTGCATCGATCGCAAATACGACAAATTCTTTCTCATCAATAAACTTTTTTGTATACTTCGTTAAAGCTGGTTCAATTGCCTGACCGCTCTTTCCAGTCGTCAATTTCCCATCGTCTGCCACAAAATCATAGGTGTAATCAATCGAAATCAATGCTTTCATTCGGTTCACTCCTTATACAAGATGTTTGACAAATTCAATGACCATTTCAGCTGAACGTTTCCCTGCTTCTTCGATGAATTCGTCAAAGCTTTGTGTTGCTGAATGGTCCGCAGTATCACTCATTGCTCGTACGATCAAGAAAGGAATATTGAATTGTTGCGCCGTTTGACCGACTGCAGCCCCTTCCATCTCACAAGCAAGTGCTTCAGGGAAATTGGCTAGGATCTCTTGGACTTTGACTGGCGAATCAACAAATGTATCTCCTGTGACGATCAAGCCTTCTTTTGCATTCAAGTTGGTTGCCTCTGCGGCTCTTTTCATTTCTGAACGTAAATACGTGCTTGCTTCATAATAAAGAGGCATGCCTGGTAACTGTCCTGGCTTGTAACCGAACCCTGTAACATCTGCATCAAAATAGGCAACTTTGTCAGAGATCACTACATCCCCTACACGTAGACCTTCACCGATGCCGCCAGCTGATCCTGTATTGATGACCATGTTGACACCATATTGTTGGATCAATAGGCTTGTTGTGATCGATGCTAAGACTTTCCCGATACCTGAACGTACAATGATGACTTCATGATTGCCTAATGAGCCTGAGATAAACAGAGCGCCTGCTCTTTCCCATGATAAGGGTTGTCCTAGTTGCTCTCTTAAAATTTTTACTTCTTCTTCCATTGCTCCAATGATTCCAATTTTCATTTAGTAGTTCTCCTTCTTTCTATATAAATGCAACTGCCAGAAAAACGATGGCTAACAATAAAATGACGATAACCAAGCCTTTCATCAAAACAGCATTCCATTTGCGTGTTTTTTCTCGTTCGCCCGCTCTTGTTTTCGTGATCGGCTTATTTTTCTTTTGTTCTTTACGATAAAAACTCGCGATTTTTTTTTCTTCTTGTTTGTACGTAGCTTCCGCTTTTCTTTGTTTTTTTAATGATTCTTGCGCCTGTTCTTGCTGTCGTTTACGGATTTCGCTACGTGTGACTAGCGGTCCTTTGACCATCAATTGATCCCTCTACTTTCCTTTGTTCATTGATTCCCAGTATTGAATCGCATAAATCGTTTTTGCATCGCAAATGACTTGATCTGACATCGCTTGTTTTGCTTCTGCTAAAGTCAACGCATAAAGTTCCAATACTTCGTCCTCATCTTGTGCGAGAGGCTGCTCCACTTTTTCGATATTTACTGCATGATAGATATGCAGGAGTTCATTCGCAAATCCTGGTGATAAATACATAGAAGTCAAATGCTCCAAACGCTCTGCGCGGTATCCAGTTTCTTCTTCTAATTCTCTAGCAGCAGTGATCTCAGGCGCTTGTTTTTCTCCTGGATCAATTTTACCAGCTGGTATTTCGAGGATCACTTTTTCTAAAGGTTTGCGGAATTGTTTGACTAATAGCAGACGATCCTTTTCATCAAAAGCAATGATTCCTACACCACCGGGGTGAAAGACTAATTCACGCTTTCCGATATTTCCATCTGGTAAGCGAACATCATCCACAGCGACATCAATGATCGCTCCATGATAAATTTCTTTTCGTTGGATCGTTTTTTCTTCAAACTGATCATATTCAAGCATCTTTTCCCCTGCTTTCTTTTGTCCTATAATAACTACTTTTTTTGATTTTTTCAATTTTCTTTTTGATTTCTTACTTAGTTTACCATATCCAAACCTTAGAAATTCTATAAACTCATAAAATCCACCTTTAGTCCGATACTAATTATTAAGAAGGTTGTGCTAAAATAAAGAGGTAGATGAGCAGAGTGGACAATGAATATACACGGAGGTTTTTAGGATGATTAAAAAGAATTGGAAATGGATCGTAGGTTTACTCTTAGTGATACTGTTCTTCAGTTATAATGATGTATCGATCATATCAATGATCTTGTTAATTGGCGCAGTTTTACTGATTTGGGGACTTTTTGGTTTTCGTAAAAAACCTAAAGATAAAACAACTTTACCAAATCTTTCAGACAAATTAGCGACCCATTATAGCGAAAATGGCATGACCCCGAGTGAAATCTCTTTTTTCAGAGATACGATGAATCAAACAAAAAATGAAATTGAGCAACTAGAAAAAAATATGTACGAAACGGCAAAGCTTAAAGCGATCGATCTTCGTCACGAACCTGTAAAAGCAGCAAAAGGTTTGTTCAAAGAACTCGTAAAAGAACCCACTCGCTTGCATGATGCGAGTCAGTTTCTTTACACCCACTTGCCAAACTTAGTGGATTTGACAAACAAATATATCGAGATCAATGGACACGAGATCAAAAACAAACAGACCTATCAAAAACTGGAAGAAAGCACCCAGATCATTGATCAACTTGCTTCATTAGTCGCGAAAGACTATCAAGATTTCGTTTCGGAAGATTTAGAAGATATCGATGTAGAGATATCTGTTGCGAAACAAAGCTTAAAGCGTGATAATAAAGATGTACCAGAAGAATAAGCACGTTTATTTCTTGGACTCGGAACACTTAGACATCGTCTGATTGTTTCGGGTACTTTTTCTAGCTTAATCGATAAGGAGGAATTTTAATGGAAAATAATCCACATGAACCAAAACACGAAGTAACCCCTGTAAATGATACTTTAGAAGATTTACTGAATAATCCTTTTTCGACACCTGTCGATAAATTGACTCAAACACAACAAAATGAAATCAATGCACTTCAAGAACAGCAAACTGCTGCTCGGTTGATCGATAAATTACCTGCTGAAAGACAAGAACAAGCCAAACAATTGGCTGAAAAAATCGACGTCACTGATTCTCAGTCGGTCATCAGCTACGGTTCAGCTGCCCAAACAAAATTAGGTGAATTTTCACAGTCGATGTTGAATCACGTACAAGCACAAGATATCGGACCAGTTGGCGACTCATTGACTGAATTGATGTATCGTCTTCAAGAAGCAAATCCTGATGAATTACGTGCTGGAGAAGGAAATATTTTCCAACGCGTATTCGGTAAAGTCAAACAATCGATTTATGAAGTCACCGCCAAATACCAAAAAATCGGTGCGCAAATCGACAAGATCTCAGTTAAATTAGATAAAGAAAAAGATGGTCTATTAAAAGACAATCTGATGTTAGAACAACTTTATCAAAAAAATAAAGACTACTTTGATGCGTTGAACATTTATATCGCTGCTGGCGAATTAAAAATGGAAGAATTGCAGACAAAGATCATTCCAGAAGCTATGCGTAAAGCAGAAGAAACAGGAGATCAAATGGATGTACAGATTGCCAATGATTATACACAGTTTCTCGATCGCTTGGACAAGCGCACCCATGATCTACGTTTAGCAAGACAGATCACGATCCAACAAGCGCCACAGATCCGTTTGATCCAAAATACCAATCAAGCATTGGCAGAAAAGATCCAAGCATCGATTGCTACAGCCATCCCATTATGGAAAAACCAAGTGGTTATCGCATTGACCTTGCTTCGACAAAAAGATGCAGTTACAGCACAACGACAAGTTTCTGAAACAACCAATGATTTGTTGAAGAAAAACTCAGAAATGTTGAAAATCTCTGCCATCGAAACTGCCAAAGAAAATGAGCGTGGTATCGTGGATATCGAAACATTGCAAACCACACAAAATGATTTGATTGAAACGATCCAAGAAACACTTCGTATCCAACAAGAAGGAAAAGAAAAACGTCGCCATGCAGAAGTCGAGCTTGGACATATGGAAGAAGACTTGAAACAAAAATTACTCGATTTAACACAATAACAAATAGAATAAAAAAACCTTGTATCAGCAACGCTGCTTGATACAAGGTTTTTTGTTCATTCTTTATTTTTCGGTATTCATCTTACTGTGTTTGTAACCATAGCCAAAGTAAATCACTAGGCCGATCACCATCGTAATCCCAAAGACTAACCAAGTCACCGCTTGTAAACGTGACATCAAGACTAGACAAGATAAGATCGAAATGATTGGTAAAATCGGTACCAATGGCACTTTGAACTCGCCTGCTTTTGGTTTGCCAAACATTTTACGTAATTTCAGTAAGCCTAGACTAACTAACATTAGATAAGCCAATGCCATGATGTTCGTCAACTCTGCCAAAATATTCAACGGGAAGAATCCTGCGAAGAATAGTGCGGCGATCCCTGCTGCATAAGTTGCTTTCTTCGGCGTACGATGTTTTTTGTCGATTTCTGTCATGAACTGTGGCAATAAGCCATCTTTACTTACTGCAAATAATAACCGAGCTAATGAATACATCATTGAGATCGTTACAGTCAATAAGGTCAAGATCGCGCCAACAGCTATGATTGCTCCTACTGTTCCATGCCCTACGTAACGCATCGCAAATGCCACAGGATCATTCACGCCTAATTCTGTATAAGGAACGATCCCTGTTAAAATCAGCGTCACAATGATATACAACACGGTTGCGATCAAGATCGAGCCGATAATTCCTCTTGGTACATCTTTTTGAGGATTTTTTACTTCCTCCGCAGCCATCGCTACCGCATCAAATCCTAAGAATGCAAAGAAAACTAATGCTGCGCCATCTAGGACACCTTCAAAGCCGAATGGTGTGAATGGTTGCCAATTCTCTGGTTTAACAAAAAAGATTCCTACAATAATAAATAATGCAATGATTCCAAATTTCACATAAACCATCATGTTGTTCAATCGTAACGCTTTCTTTGCTTCCAAAGAAACAATGTATGTGACGAAAATCACAACAAGCACCGCAATTAAGTCGATGTATGTACCATTGGCTGGATTATATCCACCTGTTAGCGCAGTTGGTAAACCAAAACCAAGACTTTCAATAAACCCTTGTACATAACCGGACCAACCTGAAGCTACGGATGAAACGGCCAATAAGAACTCACCGATCAATAACCACCCAGTCAACCAAGCGGCAAATTCACCGAATACGACGTATAGATACGCATATGGTCCGCCGATCACTGGTACCCGCGAAGCAAATTCTGCAAAGCTTAGACCAGATAAAATCACAACGATCGCTGCTAAAACAAACGATAATGATAGTGCCGGACCTGCATTTTGGTTCGCTGCCACTCCTGTTACGACAAATATTCCTGTACCGATGATCGCGCCAATACCGAGCATGATCAAATCGGATGTTTTTAGTTCTTTCTTCATCTCACTCGTATGATTGAGATTGATTTCTTTCTTCCGAAACAAATCCATTTAATTTCCTCCCCCTGATTTTTGAGTATATAAAAAAACAGCTTTACGCTGTTTTCATATACCCTAAAAGAATACCACCAAAAATAACTAAAAGGCAACCTACAATTACAAATATTAGCTCTTTTTTTGTCTTTTTCTCACCTAGGATAAAAATACCGCCTAGAGTGGAGATGATGATACCCATTTGTGAAAGAGAGAAGCCGACTGCTAGCCCTAATGACTTAACGGTCAATAGCATACATACATTACCGATTCCCCATAATAACCCGCTTGCCATGTTTTTCCAAACATATTGATCAACTTTTACTTTTCGGAATGCAAAGAAACTTGCCCCTAAGATCATACCGATACTTTGCGGTAAAATAATCGACATCGCATCTAAATTCGCCCAGTTGACGATGATCGTATAGACACCATAACCTAAAGTAGAATAGATCAATGCTCTGAATCCTTTACCAAAATCAAGCATTTTATTATCTGTATCAACTTTTCCTTCATCATCTTGTCGAGCAGTCAAATACGCACCGCTTACAAGAAGAATCAGCGCTAAAATACCATAAACGTAATCTTTTGTTTGAGTCCATTCATGGAAAAAGACAGCGCCCGCAATCGTATTCAAAATCAATTGAAAACCAGTCGATAACGGTAGACCTACAGATACTCCCATAAATTTCATCCCATGAAACTGCCCATTTTGTCCGACACTCCACGCTAAACCAGATAAAAATCCAATCAATGTGATCCATGGCGTGATCGTTGGATTAACGATGAAAAAAGCAACGAGTGAAAAAAGAAATGCACCGATCGTCATTCCTAATGTTTGTTGATTGGCATCGCCACCGATCTTTCCACTGACTAAACCAATACTTCCCCACGCTACCATTGGGACTAATGCGATTAATAATTCCATAAACATTCTCCTTCTTTTAAATGTCACATGTTATAGAACATATCAACGAAAACGTTAACAACACAAGAGTTATTTTTTATTTCTCACTTTTTTCTAACTTAACTTCATTGACGTTTCTATGAAGTTCAATCAGTCACTAATAAATCCATAAACAAAATCAACTGTTACCTCGAAAATTCTTCTACTTTCGGGGCAACAGCCGATATATAACTATATTAAAACTTTTCCAATCATCATCTAAGGTCAACACGCTTCTCTCATAACCAAATCAGACAATGTTCAACCGGTAGTTCCTTCAGAAATAAGCGTGAATATGTCGCAATCGCATTTTTTCAGCGTTCTTCTTGGTAAAAACTCAAGATAGGGAAAAATAAAGACAGCGTCGTCCCTTCTCCTTCAATCGAGTCGACAGTGAGAGAAATCCCTAATTTTTCCGCTAGATTTTTAGCGAGGTATAATCCTAGGCCAGTAGAGTGAGTTTTGCTCAGACGGCCATTCGCACCTGTGAAGCCTTTGTCAAAAATCCGTCCAACATCTTCTTTCGGTATACCGATGCCTGAATCTTTGACAGAAAATTTTACGCCTTTTGTTGTCTTCTCGATCAATAGTTTGATCTCCCCTCCATCCGGCGTATACTTAATGGCATTACTAAGAATCTGTTTGAAAATAAAAGCCACCCATTTTGAATCAGTTAAAATCGTTTGATCTTCACCTATCACTTCATAGCGTATTTTCTTTTGGATAAAATAATTCGCTTGGCTACGAATGACTGGTTGGATGATACTCTTGATACTGTATTCTTGGATCAAATAGTCTCTTGAAAAACTATCCAAGCGCGCATAGTACAATACTTGTTCCACATACTCGTCGATTTTAGACAACTCATTTTCTAACAACGTATACTTTTGATCATCAATATCAAATTCGATCGATCGTACTAACAATTCTGAAGCCGCCACGGGCACTTTGATTTCGTGGACCCATGAGTCGATATAATCTTTTTGATCTTGTTGATTCGTGATAGCTTCTTGCATCACTTCCTGATGTTCACGTATTAGTTGATTGATATAAGCTTCTACCAACTTCTCTTCTTCTGTATGCCCACCATCTAAATAATTTTGCAGAGGAGAATTTTTTTGTAGATTCGCCAATTTCGCCCACCATCTACGTTTACTCAAATAACTGACAAGTAAGAAAAAAATCAAAAAAACTCCTTCAATCAAAATCAAGTAAAAAATCGTTGCCCAATCGACCACAATATTAGGCGCTAACCACATAACAAAAATCGTCAATA
The DNA here is from genome assembly GCF_002947535.1 of Enterococcus mundtii. Taxonomy (GTDB): domain Bacteria; phylum Bacillota; class Bacilli; order Lactobacillales; family Enterococcaceae; genus Enterococcus_B; species Enterococcus_B mundtii_B. Next base: position 99,850 of record NZ_PUAP01000002.1, read on the forward strand.
AAATGAAAAATACCCAGCCGACGATCAACGACCATTGATCTTTCAAATATTTAAAAAAATTCATAGTTGTTTTTCATCCTTTCAGGGAACAATATACCCCTGGCCGACTTTTGTTTCGATATAATCAGTGATTCCCGCCTGTTCGATTTTACGACGTAAGCGATTGATGTTGACCGTCAGTGTATTGTCATCGACAAACCGTTCATCATCCCACAATGCCCGCAACAATTTTTCGCGAGTCAAAATTTTCCCATGTTGCTTCATTAAAATAAACAACAAGCGATACTCATTCTTGCTCAAATCGATCATTTCACCATTGATCTCCATACTGCCATTATCGACGTTCAACGTGATTCCATTATGGGTCATCATTTCACTCGACAACTCACCATAATTATATGAGCGACGCAACAAAGCATTGATTTTAGCAATCAAGACATCGATTTGAAACGGCTTCGTCACAAAATCGTCTGCCCCCATGTTCATTGCCATGATCATGTCCATATTGGTATTTCGACTTGAAATAAAAATGATCGGTACTTTGGAAATTTCTCGTATTTTCTGACACCAATAATAACCATCAAATACTGGTAAATTGATATCTAAAAGAACAAGTTGCGGTTCTTCTTTCTCAAAATCAGCAAAAACCTGATTGAAATCTGACGTTCCATACGTTTCAAATTGCCATTTCTCCAACTCTTCCATAATCAGCTGACGAATGATCTCTTCATCTTCCACTACCATAATTTTAGCCATGATATACCTCCGATGTTTTTCTTGTATTAACCATATCAAAGAAGCAAACATTCTACAAGTAACAATAGGTCGTGAAAGAAGCGTTCAGCACTAAGGCATAAGACAAAAAATTGTGCCAATCGTTCCTTGTGCTTAAAATCTCTTCTTTCTTGTTACTTACTTTCCGTCAATAAAAATGAGAATACTATTGGAAACAAACAATATTTATCATTTATGAATAGAATTTGTTTGTTGAACTATTCCTGTTTTTTTCTTTTAACGAAGTCATTCTCACAGAATCAAACATTGATAAATCAACGTTTATAAAATAACTCCAATATCTAGAGCGTTTTCTTTGAATTTTTTTCCAATACATATAACAATAGTAATGTATTAAAAATTGATTAGGAGGAGATTTGATGTTTAGACACCAAAAAGAATTACAGTTTGAGGCAAAACCAGATCGTCCGAATCCATTAATCGCAAAATATTTACAAGAATTGATTGGCGGACAGTATGGTGAAATGAGTGTAGCGATGCAATACCTTTTCCAAGGTTGGAGCTGTCGTGGGGAAGAAAAATATAAAGATATGCTGATGGACATTGCAACAGAAGAACTTGGACACGTTGAAATGTTAGCGACAATGGTTGCACGCTTACTTGAAGATGCACCTGTTGAAGATCAAGAAGAAGCAATGAAAAAAGACCCAACGATTGGTGCGATCATTTCCGGCATGAATCCTCAACACGCTATTGTAGCTGGCTTAGGACCTCGTCCTGCGGATAGCGTTGGTAATCCTTGGAGTGGTGGTTATATTGTTGCTAGTGGGAATCTACTTGCTGATTTTCGTGCAAACTTGAACGCAGAATCTCAAGGAAGACTACAAGTGGCACGTATTTACGAAATGATCGATGATCGTGGCGTAAAAGACCTACTATCAGTTTTATTGGCTAGAGACAGTTATCATCAAAACCTTTGGGCAGCAGCTGTCAAAGAATTAGAAGAAACAGAAGGCGGTATTCTTGTTCCTACGACTTTCCCAAGAGAAGAAGAACGTAAAGATATTGCTTATGATTTCTATAACTTTTCAGAAGGTGACGAAAGTAGCGAAGGTTCTTGGGCAAAAGGTAAAGCTTTAGATGGTGAAGGGGAATATCAATGGTTGGAAGAACCTAAGATCGAAGGCAAAGCACCTAAATTAAAACCAGTAACACCTAAAATGTACGGTACCCCTCCCAAAAAAAAATAAATGAAAATTAAAAACTGATGCCCAAAATTAATGGGCATCAGTTTTTTTCTATTACTCTATCAACAATATTCCGTCTTCGACGATCTTACCAAAAAATAGGAAAATACTACTGGTGAACAATAATGTCATATTCACACCAAAATAGATCGCAATTTTTTCTAGATAATTTTTGATTTCTTTTATTTTAATGTACATAAATGCCAAGAAATTGACGCCGTAAACTAAAATTGTTAGAAAAATGATCATGTTTGTCATCACTGGCGAAGTCGCCCCTCTTTCACTATATACTTGTCCAAATTGATTAACGCTTCAGCATGAGACGAATGGTACAAACATCGTTCATTTTAGTTACGTGCCACTCTTACAGTCCACTACTCTTGGAATTTAGTACGATTTTCACAACGATCTATTGTGTTTAGCGCTTCCATTGATTACTAGACAAAAAAGCGCGCCTACTCTCTCATTTGCTCTAATTTTTCAGCGAAAGCCTGGGCTTCTTCTTCTGTGCGACAAATAATAATGAACGTATCGACACCGGCAATCGTTGCAGCAACTTCTGGATAATCCACTTCATCTAACCAGTTCGTTACCACGTCCGCACCATCTTTTTCGGTCAAGACAACGATCATGAATTGAATCCGTTGAATTCGTAAGACTTCTCGTTTGACCGCACTTCGCAAGCGATCTTCCATCAAAGAATCTGCTTGTTGATTGAACAACGCATAGCGTATTTGTTTATTCTCATCTTGTATTTTCACAAGTTTCAACTCACGAATATCCCGTGAGATCGTTGCTTGAGTTGCATTGACACCCTTCATCTGCAAATGATTCAATAATTCCTCTTGCGTACCAATCGCATGTTCCGTGATCAATTGGCGAATCAATGATTGTCGTTGATTTTTTTTCATACAAAAACACCTCTTCGTATCTATTATAGCAAAAAAACAGGGGATCTTTCTCTTATTTAGTTGGTGTCTGACACTTCGACTGATTTGTCTTGTTCAACGGCTACCCGCAAAATCGTCTTTAATTTTTCTGGCGCAGTCCTTCTGGGATCACTCATATAGATTTCTTTATGCTCTTTCGAAGTTCGGCGATAGCCTTTTTCTTTGAGAAAGAAAGCCAGCTTTTCAAATGTTTCTGGTTCATCGTCGTAGGAACCAATGTGTAAGATCTGTGCCACAAGACCTTCTTCGATCGTTGTGAATACAAGTTGACTCGCTAAATCTTCTGGAATTTTTGTTTTGGCTCGCGCTAACGCCTCTAAAGCAATTTGAGGAGTCACAAAGTCCGGTTGCTTGATCATCAACTGATAAGAAAAATGCTCTTTCAACATCACTGGTTCGTTCAAAAATTTTTCTTGTAACCCCCACTGACCTTCTAAAGGATAAACCGTGTAAGGCAAATAGTCAGGAATCAGCCAATCATTTTTCGGTGCCATTCGGATCGTATAGCTAACAGCGTATAAACAACCTACACGGCGCTTAAATTCTTCTCCATTTGGATCACCTATTCCGTTGATACAAAAAAAATTTTGCGCAGGAAGTGTCATTAGTTGTGGTTTCTTTGACATACGATAACTAGGGTCGGTTTTTCTCCATTCGATTTTTTCCATAGGCCCTCCTTGTTTTCTTCTTCACTACTATCATAACTCTTTTGCATTGGATTGGCTAATCTGGTTGACACTATTTTTAGACTTGTGCTAGAATAAGCCGAACGATAAATCGTACAGATAACACGCCTAGCGTGTCGAGAGAGAGGCGGTTTCTATTTTCGAATAGAAATCTCTCTCTTTTTTTACGAAATAATTTAGAGGTGAAAAACATGCAAAAACAAAAACAACTACAATTAATTCCTGCTGTACTTGCCACAGGGATCATGTCATTTGCAGGCGTTTTGATCGAAACCGCAATGAACGTGACCTTCCCAACACTGATTCAGGAATTTCAAATCAGTACCTCCCAAGTACAATGGGTAACAACGATCTACTTACTAATGATTGCGATCATTGTGCCACTTTCAACTTATCTGACAAAAAACTTTAGCCTGCGAACTCTTTTCTTGAGTTCCAATCTACTATTTATTGCTGGTTTGTTGGTCGATTACTTTTCCCCTACCTTCTTGTTACTACTTTTAGGTCGGGTACTCCAAGGTGCTGCGACAGGGATAGCCTTGCCATTGATGTTTCATATCATCTTGACTTTTGCTCCTATGGGAAAAAGAGGAACAATGATGGGTCTTGGTACTTTGACAACCGCCATTGCACCAGCGATTGGTCCAACGTATGGCGGGATCTTGACTGCTAATTTCTCATGGAGTCATATCTTTCTCTTTTTATTGCCAGTGTTACTCATTTCACTCGTGATCGGCTTATATGCGATTCCTAAATTCAAGGTTGAAAAAACTGGTCGTTTAGATTTACTCAGTGTCTTTGGTATTACTCTCATGTTCAGTGGAAGCTTGACTTTTCTAAGCATGTTCAGAGACTGGATTGGCTGGGCATCCTTAGTCATCGCCGTTTTAGGATTCATTCTTTTCTATCAACGAACAAAAAAAGCCGAACATCCTTTGATCCGACTTGAGATTTTTAAAAATCATACATTCCGCTTATTCTTATTTAGCTTTTTAGTTTATCAATTTTTATTGCTGGGTGTTTCCTTTGTCCTACCGAACTTTGTCCAAATCGTCCAAGGGAACAATGCCTTTGTCGCAGGTCTAGCTATGCTACCAGGTGCAGCGATTGGTGCCCTCTTATCTCCTTTTTCAGGAAAGCTACTCGACCAACATGGACCTAAAAAACCAATTTTCATCGGTCTCTTGTTTTCACTTGTTGGCTGGACCGTCCTTGTGCTGATTTTAGGTCACGCATCATTAGGCTTTTTGGTTGCCTGTCATTTCTTCTATATGATCGGTATTGGTTTGTCTTATAGCAATATGATGACTACTGGAATGAATGCTTTATCGATGGAATTACAAGGTGATGGCAACGCCGTATTCAATACGTTGCAACAATTTTCCGGAGCTGTCGCTACTACGTTGGTGGCTGTGATCATCAACTTTTTCCAAGACCATCGTTCAGATAGTTATGAAGCAGCAACAACGTTAGGATCAAAAGTTGCTTTAAGTGTCCTACTTGGTTTGTTGATCATTAGTTTGATCCTATTTATCCGCTATATGGTGCAAAAACCTAAGCAAATACAAAATTAATATATAAGGAGGTGTGAGAGAATGAAGCTCACTCCTCCTTTTTTTGTCTCTAACTTTATCAATAATCAGTTTTCACCATGCATTCGTTCGTATGAAATAGAAAAAATTCCTCGGATAAAATATTGTATCTCTAGTGATTCTATGAGATGGTAGATGAGTAAAGGAGGTTTTTTTATGGAAAAAATTGCTGTCATCGGTGGTGGCATCATCGGTATGACATTAGCCAACTATTTAGACACCTCTAAATTTGAGGTGACTTTATTTGATACGAAAGAAGGACAAGCCACTCGCGCTAGTGCTGGCATCATCTCACCTTGGCTTTCAAAAAGACGAAATAAACAGTGGTATCAGTTAGCAAAAGATGGTGCGGCTTTTTTCCCAAAACTGATCCGGGATCTATCACTTGATGACTCTATCTATAAACAATCAGGTACACTGATTTTTCGCGAAAAAGATGCTTTGGAAGATCTTGCTGCACTTGCCGAACAACGAAAGAAAGACGCACCAGAAATCGGTGATATTTCGCTGTTAAGGGCTGAAGAGACAGCCTCGGCTCTCCCATTGCTAAAACCATCACCCGCCTTATTTGTGAGTGGAGGGGGGCGTTTAGACGGTCATGCCTATCTATCTCACCTTGCCACACGCTTGGAGAAACAAATGGTCAAAGTAATCTCTGAACGTGTCCAGCTACGCAAAGAAGCCGCGCAATGGATCATCTCTGGTGCTTTTGGACAACTTGGCTTTGACCGAGTCATTCTAGCACCTGGGCCTTCATTGAAACCGTTACTGGAGCAAATTGGCTTTCATGCCGATATTCGTCCACAAAAAGGACAGCTGATCGTTTTTCAGACACCTTATGTCAACAGCCAAGAATGGCCTGTCGCCATGTTAGAAGGTGAAGCTGATTTTATCCCGTTTAACAATGGAACGATATTAGTAGGCGCTACCCATGAAAATGATGGAGGCTGGGATTTGACTCCTACTGAATCCGCTTATCAGCAATTGATGCAAAGCACAGCGCCGTTTCTAGCTGAGCCTGATCAACTTACTACATGGAAACACACCATGCGAGTTGGCACCCGAGCGTATACCTCCGATTTTGCGCCGTTCTTTGCACCTGTTCCAGATGAACCAAGCTTGATCGCTGCAAGCGGCTTAGGCTCCTCTGGTTTGACTACTGGCCCTTATATCGGCTATTTGATTGCAGAGTATCTCAATACAGGGACTTGGGGCGGCGATAAGTACCAAAAAACGATTGATACGTATCTTTCGCGAATATAAAAAGAACAAAAAAAGAGGGCTACTTGCGTAGTCCTCTTTTTTGACTTTATAATTGATGGTTATCTTAGTACCAACCGTTTGCTAACCAGAATGCTTTTGCAGCATCCCATGAACCATAGCGTCCAGCAACGTATTCTTCTACAACACGTTCTTGGTTCGCTGGTGAGTAGTCACCGTTCAAATATGCTGAATCTAATTGGTAACGTCCGATGTAACGGCCGTTTGTTGCAGTATAAGAACCACCTGATTCTTTTTGTGCAATCCATTCTTTCGCAGAGTTGCTGTTTGTTGTTACAGTAGTTGTAGCTGGTGCTACTTCAACTGTTTCAACAGGCGCAACATATGTATATTCTTGCGCTGGTGCTTCTGTTACTACAGGAGTTTCTACTTTTTCAGTTGTTGGTGCTACTTCTGTTGTTTTTACTGATGAAGCGTCAGTTGGAATTGTTAATTCTTCACCAACGAAAATGCGGTTGATATCGTCAATCGAATTTTGCTCTGCAATAGCTTTGATCAGTGAATTGTCACCTGCAAATTTTTGTGAGATTTTAGATAATGAATCTCCAGCTTTTACTGTATAGACTTCATCTGCATGAGCAGTAGTCCCTACAAACATTGCAGTTGCTCCAGCGGCAACAGTTGTCCCCAAAACGATCTTTTTAATTGAATTCATAGTAAGCTCCTTTTTTTCTCTTTGATTTGTTTCAACGTCACTAACTTTATCATCTAGAAATATTTCATAGGTGAAAGAATTATGACATTTAATGACAAAATCGTCACATTTTTAATATTTGTAATATTTGATTTTTAGAAAAACTAGGACTAAAGTCTTAGAAGCTTTATAAATCGGCGTTGTAATCGTTTTTCAATTCTTTTATTGAAACTTTTAAAAAACTTATGTTCTGTAATATTCAGAACATATTTTTTTCAATTTATCGTATTTTTTTGCGAAATTCTTCTCATTTTTCCAAAAATTGATGCAATTAACACAAAAAAACCAGTAATTGTTACAACAATTACTGGGAAAAACGAGAAGTTTGAAATAAAAAAGTCATTTTTTAGGACTTTTTTTCTTTTGTAACAATTGCATTGCTTGGTTCATTTCATGGATTGCTTCTTCTTCTGTTTCTTTTTCTAGCGCGCGACTTAATACTTCTTGCCATTTTTCGGGGTCTTTGATCCCTAATTTACCGATTGCCCACGCTGCTGTTCCACGAATCACTGGACGGACATCACTTAGACACTCTTCAATATGAGGCAAAGCGGCACGTTCTCCTAAATTAGCTAATGCAATCAGCGCATTTCGTTGAAGAGGTTTCCTTCCACGCCATGAGCCAGCCAAATGACCGTATTGCTGTTTGAATTCTTTATTAGATATCGTTAACATGGGCGTGAGTTTCGGATAGACTTCTTCTACTTTTGGTTCCATTTCTGGATGGAAGTGAAAATCTTTCCCTCTATTATATGGACAAACTAACTGACAGATATCACAACCATAGATGACGTTGCTCATCTTCTTTCGATACTCCTCTGGCATCATGCCTTTCGTCTGCGTTTGATAAGACAAACAGCGTTTAGCATTCATTCGGCCATCGCCTAAAAGCGCATCCGTTGGGCAAGCCGTCACGCAACGCGTACATTCACCACACCCAAAGACACCAGGAGCATCTGGTTCTAGATCGATATTGGTCACGATTTCACCTAAATAGACGAACGAGCCAAATTCCTCTGTGATCAATAATCCATTTCGACCGATAAAACCTAAACCAGCACGTTGCGCGACAGCGACATCGATCAACTCACCTGTATCTACTTGCGGCGCCAAGCGCCATTCTTCTTCCTTTTGCCAATGTGTCGCTCGTGACTCAATAAATGAAATCAATTGTTGCAGGCGATCCCGTAAGACATCATGGTAATCGATGCCCCAAGAAGCACGAGCAAACTGTCCCCGTTTTTCATCTCTAGGCATCTTCTCATGGATCTTTGTCGGATACGCTAAAGCAATTGCAATGATCGATTTTGGTCGATCAAACGTCATCTCCGGATATAAACGTTCATCGATATTAGGGTGTTCAAATCCAGAAGTATGTCCAGCGGCTTTTTGTTCTACTAACGATTCTTTCAAATGATCAAATGGCTCTGCTGTAGTAAACCCGATTTTATCGATCCCGATCCGCTTACTTTCTTGAATGATTTCTTCCTTTAATGTTAGTGCCATCATTACCACCCTCGATCAGACACGACTATATAATCCATAATATAATCGTTCTTTTTTCAATTGAACGAATTGGATCTGTTGATCTGGGATTTTTCTTTCTTCCATCCAACGATTTCTAGCAGCAAAAACTTCCCAGAAATTCACAGATACCCATTTTCGACGTTGGTCTAATGCATTGAAAAAGTTCAACGAAACAGGTTTTGTGTGGAGTAGTTCATGTAAACGGAGTTGTTCTCTTGGTGAGAACTCAGATAGATCCCGTGAATAAACAACATCTTCGTATAGATTTTTTTGTTGCCCATAAGTGAACGTTTGAGGAATTTCTCCTGGACGAGCAATTTCTACCAAACGATTATAATACGTATTCATTAGTTTGCTATTTGCGATAAATGCACTCTTGAAAAATGCAGATTGGATTTTTGGAATAACACCCTCTGTTCCTATCAAAGAAAACAGTGCAGGCCATGCTTGAACCTTTAGTTCGTTCTTTTGTTTGACTAATACGCCAGGAGTAAAGCCGACGGATGAAAGAAAGACAAAGTAGCCAATACCTGTATCTTCATCTAATGGCTGAAAATCATCAAATAACCATTTTCCAGGATATTGCTCTGTTTCCAATTCTTCTGGGCTTGCTATGAACGCTTTCGCCATTTCTGCTTCAAGAAATAGGAGGTCTTGATCTTTCTCCTTATTTTCTAGTTGGTTGATTTTTTTTGTTATTTCTTTTGCAATCAATTGTTTGTCTTTGCTAGTAAAATTCATAGCTTCACCTTCCTTTCCTCTCTTTTAACTATAACGGAATTTCACTAAAATTGGTATCTTTAAAACAATAAACGGACGAATTTTTCTTGATAGAAAAACAGAGAAAAGACCAGTGACAGTCTTTTCTCTGTTTTTATACTTTTTTATTAAGTCTTTCGAGGGTTGATTAGCTTTTTTCTTGAGATAGTCCTTCGTGGATTCTTTCGATATTCCACTTCATCATGTCATAGTATGAGTCGCCAGTTTCCCCTTCTTTTGCGATCGAATCAGTGAATAATTCATCAAAGATTTCAAGACCTGTTTCATTAGCAACACGTTCCATACTTCTTGGATCGACACTCGTTTCTACAAATAAGACTGGAACATCTGATTCGCGAATTTGACTGACGATCGATTGCATTTGTTCAGGTGTTCCTTGGCTTTCCGTGTTGATTTCCCAAATGTATCCAGCTGGTAGATCGTAGGCTTGTGAGAAGTATTTAAAGGCACCTTCACTTGTCACTAACAGCTTTTGATTTTCTGGGATCGAACCAAAGCTTTCTTTTGCTTGTTGATCTAGCTCTTTTAATTTTTCAATATACGCATTGGCATTTTCTTCATATTGCTCCGCATGATCTGGATCTTTCTCTACAAAGATGCGCGCGATTTCTTGCACGTATTTGATTCCGTTTGAAAGATCTAACCAAGCATGTGGATCTGCTTCTGTTTCTGACTCTCCCCCTGATAAATACAGAGGTTCAACTTCTTTACTTACTGCAAAATAATCTTCATTCTCTGTTTTATTAGCTGTATCCATCAAATTGTCGAACCAGCCATTACCAGTTTCCAAGTTTAACCCGTTGTATAAGATCACATCAGCATCACTTGCTTTTTTGATATCTTCTGGCAATACTTCATATTCATGCGGGTCTGTGCCGACTGGGACGATACTATGAACATCGACATGTTCTTTTCCAACTTCTTTCGCCATATCAGCGATGATCGAATTTGTTGCTACGACTGTCAAGTTTTCTTCTTTCTCTTCAGCTGCAGAGCTACCGCAACCTGCAAAAATAAATAAGACAGCTCCCATTAACCATAAGATATTCAGTTTATTTTTCATGTACATACTCCATTTCTATGCGTTAGTTTTTTACGACTCGGCATTTTTTTTCGTTTTGTTTCTTGAAAAAATAATCCCTTTAGTCGGTGAAAATAAAAAGGCCAACGTAAAGAATACTGCACTGGTCAACACAATGGTTGCCCCAGACGGCCAATTGTAACTATAACTGTAAAACACACCAATGATTGCACTTAATACGCCGATTGTTGCCGAAATGAAAATCATTTTTGCCAATCGATCGGTCAATAGGTAGGCGGTTGCTGCTGGTGTGATCAGCATCGAGATGACTAAAATCGTTCCTACTGTCTGCAAACTGACCACAGCAACCAGTGTTAAGAAGAACATCAACAAATAGTGAACAAGTGTTGTATTCAAACCATAAGCTTTTGCCATCATCGGATCAAAAGAAGTGATTTTCAGTTCTTTATAGAAAATCAATACAAACAGCAACACGATCCCACTCACTATGGCAGTCATCAACATATCACTTTCTCTGACTGCTAAAACATTTCCAAATAAGATATGATACAGATTGGTTGCACTTTGAGCAAAAGAGATCAAGATGACACCTAATGCAAAGAACGAACTAAAAACGATCCCAATAGCTGTATCATTTTTCAAACGACTACGCTGTGTGACAAAGCCGATTATCCCAGCCGTCAACATCCCAAATGCGGTCGCACCTAAAATATAACTAAAGCCAAACATATAAGAAATTGCGACACCAGGCAGTACTGCATGAGAGATTGCATCCCCCATCAAGGACATCCCTCTTAAAATAATAAAGGAACCAATCACCCCTGAAGCTAATCCTACAAGCATCGATGTGATCAATGCGTATTGTAGAAACTGATAATCCATTAACCCCTCAATAAACGATTGAATCATTTTTCCATTACCCCTTTAGCTAATTGTCCAATGATCTCCCCATAAGCCAACTGTAGATTTTCTGAAGTAAATACTTCGCCAACTGGTCCAGCTGCGATCAGCGTTTGATTCAATAAAATCACTTCATCAAAATAGGCTTCGACTTTGTGCAAATCATGATGGACGATCACGATAGTTTTCCCTTCATTTTTCAGTTCATTCAAAATAGCGAAAATTTTTCTTTCACTGACCGCATCGATTCCAACAAATGGTTCATCTAAAAAAATCCACTCTGCGCCTTGCGCCAAGGCTCTGGCAATAAATATCCGCTGTAATTGTCCTCCAGATAATTCACTGATTTGTCGATTTTCATAATCCGCCATATCCACTTTCGCTAATGCATGTTTCGCCCGTTCCTTTTCTTTTTTTCCAGGACGTTGCCCCAAGCGCAAAGATGGATAGGTTCCTAATAACACTACTCCTAACACATCAATAGGAAAGGAAAGGTCCAACTCACTACGTTGTTCCACATAGGCAATTTTTTTACGGATCGTTTTTATGGATCGGCCGTCAAAAGTGATTTCACCGGAAACTCTAGGAACTAATTCTAATAAAGCTTTCATAAAAGTAGATTTCCCAGCGCCATTCGGTCCAATGATCCCTGTAAATTTTTGTGCTTGGATAACTGTTGATACATTATTTAATACTGTCTTTCCTTGATAAGCAACCGTTAGATCTTTAACGGATATTTCGTTTTTAGACACCTCTTACCACTCCTTTTCGGTGTACCTAACTTTTTATTCAACCTTAGTTTAACTAATATCAAAATCATTTACAAGTGTTATAGCTGATTTTTTTGATTTTTTAGATTTTTCTCGCAATTTTTGAAAATTTTCTGTAAAATCACAAACAAGAGCTATAAAGTAATGGTCGTTATTTTGTTTGCTAGTTATAAAATGAACTTATTTTTTACTTTATCACTCAACTTAAAAAAGGAGTTTTTGTATGGAAGAAGAAAAATTAACTCGTAGTCTCAGTGCACGTCATATCCAAATGATTGCGCTAGGAGGAACGATCGGTGTCGGTCTGTTCATGGGTGCTTCATCCACCATACGCTGGACAGGACCTTCTGTAATGGTTGCTTATGCTGTGGCAGGATTCTTTTTGTACCTGATCATGCGTGCCTTGGGCGAGATGCTGTATCTAGATCCTTCTACTGGTTCATTTGCTAATTATGCAAGTGAATACATCCATCCCGTCGCAGGTTATTTGACGGCTTGGAGCAATATTTTTCAGTTTATCGTGGTCGGTATCAGTGAAGTGATCGCTGTAGGGGAATATATGAACTATTGGTGGCCGGATTTGCCCCAGATCATTCCAGGGATCGTTGTGATCCTTTTCTTGATGTTCGCCAACCTTGTTTCTGTTAAAGCATTTGGCGAATTAGAATTTTGGTTTTCTACTATTAAAGTAGTCACAATCATATTGATGATCATTGCTGGTTTAGGAATCATTTTGTTCGGATTCGGTAATCATGGCGAAGCAATCGGGATTTCAAACTTATGGAAAAATGGTGGTTTCTTTACAGGCGGCGTAAAAGGCTTCTTTTTTGCTCTATCGATCGTCGTTGCCTCTTATCAAGGAATCGAGTTGATCGGAATGACTGCTGGTGAAGCGAAAGATCCACAAAAAACGATTGTAGACGCTGTCCAATCAACGATCGGTCGGATCTTGATTTTTTATATTGGGGCGATCTTCATCATTGTCAGCATCTATCCTTGGAATCAATTGAGCGAACTAGGATCACCATTTGTTCAAACTTTTTCTAAGATTGGGATCACGTTTGCAGCTGGTTTGATCAATTTTGTTGTCATCACTGCTGCTTTATCTGGTTGTAATTCCGGTATTTTCAGCGCCAGTCGCATGGTCTACACATTGGCCATCAACGGCAAAATGTCTAAGAAGTTTTTGAAACTCACACGTCATGGGGTGCCATTTTACCCAGTAGTAGCCATCTCATTTGGTATTTTGATCGGGTTGATTTTGAATTATCTGTTGCCATTCTTCTACTCCCAATCACAGGATCTATTTGTTTTTGTCTACAGTTCCAGTATCTTACCAGGAATGGTCCCGTGGATCGTTATTTTGATCAGTCAAATCAAATTTAGAAAAAAACATCCTACAGAGATGCTTGAACATCCGTTTAAAATGCCCTTATCGCCATATACCAATTACCTGTCATTGGCCTTTTTGGCAGTGGTATTAGTCTTTATGTTCATCAATCCCGAAACAAGGATCTCATTGATGATCGGTTTGATTTTCTTGATCTATATGACGGGTTACTATTTTGTACGCGAAAGAAAAATCAAGGAATAGTATAAGAAACTATATAAAAAGAAGTCAGGACTGCGCGAACGTAGTCCTGACTTCTTTCAATATATCACATCCCGATTGCACAACTGCTACTCACCAGGGACTAAATTTTCTACAAGAGTGTATTAACGTGTGACTTCTCTGATCGTTCTGTTCTTTACTTTGTCCTGGTATGGTGTGGTTTGGTTTGGTAAATTCCAATTGAGTGTGTATAAATATAAAAATAAAGTCCCTGGCAAATAGCAGTTGTGCAGTCTGACTTAGTTTTCCCTACTTGTGTTACCAAACGTGTTGATTACTCTATTACTTTCGTTTTTTCTCAACAAAAGTGACCGAAAAACACATTCTAGAACCAGTTGATGGCTTGAATGAATACTCCCAGCCATATTTTTCAAAAAGCTGTTGTACGATAAACAATCCTAAACCAGAACCTCCAGTGTCTCGACTTCTGCTAAAATCCGGTCGATAAAAAGGTTGGAAAATCTTACTTAATTCCTCCTCCGTAAGTATCTGATTCACTTCATTTTCAATCACTAATTGTTTCCCATCAAAAAACAGACTGATTTCTCCCTCATGCTTCGTATATTTAAAAGCATTACTTAGTAGATTATCTAAAATTTTATCCATATCATTTTTATTACCGATGATTTTCTCTCCTTTTAGATTGACGACTAGTTTTTTCTGTTCTGCTTCAGCAAGTATTCGGAAAGAAGTCAATTTATGTTCGATCATTTCTTTGATTGAGACTTCTTCATAGACCACATCATCTGAAGGCAAATTGTTTCTTGAGGCAAAGAGGATATTATTGATCATTTCTGTTTGTTCTTGCAAAATATTTTTACAAACTTCTAAATATCGCTCTCTGTCTTTAAATTTTCCAACATTATAGATCATGCCATCAATCAGCCCCATCAATGAAGCAACAGGTGTTTTCAATTCATGAGAAGCGATTTGCATAAACTCTGACTTTGCTTGTTCTAGTTCTTTCGTTTTGGCTACTTCACGCTCTAAAACATCAATCGTTTGAATCAAAGACACATACAATTGGTTGATATCTTGCGCTAAAAGTGAGATTTCGTCCGTACCTTTGACATCACAACGAATATCCGCATCTAATTCGATCATTTTTTCTGTTACTTTGGATATCTCTTTGATTTTTTTTGTCGAATAAATACTATAGTAGTAAGCGCCGACTCCCCCAATGATCAGTGAGATGATGATGATGAATGGATATAAATGAAGTAACACTTGGCTAGCTTCTGCGACTGGCTGCATCGAATACATACCAATTAAATAATAAGCGTTTCCTTCTTTGTCAGTGACTTCTTGAAAAAGGCTCATTTCATCAGACAAAAAACTTGTCACTGAATAGTCAAGATTCACATCAATGAAGGGGCCAATGACTAGACCATCCTTATTCATCAGCATGATATCAAGACTTTGTTCTCTTCCAAGCCAGTATTGATCAACAACTTTTTGCATTGTAGCTAAATCTTTATTTTCGATACTTTCTGCTACTTGATTGAACTCCTTGTTTATTTCGTTCAGCTTCATTCGTTCATAGTAGACAGGCATCGTAAAATATAAAACGATCAACGAAAGAATCGAAACTAGAAAAATGATGATCCCAGAAAACAGAAAATTTTTCAGCATGATACTCATGGGGTGTCCTCAAGCTGGTAGCCTCTATTTTTGATCGTTTTTATTGATAAAAGTGGCATTTTCTTTCGGATATTTTTTATATGATTATCTAATATTCGATTTTCCAAATGATATTCATACGACCAAACTTGATACACTAATTGTTCTCGCGTGATGATTTTTCCTTTGTTTCTTATTAAAATCACTAAAATATCATACTCTTTTCTTGTTAAATGGATTTCTTCCTCTTGGTATTTTACAAGACCACCATCGAGATCAATCGCGTACTCCCCAATAGTGATGTGGGGATTTCCTTGATTCATCCGAAACACATTTTCGATCCGTTTGATCAAAATAAGTGGGGAAAAAGGTTTGACGACATAGTCACTGATCAAATGGGAAAAACTGAGCAACTGCGTATATTCATCATCCAAGGCAGTCAGCATGATGATCGGCACATCCGACGTTTCCCGAATTTTCTTTAAAACATCTGTCCCCCTTATTCCAGGCAACATAATGTCTAATAGGATCAAATCAAATGTTTGCTCAGCAAAAGCTTCCAACGCCTGTTCGCCACTCCTTACTGAATAAACTTCATACTTGCGTTCTTTTAAAAATTCCGTCACGATCTGATTGATCATATATTCATCTTCAACAACTAAAATTCTTTCCATATAGCTCTCTCCTTATTCAAAGCGTAATGCCTCGATAGGGTTTAATTTCGATGCTTTCATCGCTGGTAATAGACCAAATATCACGCCCATCAGGGAACAAAACACTAAGCTACCGACAATGGAAATCATTGACACGATATAAGGATAATCCAGTGATTGCGTAATCGCATAGCCACTTAGCAAACCAATAAGCACACCTAGTACCCCACCAATCAAAGTCAGGACGACCGCTTCTACTAAAAATTGTTTTAAAATTACTTTTCTTCTTGCGCCGAGTGCTTTCTTTATTCCGATTTCTTTCGTCCTTTCCGTGACAGAGACCAACATGATATTCATCACACCGATTCCACCCACTAATAATGAGATACTTGCTATACCAGACAAAAGAATAAAACTTGACTGGTTCATTCGTTCCAATTCTCTGGCAAATTCTTTCAGATTCATCACCCCATACTCATAATCGGATGGTGGGACCTGTTGATTGAGAATCTCTGCAGCTTTTTCTGCAGCGCCTTGTAATTGATCGGTATTATTTGTTTGGATCGTGACAAGCGGTACAATATCCAACTCATCAGATAGTTTATGCGCTTGCTGCAAAGGAACATAAGCTCTTTTCTCAAAGCTAAATAGATTACTACTATTGGGATCTAACTGAAATACACCTTGAACTTTGAATGGCACTCCATTCACTTCGACAAACTGTCCGATTCCTTCTTCATTTGGAAATAATTCGTCATACAAGGAATCTTCCAGAAAAATTGCTTGTTGTTGCTCTTTGAAAGCTTGAGAAGCAAATCCTTCCCCTTTGATGAAATTTAATTGCTCCAAATCCTCAACAGATGAAGTGACAGCAGAAACTTTGGCGTCGGCTCCTTTTGCTTTCCTGTAGATTTTTCCATCTTTTTGGTAAGACAAACCACTTGCTAAGACTTCTGGTATTTCATTGATTTGCTTTAGTACCTCTTCGCCTAAAAATGGAAAATATAAGGATTTTTTTTCTTCCTTGTCAGACAGGATTCCACCAGACATAAGGTTCTGTTGGAAAGCACTTTTTCTGTCATATTGGATATTCATTGTATTATTGTTACCACCAATCATCTCTCGTTTCATTTTTTCGGTGTTTCCGCCGATGATACTGAAAATCGAAATAATGGCAGCAATCCCAATGATGACACCTAGCATAGTCAATACCGAACGCATCTTATGAGCAAAAATCGATTGTAAGGCAAATCTGATTTCTTCCATTCTCGATCACCTCACTTCATTTTGTTCGTCGCTGATTATTTGACCATCTCGTAAAGTGATCGTTCGCTGACATAACGCTGCGATTTCTGGCTCATGGGTAATTAGAATAATCGTTTTTCCTGCTTGGTGGAATTCCTTAAAGAGATCCATGATTTGACTACTGGTTTTTGTATCAAGTGCCCCTGTCGGCTCATCACCTAAAACAAAACTAGGGTTAGTCACTAAAGCTCTCGCAATTGCGACACGTTGCTTTTGTCCTCCTGATAATTCCATCGGTTTGAATTCACTTCGATCCTCTAACCCTACTAATTGCAGCATATCCAAGGAACGCTTACGCCGCTCTTTTTTATTGACTTTTTTATACGTTAATGGCATTTCCACATTTTGCGAAACGGTTAATTTTGGCATGAGATTGAAATTCTGGAAAACAAAGCCGATTTTTGCATTACGAAAATCAGCTAATGAATTGTCCGCTAACGTTTTGACATCCGTTCCTTCAACGATATAATCCCCTGATGTAGCCGTGTCCAGACAACCAATGATATTCATCAACGTCGACTTTCCTGACCCCGATGGCCCCATGATTGCGACCAATTCTCCTTCATTGATTTGCAAAGAGATATCTTTAAGGACTTTTAGTTCTTTCCCGCCTTGCCAATATGACTTCTGAATGTTGTTAAGCGTCAACACTTGCACCAACCTCCATTCCCTCGACCATCCCTGTTTGAGGCAGAGCAAGCTGATCTTCAACAGTCAATCCTTCGACTATTTCTGCGAGTTCATCATCCATAGGATTGACCTTTACTTCATGCTCTTTGATCCGATCATTTTCTACTTTCCATACATAATATTTTCCATCTTTTTCCATGAGGTATCTTTGGTTGATGATCACTTTTCCTGACACAAAATCTTTCGGTAAAACATTGACATACACATTAGAACCAATCAGTGGCATCTCTTCTTTTGGATCGATCTTAACTTTATAAGGAAACTTAGATAAATTAGGATTCTCTTCTTTTTGATCCTCTTGTTTTTCATCACCAGTTAAGTTTGCCACCTGTACAATATTTCCTTGCCAAGTTTTCTCTGGGTCTTTACGATCCATGATTTCTACTCGTTGATCGACAGCGACTTTTTCACGATCAAATTCAGTGACTTGACCATCCACATACAAGTTGGAATCATCAAGGATCTCCATAAAATTATCTTCTTTTTGACGTTCTTTTGATTGATTGACTAAGTCACGATTCAACGATTTGATTCTTCCTGAGTGATCAGCTGTCACTGTGTCTTCATTCAGTCGTTCTTTTTCGTTTTCCTGAAGTAACTGTGCCCTTCTTAATTCTGTTTCGGCATTCTTCACTTCATTGTCGCCAGCAATAGCTTCTGCATGTAGACCAGTGATTTCTCCTTCTAATGCTTTGATCGTACTTTGTAACTCTTCGGATTTTTCCTTCGCATAATCCTGTCTTGCTTTTCCAAGCTCTGCTACTTTTTGGTTATGTGCCGTCCATTTTTGATTTGCAGTCACTCGTGCTTGTTCTACCGCTCTAACTTTGATTTCTACGTCCATTTCAGCTTCCACAACTTTTCTCTGTTGATCCGTTTGGTATGTAAACAAAGGTTGCCCTTTTTCTACGACATCTCCTTCATTTACCAGAATATCTTTCACTGTTCCTCGTTCTGGATCAATTTTGATTTTGTTGCTATTGTTTGGCATGACTTTTCCTGCTAAGATCAAGTTCCCTGCTTTTACTTCATCGATGAGGGATTTAACAGACCGGGCTTCAATATTTGTTTCTGAATTTTCTTCTTTTGTTTTCCCACTAGAAGCAACTATATTGATCGCACCAACCACTAGTAAAACGGTGATGACTGCTACTGGAAAATACCACTTTCGATTAAATTTTTTTCTTTTTTTTTGCTTCATACACCTACTCCTTCATTCAGATCAGTCATTAAAAAAGTGCTCTTATCACCTTCTATCCAATGGTTACTCTTCTTTTTCCGACACTTCTTCATCAAACTCTTGAACAATCATTCCATTATCCAAAACTTTTTCTGTTCCTTCTTTTCCATCCACGGTTATTTTTCGTTCACTTTTTACTTTTGGCATCTCTGATTCACTTGTATCTTTGGTCACTGAACTGCATGCTGCTAAAAGACCGATAGAACATACTAATACCAGATAACCTTTATACTTTGTTCCTTTTTTCATCATAAAAAACCATCCTCTTCTATTTGTTTTAGTTATGTTTCTCTTGTTATATTTACTATCATACATAACAGACCTATTCTCTTTCTAAAGCTAATCTGTTTTTTGTGTAATTTTTTTGGTAATTTTTTTTGAACAAAAAGATAGCGCTTTTTTATAAACAAAAAACAATCCAAACGATTGTTGGATTGTTTTGGCTAAATTGAGATATTCTACTATTATTTTGATTTTTTATTAACCATTTGTTAAATCATAACTCTCTTTCAGCAGATAGAAGAGTTGTTTTTCTACGACTGTGCCATTCAAAGCTACACTTATCCAATGGTGTTTATTCATATGATAAGCAGGATAATAGCCTTTACTCTTTTTCAGGATGGAGATGATTTCTGGATCTGCTTTGACATTGACGAGGGGAACTTGACCTTCGCCTTCTATACCTAATTTGTCTTTTTCAACCGATACGATCAAACCAAACCATTTACCTGTCGATTGATGTCGGAACACGATATAATCTGGAAATTTTCCAAAAGGATGATCCATTTGGACACCTTCCAAGGTAGTAGCAAAATCGATAAGTGTATCTGTCAAATCCATCGGTCAGTTCTCCTTTCTACCATTAAACTAAATTTAGTGGTCATGAAATAATTCAATCCATCCTCTAAGTTGATTCTAGGATTTATTCGATCAGATTGACTAATTTCTTAACATTGTTCGTTCTGTTTTATCTACTCAATCACCAATCCCAACCCCGCCGAAATAATGATTGCTTGTTCCTGATTGACGATCAGTCCGCGAAGTAATTCCAATGACAGGTTGATTTGAGAAAATGTATTCGTTGTAAAATCTAATCCTTTCAGTGGCGTATTAACCCAATTTGAGCCTGAAAGGTCATTGTTTTCTACTACTAGATCTTTCCAATTGCTATCGAAAAAATCAGTATTTTTCAATTGATTGTCGCTAAATCGAACGAACTTCATATTCGTGTAGCTAAAAGAAGACAGGTTTGCCACACATTCTTCAAAGACGCAGTCTCTTAAAAAGCTGTCAGAAAAATTGGTTCCAGTCAGTTTGCATTGCTTGAAATGCACACGATGAAAACTTGCGCCAAACCATTCTAAATTTGAAAAATCACACTTCTCAAAAATGACATCGCTACATTCAAACCGCTCCAAACGAGTTTTTTGCATCGCTAATTTTTTGATATGGCTATTTTTCAATACGATATTGCGAGAACTAAGATAACTTTGATCTTCCCCTTCAGAAAAAATACCTGAAAAGGTTGTTTCATCTTCTAGGTAGAAGGGACTTTCAACTAGTTCTGGTAGCTCTGGAGAAGCAATTTTCTTTGCCATACATTCAGCTCCTTTTTATCTGTTTGTTTTACTGTCCTTATCATAACAGAATAAATAAAAGATAACGTGATTTATTTCATAATTAAACCTGCTTTTACTCGTATCTCCTGATGAGCGATTTAGCTTTGATCCTTGCAGGAATTTGACAATGAAATAGCTTTCACCGTACACTATAGTTAACTAGTATTTTATTGTTTAAATAGGATATGTATCTTTCAGGAGGCTTTTATTTTGACTAATTATCATTCCAAACCATTCACATTCCTACGCTTGGCGTTATACACCCTTTGCAGTTTAAATCTATACTACCAATTCATTACAAATTCGATCTTTACTTGGGCGCTTTATTTGCTTGCAATGGGATTTGTTGCTTATGACGTTTTTGATATGATCAAGACACGGAAATAATGGATCAACGAAATGTTTATTTTATAAGTATGAAAGAATCAAGCTAAGCAGAAATGTCTTAGCTTGATTCTTTTAGTTCGTATTAGTGTATTGAAAATCTGGATTCTTTATGCTTTTCTCATTGTGGAAGTTACATCAAACTCTTATACAGTTTAATGATTTCTGGTACTGAGGTATCTCGTGGATTTCCTGGTGTACATACATCTCGAAACGCATCTTCTGCAATATTCGGCAGATCCTCAGCTTTTACACCTAGTTCAGAAATTGTTTCAGGAATTCCGACATCCTTACTTAATTGAGCGACTGCCTTGCAAGCGGCATCGCGTACTTCTGACAAGCTCATTTCAGTTGCTTTTGGAATCGCCAACGCTTTAGCTATTTCACGATATTTTTCAGCTGTAAACTCCTTATTATACCGCATGATCGTTGGTAGTAATGTCGCACAGGCAACATCATGAGGTATGTTGTACCAAGCGGACAATGGATGCGCCATACCGTGGACTAGGCCTAACCCAACATTAGAGAATCCCATTCCTGCAATGTATTGACCTAAAGCCATTTCTTCACGAGCTTCTATTTCACCGACGACTGAATGACGCAACGAGCGCCCGATGATTTCGATTGCTTTGAGGTGAAGCATATCGCTCATCTCCCAAGCACCTTTTGTAATCAATCCTTCAATGGCATGAGTCATCGCATCCATTCCTGTTGCTGCTGCCAATTCTTTAGGCATGCTCATCATCAAGTCACTATCCACAAAAGCAACCAGTGGAATATCATGAGGGTCGACACACACGAATTTGCGGTGATTTTCTTCATCTGTGATCACGTAATTGATCGTCACTTCTGCTGCTGTGCCAGAAGTGGTTGGAACAGCAAAAATAGGTAAGGAAGGATTTTTAGTATTCGCAACGCCTTCTAAACTGAGTACATCTGAAAATTCAGGATTCGTGATGATCATACCGATTGCTTTTGCTGTATCGATCGGTGATCCCCCACCGATTGCAATGATACAGTCAGCAGTTGTCTCTTTGACAAATGCTACCCCTTGCTTCACGTTTTCGATGGTTGGATTTGGAATGATCCCATCATAAATTTGATACTCGATTCCTTCATTATCCAATAATCCAGTTATCTTTGTTGCAACCCCAAACTTGACAAGATTTTTATCAGTTACGATTACTGCTTTTGTGAAACCTCTATTCTTAAATTCTAAAGGGATGTTGGAAATAGCTCCTTTACCAAAATAAGAGGTTTCATTTAAGATCATGCGATTCACTGTCATTTGTTTCATCCTTTCGTTCATGCGATTTTCTTCACTCTATTTATATCGTGGACCGAAATATTCACAGGCACGATAGTCGGCACTTTCGAGGTCTTTTGTCCCAAATCCACTAAAGACATGTGGTCTGAAAATCCGTTCTTCGGAAACATTATGCAAGGCAACTGGAATGTGTAACATACTTGCTAGTGTGATCAATTCGTCGCCGATATGACCATGTACTGTTGCACAATGATTCGATCCCCAATGGTTCATGACTTCATACACTGTTTCAAATCCTGGTGAACCTAAAATCGGTGCAAACCAAGTAGTCGGCCATGTTTTATCTGTTCGTTCATCTAAAACATGATGGATCTCTTCATCTAATACACAGGTGTATCCTTCTGCAATTTGCAGTGTTGGGCCGACACCATCTACAATATTGAGTCGGATCATGGTGACTGGCATTTCTGCATTCGTTCTGAAGTGGGAGGAAAAACCGCCACCACGGAAATACTCATAATTTGCTCGACACCAATCTGTGGCTTTTAGACAGTTAGTGATATCTTCTTCTGTCATATTCCAGAATTCTTTCATCGTTCCATGGCCGGTTTCATCTTTAGCTGCTGCTGTTCCATCTAAGGCAGATGCACCTGAATTGATCAAATGAAGAATACCATTCCTAGCGTGACCGGTTAATTTTTTGCCAGTTGTCTTCTCCACAGACTCTGGGCTCCAGTAGGTTCGAACATCTGAAAAAATAGGTGATTTGTTTGTCAATAGTGTCCCAAATAGCATAGAAACTGCATTCAAGGTGTCATTCTCAGTCGCAAAAGCTGTCACTGGTCGTGGGCCGTTCCAGTCAAAAGTCGAAGCCATGATTGCTTCCGTAAAATCACCATTCGGTAGCCAATCTGTCCATTGCCGCTGTCCTTGGAAGCCGCCAGCGATGGCATCTCGTCCTCGAGCTTCTTCCTCCCAGCCGAGTTCTGCTAACTTTTCATTCCCAAACATGATATCGCGAATGATGATTGCTTGTTTGGCAATAAATTCCCAATCTTGATCCGCAGGTACGACTTTAGATTTGGTGATGATGTCTGGGAAGCTTTTACCTTCGTTGATATCGATTCCTTCTTGGCAATTCTCTTTTATCCAACCCAATGCTTTTTTGTATTCTTCTGGATCATAGATCTCAAGTGACATTCTACGTAGTATTTCCGTCATATCCACAAATTCGATTGGCATCCCTAAATACTCTGTAAAAAATTTGCTATCCACTTGTGAACCGGCGATCCCCATACATGATGAGCCAATATTTACGTATGATTTCCCTTTCATTTGACCGACAGCAAATGCGCCACGTGCGAACGATAGGATTTTACGTTTCACATCAATTGGAATGGTGTTGTCATCTAATTCCTGGACATCATGACCATAGATTTTAAATGCTGGGTAGCCTTTTTGTGCATATCCTGACATCGCGGCAGCAAGATAGACTGCTCCTGGTCTTTCTGTCCCGTTGAAGCCCCAAATCGCTTTGATCGTATCTGATTCCAGATCCATCGTTTCCGTTCCATAACACCAACTTGGCGTCACAGATAATGTCGCTATGATGTTCTCTTTAGAGAATTGGTCACGTACTTTTCCTGCATCTCCGCGCCCACCAATTGTTCGGTCTGCAATCACACATTGTACGGGGGTTCCGTCGGCATAATACAAGCTACTCTCAATCAATTGCTTTGCTTCTTGCGCCATGGTCATTGTTTTTTCTTCTAAGGATTCTCTGACTCCTCCTTGGCGTCCGTCAATCACTGGTCTGATACCGATTTTAGGATAATTCTTCATATGATCTATTCCTCCTATTTATTGATAAAGTAAATCTTGGATCTCTTGAGAATCAATATTGTCTTTGTTGTACCATTCCACACCGGTATCGACATCACTTGCTGGTTCTCCTTTGGCTGCTTTCACTGCTAAGGACACCGCCTCATAACCTATTTTTACAGGGTTTTGTGTGACTGATCCGTAAAACCGCTCATTTCGAATCGCATCTTGTTGCAATGCTCCTGAATCAAAGCCAATGGCAATCACTTTATCCTCTGTGATACCAATGCGTCCACCTAGCCCATCATCCGCATTGATGATTGATTTTGCGCCATATTCATTCGAGCCATAAACACAGATGATGTCCGATTTTTCAAGTAATGCTTGCGCCTCTGTTTTTCCGGCAGCATCAGTTACTTCAGCGGGTACACGTAATTCGATCACTACTTTTGCATCCTTTTCTTGGATGTCATTTCTAAATTTATCATGCCCAGTGACTGCTATTTTTCCCTGACCAACCCCACTATCTTCTTCTAGCAATTCGACCATCTTATCAATAAATCCACCCGTTCTTTGTGAGATCGAAAGTGAATTCACTTCTTGAGAAACAATGCCGATTCGAGAGACATCATTTGCCGCAATTCGCTCTTTGATTGCTTCATACGCATGTTCTGCGGCAATCGCACCAGCCTTATAATTGTCAGTGGCAGCGGTTGCCTTTACTGCCCCATCTGGAGCATCAGGTACA
The DNA here is from genome assembly GCF_002947535.1 of Enterococcus mundtii. Taxonomy (GTDB): domain Bacteria; phylum Bacillota; class Bacilli; order Lactobacillales; family Enterococcaceae; genus Enterococcus_B; species Enterococcus_B mundtii_B. Next base: position 125,013 of record NZ_PUAP01000002.1, read on the forward strand.
CCAGAGTCAAAGCCAATGATTGGAATCCCTTTACTTTGTGCTTGTCGTATCGCATCCAATTGCGCATTGGTATCTAACGCTGCTAATGCAATGGCTCCTGGATTTTTATTGATCGAATTATTCAACATTTCAAGCTGTTCCGCGATAGCTGTTTCATCCTTTGGTCCAACGAAGTTCATCCGAACACCATGTTCATCTGCAGCTTGTTGGGCACCAGACTGTACTGCTTTCCAAAAATCATGTTGAAAGCCTTTGGCAACGACTTCGATTACTGTGCCATCACCTGAATTCCCAGAGCCAGATGCGCTATCCCCATTACTACAACCAACGATCCCCAACAAGACACTTACTCCTAGAACGAAACTCCACATACGTTTTTTCAATTTGATTTCCTCCAAACGTTTTTTTGTTCTAAAAAATAGATAATCGATTATTTTGCTTTTTTGCGGTTACGATAGATATCGACATAAACGGCAATTATCACAACAAACCCAGTGATAAAAATTTGGTAATGAGGTTGTAAATCAAGATAAGGCAAACCAATTTTTAACACAGTCATGATGAATACACCGATCATCGTTCCTAAAATCGAACCGACCCCTCCGCTTAAAGAAGTACCTCCGACTACTACAGCCGCAATACCATCCATCTCAAATCCCGCGCCTGCTCCTGGCATGATCGTGGTGTATGTTGCGGCATAAGCAATTGCTGCAAGTCCTGCAAAGAAACCGGCAATCACATACGCGGTTGCTTCACTTCGGACAATGTTCACTCCTGATAGGCGAGTTGCTTCACTATTACTCCCTATTGCAAAGATATATCGACCGATTTTTGTCTTATTCAAAACGATTGCTGCAATAATGCCCATTACGAGTAATAAGATGACACCAGTCGGGAAATTATTTCCCGTCCGAAAAATCGACTTGTACCAACCATCCCCGCTATCCCGTAACGGGAATGTTTCGGTTTGGACGTTTGAAAGAATTGAACTTAACCCTCGGGTGATCATCATCGTTCCTAGAGTAGCGATAAAAGCTGGTAACTTTAGTTTCGCCACCAATAGACCATTCAACAGACCGAATGTCGTAGCCATTGCAATGATGGCTACTAAGGCGAGCCACAGCGGAGCGCCAAAACGGTTATAGATGACACCTCCTGTTATCGCTGCACACATCATATTCGTACCAATCGACAGATCGATTCCTCCAGTGATGATGACGAATGTTACCCCTAAAGCTAAAAATCCAACGTAATAAGAGGCGTCTAATATACTGGTCAATGTGTTGCTCGTACGAAAAGCTGGACTCATAAAAGCAAAGAATCCATAAATCAAAAATAAGACGATCAAAATGATCAATTGCTGCAATCCGATACGACCAATGATCGATTTTAGCCAACTATTTTTTTGAGATGGTACATTTTCTAGTTGATTTTCCATCTAAACAACTTCCTCTCTCAATGTTGCATAATATAGAATCTTTTCTTGTGTTGCTTCCGATATTGCCAATTCAGCTGTTTTCTTACCTTCACACATGACAATGACTCGATCGCTCATTCGCAAGATCTCTGTCAATTCAGAAGAGATCATGATGATCGATTTACCCATTTTCGTTAACTCTGTCATTAACTCATAAATATCACTCTTCGCGCCCACATCGATCCCTCGTGTTGGTTCATCAAAAATCAGAATGTCACTGTCTTGTTCCAACCATTTTGCAATGACAACTTTTTGTTGGTTTCCTCCAGATAGATTGCGAATCAGTTGTTTGCCTGAGGGTGTTTTGATCTGAAGAGATTTGATATATTTTTGACTTTCTTGTTCAATCGATCGATCATCGATCAATGCACCACGAACATACTTATCTAAATCGGTCATGACAATATTATCTGCCACAGACATACCAACGATCACTCCATATTGTTTTCTGTCTTCTGATAGATAGCCGATACCATGTGCCACTGCATCTTTTGGCTCTTGGATCTCAACTTTCTCTCCATGGATAAAAATTTCTCCATTGTCTCGTGTATCGGCTCCGAAAATCAATCTGGCCATTTCCGTACGTCCGGCTCCCATCAAACCAGAAAAACCAAGAATTTCTCCTTTTTTCAACTGGAAGTTCAAGTCTTTTACACGCTTTCCGATGCTCAAGTTTTTAACTTCAAGTACCGTTTCGGCATCATCCGGTATCTCAGAATCAGATTTGGGATCTTCATAAATGACGCGGCCGACCATCATATTGATGATCTCGTCCTTTGTAGAAGATTTGGTGTCGATCGTCCCGATGTATTCGCCATCTCGCATAACCGTTACTCGATCAGTGATTTGTTTTATCTCATCCATCCGATGAGAAATGTATACGATTCCAATTTGACGTTTTTTTAAATCATCGATGATTTTAAACAGTTCTTTTATTTCTGAATCAGTAAGGGCCGCTGTTGGCTCATCAAAAACAACGATTTTCGCATTCATTGAGATTGCTTTGGCAATTTCTACCATCTGCATTTTTCCTACGGTTAGATTTCCAACCTTCTCTTTTGGATCGATATCCATATTCAGCCGATCGAACAAAGCTTGCGTCTGTTTGTTTATTTCATCATCATTCGTAAAAAAACCTCTCATTGATTCTCTACCGATAAATACATTTTGCGCAACTGTCAGATGATTGATCATGTTCAACTCTTGATGAACGATGACCACTCCGGCATCCATTGATTCCTTTGGACTTTTGAATGCCACTTCTTTTCCATCGTAAACGATCGAGCCAGTATCTTTCCCATGAATTCCTGTTAAAATCTTCATGAGTGTCGATTTGCCAGCGCCATTTTCCCCCATCAATGCGTGAACTTCTCCTTTTCTCAACTGAAGTTCAGCATTCTTTAACGCTTGTACAGGACCAAAATTCTTGGAAACATCTTTCATATCCAATATCGTCTCCATATTATTCCCCACTTCCTAAAATTATTTCACAACGCCTTTCTTCAAAAGAATGTTCGCATAGATTGCTTCTTCCCCAGTTGCGACAATAGCATATGCTTGTTTCCCTCTTTCATAAAAGGCCTGTCGTTCGATTGATCCAATCGATACTCCTTGATCAATAAGCGCCTTATATTCCTCCCAAATCGCAGGCTTATTCTCGTCGCCTTCAGCAACAGCCATCAATGCTACCGGCTCTTCGACGTATTGATCCAAAGGAAATAATTCTAAGATGCTTTTTAAGAGTTGTGGCATCGCTAAACCATCACAGCGTATGAGCTTTTTCGCATTAGAAGCCGCTGGATAGTTTCCGTCAGCGAGAACGATCTCATCCCCATGCCCCATCTCCATCAGAACTTTGACTAAGTCTGGTGATAAATTTTTAGGAATTTTTTTAAGCATTTGCTTTCTCCCCCGATTTTAAAAGTTGTTGATACTTAGAAAACTGTTTATCCCATCCCCTTTTTTTGGCACTCGGAAAATAGGATTTGACCGCTATCAATTCTTTGATCCACTCTCTCACTTCCTTCACATCTTTAAATACGCCTTCTGCCAATAATTGCACCGAAATATTTCCAATGGCAGTCGCTTCCACTGGACCTGCGCTTACTCGCATGTTTGAAGCATCAGCCACCATTTGACAAAGGATCTCAGCTTGGGAACCACCACCGACGATGTTGACCGTATCAAACTCTTTTCCAACAGCATCGATGATTTCTAAAATACAATACTTGTATTTCATTGCTAAGCTTTCATAGACGCACCGCACCAATTCGCCATCTGTTTGCGGAATCGCTTGCTTCGTTTTTGCAGCGTATTGTTGAATCCGCTCGATCATGTTTCCCGGGGGAATGAATGTCAGATCGTCAGTATCGATCAAACATTTAAATTCCGGTGCTTCATTCGCCAAATTGGCAAGTTCAAAATAGGAATACACCCGACCTGATTCTGCTAAATTTCGCTTCACTTCTTGAATGATCCAGAGTCCAGTACAGTTTTTTAAAAAGCGTGTCGTGTGATCGATCCCAGCTTCGTTTGTTAAATTATAGTTATATGCCTTTTCGTTAATGATCGGTCTAGCTAATTCTGTACCGACCAACGACCAGGTTCCGCAAGAGATAAACAGAAATTCTTGGTTGCAAGGTACACTAACTACTGCACTAGCGGTATCATGACCACAGACATTCACCACTTTTATTGGTGGTAATCCTAGATCTTTTTTTATCATTCCTAAAGGCTTCCCGGAAGATACCAATGGTGGAAATATGCTCTCCGAAAAAGCAAATGATTCCAGCACTTTCTCATCCCAACGACCAGTCCTCGGGTTGACTAATTGGGAAGTTGAGGCAATACTTCGTTCTGCAACGATTTTCCCCGTGAGTAAATAGTTGAATAAATCAGGCATAAACAAAATAGTCGCCACTTGATCAAACTCCGGATTGTTTTGCCGTTCTGCTAACAGCTGATAAAGCGAATTGATCTCCATCATTTGGTTCCCCGTTTGTTGATAAATATCTTTGAGTGGCATATACTTTTCGGCCTCCGCCAGAATTCCCTGCGTTCGAGGATCACGGTAGTTCACTGGTCGTTTGATCAATTGACCCGCGCGATCCAATAAGCCAAAATCGACGCCCCATGTATCGATTCCTAGACTATCGATCGAATATTCATCTGTTGCTCGTCGAATGCCTATTTTTATTTGTTCAAATAAATAATCAATATCCCAGTAAAGCGTGCCATTTTCTTCCAAAGGATAGTTTGGGAATCGATGGATTTCTTTTAATGTCAATCTACCGTCTTCATAAATACCAATGATGGCACGCCCAGACGATGCGCCAAAATCAAAAGCGAGTACATTTTTCTTCAACGCTCTTCCCTTTCTTTCTCAGCTATATTTTTTATATCCAGGATGCTTGCCGGTCACACCATAATTCTTTCTCATTTCAAATAGCTTTTGTAGTTTATCTTGTGGAATCTCAGCTTCTCCTTTACCGCCCAAAAGCATTCTTGCATGAAAAGAAGTTTTAGCAACTAACTCCAAAGTTTCCATACGATAATATGCAGTGATCACATCTGAGCCCATCGCTAATGCCCCATGATTTTCGAGTAACAATACATCATGCTCAGGTAAATAGGGGGTAATCGCTTCTGGCACTTCCTCAGTCGAAGGAGTCCCAAATGGCGTGATTGGCACGGAACCAATAACAATCGCATTCTCAATCAAAGAATACGTATCTAATGGGATTTGAGCTAAGGCAAACGCTGTTGCTACAGGAGGATGGGCATGAACGACTGAGCCAACATCTTCTCTTTCTTGATATACGCGTAAGTGCATTTTGATTTCGCTTGAAGGCTTGTAGTCACCATTTGCTTCTAAAACTTCTCCCTTACGATTGATTTTGATCAACTTGTCCGGTGTAATAAAACTTTTACTAATGCCAGTTGGCGTACAGATAAAGATGTCATCAGCTAATTTTGCTGAAACATTCCCATCATTGGCTGCTACCCAACCCAGGTGCCACATCTTGTTACATACATCACAAATCTGTTGTTTTACTAATTCTTCATTCATCATTGACCTCCATGATTTTATTTGTTACCGTTTACAACACCATTATAGTTGCTATCATTTGTTTGTGATGATTTAAACCGAAGATTGATTTTTTATCATTATTTTCGTTCTTTTTTATTCAGATATGTTCAAAAGTGTTCAAGCACATGCTATACTCGACTAAACCAAAAGGAGGCGCTTACATGGAATCGGAATTAAGGTTGAATGATATCATGGAGTTTCTGAGCAAAAAAAAACAAGCTTCAAATAAAGATCTCTGCCAACATCTACACTGTAGTATTTCTACACTTAGGAGAGATTTATTGAAACTAGAAGAACGTGGTGCGATCAAGCGTACTCACGGCGGAGCCATTTTAACGAAAACAACGAATACCGAATTTTCCCACATCATACGAGAAGCCTCGAACATCAAAGAAAAACAGATCATCGCTGATTTAGCTCAAGATTTTATTGCCCCCGGTATGTGTATTTTTTTAGATTCGAGTAGTACCGTCCAACAGCTTGTGCCATTATTGAAAACAATCCCAAATTTAGTGGTGATCACAAATGGCTTAAAAATCGCTTTGGATTTAAGTGAAGGGAAAAGCGAAGCATTGAAGGTTTTTATTATCGGCGGGGAAGTCAAAATAAACTCTAGTGCAGTTATTAATAATTCCTATGAGTCACTCTTTGATTCTTTTCAATTTGACTTAGCCTTTTTTTCGTGTAGAGGGTTGGATCTAGAGGGCGTTTATGAAGCAAGTTTCAGTCAAGCACAAGTAAAAAAAGAAATGATGAAGCAATCGAAACAAACCATTCTTTTGATTGATTATACGAAATTTGGTTCCAGTCACTTCTTTAAAATTGGTGATTTCCTTGATTATAACGCTTTAGTTACAAATTGTGAGCCTAGCAAAAATTATTTAGCTACTTTTGATAATCATGACTTGGATATCATTTTTCCTTATCAAAATTAATGGTTACTTCTGGCACACTTTTATCCGATTTAAGGAATGCGAGTGGGTTGGTGGCACCGTCTTATCAATTTGTGGTGGAAGAAAAATCCTCCTTCTCCCACCCTTGTTTCAAACTAATGCCACATTTTCTGCTCTTTGATCTCTAACTGATCGCTTGTCAGTAAACTGTTCATTCGTGCATTCATCAAGTGTTTGCGTCCTGAAAGATTTTTTGTATAGTGGATCTCGGCAGAGGGATACGATTTCTTGATTTCTTTTACAAAAGATTGGGCGTCGTTTTTGTTTTTACCATAACGAGCAGGTAATGCAAAATAAGTAGTCCCGATTTTCAATAAGTATCGTGGATCGTCTATGACTCCTAGTGTCTCCTTGACTACGCCATTGAATATCTTTTCTTGATAGTAACTAGCGATGATCTCACAGGAGAAGCGGTCATCATCCCAAGTAATGTTTAATGGAATAGTTTTATTTAAGATACCTTCATGAACGAGTAATTGATAATTGGTCTCCACTAGTTTTTGCTGCATCTGGCAATATTTTTGCCACTGTTTTCTTTTTTTCTTCAATTGGAAATAGGCCAGTAAGTTCCCTGTAATAATCGCTTGAACGAATGATTGCCTCTGACTATTTTTGGTTTCGTAAAGCGAGCTCTCATTTTTCTCATTCTTTTCTGATGTTTGTTTCCGAACGAACAACGGCATGGATAGATGTGTCCCTCTTTCCAATGCTTCTCGCCACAATCGTAAATGCTTATCGCGTTCTTTTGCCTGATAAAGTTGATGTTGAGTATAGTTAGCAATCGTCTGAAGATCAGGAAAATCTGGCAATTCAAATCGTTCACTTCCTGTTGAAATCAAAGGGATATCAAGAAGATTCAAGCCCTCAATGAAACCTAAACGTTTTCGAACAAAACGAAAGAAAGGCTGTTCACTTAGTGGGATATTGGGAATAATGGGTGCAATATGCCATATATTCGCCAATTTTGCCTCTCCAAATTTCCTCAATCCACGTCCTCTGATTTGTTGAGTCTGTACATATGAACCAGCTTGATTCCCCATAATGATCGTATTGATTGCTGGACAATTCCAGCCCTCGCCTAATAAACTGACTGTACCTATCAATACATGTATTTTTCCAGAATCAAGCAGTTGAGTAGTTAGCGCCAATAAGCTACCACGATTTTGTTGCGTCATCTGTAAATAGACATATCCAGAAACCTGGAGCTCTCTACGATATTCTTGGTACGTCAAAAAATGACTGTGATAGATTTCTTGATCAATGATAAGAAACTCACCACAAATAGCCGCTAAAACTGTTTCTGCCTGGATCAGATTCTTCAAGTCTAAAAAAGCGGGTCCAAGACCATATTCCAAATACCCTTCTTGTCCCTCCAGCACTGCTTTCTTGATGCGATCAAATAAAATCACGCAACGTAAGTTTGTTCCTTGATAGAATTCTTCCTTTACAAGGATCTGTTCAATCGCGGTTTTCATCAATGGCACATTCATTGATTCTTTGCCATTGAATGCGGGGTAAAAAGTCAGCTTCTGATTCGAGAGCCAACCTACTTTTTCTAGATAAGGGAAAATAGCTAATTGTGGCGCGACTTGATACAAATACTGGTACAAATCAATGATACTGTCTTTGGATTGTGACGGAACAGTCATGCGTTTACGTTTAACCCCTAGTACCTGCCAATGATCTTTCGACAGTTGATACTCTTGCTCATTTAGATAGAACAGACAAGCCAAGTACACTGAAAAATTTTTATAAATAAATTCAGTATGGCTTAGCGGCTCCTGAATGAATGGCTGGTCTAACAAGAACGTTGTGACTTCCTCGTTACTAAAAAGGATCGTCACGATTTGATTTTGTGTTTCTAAAAAAGCGCCAAATGTCGCTTCTGATTCTTTTGTGACGGGAACAAGATAAACGAAATCTTGATAAGGTGCCAAAACCCCTTCTTTGACCAATTCAGATACAGAAACTTCTTCATCGATTGCTCCTGTCAATTGAATATACGTTTGCCAGTCTTTTTGACTTGCATCAAAAGGTGGCGTCGCAGTCAAAGCTAAGAGTTGCAGATCTGTGGTTTGGTTCTTTAAATCTAAGAGAAAGTCAGACCAATTTTTTTTGAGATGGTGAGACTCGTCCAATACTAGAAATTGAATGTGTTGTTCTTCAAAGTAATCGCGTAATGCCTCGCCTTTACTGTATAAGTCCTGATAAGTAGTGACTGTGATTTCTGCCGATTGAAGAAGCGACTCCGAAGTTTCCCATTGCGGATAGAAGTGCTGGATAGCTTCGATCCACTGATGCTTCAACAATAAAGATGGAACTAAAATCAACGTTTTTTTCTGTATTTTCTCAATGATCGTTATTCCTAAAATTGTTTTTCCTGATCCAGGTGGAGCGACAATATGAATACTGTCGTTCTCTAAATAGTCCGTTAACTGATTGATTACTCGCTGCTGATAGGTTCTTAATTTGATCTTCAACATAGGCCAACCTTTCGAAATATTTTCTGTGAACTAGTTTAAAGCAATTATAGTATAATCCGCTTGCAAGAACCAACTTCTACGCAAACTAAGACGGCAGCCACAAAAATTGAACGCGCAATTTTCGTAGCTGTCGTCTTGGTTTCGGTTGGACCCTTTTAATATGGTCGCTTTGTTTGCAGTATATTTTTTAAACGATCAATAGATTGATGCCCAGTGCATTGATTTCATTTTGCTGTTCTTGCGTAATATGGGCATCCGTGACTAAATAATCACAGTCTTCAGGTTTCGCAAATTGCTTGAAGCTGCGTTGATTGATCTTACTCGAGTCACTTAATAGAGAAGGATATTTGTATTCAATTTCACTTCTTCTTTTTAAGGCAAACCCTAAAAAAAGACAAAGACCATTTATCACCGTATAGCTAAAGCTATGATTACCACTTGTTTATCCGTTGCTGTCAAATCAAAATCAACAAAACCTGATTATTATAGATTTCGAATTTCTGTTATCAATCTGCTCCTTCTAACTGTTTGTATTCTTCAATAATCTTGATCCCAGCGCTTGTTCCTAAGCGTTCCGCACCAGCTTCTATCATTTGCAATGCGGTGTCTAAATCACGAATCCCTCCTGCCGCCTTCACTTTTACTGTTTCCCCTACCACTTGTTTCATCAACTTCACGTCTTCTACTGTCGCACCTCCTGTGCCAAACCCTGTTGATGTTTTGACATAATCAGGTTTTACTTCCTTTGCGATTTCACAAACAGCCATTTTTTCTTGATCCGTTAAATAGCAATTTTCTAAAATGACTTTACTAATGATGCCACCTTCACGAGAAACATTGACAACCGCTTTCATTTCGTCACGAATATAGTCGAAATCCCCTTCTTTTAACTTGCCGATGTTGATGACATAATCGATTTCGTCTGCACCATTTTTGATGGCATCTTTTACTTCAAAAACCTTTGTCTCAATCGTTGTTTGCCCTAATGGAAAACCAATCGCAGCGCCCACATGCACATCGCTATCTTGTACAAAATTGCGACACATCCCTACAGGATAAGAATTGATCGCCACCATTTTAAATCCATAGTTAATCGCTTCCTTACAAAGTTGTTCAAATTCTGCCTTCTGAGCATCCGCTTTCAATAGTGTGTGGTCTATCATATTTGCCAATCTTTTTAACTTGATCATTTATTTTCTCCGTCCTTCATTTATTTTCATTTACATACTATCATTCACTTTTTATTTGTCAATTTATTAAAAATCATAAAATGTAGCCTTAGTCAATACTTTCGATTTTCAGCCACAACATAAAGTAAAACAATCCCTAGATAATAACCACTGACATAGACTGCCAGTCGGACCTATCATCTAGGGAATTTGGTTATATGACCAATAAAAATCATAGTTATCATTGAATTTTGAAAGGATTTGAATAATGAAGGAGGAAGGTTTTCTAATCAAAACCTTACAGTTATTGCTTTATTACTATCGTTCTCTCCTTGCCCAATGTCGCCAAGTCATCATTTCATGAATAGCAACATGTACATCTAATTCATTCAGAGAAGAAGCTGTATTCCCACGATTTGACCATAAATTAGCTGCTTCAGGTACATTTTGTAGCTCGCGATGCATTCGCTCTCTTCCATGCGCGATAAACTGAGCATGGGCTGATTGATGTGGAAGTCTTCCAGCAAGTATCACTGTACCAGATAAAATAATCGGTTTGTCTACAGATCGAGCATATGCTAGGTGATTTCTAGAGAATCGAGCCATCTCGTACGCAGAAGTTCTAAAAGACATCACCACCGTGGTATCTGATTCTTCGATAATCACACGATAGAGTAGCTCTTCTTTATTATTATAATCTACTGTGTATTCATCACGATCCCACCAATATCCAGTGGACCACATAATAACTGATCCTTCCCCTTCATTATTCTTACCATAAGTGTCATTGACATATATTGCAAAGTTAGCCAGTCGTTGCATTAATTCTTGTTGCACAGGAATTCCCTTATCCCAATAACGTCCTCCAGCTCCATCGCTTAATTGGTTAGGTTCCACATTAAAGTGTAGGCCCGCAAAAAGTTCTTCGTCCTGTGATATTTCTTGATAAATCGTGAAGCCTTGCATGATATTATTAAAATTATTTCGTCTATGTTCATATAGCCAAGTACCATCGTTGCTAAGAAGAAAGTAAACGTCGATTCCATATACTTTTGCCGCTCTGATAAAGTTTTGTGTTGGAACAATTACGTCTTTCATTACATCTGGATCATCATTGACAGTAAACTTATTTATCTTCCTTAAATCGGTTTGATTCAAATAAATCTCTGTTATCCCATTGTTCTTTGCATAGTCTAAATAACTTTCACTATGTGCTAAACTCAAATTACTCGTATCCCACCACCAGACACCTACGCGCTCAGTGTTTGGTTGGAAAAATGATTCATCTGCTTGTACGTTCGTACTAAAAAAAGCACCAAATGTAATAACGAATAAAACCGTAACGAGTATGTGGACTAAGCTTCTTTTTTTCATTGGATTCCTTCCTCCTGTATACGTAACTTTCGATTTTAATTTTTATTTTGAATCATCTGTATCTTTGCTTGTATGAGGAATCAAAATCATCTCCTCATGCTCTTTATTCTCATCATCTGGTGTTAAGACGATATTACTGTCCTCTCTAGACACTTTATATTTTGCTTCTTCGCTAACACCAGCAGGATCTTCCCATGTCATCCTATCTTTTTCTAAGCGATAATTGATTTCAAACGCCATTTCTCTTACAAACTCATCTGCTGTATCTTTTATGCTTGCCTCTGAACTATCAATGGTAAATGTAATGACATCATCGGAAAAAGAGGCAATCATCTTATTGCCTGCCCTATCCTCAAATCCTTTCACTGTCCAATCGTTTGCTTGTAGATCATTTACTGTGACCCCACTCGTACAACCACTTAGAACCACAAAAGACAAGATGATCAATAGACTACCAACTACTTTTTTCATTTGACCCTCCAACATTTTTATTTTTAAAGTCCAATAATCTGAAGTAATAGTGGTAAAAAAATAAGCCATCATCCTTGAAATTTATCCTTCAAATAGTTACGGATGATGGCTCATTACCAAATTGTTATTTCTAGAATATTACTTATTTAATTTTTTAGGAAGTGCCAAATTGCTGACTATACAGCTCTCAACTCGTCCTGATTTGTAACATCTTACCCGTTGTTTCATAGAATTGTTGTAATCCTTACTTCAATATAGTCCTTACGGAGTCGGCACAACCGCTTGGAATTGTAACACCATATCAAATGTCGGAACGATCACATCTGACGTATTTGTGTTGGGAATCGCCGTTCCTGTAAAGCCAAAAGTCCCAACAGGTGCTGTTCCACCTTCAGCTGTATTTTTTGTCAACGACATGAATGCTGCTGGATTACTTAGAGCCGTTCCATTTGTCACGATTGGAATCGTCGTATTCTGACCAACTACAGCTAATTCTAACGCTGATAAACTATCTAGATTTGTTGGATTTGCTAGATCAGTGATGTTGATATTCACGTCCCACGCTGAATTATTTGTAACAGTGTAATTTGGTGATTCAACCGCGGTATGCCCGGATGCACCGGTTGTAAAAAAGATTGCCGATGTTGGCACAGTTACGTTGATCATTTCATCTGGATTTGTTGGTGGATTGACACCAGGATCGACTGTATTATCTAAACCAACACGTCCTGTAACTGGAATATTTCCATCTGCCTGTCCATTGAATGTAGTGGCTGCGACAGAAGCAGCACCTGCACCTAATAACGTTCCCATCATTGCAACTGTTCCGAATAACTTAGTATACTTCTTCATCAAATTTTCTCCTCCATGTTCTATTGATTGATTGGCAAACAAGAAATCATCGTTCGCATCAGCTAGCAGCCACTTCCAATTCAGACGATCATATCCAATACTTTCGACTTCTTCTATCCAGCTAAGGAAAAGTGACTTTATTTTGACCAACATTTACTGAATTTTGGTATTTTTGGTGGATATAGGCTGGGCTGTTGCTCAAAATAAATGGTCCGGCAAAAAAACAAACCGTTGCGGGTGGCTACTTCACTTCGTTTATTCGCTATGATCCAGCTGGATCATACGATCGCGAATTTGATAGAAGCTGCTAGTTGATACAGACGATGATTCTTGTTCATTGTGTTCAAATTGCATGATTCTTATAAATATTCCAATGAATATTCCAATGGTCTTTAAACTTGTTCCTCTTTTTTCAGAAAAAGGAATCGGCTACTTAGTAAAATCAAAAGAATTCCAGCTAACTGTACCCATAAATTTCCTTCACTGCCGGTTTTCGGTAAGTTTGCAAGTAAACCCGGCTTACTCTGTGTTCGATTCGGTAGTTTTGATGTGTCTACGACTAAAACATCTCTATTATTTCCGCTTGTTCCATTACCTGCCCCTGGTCCGGTATTTGTTCCCGTACCTGGTTCTTGTGGTGTGCGCGTACTACCGATTTGCCCTTCCACGCGCTTGAAAAATGATTGGTTTTCTGAGGCATGAACAGCGTAGCTAGCACTTGTTAGAAAGATAACTCCTACAAACAATACAAGTTGTGTCACTTTACGCATGAATGTACCTCCTTTCTTTAGATGATCATTTAACGTTTTTAATTGTTGATAGTGATGACAATCTCTGCTTCTGTCACTCCTTGTCGTTCATTTGTTTCTGGATCATAGATATTGATGCGTGCAATGGCTTGATATTCGCCTTTTTCAAGTGGTTTCTCTAGTTTTGCACCAACAATTTGTTGATTCGGATGAATCGATCCAGAAGAATAAATCACTTCTTCTGTCTCCGCTAAAAAGAGATCGACCGCGATTGGATACACATTGGTCCCCGGATTGACGATCTCGATCGTCCCTTCTGATTCCCCATTCTCAAACACAGCAAAAGGGGCAATTTGCAAAGTGAAATAGTTGGCATCTGCAATTTCTTGCGCTCGTTCCGCCATTTCAATGTCGCTTGCATCTCTCAAACCTGGTAATAATTCTGCACTGACGGTTGGCACAGGCTCGTTTTCTTGATTGTTGAAATATAAAAAGACACCACCAATGACCAAGAGAAGCAACCCCAAAGCGATCCATTTCTTTTGATTTTTCTTTGCCATTCATCTTTCTCCATTTCTCTGATAAGATTATTGCTCTATTCGCTTAATATGAACTAATTTGACAGATTTGGCCCGAATCGTAGAACTAGGTTGAAGGTTGGTGTTGCATGGCTGCTCCCTTCAGGTAATTTTTCAGCTTCACCTGTAAATGTGAAAGTATTAACTTCTTCAATTGCTAAATCGAATAATCGAAATGCCTCCGTTTGATAGCTACTACCGTGATGGATCAGTAAATTTTCTTTCCCATCTCCCACTACATTCAATGCTTCAACGATGTCCATATTCTTAAGCTCTGTAGGTGCGACTACATCAACCGAAATAGCAAACGGAGATTCATTCCCGATCTCATAGTCCGGTGAAATGATTTGTCGATGGTTTGATGAAGAAGTAGTGTTGAAAACGGCAGATGTTGGGATTCTTACAGATAGTAACTCCCCCAAGTCTTCAAAAACTGCTACCAATTTAGTGTGCTCTTCTCCCATCATAAAAGTAGTCGTGGATTCTTTCTCATCTGCAATCGTCCCTTCGCCGCTTTCGATACGCCAATGAGAAAATCGCCAGCCAGCATCAGCTGTTGCGTTGATATCGATTATTTGACCACTCTCAACACTTGCGACATCTTGGGAAACAGTTCCTTGACCTTCCATTCCAATAGTAAGGCTTGAGAAGATCCGCGGTTGCCATACCCATGTATCAGCCATAGTCGCTCCATCATACGTTGTTGCTAAATCTGCACTCGATAACACATGCGTGCCACGTGGGCGTTCAGATGTTCCTGCACCAACATTTCGCCAGAAAGGAAAATGTGTATCTGTCTCTCCAAGTTCAGCCAGCCCATGATTGGCAGGAAATTGGAAACCCGTTCCTAACGTCAATTTTTGTAAAGGTGCATCGCGAAACATCAAGGTAGACACTGCTGTGCTTCTCGAATCAAAATTTGCTAGATCAAGTTCTCTTAAATTGGCACAACCTGAAAACATCAATTGCATATGCGTTACCTTACTCGTATCAAAATTGGATAAATCGAGTTCTGTTAGTGCCGAAGCATTCATGAACATCCCCATCATATCGGTTACATTACTCGTATCAAAATGACTAAGATCTAGTATCGATAGATTATCTAACTCACTAAACATTTGCGTCATACTTGCCACATTACTCGTATCAAAACTAGAAATATTCAAGTTCTTCAGGGACAACATGAAAATAAACATATAGCTCATATCTGTGACATTACTTGTATTAAAACTGGATAGATCTAGTTGGGTAAGTGTGTCTGTATACTGAAACATACCCGCCATGTTTACTACGTTACTCGTATCAAAGTTAGAAAAATCCAGTTGACTAACCCTTCTCATTCCAGAAAATGTGCTCATCATTGATGTAACATTACTTGTATCAAGAGAGGTGATGTCTAGTTCAGTAACTAATGATAAATAATGAAACATGTAACTCATGTCTGTCAGATTACTTGTATCAAGATGATGCATCCCCTCAACACGTTGAACTTGTTGCATTCCTTCAAAAAAACCTCGCGTACGACCACGTCCTCCGAGTTCTCCCCAACCACCTTGATCACTATAATTATTCGTTCCACGTTGAGAGCCAACTAGTTGAATGTCTCCTGTTAAAACGATGCGATTAATGAACGCAGCTAAATGGGGTGCATTAAAGTAAGCATCTTGCTCATAATTTCCTACAGGATCGTTCACTTCATCAAAAATACCAGATCCTAATGTCAGTGTCCCCGTATTATCGATTACCCAAGGAATCGTACCAACTTGACCTGTATATACCGCATTGATCCCAGGCGGAAGTGCGATTTTTCCCATTTCGCTAGGTGCATCAGCCCCCTCTTCTTCCATTTCTGGCTGATCCACTACTGGTATTGCTTCTTGAACTGGTAAGACAACTGCTTGATTCCCTTTGTCCTCCTCCTGATTTGCTTCCAAAGTTGTTTCCTGATGACTCTCGGAAGCTGCTGTTGATTCTTCTATATCAATTGATTCATCAGTAGTCACTAACTGATCATTCACTAATCCATCTGATTGAACATCTGGCGTGTGAGTATCGATTGCTAGTACTTGTCCAACTGGTAAAAATAGCATCATACTCGTTGTCAATGTAATCAATGAACGTTTTTTTAAAATAGACTTATTCGTCACGATTTTTACCCTCCTCCAACTGTTACCCCAATAGTATTTGATGATTGATTAAGATAATTTATTTTTCTGTAAAAATATGTTTGGTATATTTACCAATAATAAAAACCACAACAAAGCGCTTTGTTGATATACAAAGTGTAGCATCACATTATATTTTAATCTATTTATAATTTTAACTCGATCCAGAAAAAAATCTGTACTAATCATGTTAAAATTATCACCTTTGCACATTCGTTTACCAATTAATTGTTATTTTATTCCAGCTATATAGTTTTTAATCTGATTTATTTTTTAGAATACTGAAATTGAAGTTTTCGAATATTATTTCAGCAAGGATAAATGATTAAGAATAGAACGTGGAAATTCATTACAACAACCATAGAATTTTTTTATGGTTGTTTTATCTTTAGAATCATTACAAACAATATAAAATGATGTTCGTTTTTTTATTTCTTTTTTTTTATTTTTTTTCATTTATCCGAGGACTGAATCAAAAAAACCTTCCGATCAATGAATGATCTGAAGGCTTTTTCTATCGTAATATCAGCTATCTTCTAATTTAATCGAATGAATAATTTCCAAATAAAAACGTTCGAGTATATAAGATTTTAAGCGTTCATCAAGTCCTCAAACAATGGATCGATAATAATGACCGTAACGAATCCAAGGACTAACACGACTTTCTTTAATTCTGCATAATCACGTGCAATCTTTGATAAACCTAGATTCTCTAATGTTGTTAAGGTGCGATCCATCAGTTCGATTGCTTGCTCCTTGTCGTGCTTCAAATGTGCTAAGCACCCCTCATAAAATGGTAAAAGAACAGCCTGTTCAATATGTTCCTCTCTGATGACACGACTTTTCCAAAGATCAAAAAGTTTCGTTGCATAGTCCGTTTCACCGAATAAACAAAAAACGGAAAAAATGGTGATAAACGTTTGATACAAAATATCTTTGTTGCCTGGTACTTTTTCAAATCGTTCACTTTTATCATTTGCCATTTTTACATACTGCCATAAAAGTTCTGGTTCCATCGAAACGGCGATACGAGAAAACAATTTTAATTCATACACTCCCCATGTAGTAGTATCAGCTAAATATTGCTTTGCTGAATCTAGAAGATGACTGTGTGTAGAACTGGCATCAAGCATCGAAACACCATTGAAAAAAGATTTTTTTGTCTCATAATTGAAACGAATCAATTGTAAGAAATGATCCAGCTCCAATGAATAATTATGATGATAGTAGGTTAGTAATTCTTGGTAGTTCGTTTGTAGTTTTTCTAATTCCTTTAATGAAGTCACATTTGCTGCGCGCATATACCTACTGATTTCCACGTGCAATGGTGAATGTGGACTTTCAGAATGTAACACAATAAATTCTTCAAACTTCACTTCTAACTTTGATAATATAAGATGGAACCTTTCACAAGAAATAGATAGCCGACCATTTTCAAATTGGGATAGCAAAGAAATAGAAAGTTGTTCATCCACTAATTCTTTTAGTAGCATCCCTTTCGCTTTGCGTATCGCTTTAATGGTCTCTCCATAATTTTTCATCCACACACCTCTTAATTTTTTTTAATATAAAATTCACTATAATCTCATTCTATTATATTATAAAATTAATAGAAAGATACAATTAATTTAGCTAAAAAACACGAATACAGATGTTCAAAAGCAATGATTAGACAATAAAAAGCTATCATCTACAAAACTCAATTTTTGTAAATGACAGCTTCATTTTCGTTTCTATGAGGCAAACTGGCTATTATATAGTTCACTATACATACCGTCTTTTTGCAACAGCGTTTCATGATCGCCAACCTCAACAACATTTCCTTCTTTCATGACTAAAATCACATCGGCATTTTTAATTGTCGAAAGACGATGAGCAATAACGAAACTAGTCTTCCCTTTCATCAGATGATCCATCGCTTTTTGGATCTCTAATTCTGTTCTCGTATCGATACTAGATGTCGCTTCATCCAATAGAAGAATTGGCGGATTGGTCAATATCGCTCGTGCAATGCACAGCAGCTGTTTTTCTCCTTGAGACAAAGAGGCATTCTCATCATTCATGACTGTATCGTAGCCATTAGGTAACGTTCGAATAAAGTGATCCGCTCGTGCCATTCTTGCGGCATCCACGATCTCAGATTTCGAGGCACGGTGACGCCCGTAAGCAATATTTTCGCTGACCGTTCCTTCAAACATCCATGAATCTTGAAGAACCATTCCAAATAACGAACGTAGATAGTGGCGACTCATTTTTTTGATATCCACGCCATCCACTTTGATTGATCCTGCATTTGTTTCGTAAAAACGCATCAACAAATTGATCAACGTTGTTTTCCCAGCACCAGTTGGGCCAACAATCGCCACCTTTTGCCCAGCTTTTACTTCAAAATCCACTCCATTCATCAATAGTTCTTTCCCATAGCCAAATTGAACATTTTCAAAAGAGATATTCCCTTTTGGTGCTTTGATCCTACTGTTTACTTGACTATCTTCTTCCATTTCCTCTTCATCGATGATCTCAAACACTCGTTCCGCGGAAGCAATAGCAGATTGTAGTGAGTTGAATAAAAATGAAGCTTCAGTCAAAGGCTCTTGGGACATCTGGATATACTGGAAAAAGGATAAGATTTGACCAATAGAGATGCGGCCACGGATAACAAAGATAGCGCCTAATCCAGCAATCATGACATAACCGATTTGGTTGAATAATCGGATGATCGGCATGATTGCAAACATGATGAATTGTGCTTTCTTATCATCTCGATACAACTGATCAATCGAATCTTATGTTTGTCCGATGACTTCTTGCTCTAAATTAAATGCCTTGATTTCTACCTGTCCTGAAAAATATTCTTCAATCTTGGTATTAAAAATCCCCACAGAACGTTGGCGATCTGTAAAAATCTTATTACTTTTTATCCCCACAAGCATGGTGATGACTAACCCGATCACTATTGCTCCAACGCCAATCAACGTCAACGTTCGATCAATGCGGAGCATCAAAATGACCGCTCCAACAATGGTGATTGCTGAGGTGAATAAGCGCATGATCGCATCCCTTAAAATTTCATTCACACGCTCTAAGTCATTGGTGACACGACTTAAAATCTGTCCTTTTTGATTAGTATCATAGAACTTCAAAGGAACCTTCGTTAACTTTTCACTGACCTGTTCTCTCAAAGACAACACTAATTTTTGAGATACTGAAGCCATCGCATACTCTTGAAAATAGGAGAAGATCGAACTGAAAAGATAGACCCCTATCAACAATAGAATGACTTCAGATAACCGTCGAAAATCGATCGAAATCGCTGTGCCCTCGCTAAATGACAACGCCACACCTTCAAAGATGATATTGATCGCATCAGCAAATATATTGGGTGCCCATAGATTCAGCAGCACACCTAAAGTAGCAAATAGAAAAGCAATCAGCATTAGCCATTTTTGTGGTGCCAATGCTTTGATCATGCGCCATAACGTTTTTTTACTATTTTTCGCATGATCGATTGAGATTCCTCCTCCGCCATCCATGACATCATACGTATTATTGTTCTCTGAGCTCATTTTCCAGCTCCTCCTCACTCAGCTGAGATTTTGCGATCTCAAAATAGGCACTGCAATTTTCTAATAACTCTCTGTGGGTTCCTTTTCCAACAACCTTACCTTCATCTAAAACGATGATTTGATCCGCCTCTTTTATTGAAGTGATTCGTTGTGCAATAACGACCATCACTGATTTCTTTGTGACTTCTTTCAACGAGCGTCTCAATGCAGCATCTGTTTTATAATCCAATGCAGAAAAACTATCATCAAAAACATAGATTGCTGGTTTTTTCATGATCATTCGTGCGATCGACAACCGCTGTCGTTGACCACCAGAGAAGTTTTTCCCACCTTGCACGACGTTTGATTCATATTTTTCAGGAAGTTCATTGATAAAACTTTTTGCTTGAGCAATCGTGGCTGCCTGTTCCATATCTTTTAATGAAGCTTGCGGATGACCATGCTTTAAATTATCAGCGATCGTCCCACTGAATAAGAAAGCTTTTTGTGGGACAAACCCAATTTTGCTACGCAACTCTTCTTGTGGGACATCTTTGACATCCATACCATTTAAGATAATTTCCCCACCCGAAGCTTCTAACAACCGTGGAATCAATTTTGCTACCGTACTTTTCCCAGAGCCTGTTCCACCAATGATTGCCGTTGTCGTTCCTGCCTCACAAACAAAATCAAGATTTTGCAATACTGGACTTTCAGCATCACGATAAGAAAAACTGACATTTTTAAATTCTAAGCGTACATCAGAACGACCATTCAAATGAGCCTCACCGTCAGTGATCTCAGGACGATAATCTAAAACTTCAAGAATACGATTGGCACATACTTTTGCTCTTGGCAAGTTGATTGCTGAAAAAACAGCCATCAATAGATACATCAAGATGTTCATTGCATACTCAATGATCGCCATGATATCACCGATCGCCATGTTTCCTGAATCCACTCTCATCGCACCAAACCACATGATTGCCACCGTAGAAAGGGACATAACCAACATCACGATTGGCATCATCACTGCAAACAGTCGATTGATTTTGATATTCAAATTCGCAAAATCAACAAACGAAGCATCCATGCGTTCCTTCTCAAGTTTTGTCCGATTGAACGCTCTCACCACTCGAATACCTGACAAATACTGCCCGACGATCCCATTGATTTTATCCAATCCCAATTGTGTTTTCTCAAAAAGCGGAAAGATCTTTAACGTGACCCAACCGAAGACAATCGTGAACAGAATAGCTGTGATCAAAATGATCAACGCCATATAACCATCTCGTATGTAAGCCAATATCAATCCAACGATCATTACAAAAGGTGCTGGAATCATCGTTTCAAAAAACATGCTGATCGTCGACTGTAACTGCTCGATATCATTGGTTGCTCGTGTGATCAACGAAGACCCGCTAAAATGCTTGAAATCTTGATAAGATAACTGTTGTGTATGTTTAAACAAACGATCGCGGATATTTTTAGAAAAAGTCGTCGCAATCTCTGCTGAGTAATACGTGGCTAAAATTGAGAAAATACCTGTCAGTATCGCAACCCCCAACATAATAACCCCCGTCGTTTGGACATAATCCATATCTTGCATGACCACACCTTCATTGATGATATTAGCCGTCAAAGTAGGTAAATATAATGTTCCTAACATCTGCAATGTGATGAACAGTAGCAACAAGCCTACTTTCCATTTACTTAAATGTGCCGTTTTGAATAGTTTTAGCACGTTGATCACTCCTTTACTTCTTTCATTCTGTTTCGAACCTCTTCTCTTTCGTGTGTTATAGCACATAAACAAGTATATAGTCTCCCATAATAGGAGAGTCAACGGTTATTCAACATGTTTTTTTCACGTGGAGAGGAAAGGGCAGAGATGGGGGATTTTTAGGAGAGGATGTTGAAATGAAAACGAGGGAATGCACAACTAGAAAACTGTTTATAGTACAAAAATATAAGAAATAAAATGTGATAAGCACGTATAGTTACTTGTTAAAGATTTTCGCTTCTATAAATATCTAGTATTGATGGAATCATTTTCCCTACAAATTGGCTTCCTGCAAAGAAAGAAGGAGGCATTAGACTCATGGCGTTCAGATTACACCTTTTCTTGTTGTACTAAATATAGGATTAAAAATGAAGGACAAGTGATTAATCACGGGACTGACCAAACCACGACTTAACTATGACCGATCTATTCACGAAGAACTACCTAAAAATAAAAAAACTAGGTTTCTATGTAAAAAGTGTGAGGTAACTTTCTCGGCTGAAACTTCTTAAGACAGTAGAAATTGTTCGATTTCTGTCAATTTGAGACGAAAAATCATAGCAGAATTTGCGATCAAAGTTCATTTTTAGGAAACGACAAAAAGAGACATTCGACCATATCGAATGTCTCTAAAACGTTGTTAACTTAATTTTTCTAATAAAAATGATACAGAATAACCATACAAAAAAAATGATATGAAACTAATGATGACTACACATTGCTTACATTATTATTATAAAAGAAATCTTTTTCAACACTAAAGTAATACACTTTTTTGACTAAAAAAAGATACTTCGCTATAAGTACTAACTGTCCAAAGAAAGGTCCCTTTCTAATTTTAAATAACGATAAAAAGTTGATTGTTTTATTCCTGTTTTTTTACAAACTTCTGAAACAGGCAATCCTTTGACAAGGTGCAATGAGAGTGATTCTTGAAGAACATCTTGATCGATTTTTGGACGACCGCCAACCTTTCCTCGTGCTCGTGCAGAGTTTAATCCTTCAAGGGTTCGTTCAACAATAATATCTCGTTCAAATTGACTAAAAGCTTGGAAAACAGTGATCATTAATTTCCCCTGAGGAGTTTGAGTATCAAAATTTTCTTTGATACTGATTATTTTAACTCCTTTTTTTTCAAAAAAATAAACAAGGTTAATTAAATCTTTTGTGCTACGACCAAACCGTGAGAAGCTCTCAATAACTATTTGATCACCGGACTTTACACGTTTTTTTAGTTTATTTAGTTCAGGACGACTTGCACGGACACCACTAATTTTTTCAGTATAGATTTTTTCACAGCGATAAGTTTCTAATAAATCTAATTGCCGCGAAAGATCTTGCTGTTTAGTTGAAACCCGGGCATACCCGTAAATTTTTCTAGTCATATAATTCCCCCAATAAGCTATCTAATAAAAAACTCATATATATCAATAATGTATTTATAGCATAGATATGAGTAGAGATAATTATACAATGACTTAACTATAAAAATTACTACTGTAATAAAAAAGCTATCGAAAAAAAGATAAGTTACTTATATCTCCTACTGAATGTTGAGTAAACGTTGATTCCAAATCAATAGCGATAATATAGCTGAACGAAACCCTTATTGGCCATTTACATTGTTTTATAGATGAATACTAACTACCATCAATTTGATCCTTGCGTCTTCTATATCAAAGCGTTCAACTTGCTGATTTTCAGATTCTGTCTCATCTTTGTCTTCTGCATTGATCTATGGCATCACCTCATCGTCCTCCGGTTCCTCTTGGCTAGAGGTAGTGGCGTCATCTGTTCCTTCTGATGCTGTTGTCTGTTCTACACTACTATGCTCAGTTGTATCTTGTTCCTCAGGTTGATCTACAGTAGTATCCATCGTTTCCTCAGTTGATGTTTGTTGATTCATTTCAGAAAGTGACTCTGTCTCTGCATAAACAACTCAGCTGGAACGCCATCGTCGTGTTGATTTCAGTACTACTCATTAGCAATACTGCAGAAAACAATGTAGGTAGTTTCATCATATCTCCTTTTTCCATTTTTTCTCCATAAAACAAAAACTAAGTGTTAGCCTGACATGTAAATTCCTCACCCTAGTTCAATTTCCAATCCGTTCCTTCGTTTATATTCGTATTGATCATCTGTACATCTTGCTCCTATACTTATGAGTATTATTAGACAATTTCTTTTTAGCAAACCTAAAGTTTTCTTTTTAGCTACTTCACTGGTTTTATCCACCTCACGATTCATATCTAGTTTTTTGTTCTATTCCCCGCCCTCTTGGTATGTCTCAAAAATCTTCGTTTTTAAGGAGAAGAAAAAAATATTTGATAGAATCAAATGTCTTGAAAATGTTACTAGATAAATTGACCAATTACTTCTTTGATAAACAAAAAGATACTTTTCCTCCATAAATTTCCGTTCAAGTTCTTGATTAGGATAACAGGTGATCGTGATTCTATCCTCAGCCTTTTATGATTGGTCGTAAAATCTTTCCCTTCGATTAAGTATCACTTGAGATAGGGTTTCTCAACTAAAATGTTCCTAGGAATATATTATCTTATGAATACCCACAAAAAGCCCACCATATTATACTCTGATGGGCTTTAGGATAGCGTTTTATTTGGCTTAATTAACTGAGCGTAGGAGGTAGTTATGAACTGATCGATTAAATGAAAATTTATACATCAAATTTCTCTTCAAAGTCATTTAGTACGAATTTGTAGTCCTGAAAAAATTCGTTTCTTAAATAATGATTACTATGCTCATTTTTCTTCCTAGCGATTTGCTTTTCCTTTCGCTGATAATCATAAAACATTGAAAATCATGGAATGTTTCGGTTCCATATGGAGATTATACCCACACAATTCTTTGAAATAGGTACGATAATCATCTTCAACGATTCGAATAATAATAACCTCATTAAAAAAATCATCAAAGACGATCAATCAGTAACCAGACCTTGCTTAGCATCAATCCCTAAGATTTCTGGCCAGACTTGCCAGAAGTTATCGTGAGAGATTTGTGTGACTAAATTTTCCAATCTCTGTGTCTGTGTGTATAAATAGTCCTTCAGCACTTGGCTTTCTTGATTTTCTGCTTCTTCAAAAATTTTCTAAAAGCCCTGCAAATAGGTCTTGGTTGTAGTAAATCCTGCCATGGTTCTTTCCCTTCTTTCTTTTAAAAAACGATTCGATCGATCAATGGATTCAAAAGGTGTTTGACTCGTTTCCAATCTTGCGCCGTAGGAATACTATTCATCAGAACATAATCAGTTTCCAATGCATAGTCTAAGAGATATGGCCTGTAGTTCGTTACGATCAGATCAATATGTGCTTCACTCAAGCGTTCTTGTGTCATTTCTTGCAATGAAATAAATAGTAAATTATAGTGATCACCTAAAAGTTCTTGCGCTTGTATTCGAATCGATTGCACCACCAAATAATCCCCTTCCAGTAAAAATAAAACATGTTTAACTGGTTGATAATAATGAAATAACATGTCCATGTATAGCGTAAAACTGACTGCCACGTCTTCAAAAGTAACAGTTGAAAAGCTGAGCGTATGCGCATGCTTTTGTAAAAAGGATGAATTGATCTCATGAATCTTACCGTATGTTTTCTTGACCATCAATCGAATTTCCTCTAGCTCTCTATTCAATATTGGACTCAGGGCTTCATTCATCAGACGTGAGACAAAAAATGACGTCATAAATTGGCTTAATGTGTCGATATCCCATTTTGCAAAGAACGGATCCGATAAATAATCTGACACGACTTGCTCGAGACCCTTCCAACAGTTGAATCGTTGGCTAAATGTACGTTCTTGATCTACACGATTAATCGTTCGCTTGGAAATGACCGATAGATGGACCCAAGCAAATTCTTCCTTTGGCAGATAGATCTCATACTCCTTATGGATACTCGTTTGTAAAGAATAAAGTAGCTGAAAATCTTTTTCCTGATAATCGACGTTCTTCAACCACTCAGGTAATGAAATAAACTGGTCTTGGTTGACACGAACCATTGTGATATACAGATGGTAATAAAAAGCGGAAGCGGTCGTCCCTGTCCCCAGTTCATAACTTCCTAGTTTGCTAGATAGTTCGTTCAGAATCAATGTATGCAACCCTTCTGGTGGACGAATCGTAAATGGCGTCTGTTCACTGCTGTAGTAAAAATCAAAAAAGAACTTTCGGATGTTAGTTTCTTCACCTACAAAGTTAACGGGGGTCAGGGTTAATGATAAGTCATATTCAGCCAAAATTGGTTCAATTTTTACTAAAAACCGACGCAGTGTACTTTCTGCGTAACTGTACTGGTGTGCTAAGTCAGACAGTGCGACGAATTCCCCGTAAAAAATCGTCCCCACAATTTCAAAGAGTACTTCGTTTTCTAACAGCTGTTCTTTCTTTTCTTGGTACCCGATCCTATCACGTTCCTCAAAATGAAAGCCATTATAAAGTGAAAGCAATTCAATGGTCTCACCAAAGTGATTTTTTATTTCTTGGATATCTTTGACCATCGTTCGTTGGGATATCTCCAATCGTTCACTCACCGCAACAATCGTAAAGTGGTGTTCTCGTTCAATAATAGTCAAAATCCGCATCCAGCGACGGATCTCGGCATTCGTAATAAAAGCAATTTGTAATTCGCGCATACCTATCCCCTCACTTTTTCATTTTGTTCCTTTTCCCTTCACAATAACCACACAATGTTCGTTAGATTGTTTCTCTTGTGTGCAAAGTTGTTAATTCAAACCTTCCTGTGCGTACCCTTTTTGGGACTTGATTCATTTCTTTGATATGGCTTAGGAAACATAATTGATTCGCTAAAATCATCTATAAAGGATGGTCAGTTCTTTCCCCGTAGTTAACTGATCCACAAACAAAAAAAGGCTTTTCTTCATGAATCAGTGCTTCTTTCTTATCATAATACCTCCTTCGCGTAAAAAAAGAAAATTGGTAACCTTTTTCATTACCGACCAATTGGAGCATCTCATCGAAATAATCTTTTTCTACTTATATGTATTACATGATTATTCGACGTCCAAAGCCAGTTTGATTGATTAGAGTCTGAGCTATGATGCACTCTTTTTCTGATAGTCCTAAAAATATTACTCCACACATAGTCTTTGGTAATAAAGACTAAATGATAAAATAAATTCTGAATTTTTTCTTTCTGTGAAGAAAAAGAAAAGAGCCGCAGCCCTTTTCTTTTTCAACTAATTGTCGGGAACTGCACTCAATTCCCACGTAAGGGTCGTTTGATAGGTGGTTACTCTTGGATTCGCTGTTGGCGGCACTTCAAGTGCCACACTTTCGCTTGCAGTTTCACCGCCACCAAACCGATAGACCCAAGTACCTGCTCCTTGACCATCGAGCGCGGTCAAAAGATCGGTCTTTTCCCCAGGAATTAAGGTGACACCGTCTGGATTATTGAGCATGGGTTCACCCATTCCTTGGACGGACGCAAATTGTTGGTTGGTCAACATCAAGCGTGCGCCTCGTAATTCATTTTCCTGTAGATCCGTAAACTGATTGTTCTGTGTAACCGCTAATTGCCAGCCGTGACGTTCATCTTCTGGCCGTCGATCACTGACTTGGATGTAGTTGGGGCGTTCTTCGGATTCATTAACGGTTCCATCAGGATTCAACAAGCGTTGGCGTTGTGCATAATAGCGCTTGGTCTGCGCAGAAATGCCTTGGGTTCCAAATGAAAAGCTTGACGCAAAATCAATACTCAGTGTCCCTTGATCTTCAGGAAGTTCTGGTGGATTTTCTGGATCAACTTCTTTTTCGGGTGCCAATGGATCGACTGGTAACACAGGATCTAGGGCATCTTTCGTGTAAACGTAAGTAACTTTCTGGGCCTCTTCGGTAAATCGTCCTGATGCATTTTTGGGTACTTCAGTTAAAGTGTACCCGTCAATTTCTTTGGGCTTAGTCTCATATTCTTCATCAATCAGTCCGCTGATAATCTCTGGTTCTGTCAGTTCCTTTAGAGCATTATCGACATATTCAACCGTTATGTCTCCGCCTTGTTTCTTTTGATAGACTGCTTGTACAACCGTATCAGCAGTCCCCATTGTAAAAGTAGTAGTTGCGCTTGTATCCTCTGCGACACTACTTCCTGTACCTGAAACAATTTTCCAATGAACAAAGTTGAATTTTTCGTTGGGATTAGCTTGAATCGTTGTGGTAGATCCTTGAGTAATCATTGTGGCAGCAGCGGTAGGCGTTCCCCCATTATTTGGACTAGCTTGAAATGCGAGACGGAAGGATGGAAGTGGTGGATTGACCCATCCAGCAGATGATCTACCGTTCAGAACAATCGTTTTATCGGAGCCACTCAAACCCAAATAACGTGATGAAAAATCATCTGGGGTAGTTATCGCAGAATTTATTGCAGATGCACTAATACCACTCAGATGGAGATCTACTGTCTCCCAAGAACGACCATTTACTGTAGTTCCATCTCTCACCAAGAAATCATTTCCTTTTATATATATATTATGGCCAGTACCCGATGTTGTTAATTCTGAACTTCTACTATTGTTCCTAACTATGCCTGTTGATCTAGTCGTGCCACCGTTGCTAAAGATTTCTAACGTCCCTTGATTTGTTAAATTCACTCTTCCATATATTAAACTTCCGGATTCAATCAAAATATTTCTAGCTTGAATAGAAGCTGAACTCATTTCGGTTGAATTATTAATGAATGAAATTTTTCCCGTACCAGAGTGATCGATTGTATAAATGTTACTATTAAATGTCTGACTACTTAAAGTCATATTTGAGATAGTAAAATTAGCTGTTCCAGATAATTTTAAAGTTTGTGTCCGAGTATCTAACCCAAAGGATGTACTAGTGGATCCAATAAGTGTAACACTAGCTGTTCGCGTATTTAAACTGGTCAATAATCCCCCTGAAGTACCAAGATCAATAGAATTCGTGAAAATAATCTGTGTAGTATCCGATCTATTCCAAGCAGATCGAAACTGAGACCAGTTGGAAGCATAACGAATCGCTCTATTTTCAGGAGCTTGTATTTGTTCCAGAATTCTATTATCTTCTTCCTGTAGTAATCCATCTGGAATCCTCAAATTTTTTTCTTCAGCCATAATCGGTTGAAGCACGTATGGTAAGGTATTTTCTTCTTGTGCGGTTTTATATT
This sequence comes from Enterococcus mundtii, assembly GCF_002947535.1. Taxonomy (GTDB): domain Bacteria; phylum Bacillota; class Bacilli; order Lactobacillales; family Enterococcaceae; genus Enterococcus_B; species Enterococcus_B mundtii_B. The sequence continues at coordinate 153,874 of NZ_PUAP01000002.1, forward strand.
CACCAAAACTTTCTTGTTCCAAGCTTGCTGCGTCATCCAATTCATCTTCCTCAACAGCTAAAGCTTGCTCAGAAACCAGTTCTGATCTAGTAGGATTATCTATACTTGATCCTGCCACTTCTAGATAAAAATGATCTGCGTCATGATCAACGGTAATAAAATACTGTCCCGCTGTCTCAAACACTATAGGAAGAGTAAATTCTCTCTTTTTCTCTTCTGTATGAAGTGTCCAGTACTCTCCATGAGAATGAGTGATGGACTCTCCATCAGAAAAATGACTTGCCAGTATTTGTCCTTCCTTCGGTACCCGCACCAGAACCTCATCTGCAGGATAGGTACTTTTAAAACGCAAAATAACAGGTTGGTTCGTGACAGTCTGAAAAGTCTTTTCTACAAATGAAAACTCTTGAACCACTGGCTGTGCTTCCTTGATTGGTGCAACAGCGGTGCTCATTGCTACATAATCTGGTAGATGGCTGCGAAAAGCAGTGAATGCCTGCTCATCTACTGGTCCATTCGTTTCTGCATAGCCTCGTGTGATTCCCAATGGTATCATATGTGCCAATAGTAAGAGTGTAGTACATACCACAGCTTGTTTGCGAAAGTTCACGCTATATTCCTCCTTACTCTTTTTCTTGCCTTCTTTTCTTTAGAGTGAGATAAAGCAGAATCACGACCAATAGAGTCAACAAAATAATCGTACCGATCATCCACCAATTTGGACTATTGTCGATCATCACGTCTTCACGATTCAACTTACGGGCATCGTCGGCATCAATCGTAAACTCTCGCGTCCAAGACCATTCATTTTCTCCTGACTTTGCCGTTAGTTCTAACACGTAGTTACCGCTACGAAAACGATCTCCTTCTAAAGAAATCGGAAAGTTAAAGTTTGAATTCGGCGCCATCTGCATCATTTCTTTTTCCGCCTTATAGAGAACGTCGTTCTCTCCTGCTCGTTTCACGGTAGCTTCCACCGCCAATTGATTAACAAAAGTGGGCGTAAAGTTTTGTAAAGTGGCGCTGATCACATTGCGGTAATTCAATTGATCCGCAAAGACATCCAATAGTTCCAACTCCGGTTGCACCGAGTCTCTGTTATTACTGACGACCACACCTACCACATTGGCAAATTCATTCTTGATCGCGACCCCTTCTCCTTCTGGGGCTTCACTTTCTTCCTCTTCTTTCACTTCGGTGATTCGTAAACCGCCAGCTAAATACCCTTCAAAGGCGTCTTTAGGCATTTGAAGAGGAATTTCTATAACCTTTGTTTCATTCCCAGCTAATGTAATGACCTCCGAAGGAGTCATCAGCTCATCCAAGGAGTGGATCAAGGTCGGATCCGCTTCTTCGGCATCTTTGCCATACTCGACATTCCCTAAAGTATTCGTATAAGCCGTATGTGGTGTCACCTGAACGTAAATTGGTTCTGAACTGGAATTGCCGACTTTCAGCTGCAAGGTTTCTTTCTGTTTAGGAGCGAGTAACAGCTCGTAATAGCCTTTGCTTTCGTCTACTTGACTTTCTGGGAAAATCGGAGTGACGTGTGTATTTAAGGCCGTCTCTTCAGCTTGGGCTGAAAGTGGCAAGAAACACAAAAGTACTGCTAGGAACAACAGTCTTTTTGGCATAGCTTGTTTATATCTCATTTATCGTAATCCTTTCTAAAAAAGGCAGTGCCAAAGAAATCTGTAACGCTGCTAGTGACTAATGGAACATAGAAATAGGAATCGTTAATTCTTAAAGCGTATTATCTGGTATCTGTCCCATCTCTCATGTCAATGTAAAAGTATACGTTACCGCATCTTTGGCGTTCGAACCAGAAACGAATAGTTGGATCGCCTCAATATCCCCCACAGACAACAGTAGAGGTTCCGCTACATTTGTGGTTACCGACTGTCATAATTGGTAGGCATCAGTATTTGGAATCAATTCTAACCCGCTTGCATGAATGGACGATACCAGAGCGTCATCATTGATACTGTAAAGAAGGGTCGGATCGAGTAACGTGATTTTCACACCCTTTAGTACTTTATTTAGGTTTTCCGTAAGTGCTTGAAATTCATTTAGACTTACACGTAGTTCCCATCCTTCATTGGTACCGCGGGTGTCCTGGACTTGTACCATACTTACATAAGGCATCATATTTTCTTCGCCAGTGGTCCCTGTCTTTTTTTGCAACTCAGCGACCATGTTGTAATATTCATCCGTAGTCGAGATGATTTGTGAACCAAAGTTCATCATTGGAACGGTTGCAATCGTTAGCAGTAAAGACTAACTGATGAAACAACGCCTGCATCGTTTTTTTCGGCTAATTGTCGGGAACGGTACTTAATTCCCACGTGAGGGTTGTTTGATAGATCGTTGCTCTTGGATCTGCCGTTGGCGGCACTTCAAGGGCCACACTTTCTCCTGCACTTTCTCCATCACCAAAACGATAGACCCACGACCCTACGCCTTGGCCTTCTCGTGCACTCACAAGGGTCGTCTTTTCTTCTGGGATCAATACAACGCCGTCTTCGTTTTGTAGCATCGGTTCGCCTGTTTCTTGGACAGATGCAAGTTGTTGGTTATTAAGCAACAAACGTGCGCCTCTAAGTTGATTGTCTTGACGATCTGAAAATTGACTGTTTTGAGTGACTGCTAATTGCCAGCCGTGGCGCTCTTCTTCTGGGCGACGATCGCTGACTTGGATATAATTGGGCCGTTCTTCGGCGTCATTGACGGTCCCATCAAGATTCAATAAACGTTGTGGTTGCGCATAATAGCACTTGGCCTGAGCAGAAATTGCTTGTTTACCAAACCGAAATTGAGAAGCAAAATCAATACTTAATAAGCCTTGTTCTTCTTCAAGCACAGGTTTGTTCTCTGGATCGACTTCGATTTCTGGATTCAATGGGTCTAATGGTAATATGGTATCGTCAATAATATTTATTGTGAAGCTATTCAAACCTACTTCACCCCATTTTGCAGCTTTAGTATTAACTTTGATTTCTTTACTATTACGACATACTACTTTAAATGAGTCCTCTATAGATTCTATATCCACTGAAGAAATTATATTATTATTATTGTTTGAGTCTACAGCAATTGTTTTTAATTTTTCTTCAATCTCCTTTGAAAAATCTTCAACAATTTGTTCATTTGTTTTTCCAATTACTTCTGATAAATTAACATCTAAATATGAATCACCTACAAACGAGATCATCGGTGTATTTGGGATCATTCTCACGAATGTTACTCTGCTCCAAAAACCACCTTGATTTGATGACCTATCATATAAATAAAATATCGTACGTTCACTCGGGATTGTTTGATAGTTATGAAATCGATTATTTGATGTGAAACTGATTGCTCGATTAGAATAACTTTGAGTAAAATCGGAAGCATAAATCTCTGTATGACCTGTTTTCACCCCATATCTGACAGGAGATGAGGGGCTCATCTCGCCAAGCGAAGGATTAGACAATCGACCTCTAACTTGCATAGTATAGTTAGTGTTACTGTATAGAGGAGCACTAAGTTCTACCCCCCGTTCTCCACCGGTAGTTGAAATAAATTGCAGAGCTTGATTTCCTAAGATATTATTATTATCTGGAGATTTTGTCATAATTGTAGTTGGATATAAAAATATACCGTATGATGTGTCAATTTCAGAAGCCACTAGTACACCTGATTCAGTGTCCTTAACCAAATGAACAATCGGTAAGTAATCTGGATTTTCTATTGTTGTAGCATTTTTTTCGCTTTTAAATGAAGCAGCGCCTTTACCAGGGATACCTTGTGTTTCTTCTGGAAGATCTTTCGTCGAGTCGTCTTCAACTATTTCTGTTCTATTCTCTTCCGATGGCTCGTCTATAATATCTAATTGCTCATCTTCTTGTTCACTAATTTCTAGATAGGCCGTCGTTTCTTCCACAGATAATTCGTAGTTTCCTTCGAATTCAAATACTAGAGGAAGGATAAACGTATTTTGCGCACGCTGCGTTTGCATTACCCACTCTTTAGAGTGGGTCTCCTGTTCTATTGAAACACCGGCTGGTAGTTGCTCGTTAAGTACTTGTCCTGCTTCGGGTAATCTAACTCGTACTTCAGAAGCTGCTTGATCAGAAGAAATCGTCACGTTGATCTGTTCATTGACGGTTCCTTGCATGTACGATTGTTGGAAGAAAAATCGTGGGTTCGTTTCTTCAGTTGTTTCTAAAAAGCTAGGTAGAGCTGGCAGATCTGCTTGTTCGGGTGCTTCTTCTTGAGTAGCCATCATTTTAGCATAAACCATACCTACTGGCATACAGACTGGCTGCAGTGAAAAAACAGCTATCCCAAATACAAGTATTCCTTTGATTCTCTTACTCTTCATTTATCTTGTTTCCTCCTATTTGGATTGTCCTTTTTCAGTATTGTGTTTCTTTTGAACAATCAAATAGATGATAAAACCAAACAAAATAAGGATCAATATAATCACACCAATCATCCACCAATTGATACCAGAATCAATCGTTACGTCTTCTCGATTTAACTTGCGGGCTTCTTCGGCTTCAATCGTAAATTCACGCGTCCAGGACCATTCATTTTCTCCTGACTTTGCCGTTAGTTCTAACACGTAGTTACCGCTACGAAAACGATCTCCTTCTAAAGAAATCGGAAAGTTAAAGTTTGAATTCGGCGCCATCTGCATCATTTCTTTCTCAGCCTTATAGAGCACCTCGTTCTCCCCTGCTCGTTTCACGGTAGCTTCCACCGCCAATTGATTGACAAAAGTGGGCGTAAAGTTTTGTAGCGTGGCACTGATCACATTGCGATAGTTCAATTGATCCGCAAACACATCTAATAGTTCCAACTCCGGTTGCACCGAGTCTCGGGTATTACTGACGACCACACCGACCACATGGGCAAATTCATTCTTGATCGCGACCCCTTCTCCTTCTGGGGCTTCACTTTCTTCCTCTTCTTTTACCTCGGTGATTCGTAAACCGCCAGCTAAATACCCTTCAAAGGCGTCTTTAGGCATCTGTAAAGGAATGTCTATGACCTTTGTTTCTTTTCCTGCGAGTGTAATGACCTCCGAAGGAGTCATCAGCTCATCCAAGGAGTGGATCAAGTTCGGATCCGCTTCTTCGGCATCTTTGCCATACTCGACATTCCCTAAAGTATTCGTATAAGCCGTATGTGGTGTCACCTGAACGTAAATTGGTTCTGAACTGGAATTGCCGACTTTCAGCTGCAAGATTTCTTTCTGTTTAGGAGCGAGTAACAGCTCGTAATAGCCTTTGCTTTCGTCTACTTGGCTTTCTGGGAAAATCGGAGTGACGTGTGTATTTAAGGCCGTCTCTTCAGCTTGGGCTGAAACGGGCAAGAAAAAGAAAAGCAATGCTAGAAGCAACAGCTCACTTTGGATTGATCGTTTGTGTCTCATTTGTCATAATCCTTTCTAAAAAAAGCAACGCCACAGAAATCTGTAACGCTGCCAGTGACTAATGGAACATGGAAATGGTTACTTCTTAAACCACATCAGGTGCTTCATTATCAGGTGTTAGTTCTAATTCCCATGTCAATGTAGAGGTATACGTTACTGCATCTTTGGCAGTCGAGCCAGGAACAAACAGTTGGATTGCCTCATTTTCTACAACATCTACCCCATCTTCTACTTGTTTTGCGATCGCGTCATGGTCTCCCCAAACAGTAGTCGAAGTTCCACTCCCTTTTTTAGCCGCTGCAGTCATAATTGGCACTGAATCATTGTTTGGAATCAATTCTAACCCGCTTGAGTGAATAGTAGGCGCCTGATTTTCATCGTTAACACTGTAAAGAAGGGCCGGATCGAATAACGTGATTTTTGCGCCTTTTAATACCTTGTTTAATGTATCCGTAGGAGCTTGGAATTCTGTTAAACTTACACTTAATTCCCATCCTTCATTAGTACCGCGGGTGTCTTGGACTTGTGCCAAACTTACATAAGGAACTTTATTTTCTTCACCTGCCGTTCCTGTTTTTTGTTGTCTTTCAGCGACCATATTGTAATGCTCATCTGTAGTTGAAATAATTTGTGAACCGAAGTTCATTGTTGGCACAGTTGCGATTGTTAAAGGTCCTTTGTTTTGCCCATCAGGACCAGTGACTGGCGGAATAGTTACCTCAGGGCCATCCGGTCCAGGATCAACGACTGTGTCATCATTTCCTGGCGTGAAGGTGATTTGACCCTCAGTGGTTGTTTTGCGAACTTCTTGTGTTTCCTTCTCTTGATCAGTTTCTTCGGCGAAGGCTTGTACGCCTCCGGCAAAAATTGTTGTTGATAATGCAGCTACAGTTGCTAAACGGATAAATTTCATTCTTAAATTCCTACTTTCATTTAATTGTTTTTTGTGTTGCTTTTCTTCTTTTGTACCCCAAAACTAATAAAACGCCACCCACTAAGAAACTGCCGATCCGTAGTCCAAGTGTGCTACCAATCATATTGGTTTTCGGCAAAGTACCGTCTGGCTTTTGTGGGCTGGTGCTAGGTGGTGGGTCTGGCGGACCGATTGGTTCATAGGCCCCGGTAAATCCAATCGATCCTTCTGACTCAACGGATTGGACCTGTGTACCATAAACCAGCAACGGAAACTGCATCGCTATTATCAGGAAACATAGAGCGATTATTTGGCCGACCGTTTTTCGCATATTCCCTCCTCCTTTAATGTTCTTCTCAAAACTCATCGTTTTTAAGGAAACAAAAAAAGACATTCGATAGAATCAAATGTCTTAAAAAAAAGTTATTAAATTAGTCTTTCTATTTCAGAATATAGATAACGAATATAAATTCTGAAAAACGATGGTTTTCGATACAAATCATTAAACAAAATAAGGATCAACTTGAAGCCTCATTTGCATCTCTTATATTACAAGATCCTATATAAATTGAATAATCGAAATTTTCATGTCGATGTGCAAATTTAGAATAATGAGCAAGAAAAATAAATTATTTAAAAATAATCTTACTAAAGAGATAAGAGTTTTCGGATTTCCTAGATAGTCGATTGAGTCAAGTAAATTAGGAAAAAATAAGGATCAGAAACTGTTAAGTTTCTGACCCTATGAAAGAATTATGATTCTACAATATCTAGTGTTGATGGAAAACAATTTTGTTTTCTGCTAACACTATTTTTTGTAAAAAAAGACAGAAAAAGAGATATCCAAATTGATAGAATTAAGTCGACTAAAACAAACTCATCAAGAAAGAATACCTCCATGGACTAGCATATTAAAAAATTACTCGATTTAACAGATAAAAATATCATTTCCCCACAAATTAGCTTTCTGAAAAGAAAGAAGGAGGCATTATCTTCTACGTGATTCAATTATTATCGAACCATTCACGTAAAACGATCTTAAAACTAAAAAAATCGATTTCTATGTAAAGAGTGTGGCGCAACTTTCCCGGCTTAAAAAAAAAATCATGGTAGAATTAGCATCCAATGACTGAAAAAGCTATCGTCAATAAATTACTATGCTATGATTCCACATTGAGGTTAGCTTATAACACTTATTCACTCCTTCTCTATCACCCAAAAAAGATACAATCTACTTTTTCCGAACTGGTGAATACCTTAGACACACTGATTTCTGAGTGCTTTCGTAAGAAACTCACTTTCTTAAATAAATATAGAAAAGGAATCAAAAATGCTTTCCAAACACCTTATAGTTATCCTAATTTCCTTCATTCTCGTAACCGTATTTTCTTGGTACAGAGCTTGATTTTCCAAAATCCATCCAAAACAAAAAAGAATTGATCGAAGCGTATTCCTGCTTCGATTGCTTCACGATGAAATTCTTTCAATTTGAACTCACCAACACTACTTGTCGAAGTACCTTTTTTAATTCAGTTACTACAACAATATCATCTTCACGAATAAATTCTATCATTTCTTGGAATGTTACTTGATTTGTATCTTATCTAGTTAACTTAGCAGTAAAAAATTTTATTACACTCAGATAAAATCTCTAATTACCGATCTAAATTTTGATCCAGACTATTTACGCTTTCTTTCAAATCAACCTGTCCCTATCGAACAAATCAATTAGTGGAAAATAAATTTATATTTTAAAACTCTGCCATCTATCTCTCGAAAAAAAGCGGCACTAGAAGTAAAGAAAATATAGCTTGGAGCGTAATATTAGGTTTCTTTAGGATAAGCTACTGATCTAAGCTATATTCTATAATTTAGACAAAAAAAGATTGCGCTTTCATATTAGATTGATACAATAAGTTAAAGGGTCGTATGATTTTTACAAACAAGCTTTAACCCTATCGTCTCCTAGTATAAATCTTTAGACAGACTAAATAATTTTCAAAATTCTTGTGAATAGCTTATTGTTGAAATGTTTTTTTACATGATGACAAGCTACTCTATTATTACATAGTAACAAATAATTTATCCGTATTCCTAGTCTTGGAGCCAATATAACGAGAATCCGCTCTCGTTTTCACTACTATATGACTCGAATAGCGGAGCGAGTCGAAACGGAGGCTTTTATGTCGGTTTTTATTGAGAATATGACTATAAAAAGAGGAAAGAAAAAAATAATTGATGATCTAGATTTATCGATTGTGGGTGGCGAAATAGTCGCATTAGTTGCTCCAAATGGTACCGGTAAGACAACTTTATTGAACGGAATAGCACACTTATTCCCCTCTACATATAGAAAACTAGAAATCAATAGCTTTTCTCCCCATTCACTAAACTTTAAACGTTCATTTTTTTATTTAGAGAGTTCAAATAATTTGTTTGGGCATTTAAACATTTTAGATCACTTATTATTGATTAAGAAAAATTGGCAGAGCAAAATTGCTGTAGATGAAGTAATCAATATTTTAAAAATACATAAATATCAAACTCTTCCTATAAAAAAATTATCATTAGGTATGAAACAACATGCATTGTTAGCAACGTATTTAATTAGTGATGCACCAGTCTTATTATTTGATGAACCTCTAAATGGTTTAGATCCCGGGAGTATAGAAATCACGAATGCAATCATTCGAAATTTAGCTTACAAAAAGAAAATTATTCTTTTTTCCTCCCATGATATTGCTAATATTCAAGCAATCTGTAATAGAGTCGTCTTTTTAAAAAATGGAAAAATAGAAAAAGATACGAAAAATATGGATGATATATTGGCGCTCTATAAACAATTATACGGGGGATAAAAAATGAATTTACTTAAATTTGAATGTATAAACCTAATAAAAAATAAGATAAATTACTTACCATTTATAGTTCTAACACTCTTATTGTTGATCCCTGTATTTTTTCATAGGGAAAGTCCTTGGAGTGAGATTGATGAACTAAAAGCTAATCAATTTACTAATGAGCAGACGATTAATGCGATAAAAAATGATGATACAGCATTCGCAACTATAGAAGATCTAAAAGTTGCAAATAAAAATATTGAGGCAGTAATATCAGCAATACAGTCGCAAGACTCAAATAAGATTGTCGAAAGCAAATATATTTTTGAAAAAAAGAATTTGGAAGACATGTTATCCGGCAAATTAGTTGGGATACCTATTATTGAACAAAAAAAAATTGTTGCTAAATTAAAATATTTACATAAAAATAATTATCCCCTGATTCCTTTAGAAAGTACGAAGGTACTTCCTTTAGCAAATTATTATGAACTTATTTTTTCTGGCGCTATTCCTAGTATCTTGTTTCTCGCTATTTCAGCCATTCTTGCTGCAACAATCACTTCGTATGAGAAAAGGAAGCAATACATTGTTTTAATAAATATAATTCCCAAAAGACTAGTTTCCAAAAATATAGTTCGCTTTTTTTCTTACTTTCTATTTTCTTCGTTAAGTGTTCTTTTACCTTTAGTATTGGTCTCTTTGATTGTTGCTATAAAAAATGGTATAGGCAACTTTAACTACCCAATCGCAACAATCATTAATAATGATGTAACCATACTTCCACTATCCACCTTTTTCTTTCAAACTATCATTTTTATTATCCTATGGATTTTACTTTTGCTTTTAATTAGTTTCTTTTTATCTATATTCACGGGTAATTATTTGGTTAATGTAGGTAGTATTTTACTTTTGCTTTTCATGACGAATTATAATATTTCATCAGGAGAACACAATGATAATAGTTTACTACAATATCTCCCAACGTCTTATGTTGATTTTCAACAAGTAATTTTAGGTGGCACAGGATTTGAACCTTTAAAATCATCTAATATTACTTTCATCAATGGGATTGGTACTCTCGTGACTGTTAACATATTTCTGATACTAATCACGAATTTCGTTTTAGTTAGAAAAAAACGCTATTGAAACACAGACACTTCATAAAAATAGAATTTGTTAATCTTATTTTGAGATAGTAGAGAGATATGTAATACATAAATAAGTGCTTATTTAAGAACTGAACTTTTAAAATGACCATTTATGGCATCTCCGTAATAATTCATTCTCAACGAATTTCAAACCGGAACTACATGGACGAGACCTAGTCGTCTGCCCTGTGCTATTTGCATAGGTGTTTTAGCTTGTCACAATTATAAATTTATTGATTTTACCTAAGAAAGAAACCTCTTTTTTAGACAAAGATATCGATAACTTTCATTCAAGTAAACGGGAACAATAAATATTGTTTTTTTATTGTCCATCATTTTTATGTTTTTTCCTATGTAGAAAGTAGGATGCTATTGTTGGAGCCATTGCATCCTACTTTCACACTCAATTATTCATGATTTACATATTGCTAGATTTGTTCTATTTTTTATCTATTTGTCTAAAAGCAACCTCCCCTAGATACTTTTAGTGTGGGTGATGGTTATTAACTAGTTTATGTTACGGACTTGGCACAACTGCTTGGAATTGTAACACCATATCAAACGTCGGAACGATCACATCTGACGTATTTGTATTTGGAATAGCAGTCCCCACAAAATTAAAGTTTCCTACTGGATTCGTTCCACCTTCTGCAGCATTTCTTGTCAGTGACATAAATGATGCTGAATTGTTGAGTGGTGAACCAGTTGCTACAATTGGTACTATACTAGATGCTCCACCCACGTCTACTGATAAAGTCAAAGAATCTAAACTTTGGAACTCCACAGGATTTGCTAATTCAGTAACATTGATATTTACATCCCACGCTGAATTATTTGTAACAGTATAGCTTGGTGATTCAATATCAGTATGCCCAGATGCACCAGTTGTAAAAAAGACCGCTGATGTTGGCACTGTTACGTTGATCATTTCATCTGGATTTGTCGGTGGATTGACACCAGGATCGACGGTATTATCTAAACCAACCCGTCCTGTAACTGGAATATTCCCGTCTGCCTGTCCATTGAATGTAGTGGCTGCGACAGAAGCAGCACCTGCACCTAATAACGTTCCCATCATTGCAACTGTTCCGAATAATTTAGTATATGTCTTCATTAAAATTTCTCTCCTTATGTTCTTTTTTTATTTGCAAACAAGAAATCATCGTTCGCATCATGTAACAGCTGCTACCAGTTTATACAGTTTTTCCCTAATCTTTGAACTTGTTTTATCAACTTGATTAAAGTGATTTTATCTTGATCAACCGCCATTAAGATATGATATTTATAGTGGATATAGACTTATGATGTTGATCAAAATAGACGGTGTGGTGACGCTACAAGTGGCTACTTCACTTGGTTTGTTACAAAATTACTTGGCTGGACGTAAACCATGCAATAAACTGGTAGAAGCTGCTAGATGATACGGACGATGATTTCATATTTGTGTGCTAAATTCGTATCATTTTGTTGTATATAGATATAATTATTTTGTTCCTAAATGTACAGAACATCTTTATCTTTACTCCTCTTTTTTGAAAAAATGAATTGGCTACTGAATAAGATTAAAAGGATTCCGGCTAGTTGTATCCATAAGTTGCCTTTGCTTCCAGTTTTCGGTAGGTTGGCAAATAAGCTCGGCTTACTTTGTGTGCGATTCGGTAATTTTGAGGTGTCTACGACTAAAACATCTCTATTATTTCCGCTTGTTCCATTATCTGCCCCTGCTTCACTACTTGTTCCCGAATCTGGTTCTTGGGGTGTGTGGGTACTTCCGATTTGCCCTTCCACACGCTTGAAGAATGATCGATCTTCTGAAGCATGGACAAAGTAGCTAGAACCTGCTAAAAAGATAACTCCTGCAAACAATAGAAGTTGAGCCACTTTACGCATTCAATTCCTCCTTTCTTTAGATAATCACTTGAACTATTTAATTGTTGATAGTAATGGTAATCTCTGCTTCTGTGATTCCTTGGCGTTCATTCGTTTCTGGATCATAGATATTGATGCGAGCAACTGCTAGATATTCCCCTTTCTCAAGTGGCTTATCTAATTTTGCACCAATGATTTGCTGATTTGGATGAATGGCACCTGAAGAGTAAATGACCTCTTCTGTGTCTGCCAATGAGAGATCTACTGCGATTGGATAGACATTGGTTCCTGGATTCACAATCTCGATCGACCCTTCTGATTCCCCATTATCAAAAACAGCAAAAGGAGCAATTTGCAAGGTGAAGTAGTTGGCATCTGCAATCTCTTGCGCTCGTTCCGCAATTTCAATGTCGCTTGCATCTCTTAAACCTGGTAACAAGTCTGCACTGACTAACGGGACTGCTTCTTCTTTTCCATTTGAAACGTATAGTAAAATCCCTAACAGTCCGAAAAGAAGCAGTAAAAATGTCAGCCATCTTTTTTTTGTTTTATTTTCCATCTATCTATACTCCATTTCTAAATAAGCGCTACCTGATTTCCACTATACTTTTTATCGAAAATCGATTCTCATAAGTTTTAGTTCTGCCCGAAAGTAGCCAATCCATTTATTGATTAATTTTTCACCCTCAGACTTCCACTATGAACAAGAAACCACTGGATCAATCGTTAACTTTATGTGCAATTTATAGATAAAAATTCTATCTCCCCGTGTATTAAAAATTTATCCATCTCTTGCCAGATCAAGGTTCCGCCACAAAACGGAGAATCATATTAAAAGTTGGATTTATTTGACTGACCCCGTATGGTAACAAATTTGCAGTACCCGTGAAAGAAAAAGTATTCGTCACATTGGTATCTAAATTGAATAAAGATACTGCCTCTGTTTTGCTTGGAATGCCTTGATTGATCAATTCTGTCACGTTGTTATTCACTACAAGATTCAATTGTTGTATGATCTCCATATTATCCAATGATTCTAGTGTCCGCATATCCACACCAATTTTAAAAGGAGATAGATTTTGCACTTCATAATCTGGAGAGGTAATCATGGTATGACCAGTATCAGCAGTGGTGCCAAACACAGCAGCTGAAGGAATTCTTACGGATAACATTGGTGTCAAATCTTCAAAAACAGCCGTCAAAGTCGTCGCTGTATCCCCCATCAATACAGTTGTTACAGCTTGATCGTTCTCCGTAACTTTGCCATCTCCACTAGTTACTTCCCAATGTGAGAAGCGCCAACCTTGTGCGGGCATTGCAGTGATATCTGTATACTCCCAACCTTCAACCGTCTCTCTTCCTGTTGGAGTAACTGCTCCAGAACCTTCTACTTCGACAGTCAACGGAACAAAATTTCGTGGTTGTTGCACCCATGTTTCTGCCATTGGATTCGTATTTTGTAGCTCAATCAGTTGTGAAGTACTTAGCATAAACGAACCATTTGGCTGTTCAGAGGTTCCAGTCCCAACATTTCGCCAAAAAGGACGATGAGTGGCTGTTGTTGGCAATTCCCATAAACCATTAAAGCGGCCAGCTATAAAGCTTAAGTTACTTCCTATTGTCAGTTCTTTGATTGGTGCCCCACTGAACATATTCAAGGGGTTCCCCCTGTCTGTTAGCCTAGAGATATCTAATTTCGTTAAACTACTCATTCCATTAAACATTCGTTGCATATTTGTCACGTTATGTGTAACAAAACTAGACACATCTAAGTCGGTCAAACTACTCACTCCCATAAACATTTGAGACATATTTGTTACATTTCCTGTATCAAAACCAGACACATCTAGTTCGGTCAAACTACTCATTCCATTAAACATATTGCTCATATTTACTACATTCCTGGTATCAAAACTAGAGGCATCTAGTTGGACTAAACTACTCATTCCATTAAACATATTAGTCATGGTTACTACCCTACTGGTATCAAAACTAGACACATCTAGTTCGACCAAACTACCCATTCCATTAAACATGTTGCTCATGTTTACTACCCTACTGGTATTGAAGTTAGAGACATTTAGTTCCGTTGCATTACTTAAGCCACTGAACAAGTTGATCATAGTTTCAATATTAGATGTATCAAAGCTAGAGGCATCTAATTTTCTTACACTACTCATTCCAGCAAACATAGTAGACATCATTGTTACGTTGCTAGTATCAAAGCCAGACACATCTAATTCTGTTACACTACTCACATTAGTAAACATGTTTGTCATGTTTTCTACCAGACTTGTATCAAAACTGGAAACATCTAATTCTCTGACACTTCTCATATTTTGAAACATATTGGACATGTTTCTTACACTACTTGTGTCAAATCCTGAAACGTCTAATTCTCTTATACTATTTACATTTCGAAACATCCCTTGCATGTTTTCTACAAGGCTTGTGTCAAAGTTAGACACATCTAATTTCATTAAGTTCGTTGCTCCATCAAACATCCCTTGCATAAGTATCACTTGACTTGTATCAAAGCCAGACACATTTAGTTCTGTTACTCTACTCACATTTCGAAACATATCTATCATACTTACTACATTACCTGTATCCAGTCCTGACACGTCTAATCTCGTCAAACCAGTTGCTCCTTCAAACATTCTTGTCATGCTAAATAAATTCGTTGTATCAAAGCTAGAAACATCTAGTTCGGTTAGACTACTCATATTTTGGAACATTCCTTGCATGGACCAGACATTATACGTATCAAAGCCAGACACATCTAGCTCGGTTAGACTACTCATATTTTGGAACATTTCCTGCATATTCCTTACATTACTTGTATCAAAACCAGATACATCTAGGCTGGTCAATGCTGACATATTCGCAAACATGAATGACATTTCACGTAATCCACTTGTATCTAGAAATTCGATTCCCTCAATTTCTCTTACATTGCGTAGGTCAGTAAAAAATCCTCTGCGTATATCACCACTTATATTCAAACTACCGTTTAACTCACGCAATGCGATTGGTCCAGTTAATTGCACGCTTGTAATCGCTTGGCTATACATGGGATGGTTGAAATAATCTGTCGCTGCATACCGTCCTCCAATATTGTTCGTCTCATCAAAGACACCAGATCCAAGGATCAGCTTCCCTTGTGCATCGACTACCCAAGGAATGGAACCTAACTGTCCGGAAAACAAAGTTCTTGCTCCAGGTATTAATTCCCTAGCAATCCCTTCATCTTGCACTTCTTCTAGTATTTTTTCTTTCGTTAAACCGCTTTCTGATTCTATTGACTCTTCATCCAGTTGTGTCTCATTCTCCTGCTGTTGCCTTTCCTCCTCTTGTTTCTGTTCTTCTTGAGCGTCTTCTGGCACTGGCAATTCGATGAGTTCTTCTTCCTCCTCGATTTCTTCTAGCCATAGAGGATCATCTTCTTGTAGTTCTTCATTCTCTTCAAAAACTTCCGGAATAGCTATCGAATCGAGCAAATCGTTACTTTTAAATAACTCATATCCCGTAAAGCCAGGATGTACTTCCTTCTCATATATATGATTAGACATTACCTGTACTGAAGTTGGAAAAATAATTGACCCTCCCAATAAAATTACAACAAAAAAATTTTTAATCAGACGTATCCGCCACATCAAACTCACCTCAATTCATCTTTTTTTAAAAAACAAACCTTAAAACCTTTTTAAATAAAGGATTAAAAAGAATGCCTATTTTAATTTTTCAAATCAGCGATAAATTAAAATCGACATCCCCTGAACAAAGTATAACACCAACAAACTACAAATCAATTTGTAATTTTTGTCTTGGATTGAAATTTTTCTGGACTAAAAGCTTTTTAAAACTATTAAAAGCTAATTGCTGCATACACAATAAATAACAAATAATGAAAATTATTTTTTATTTATTTCTATAGAAACAAATTGAAGATAAAATAATAAATCATTTTTCCAGATGTAGAGAAAAACTGACAGATATTTATTTCCAGTCATTCATTAACTTTAAAAAAATGGATTGTAAATTTTTATAGCGCCCCTTGGCTCACTATAAATTGACAGGCACTACACATATAGCGAGCAAATAATATCGATAGATAGCAGAGGAGTTCATTGTTCCAACAACATCATTCATCACTGGTCTACTTTTTGTTTGACACAAAACAATTTTGCTTATATAGTTAATTACATGAGTAGTTAACCAACTTTAAGAAAACAAATACTAGGAGGAAATACAATGGCTAACAAACAATCAAGTATATTAAGCAAAGAAGTATGCGACAACCTTAGAGAAGGAATGGAAAGTTGGATTGAATAGTACTGAGTAAAAGCTATTGTAAGAGGATCAAACACTCGAATGATTTTTTAACCAGAAACGATTTATACTCAAATAGAGCATAATCGTTGCAGTAAAAGTGCACTGTTGAATATTATCAACTAGCATGTTTTTGTTGCATCTGGTGGCGAAAATTTTTTAAATGATCTAGCGATCATCAAAAAAAATCTCTTCAAACATTTATATAGTTAGCGCGGAAGTTCATCTTCTAGATCATTTGATTTTTCTAGAACTCCGAAAACTTTTATAGTTCGTTTGATTGAGGTTTTGTTGAGGAAATACTCATTATTATCATATTCTCTCTTGCTTCCTAGTGTATAAAGTGAACTGCCTATTGAACATCCTAAAAAAAATAGAAAGCTACTTGTCTATTATTGATAGCAAATTGATTATCGTATTCTCACAGGAAGTAGTGTATTTATTTAGAATCAAATATTCCTCATGCCTCATCAGTTCGAACTTTCCCTTTTAGCAGTTGATTGATTTAAGGCAACTTTTATATATATAGATGAGGATGGAACAGCAAGTGAAACTCCAATGATTTGATACACTTTTTGAAACAGCTATTCTTTTGAATAAAGACCTCTTGGTTTTTTACATAGATTTATCGAGTAAATCAGCAAAAAAATATCAGAACTTCTACATGCCTTATGTGAAGTTCCGATATTTTTTCTTCTATTATATATAAGTAAAAAAAGTAGTTTTCCATTCATTGGAATGCCAGATCGGTAAAATAAGTTTTAAAAAGAGCTTGTCGCTGGTATGTACCCTTTTATAGCTTGAATTGACAGAGCAAATACAAGTCTGTATAGTTAATTAAATAAGTAGCTAACAGGTGTAGTGAGGTGTAAACATGCAATTTGATTTTTCAGGAGACAAACCGTTATTTCAACAAGTTGCCAATCAAATTTCCGAGGGAATACTTAATAACTCTTATGCAGAGGGTACCCAGATTCCTTCCACTACGGAAATCGCTAAAGTTTATCACCTAAATCCCGCGACTGTTTTAAAAGGTATGAACTTATTGGTAGCTGAACATTTGATTGAAAAGAAACGTGGCCTAGGTATGTTTGTTTTACCTGGCGCACAAGAAAAAATTCGGCATCAACGAAAAGAAGAATTTTTAAATAAAGAAGTTTCGGCATTGATTATAGAAGCAAAAAAAATCGGTATTAGCGCTGAACAACTAAAAGAGTTAATTGAAAGGGGATATGCCGAATGAGCCTAGTTGTCAAATCCATAAGTAAAAATCATAAAAATGAAAACGTTCTAGATAATATCTCTGTTCAATTTGAACAGGGAAAAATTTATGGTCTATTAGGAAGAAACGGCGCTGGAAAAAGCACACTATTGAATATTATCAACAATCGGAGTTTCGCTACCTCAGGGGAAGTACTATTAAATGGTGTACCTGTCGCAGATAGTGAAGTTGCCTTAAACCAGCTATACTTGATGAGCGAAGATCACTTATTCCCCTCTTTTTTTAAAATCAAAGAACTATTCAAAATCACTGAGCGCTTTTACGGTACATTTGATTGGGCGCTTGCTGATGAAATGCTACATAAATTCGGTTTAAACGCCGATCAGAGATTCAAAAACCTATCAACAGGTTACCGTACGATCACAAAATTGATCATTGCATTATCCGTTCCTTGTGAATACATCTTCCTTGATGAGCCTGTTTTAGGTCTGGATGCGACACATCGTGAAATCTTTTATTCCTACTTGATTGAAGTTTACCAACAACGTTTTTGTACCTTTGTGATCTCGACTCATTTGATTGAAGAAATCGCTAATTTATTAGAAGAGGTCATTATCTTATATGAAGGAAAACTGCTCCAAGCAGCTTCCGTCGAAACAATCTTACAGTATGCGCGAATAGTCTCTGGGCCAAAAGAACTAGTTGGATCTTACATTGAAACATTACAGGTTCTTGGTCAAAAGCCACTAGGTGGTTCCCTCACTGCTTATGTATACGGTCGGTTGCCTGAAAAACCAATAGAGGGTATTTCTATCTTACCTTCAACCTTGCAAGAATACTTTATTCAACTTACTAGCGGAGAGGAGGAATGATCGAATGAAGTTCCGCGCAGCATTTCTTTATCGATTCAAATATCAATTACTAGCTTTATCCGCATTCTTAGCGCTATTCACCCTATTAGGGATCATCCTCCCACTTATCGGTATTTTCTTAGTCAGTGATTTTTCTCGTATGATCAATTCAGATGGGATCATTGAATGTATGATTTACATGGTTTTCTTGTCTTACATCGGTATGAATTCGGACTTCAAACTATTTATCCAAAACGGTGTATCCCGCGTTCATCTTCTATTCACCCATATACTGACAAATGTGATTATCTCCGTGATTTTTTCTTTGGTCATGCTACTACTTATCGAGGTCTTGAACTCAAATTTGATTGCACATCTTAAATGGGATATTTTTCTCATTAGGCTTTATTCTCAAGGTAATTTTTTTGTCGATTGGCTCTTTTTTTCACTACTATTGATCCTTCCTAGTTCAATCGGGCTTCTTTTATCTACATTAAACGGTCGCTTGAGTCAGCCAGTAAAATTTATTGGACTTCTTGTATTGCTAATACTTCCTATTCCGATAAGTACATTTATGCAACTAAGTGGTACTGGTTTTCAAACAAACATCGTTCGTGTCTTACAAAAAATGATTGGGTATCAGTCTGGAGAGTTTTCTCTTCCACCAATATTGTTAACATTAACAACGACTATTTTATTCACTTTAATGATCACTTACCTATTGAACAGAAGACGAGAAATCAGAACGGCAAATGCGTAACCTTATCACCAGTTAGAATAGTCAAAAACCTAGGATAAGAACCAGAGATCACCGTGGTATCTATCCTAGGTTTTTACTGTCTTCCTCGGTCATAATCATACATACTTTTTTTCTTAGCCAATTCACTCATTTATCCCTCTAGCAATTAACAGATCTCTGCTTATCTCTTTGATTTTTTCCACACCAGCATTCTATTTAGTGACAAATAGCAATCCATCGTTTTTTTCATTTCGCCTGTCGATGCGCTGACACTATCACCGACAGTCCCAATTGCGTACTTACTTTAGTGATATAGATAGATACATCTCATCAACATGCTATAATTGATAGAAAGGAACAGAATCATAAACAAGTAGGTGAGCTATGTATTCTCCAATTCAAGTACCCTATATCGTCAATCCGATCTATCAGAAATATTTCAAGTATACAGCAACTGTCATTCCCTCATTACAAAACTTTGTGATTTGTCTATGGGAACACCAATCCTTGACTCAGGATTCCTACGAAGTGAATGATTTGATCATTCCAGATGGATGTATTGATCTTTTCATTGATTTCAAAAAGCAATCGATCGAATTTTCAGGTATCAGTAAGACAGAGTATGATTTTTATAGCCATACGTCTGAATCTTACTTAGCGGCTACACTGAAACCTGGCGCTTTTGAACAACTTACTGGACGACCGACGACTGAGGTAATGGATTCTTTTCTTTCTATTAGTGAGTTTAAGATACCTTTCAACCTCGACTATTTCTTCTCCTTATCCTATTCTCAACAAAAAGAATATTTTATTGATTACCTCCATCAATTGGTTGAAGGGCATACACCAAACCAGTTTATCCAATTGATTGATCGATTTAGTCAAATCCCTGCTTCTACAATTCAAGATTTGTGTCAGGAATTAGCTGTAGGCACACGGCAATGTCAACGGTTATTTAAGAAGCATTACGGCATTTCTCCGAAACTGATGTTGATTACATTGCGTTTTCAGTACTGCTTGAAAATACTAACTGATCCTAACGCTAGTGAAAAAGAGTTAATCGAGTTGCATTACTACGATCAGTCTCACTTGATCAAAGATTTCAAAAAGCATATCGGCTTCACACCACTCGAATTTGTCCAACTTTGTAAAGAGATCAAAGCACAACCTTTGGATTAGATGGTATGTCGTGTTTTTACAATACAGCCTAAAATTCTCATGCTATAGTTGCTCTATCAAGTTAAGGGAGATGAAATCATGAATAAAATCAAGTGGGAAGGCTTTTTACTTACAACTTCTGATATCAAAAAATCAAAAAATTTCTATGAACATGTCTTAGGTCTAGAAGTCATTAGTGCAGTTGAAGACATGATTGAATTTGAAGGTGGTTTTACTTTGTATGACAAAGATGCCTATATTCAGATCGTTGCCGGCGATCAAGCAGAAAGAGCTACTGGTAGAAATCTGAGAGTAACATCTCAACCAAACAATTTCCAATTATACTTTGAAGTGGAAGAATTAGATTATTGGGTGAAGAAAATTACTTCTGATTCAGAAATCGAAGTGATCCACGATACATTGACCTATGACTGGGGACAAAAAGTGTTTCGTTTTTACGACTACGATAAACATATCGTTGAAGTTTCAGAAAGCATTCAAGGTGTCTTCAATCGTCTATATGCGCAAGGTTTGAGCCTTCCAGAAATCGCTGAACGCTTTGGCAACTCAATAGAAACGATCCAAAAGCAGTTTATGAATCAATAAACGATCAACTATCTGCTGCACGAATCTTCAGTCAACATTTGAATAATAAAAATTAGAATATCTAGGCAATCCAATCGCTTCATTCACGAGTTAAGAATTATTGGATTGCTCTTTTTTGTTTTCCAATATACTGATACCCTCCCGAAAGAATCTATCTGACCTACATCCATTTTGTCGATTTTTGATCTAGTATCTTATTCTCGGCCAAATATTCAAACAATGGATCTAAGCCTTCATGGAATTGAACGACATCAAAATCACTGATGAATTGAACACCTTTGATTTTATTCGGTTCATTCAATGTTGGTTTTCCTTTCGCCGAACCCGCAAAATAAATATGTCCCAACCAGTCAGTTCCTGCAAACGTTAATTTCTCACAGAAAATTTCTTCTACATTTGAGATTTCTAAAGCAAGCTCTTCCTTTACTTCTCGTATCGCACATTCCATTGGACTTTCATCATCTTCTTGCTTTCCGCCTGGAAGATTCCACGTTCCTTTCTATCTTTTAATACGAGAATGTCGCCTGATTGGTCTTTTATGAACACTCTAGTAAAGCCTTTTAGCAAATAACCAGTCCTTTCTATCTACTTTTATATGTATACTATCATAACTTTATCTATCGAAGCCATACTAGCCTGATCATATGAAAAGATTAGCCGCCACATACCGTTTTTTAGCATTGGCGACTATATTTTTTTCTGATGGATTAAACTTTATCTCAGTGATTCATTGTTTCAAATAGCTTGCATGGCATTTTACCAAAACTGATGTTGACCACATTACGTTTTCAGTACTACTTAGAAATACTGACCAAACCTCATACGACTGAAAAAACTTAGTAGAAGATCTAGATTATTGGGTGAAAAAATCACTTCTGACTCAGAAATCGCTGAACGCTTTGGTGAGCCACTCGAAATTGTCAAAGAACGTTACAGTATTTCCTAAGCTCCAAGAATAATCAAAATATCTATCTCTAAGAAGTTTGTCTACTCTCAATAGATTTATAGAACATCTTAGAGAATAGATTCATCGTTAGAAAAACTAGAATATTCGAGGACAACGCAAGTAAAAATTGATCGAAACCAAAAATACTCCAATTTAGCAGTATGACTATACCATCTATGAGAAATAGACCTGTAGAAAGTTTTATATTAAAATATTTTTTTAAAATTATTGTTGGAATGGACGTTCCTCCACTAGAAGAATTTTGTGAATAGACAATGGACATACCTATAGAAAAAATCAGACTTCCCAAAACGATCGATGCAATTTTATTTTCAGTAAACATTATTTTAGGTACATAAGTTAACAATAACGGTAGAACTAAACTACCATATAAAACTTTCATAAATACTTGTTTACCTAAATAAACGATTGCTAATAGCAACATAAGCGAATTTAACGCAAGCACTATGAGTGAACGATCTACTTGAACAAGGTATTCAAGTAATATTCCTAGACCACTCGTTCCTCCAGCAGCAATATAATGCGGGCCAAAAAACATATTGATACTAATTGATAGTATCAATAGCCCCAAAGTAATCGTTAAATATTTGAATAGATTTTTCATATGAGCCTCCTAATATTTTTAATGCAAGAACACAAAAAGGGATTAGATAAGAATATTCTTATCTAATCCCTTTGGATCCTCCGAAACTTTAATTAAGTTAACACATCTATTCTAAAAAGTAAACCTGTTAATTTTATTTTATATTTTTAAATCACAGAATTACACCCATATAAACAATTGAAGCTAGTATCGGCAGAACTACTTTTACTAATTGGCTTTCGTGGCTCTGTACACGATCTGGACAAACTAAATAGGTATCTCTCAAAAGCATTTCCAGTTTTCACTGCTTATTGCTTATAGCTGCATCTTTCTGTCTTCTTTTGATTTTCCAGTTAGTTGCTCGTTCACCTAACTCATATTCCATCTCTTACAATGATCTTTTGACTATTTAAGATAGCTTGCATGAAAAGCAATATGTTGTTCTACAAATGTAGCAATGGTGAAGTAGCTATGATCATAGCCTTCTTCTTTTTGGTAGAAAACTTCGTGTTTCGCTGATTCTGCTGCTGTTAAAAAAGCTTCTTCATTGAGCTGGACTTCATAGAATGGATCAGCCGTTCCTTGTGTGATCAGGATAGGCGGTTGACTGGTTGTTTCTTTTTTGATCAGTTCAGTTGCATCCCACTCCTGCCATGCCGATTGGTCGGTACCTAGATAAGCGGTGAATGCTTTTTGTCCCCATGGTACGTTTGAGGGGGTCGAAATCGGTGCAAAAGCAGAGATCGAAGCAAAGCGTGGTGGATTTTTCAGACCGATCACTAACGAACCATGCCCGCCCATGGAATGACCCATGATACTTTCTTTTCCAGAAAGATTGGGGATTAAGGAGTAGATGATCTCAGTCAGTTCTTTCGTGAGATAGTCGTACATCCGGAAGTCTTTCTTCCAAGGTTCTTGTGTGGCATTCAAGTAAAAGCCAGCCCCTTGACCGAGATCCCAATCCTCACTGTCAGCCACATCTCCCCGAGGCGATGTGTCCGGCATGACGAAGGCAATTTGTTGTTCTGCTGCATAGCGTTGGAATCCACCTTTGATACTGAAGTTATCATCTGTACTTGTTAAACCAGCTAACCACCAAATGAGTGGGATTTCTTGATTTTCAACGGTGGTTTCTGGTAGATACACGCTGAATGTCATCTCACAATGTAGCGTTTCTGACCGATGACGGTATTTGATTTGTTGCCCGCCAAACGACCGATGTGTTTCAATTTTCTGTAGTTCCATCCGTGTCACCTCCATAAGTAAGCATGGTGCGAATCGATTCACCACGATGCAATAATTCAAGTGATTCATTGATTTGTGTAAAATCCAAACGATGGGTGATGAATGAATCTAAATCGATTCCACCGTTCAAGTAATCCTCCACCATACCTGGCAATTGGCTTCGACCTTTGACACCGCCAAAAGCAGAACCACGCCAGACACGACCAGTCACCAGTTGGAACGGACGCGTGTGGATTTCTTTTCCAGCTCCAGCTACTCCGATAATGATGCTTTCGCCCCAGCCTTTATGACACGCTTCAAGCGCAGAACGCATCACTTCTACATTACCAATACACTCAAAACTATAATCCACGCCACCTTGGCTCATTTCTACAATGACTTCTTGGATCGGACGATCGTGTGTTTTAGGATCAACAAAGTCCGTTGCACCCATTTTTTGCGCTAATGGCCATTTTTCTGGATTCATATCGATTGCAATGATTCGTTTGGCGTTGGCTTTTTTCAAGCCTTGGATCACTGCTAACCCAATCGCTCCTAGCCCAAAGACAGCTGTGACCGCTCCTTCTTCGACTTTCGCAGTGTTTTCCACAGCGCCTAATCCTGTTGTTACACCACACCCTAATAGTGGAACGGTATCTAACGGAGCATCCTCTGTGATTTTCACCAAATTGATTTCATTGACGACGGTATACTCACTAAACGTACTCGTACCCATATAGTGATAAATCGGTTCGCCTTTGTAAGAAAAACGAGTCGTACCATCTGGCATTAGACCTTTTCCTTGTGTTTCACGGACAGCAGAGCATAAATTGGTTTTTCCTGATAAACAAAATTCACATTTCCCACATTCTGGGGTATACAACGGGATCACATGATCACCCACTTCAACAGAAGTCACATCATCCCCAACTTTGACAACGATCCCTGCACCCTCATGACCTAAGACCGCAGGAAAAACACCTTCTGGATCTTCCCCTGATAACGTAAACGCATCTGTATGACAAACAGAAGTGTACAAAATTTTTACCATGACTTCCGTCGGTTTTGGATCAGCCACATCGATTTCAACGATTTCTAACGGTTTTCCTGGTTCAAATGCTACGGCAGCTCTACTTTTCATTTTTCTTCCTTCTTTCTTATTCCGCTCGTCTGGTTCTTAGTTATTGAGCGAATCCGCAATCTTTCCACCTCATCGTATCATAGGCTGTGCTGAGAAACAAAACTGACAAACTTGTCAGTATCCTCAATTTCTTTACTTCTATTGGTGAGCTTTGTATAATAACAACTATTGTTCTCGAATAAATAAAACAAAGTGAGGTTCTTTATGTATCAATACCATGAAAAAGAGTTTACCAATACGAAAGACTTAGCCATGCATGTCCTTAGTGGAAAATACAAGATCGTCTTGATTTGGTGTTTTTTACAACAACCGATTTTGCGACTAAGTGAGATCGAAAAAATGTTACCAGATATCAACCAACGGATGTTGATTCGGCAATTAAGAGAATTAGAAAGCGATCATTTACTCACACGTAAAGTCTATCCCGTAGTCCCGCCAAAAGTAGAGTATCAATTGACTGAGATCGGGCGTGAACTCTCAACGATCGTACAACATATCTGTGATTGGGGCGACCATTATTATGAAGTCGTTGAGGGTCTTTCAGCTGATATAGCAGATTGATTCTGTAAATGATGGAAGGATGACCTTTCTATCACAGTAGAGACAGTTCTTGAGACAATAAAAATCCCATATAGTTGATAGTAGAATGAACATCTTCTCTTATCGACTGCATGGGAAAGTGGGGAAGTATTTTAAAAAGTTGGGTCAATCAAAATTCGAATGTTGTCGCTTCTAAAAGCGTCACTTCATCTTGTAGATTTTTGTTGATTTTGTAAGTCACTAATTTTTCACTCTGTGTGGGACCAAACATGTTGACTTTGCACAAGATCCAATAGTTTGTCCCAGCAACTACTTGTGTTCCTAATAGCGCAAATGGTATAGCTTCACTACTGTCATCTAACGTTTTGCGAGCTTCTTCTACCAGCTTCTTGTGTTCATCAGTAATTGTTGGCGATTCTGGGATAGTGATCCCTCCGTCAATTTCAGTCATACATATCTCCTCCTAAGATTATTTTAAAAAGCGCTTACCGCTTCTTAAAATAAGGATAATTTATTTTTAAAAAAACATCAAATAAAACAACTCAAGAGGACCACAGGCTAAATAGATTGTTCCCCTGTTTTCCCTTACCCACCAATTTATCATATCATTCAGAACTGCACAAAAAACCAATTATCTACATATTAAAATGAATATTAACGAGTAAATCATTGCCAATAACGGGCGAAAGAACTAGTCGAATCATGAAACAGCAAAAAATCCACTCACGTTCAACACATCCAATTAAATAACTATTTAAAATAAAATATATAACAATTTAATAAAAGTTGTAAATTCTCATCCTAATCGATCAATGATCTGGATAATTTACCACCATACCAGGCAAGTCGCCTCTCTCCTTGGACTTATCGACAGAAAAAACATACATCGACCTTTGAAGACGATGTATGTCCTTTTTGTTTATACTATTTTTTATTTATCCATTCAACAAAGCACGTTCTAAGAGCGCTCCAGCTTGGTGCTGCCCTTCTAAGTTTCGTTCACCTGAAAATTTCGACACGCGATCCATGTTCGTGATCACGACGATGACCATACTCTTTTTCCCTTGACTAT
Organism: Enterococcus mundtii; assembly: GCF_002947535.1. GTDB lineage: Bacteria > Bacillota > Bacilli > Lactobacillales > Enterococcaceae > Enterococcus_B > Enterococcus_B mundtii_B. The sequence continues at coordinate 180,498 of NZ_PUAP01000002.1, forward strand.
GGATATACGGCAAATCCATTTGAGCGATTTTGGTGTCAACGGTCACCTGATCACCGACCTTTACAAGTACATCGAATCCTGCCCCATTCAAGTTGACAGTGTCGATTCCCATATGGACTAATACTTCGACGCCATTACTCGTTTTAATTCCTAACGCATGTTTGGAAGGGAAAATCGTAGTGACTTTTCCGCTGACCGGTGCAAAGATGGCGCCATCGATTGACTCGATTGCAAAACCATCCCCCATCATTTTCGTTGAAAAAACTTCATCTGGCACATCTTCTAAAGGAATATACTCCCCTTTAGCTACAGCGTGTAGATTCACTTCGTTCGTGTACTCAGTATCTTCTGCTTGTTCATTTGGTACTAAGAAATAAGTGATCGCAAAAGAGGAAACCAAGGCAATCACTATCCCAAGTACCGCAAAAACAAAATACTGACCAATATAGGCGGGTAAGCTAAAAATACTTGATAAAATATAGCCATAGATCCGAACACCGAAGAAACTGATAAACGCTGAAGCGATCGAGCTACCGATCGTAGCTGCCATAAACGCTTTCTTGTATTTTGATAAGATCCCGAAAAGCGCAGGTTCAGTGATCCCTAATAGACCAGAAACAGCAGAAGATAGAACCAATGATTTTTCTTCTTTTGATTTCACTTTCAAGTAAATAGCCGCTGTCGCCCCAGTGATCGCCATGTTTGCCATAAACATCATTGGCATCAACATGTCATAGCCTTGATTCGCAAAATTCTGCAAGGCAATTGGCGTCATTGCATGATGCAACCCAGTAAAGATCGCAATCGGGCGAATCGCACCGACCACGATACCAGCTAACACTGGCGAAATCGAGAACAACCATGCCACACCAGCTGCTAAGAGGTTACCGAGATGGATACTGATCGGACCAATCACTGTTAGTGTCAATAAACCTGCAACGAATAGTGAAATGGTTGGTGTGAACACCGTTCGTAACACTTGTGGTAATAGCTTATCCACCCAACGATAAATGTAACTAAGTGCTAATACTGCAAAAATGATTGGGATAACTGTTCCTGCATAATTAAAGACAGGAACTGGAATAATGCCAAACAGTTGGAAAGCAGAGATCGAACCTTCAGCAACCGCTGTCGTCATTGTTGGAAATTGTAAAGTTGCAGCGATTGCAATCGCTAAATATGGATTCGTTTTGAAGATTCGAGCGGCAGAAGCAGCAACGAAAAATGGCAAGAAAGTAAATACACCACTCGCAATCATATCAATGATCAAATACGTATCCGTCTGATTCGAAATGACATTCAATGCCACTAAACCGGCCATCAAACCTTTGATCATTCCTGCTCCAGCAATTGCTGGTACGATTGGACCAAATACACCGGAAACAGTATCCATAAATAAGGATACGACCCCTTTTTTCTCTCCTTCACTTCGTTCACTAGTTTCATCTAACCCTAATTCTTTCGCAATTGGCGCAAAATAGTCAGCGACTTCTGTACCGATCACAACTTGCAGTTGTTCACTTTGATATTTTGTTCCCACCACTTTAGGTGTTTTTTCCAACGCAGCATAATCCACTTTTTTCTCATCTTTTAAATCAAACCGTAATCGTGTCATACAATGCCAAGCGTTATTGATATTGCTTGCTCCACCCACGTGTTGTATGATTTGTTTTGCTATTTCTTCATGCTTCACTTGTTCTCCCCCTTATTCTCATCAAACAATGATTCTTGTTTCCGCTTTCACCCAAATAGTAGCATGTGGAACTCAACTTGTAAAACCAGTCCTTTTTGCATAAAAAACGCGACAAACACCTTTAAATCAACGTTTAAATATAAATGATAAGGAAATTGGACTGTTTTTTAGTTGATTTAGATATTTTTATTAGACCAAATTGACAGGATGTTCTTTCACATGTTTCAATGAGGATGCACATGATTCATATTTATGTATATTGGAGTGAAAAAAATGACACCTACGATCATTACAAATATAAAAAGTTACGCAATCAAACCAGATCGTCACAACTTGTTAGTCGTAAAAGTTGAAACAGATAAAGGCGTGACCGGCTTCGGTTGCGGCACTTTCCAATTTCGTCCTTTGGCTGTCCAGACAGTGGTTGAAGAATACTTAAAACCTTTACTGATTGGTCGCGATGCAAATCAAATCGAAGACCTTTGGCAAGTCATGAATGTCAATTCTTACTGGCGGAATGGTCCAATCACAAATAACGCTATTTCAGGTGTCGATATGGCGCTCTGGGATATCAAAGGAAAAATCGCTGATATGCCATTGTATCAGTTATTCGGCGGAAAAGCTCGAACAGCAATTCCTGCGTATACGCATGCTGTCGCAGATAATCTAGAGGACCTCGATCGTGAAATCGACACATTTCTCGCACAAGGGTATCGCTATATTCGTTGTCAATTAGGTTTTTATGGGGGAAATCCAACGAATTTAGCAACACCTGAACAACCACTTGCCGGCTCTTATTTCGATCAAGAAGAATACATGGGCACTACGCTATCCATGTTTGAGCATATCCAAAACAAATATGGCGATCGTTTCCAAATGTTACATGATGTTCACGAACGCTTGCATCCTAACCAAGCGATCCGTTTTGCAAAAAAAGCAGAAAAGTACAATCTTTTCTTTTTAGAAGATATTCTACCGCCCAACCAAAATGAATGGTTGACTCAATTACGAAGTCAATCGACAACACCGATTGCTACTGGGGAATTGTTCAATAATCCCATGGAATGGAAAGAATTAGTTCGCAATCGCCAAATCGACTATATGCGTGCCCATGTCTCACAAATCGGCGGGATCACTCCTGCCTTGAAATTGGCACACTTTTGCGAAGCAATGGGGATACGAATCGCTTGGCATACGCCATCTGATATCACACCGATCGGTTTAGCAGTGAATACGCATTTGAACATCCACTTGCACAATGCGGCGATCCAAGAAAACATCGATGTTCCTGAAAATACGAAACAACTTTTCGGAAATATCCCCATACCAAAAAAAGGCTTTTTCTACCCGATCGAACAAAGCGGGATCGGTGTCACATTCAATGAAGAACAAGCAGCAGAATTTCCAGTTGTCTATCGCCCACACGAATGGACACAAAGCCGTACACCAGACGGCACGATCGTGACACCGTAATTCCCAAAAAAGCTATCCTTACACGAAACATGTAAGGATAGCTTTTTTTGGTTCCGCTATATTCCTATTATTACAATAATGAATACACGTGTAAACCTTAGTAGCTTTTTATGTAAAACATACTTTTCAAAAATCAGTTTCTAAAGAATAATCTAAAATCTGTTTGACTTGAAGAAAATCGTCTCCTCTTAGACGATCAATAAATTCTTTACTAATAATCCGGTCAGTATCAAAACTATGAATTTGTGTAGCGTTCACTCTTCCACGTATCTTGTAATCATTCAAAGAAACATACCCAGAAAAGTTGTTCCCCTAGTCATTACCGGACAGACAATAATATAGTTCGCTTTTTTATTGTAAGCATTTGAGGAAACAACTAAAGCTGGGTGCTTCCCTCTTATTTACCTGCTAAAAGAAGGCGTAGAATTAAGTCAGATCAAATCACCTTGTTGAGGTTCATACATTTTTCCCAATCTCCTCTTTTGCTATTGTTTGCCATTCCTCATCTTCATCCTTTTGAAATGGTTCATCCGATAAAAATGGATTTTCTATTTTGGATGTGAATATTAATCCTCCATTCTTAGTTTTATATACGACATATTCTGATCCAGCTTCAACCTGATACTGTTTAGGAATTGAAATAGAGATAGAATTCCCTACTTTACGAGCTTTTACATTAAACATCATTTATCACTCCTCACACAGCAAATTTTATTATGTAAAACCTAATTTTATAACGTAAAAGATACTAATACAAAAATAAATCAATAGAGTGTCTCAGACCTTCTTAATCTTTTATTTAACGCCCTATTCTCATTAAAAACTTATTGAATATTGACTTAAAAAAGGCATATAATCAACTTAAATCACAATAATAATTTTAAGGAGAATGAACATCTATGTCGAATAAAACCCAAGCTGGGAGTAAACTTATTCAAGTTATTTGGTTGTTACAACTTTTAACTTTGTATACTTTTTTCCTAACAACTAACGATCAATCCTACCAGCTATCGAATCTGATCATGAAGTTACTTATCATGCTCTCTCTAGGTTTACAGAGTATTTTTATACGCAGTAACAGGAACTATAAATTTGGTATTATCTTTACATACAATCAATCAACAATAGCTCAAATAGTTGAAAGACTTATTTGGTTCATACTTATTGTAAGTTATTTTTTTGTGTTTTATATTTTCTATTATAAATAATAGATATAACTTACTTCACTTATCAAGCACTTGTAATAAAAGCACTGATGATTGCGTTTTACGCTTCATCAGTGCTTTCTTCACAATCACTATCAACTAATTCGCTTTAATGTTTTCTCCCTTAACTTTCAAAAAAGCTATATTTTTACAGAAGTTTTTTCCTTAAGCTATTTTGAGACTACTCAAACCCTCAATCAATCCTCGATCGATGGATCTCACGGTCAAAGGGGCGGATGTAAGTCACTGAGTAGTCGATGGCAATGATACTGCTGTATTCATAGACTTGTCCATCTTCTAATATGGCTCGGTTCGTGATTTGCATGGCTGGTGTACCGCGTTTACATAGCAATATTTTTGATTGTTCTTTGGAAGTCGTGATTGGGTCATAGCTCGTGATATAGTGAGAAATTCGATAGCCTTTTTGTTCCACATATTTTTGGATGGAATGCTCGATGACTTCTTGGGACAGGTCGGGAAACATTGCTACCGGCATTTTTGACATTTCTAACTGCTCGATTTTATAATCAACGATTCGAATACGTTCAAATGTCCAAACTTCGGCTCCTTCATCAAGTTGAAAGATTTTTTGCTCATCAGCCGTTGCTGGCGCTTTGTTTAAACTGATCATTTTTGAATGGATCCGATCATAAGGGGTACGTGTCAACGAGTTGAAGATCAAGGGATTTTTGACCCATTTTTCATGGATAAAGATACCTGATCCTTGAACGACACGGACAATACCGATTTCTTCTAGATTTTTGATCGCTTGTTGGATCGTAAAGCGAGAAACATGATAGATTTCCGCTAGTTTTCGTTGATTCGGTAATTTTCCATCTTTAAATTCTTCTTGATAGATTTTACTCAATAAATCTTGGACGATGAATTCTCGTTTTTTCATGATCTTCTCCTTTACGGGTTACTTTCACTTCTTTATCTTAACAAAAAAACAACCAATCACAACCCACTCATGACGAGCCAGTGGAGAACAAAATGTATTTAGAACAAAAAAGCCACAAAAATTGGCAAAAAGAACCATTTTTGTGACTTCATCTAATCAATTGAAGTTGAATCTTTCTTCTTGATTTTCCTAATTCAAACGTAATTCTTGACCAGGGTTAAAGAAGAAATCATCCATCGTCATGCCATTCAAGGACAAAATCGTCTCAACTGGCACACCCGTCCGTTGCGCAATTTGATTTGGACCTTCGCCTTCACGTACAACGGTTGTAGCTGCTTGATTGGCTTGATTGCTTGTATCTTCTGTGGACTGTGCCGTGTACTGATTGGCTTGTGACTCCGACGTTTCTGTTGTTTCTGGTGTCGCTTCCGTCGAAGGTGTCGTCGCTTCCGAAGAGGATTCGCTACTAGGTGTCGCTGCTTGAAGTTCCGCACTTGTTCGCAGATAAATGTCGGAGATCCGAGCGACCTGCGCCGTGTAACTTGCAGATAGCTGATTGATCATGGTATCTAGGTCGATATCCTTCTTGTTGGAAGCATCTTGGTACATCCCTCTTAATTTACTGATTCCTTCATCCGATAAAGCTTGAAGTTCTCTTGCTTTTCGGTTGGCAATGACCGAAAGACCATTGACACCGTCTTGATTGTTTTGGATCTCTGCTTGGTATTCTTCAATCAACACTGGGGTTTTATCTTCGATTTTCTTCGAATAATCTGCAACGACTGCTTGTAGTTGTTCAGAAATAGCTCCTGAAGGTTCTGTTGCTTCGCTGCTTTCTTGTGTTGCTTCAGTTTCAGATGAAGCAGTAGTTGAAGCTGTCGACGATTGCGTCGTTTCACTCGTCTTTGCTACCGAGTTTTCACTGGCATTGTTTCTACTATGGAGATATAATCCAGTACCTGCACCAACCAGTAGTAAGACTACTGCAACAGCGGCACCGATTTTCATCATACGCATGCGTGATGCTTGTTTCTGTTGTTGTCGTCGAGCTGATCGAACATTGCCACGCTGTTCATTTTCTTCATTCATTTCATTCACCACCTGTTATTTCTGTAAAAAAAATAGCGTTACCAACTTTCTTGTAGTTCCATTGTAGCAAATAATAAGCGTTATGAACATTTTTTATTATGTTATTACTGAAGAAAAATCACCATTTTTGATGATTCCAAGATTCTCCATCGATTTCTCCTTGCAACTGCTCGATCCGTTCATTGATTTCGACAAATAAGCGTGACATTTCATGAAGTAAGGCTTTGCCCTCATAATCCGCTTGTGTACTCAATTCGGCTAATTGTTCTGTTAACCATTGATCCATTATAAGGTCCTTCCTTTCATCTCTTGTAGTATAAATGTCAGATCTTCAATGTTTTCTTTGGCTTCTTCTAACATCGTTTCGATCATCTGTTGCTTCATCGGTGCTTTTTCCTTGATGCGTTCATTTTGCGCAAATCGTTCGATAAACCAATCGATCCGATTGATCAATGAAGGTTTTTCGACTAATGTGAGATATTGCTGATAACTGATCAAGCGTTCAAATCGTTGTTCTTGAGTCAAGTACATGAACTGTGCTAAAACAAACGGAGGTAAAAAGGTCATCTGGAATTTATGGGCAATTCGTTGGTACGGACGCAAATACTCCGAGATCGTATACTCTTCTTTCCCACCTGCTTGGTATTCTTTTTCACTCACGCCGGTTGTTAAGACGATCCCTAATTCTTTACCTGATAAGACTTCTGTTGCTGCTTCTAACACTTGGTCTTGCCACATTTTCAAATGGGCTGGCGCGCTATACCAATAGAAAGGAAATTGGAAGATGATCCGGTCATGCTCTTTCAATAAAGAAAGTTCTGCTTGAAGATCAATTTCCCCATCTGGATAACAAGCTTCTAGATGATGCCAAGTAGTCGATAAATGGCTGGATGCTTCTTTAAAAAACTGTTGGTTCAACGATGTGTCAATTGTCGGATGGCTGACAATAATCAATGTTTTCATAGCTTTTTCCTCCCGTTTTCTAGTCTAGCATATCCCAAGAAAAACCCAGTCAACGATGCCTTTATGGCTTAGGTTGCCCAAGAAATGATGGCTTGTTCTTCTAATTGCTTTTTTAATTGTTCTGCGGAAACTCCTTTGATCTTTTCGTTATTCATTCGTCTACGATAGTTTGTCGCCGTCTCACCAGTGAATTTCTTGAACATGCGGCTAAATACGACCAAACTATTAAAGCCGACTTGATAAGCGATTGCTTCCACGGATTCTTCCGTCAGAGATAAGAGAAACGCTGCCCGATTGATACGAACACCGATCATATATTCTTTGATACTGATCCCCATGTGATTTTTGAACACACGAGAGAGATGACTTCGATTAACGGATAATTTTTTGGCGATCTCTTCAACAGTCAAACGCTCGCTGTAATGTTCTTCGATATACTGGACCGCATCAACAGCGAGGGCTGAATAACTTTTTTGTTCTCCCAAATGAACATAGCCACCATCTTCTAATAAAAGAGCGAGCAATTGATACGTCAACGCATTTAATTGCAGCTCATCGACTAGATTTTTTGTCGAGTAATTCATACATGCTAAGATAATCTCCACATATCTAGCAATCTCTGAAGAAACCATCGTGTATTGATCGTCTTTGAATAAAGAATGTTGAATGATTTTATCCGCTACTGACCCACCAAAGGAAATCCAACAGTAGACCCAAGGATCTTCACCATCCGCCAAATAAAAAGTAGAATCTCCCGGTCTAATCAAAAAAAGATCGCCTTTTTTTAATTGATATTGCTGATCTTTTACGCGATAGACCCCTTTTCCTTCCATCACGATATGCAAAATATAATCTTGACGAATAGCTGGTCCAAATGAATGAAAGGGCAATGTTTTAGAAAAACCGCAAAAATCAAAGTATAGTTCTTGTGAGATGGATTGATGTTCTTTTTTTAAAAAAATCGCTTTTTCCATTGACGCACCCTCTTTCGTATTTTCTTTATTCTACTATAGATGCAACAAAAAGTTAAATACTGCTCACAGAAATACATTCAAGTAAGTGCTCTTCTTTGATATGATTGAATGGTAAAAATAGTAACTACCTGATTGTAAACGCTTCATTTAATGGTATAGTTAATTTGACTAGGTATAAATTACGCCTACACCAACTACTAATCCAGCACCAAGAAAGGACTACTTAAATGGACATTACTAAAAAAACATTTGGAAAATCTGCACATTTGATTACTTTAACCAATCAACAGGGTACGACCCTCGCTGTTACCGATTTAGGCGCACGGATCGTCAGTTTGACATTCATGGATAGAGAGTTGATTCTAGGTTTTGATTCAGCAGAAGAATATCTCGAAAAAGATGCCTTTATCGGAGCAACGATCGGACGAACTGCTGGGCGGATCGATGCAGGCAAATTCACCCTCGACGGCCAGACGTATCAACTACCTGTCGATCCCGCAACTGGTCACTCCTTACATGGCAGTGCGCCAAGTTTTGAAGAAAAAATCTGGCAATACGAAATCATTGATGGCGAACAAGAAGCCACTGTGATCTTTACCACGACTAGTCCCGACAAAGAACGTGGTTTTCCAGGGAATTTATCCGTAGAAGTTCGCTATACCCTTACAGAAGATAATATTTGGCGTGTAACAACGAAAGCGGTCAGTGATCAATTGACACTATTCAACCCAACCAATCATGTTTATTTCAACTTGAGTGGTGATGTGACGCAACCAATCGATGACCATACTTTGTGGGTCAACAGTCAAGCCTTTGCTGAATTACGACCAGACAGCATTCCGACAGGTGAACAAATAGAAGTGACTGGAACACCTTTTGATTTTCAAACACCAACAAAACTCACGACTGTTTTCACCAGTGACTTTCCCCAAAAAGAATTATTTGATGGAATCGATCATCCATTCTTCTTAAAGGAAACAGGCTTAGATAAAACAGTTGCTTCTCTTTTAAGTCCAGATGAAACAATCAAAGTCAACGTCAGGACGGATGCATCGAGTATCGTCATTTTCACTGCCAACTTTAGGGAAGATGCACCTGAAATGCGCGGGCAACGTTTAGCGAACCATGGCGGCATCACTTTTGAAACACAAATCGCTCCAGGAGCAGAACGTTACCCTTCTTTCGGCGACATATCTTTGGCACCGGAAACACCATTTGAGACGATTACAGAATTCAAACTTGAAGCAAGAGAGGAACAAGACAGATGAATAAAACAGCACATTTAACAACGAAATTCAACGAATTATTTGGTGAAAAACCAACAACAAACTATTTTTCACCGGGTCGAATCAACTTGATCGGTGAACACACGGACTACAACGGTGGACACGTTTTTCCTGCATCGATCACTTATGGCACTTACGGAGTTGCTGCTCGCCGAGAAGACAACAAAGTATTAGTTTACTCAACAAACTTTGAGGAAATCGGCGTGATCGAATTCACGCTTGATGACCTGTCATTTGATAAAAAAGACAACTGGGCAAATTATGTCAAAGGAATGATCTTGAAATTAAAAGAAGCAGGCTATACCATCGAAAATGGCTTTGAATTGGTGATTGAAGGAACGATCCCTAATGGTGCCGGACTTTCTAGTAGCGCTTCATTAGAATTATTAGTTGGGGTTGTTTTGGAATATTTATTTGATTTAGCCATCGATCGTTTGACGCTCGTTCAAACTGGTAAAAAAGTAGAGAATGAATTCATTGGTGTCAATTCAGGGATCATGGATCAATTTGCGATCGGTTTTGGTGAGATCGACCATGCCATCTTGCTAGATACGAATACATTACACTATGAAATGGTGCCAGTTAAATTAGATGGCTACGCTGTGGTTATCATGAACACGAATAAGCGACGTGAATTAGCAGAATCGAAGTATAATGAACGCCGCAGTGAATGTGAAGAAGCCTTGAAACGTCTACAAACGAAGCTAGACATCAAAGCTTTAGGCGAATTGGATGAAGCGACTTTCGAAGCGAATACCGACTTGATCGGTGATGATACCTTGATCCGTCGCGCACGTCACGCAGTCACTGAAAATCAACGAACATTAAAAGCAAAAGCTGAATTAGAGCAAGGAAACTTAGAAGCATTTGGTCAATTATTGAATGACTCTCATTACTCACTGCGTCATGATTACGAAGTCACAGGCATCGAATTAGATACACTTGTAGACGCAGCACAAGCACAACCTGGTGTTTTAGGCGCACGTATGACAGGAGCAGGATTTGGCGGATGTGCCATCGCCTTAGTAAAAGAAGAAGCGATCCCTGACTTTAAAGAAAATGTCCATGCACGTTATTTAGAGGTGGTAGGATATGAGCCAGAGTTTTATGTGGCACATATCGGAAGCGGTACGACGAAAATTTAGTAAAAAACAGAAACATGCGTCTGAGTTTGGCAAACGACCAAACTCAGGCGCATGTTTTATTGAATCATGATTTTGAATCTAGGTTAAATAATCAGTTCTCTGCATAGACATTCCTATACCAGTTATTTCAGACAATTCAGCCAAACTTAAGTAACTACCAGTTTTTACAATTTTGTTATCGATTTCAATGATTGGTAAACTTTTTATATCTCCTGTGCGCAATAAATTGAAAACTTGAGGATTATCAATAAAAGGTAAAATCGACTGACTCAAAAAAAATAAATTTGTTTCTAGTTTCTTTCCTTTTGTATGACTATAAAACTCTTTTGTAGCCAAATCTTCATGTAATGACTTGAAAACGTAGAGTTCTTCATCATCAACTTGCTCAAATATATAATATGAAATAATCATTCTTTTATTGACACTCTCCTTCATTTCTTGTCCCGGCATCATACATTGATACGATTTTATTCATCAACATTTAACCAAGCTTCTAAAGTCTCGTTGTCTTCTATTCTAGTTATATTAGGTGACTTGTTTGCTAGCCTAACCATTCTTCTTACTTGTTTTGTTTGTTCAGGCAAATTCACTTCAAAAGGCAAACCTTTCTTTTCAATTATTTTTTTATAAAATAAAGTAATTGCCATTGTAGGAGTCATTCCTAATTCTTGCAAAATATCTTCAGCTTTCACTTTCAATTCACTTTCGATAGAAATTTGAATTCTTTCTTTTTTTAGCATCAACAGCGGCACCTCTGAGGGGTTTATACGCATAATATACTATGCTTCAAAGATTTAATCAAAAGGCTGGCGGAAATGTATTATAGTATCGATATATATCCATTTCTACTATACTTCATTTTCTTAGCGTTGATCCCACCATTATATTGTTAACTAAAATACTTAGTCACTCGAAGAATAGCTAAAGTCAATCAGATTTCTTTTTTCACAATAAAAAGACAGAAAGAATGTATCTGCATTCTTTCTGTCCCAATCATTCGAAAATTCTTTATTCCTAGTATCACTATTCTGACTTGCAACTCTACAAAGTGTTCAATCGTTTAACCTAAGATCTCAACAATTGCTTTGTTGAATTCAGGCAAGTCATCTGGTGTACGGCTAGTAACTAATTGGTTATCGATCACCACTGCTTCATCTTTGACATTGGCGCCAGCGTAAGCCACATCTGGACGAACAGTATCGTAAGCAGTCATTGTTCTGCCTTCTGTTAGACCTGTTTGGATAAACAATTGTGGCCCATGACAGATAGCAAATAACGGTTGGTCATTTTTCAAGAAGTAAGTAACGAAATCAACAAAACGTTGGTCCTTACGTAATTGATCTGGTGAAAATCCTCCAGGGATCAAGAGCGCATCGAAATCTTCAGGAGAAACTTCATCAATGCTGCGATCGATCGTGAACTCGCCACCTTTTTTGCCTTTGATCGTTTGGTTTGCTTCAAAACCAATCGTTGTCACTTCATTCCCCGCATTTTCCAATGCTTCTTTTGGTGAAGTCAACTCAATATCTTCGACTAAATCAGTTACGATTGCTGCAATTTTTTTTGCCATTTTTCCTCTTCCTTTCTTATCGCTTGATTCTAGCCTAAAGGATTTCAGAAAAGTGTGCAAATCATCTGTTTATGATTTATAACTTATTTTATTTAAAAGAAAAACTAATATTTTTCTTCTAGAGTTAAGCACCTAATTTTTCACGAACAATCGCTTCGGTCAATGTCTTTGAAAAATTCAGATGCATTTCTTTACCTAACTTATCTGCCCATTTTGGGATCGTTAACGTCTTTTTTACAGGTTCCTCTGAGCCTAAATATTCTGTTAGATCTACAGAGACCATTGAAATAAATGATTTTTCAGCATCATATTCTAATATGAATTCGGAGTCACTTTTAAAAGGGTTATTTTCTATAAGTGACAATGAACTGATAAAAGATGGTTCAGGTAATGTTCGGTCTTCTTCTATCTCAGCCGCCAAAAGAATCCCTAAGTAATCAGAGGCATTTTCGAGCGCTTCAGGAATGTCAGTTCCGCTTGTACCAGCCATCTCCGGAAAATCTGGAAAGAAAACAGAAAATCCCGAGTCATAGCCTTTACTTGTTTCTAAATAGAATAATGCCGGATATGAAACAAGCATGATTCTCCTCCTCCCTCAAGAAGCAGGGACAGAGCTATTTTAACCCTGCCTGCCTCAGTATCGCATGTTTTGTCCCTTTAGGTAGCTTGGAAGGAACAATGATTGGTCGATTTACTCCTGGTAATTCCACTTTTACATGAGATCCTTTTCCACCTATGGAAATCAACCATTTCCTGTGGTGTCATTTGCATTGTCACAATCCCCTCTAACATATCTACATTAACACGTGTAACATGCAAATAAAAGAAAAATACGTGCTATACGTGTAAAAGCAAATATAGAAAAATTATTCAATAAAAAATAAACCAAAGCAGCTATCGAAGTTCGGCTGCTTTGATTTATTTTCTGCATGTCGCTTTTTTATCCTCACGGCTACGGTACACTGGATATTCTCCAATCAATTGGACCGGAAATGCTCGCTTTTCCAGTAGTTTGATTGCTTCGTTCAATTTTGTATCTGCTTGTTCAATCTCTACTTCAATCACAAAAAAATATTCACCTAACGAGGTTTTTTGCGGTCTAGACTCGATTTTGGTCAAATTAAGTTTTTGTTCTGCAAATACCGCAAGTACTTGATATAACGCACCTGGGCGATTTTCTGGCAAGTCTACAAATAGCGTTGCTTTGTAAGTACTGACTGGTAACTGAGATGACATCGGTGAGGAACCTAGTAGCCAAAAACGGGTTTCATTGTTGCGGATCGATTGGATATCTTGCTGAACGATGATCAGACCAAACTGTTCAGCAGCTTCTTTAGGTCCGATTGCCGCGATTTTTTGTTCAGGATGCTCGGCAACCTGTTGAGCACCTTGGGCAGTCGAACCCATTTGCTCGATTTCCACGTTAGGAAACTGTTGCTTCAAAAATACTTGCGATTGTGCCAACGCTTGCGGATGACTACAGATTTTCGTTACCTCTTGCCACGTCTGTTGATGCTCAGGATGCACCATCAATTGTTGCTTGATCGGCAAAACGATTTCTCCTTGGATCGTTGGTAAGGTTTCATAGACATGGTCTAATGTGGGCAATACGGAACCTTCGATGGAATTTTCAATCGGTACCATTGCATAATCGATTGCATCGTCGATTTGGGCATCAATCAAATTCGTTAACGCTTGATACGGAGACCAATCGCCTTCGTTGAAATAATTCTTTACTGCACTATATGTGAAGGAACCTTTTGGACCTAGATAACCAATTTTCATCGATTCATCACCTGCTTTATGATTTCTGAGACAATTTCTGCTGGTGATTTACCAGTTGTTTCTATCGTAAGATCTGCTAATGTTTCATAGTGTTTTTTCCGCGAGAAAAATAATTCTTTTAACTCTGTATCATCTTTATCAAGTGCCAACGGACGGGCTTGTTTGTGATCTTGGCGGATACGTTTGATCAAAAGATCGGGATCAGCTTTTAAGTAAACCACCAGATGATCTGCTAACAATCGTTGATTTTCTTCTTGGAGGATAACTCCCCCACCTGTCGCAATGATCGCTTCTTCTTGCAACGAGGTTTTCAACAGCTTCGTTTCTTCCTGTCGAAAGGCAGCTTCGCCATGTAATTCAAAATACTCACTGATCGAGCAGCCAAACTCCTCGACTAGTTTTGTATCCATATCGATCAATGGTTTCTTTAACTGCATAGAAAGCTTGCGACTGATTGTTGTTTTACCGGCGCCCATAAAACCAATCAGCACAATTGCAGCCATTAGTTTTTCTCCTTGATCAGACCAGCTAGATCAGTGAAGAACTCAGGATAAGAAATATTTACCGCTTCTGGGTGGTTCAATTCAACTGGTTCATTGGTCAATAACGCGGCAATCTGTAACATCATGCCAATGCGATGATCCCCATGACTGTCAACAATTGCCCCATGTAAAGGTGTCGGACCATGAATGATCAGCCCATCATCTGTTGTTTCGATGTTTGCGCCCATTTTTATCAATTCTTCCGCTGTCGCATCGATGCGGTTAGTTTCTTTCACTTTCAATTCTTGCGCGTCCCGAATGATCGTCGTGCCTTGTGCTTGTGTTGCAGCTAATGCTAAAATCGGTAATTCATCGATCAAGCGAGGAATGATTTCTCCTTCGATCGTACACGCCCGTAAGTTGGCAGAACGTACCATTAAGTCAGCCGCTTGATTTTGTTGATCGATCTGCATTTCTTGGATCGAAGCACCCATTTCGATCAATACATCTAAAATCCCTGTTCGTGTTGGATTGATCCCTACTTGTTTCAACAAGACTTCACTATCTGGCAAAATACTTGCTGCAACTAGATAAAAGGCTGCTGACGAAATATCCCCAGGTACCGCCACGTTTTGTCCAACTAACCGTTGCCCGCCAGCGAGTGTGATCACTTTATCTTCTACTCTGATTTCTCCACCAAATTGTTTGATCATTTCTTCTGTATGATTCCGTGATCGTTCTTTTTCGATGATCGTTGTCTCACCGTCTGCTTGAAGTGCTGCGAATAAAATCGCTGATTTGACTTGCGCACTGGCAATTGGCATTTCGTATTCGATTGGTTTCAAAGATGCTCCGGTCACTCGTAAAGGTGGTAGGTCTGGATGTTCGATTCCTTTAAGATCTGCCCCCATTTCACGTAAAGGATTCATCACTCTTCCCATTGGACGGCGATTCAAGGAGTCATCTCCAGACACTTCTGCCGAAATCTTACTTCCAGCTAAAATCCCTAAAAGTAAACGGATCGTTGTACCAGAATTACCTGCATCTAAACGTTCTGTTGGTGTTTGTAATCCCTCTACGCCATGACCATAGACATGGATTTTCTCCTCTTCCTCTTCTATTTTCACACCTAATTGTCTAAATATGGACATCGTACTCAAGCAATCTTCTGCTTTTAAAAAGTTCGTTATCGTCGTTTTTCCATGACTGATTGCACCAAACATGATGCTGCGATGAGAAATCGACTTATCTGCAGGAACCGTTAGTTCACCTTTGATCCCATGTGTTGCGTTAAGTAATTTCATTGTCTCAACTCCTGATCCAACAGTGAAAATTTTCCGCTTGAATCAATGCTTGTCCTTTTTCTAAATCGGTTTGATTTTTGAAGGACAATTCAAGGACTCCGAAAATATCTTCTCTAGTTTCTTGTATTTTTAGATTGATGATTGAAATATCTGCTTGGCTCAAAGCCGTTGTCACCTTAGCAACTGCACCGGAAATATCCGGAATATCAACATACAGATCATAGAACGCTGGAATCGTTCCTTGTCGTTTCTTCGGCAACTGATCCCTTGTCTGCTTCGCTTGTGCAAAAAATTGATAAATGGCATCTTCATCATTGCTCGCAAGTTTTGTTTTCAATGTTTCCATGGAGGATTGCCAGTCTGCTAGTAAGGACAGCATGATTTCTTGATTTGTCAATAAGATATCTGTCCACATTTTTGGATCAGAAGAAGCAATTCGGGTAATATCCCGAAATCCTCCGGCGGCAAGTTGGGATGCTCTTGGATGTTTCTGATTGAGTTCATCACTGGTTTGCACTAAACCAGCAGCCACGATATGAGGCAAATGGCTTAAAACACCAACGATCTCGTCATGATTTTTGGCTTCCATCAACACAAATTTTGCTCGAGTCGGTTCTAATAGTTCCATCAGTTCAGCTACACGATCACTCTCATGATCATTGGTCAATATATAATAAGCTTCCTCGAACAAATTGGGATTACCGGCTTTGACCCCTGATTTATGCGAGCCTGCCATTGGGTGTCCACCAATAAAAGTAAAAGGTAATTCCTTAGCCGCTGTCATGATTGCTGCTTTCGTACTGCCAGTATCACTGACCAACACAGTTTCCTTTAACGGAAGTGCCGCTAATCGTTGCAAATAGTCCAAACTAACTTGTACAGGAACCGCTAATAAAATGACATCCATTTGACTTGCTTCTTCGATCCCAGACACCAGATGATCCACTAATTGGACTTCTTCTGCAATTTTTCTTGTTTCTGCTGAATGATCCCATCCATAAAGAGTCACATTCGATCCCTTGATGGCTCGGCAAAGCGAAGCACCAATCAGACCTAAACCTAAGACAAATACCTTTTTCTTCATATCAGTCTCCTCACTAAAAGTCTTGGATCATCTGCCGATGACTGGCAACAGATTTTTTCAGCTCACCCATGTTATCCGCTGGGAAATGTTCAAGGATCTCCACGGCAAGTGCTGTTGCAATGACGTGTTCAGCCACCACAGAAGCTGCTGGCACAGCGGTACTGTCTGAACGTTCGACACTTGCTTTATATGCTTCCTTCGTGTCGATATCCACACTCATCAATGGCTTGTAAAGTGTAGGGATCGGTTTCATCACACCACGAACGATGATTTGTTCGCCATTTGTCATTCCACCTTCAAAGCCACCTAAATGGTTCGTTGTCCGGCGGTAGCCTTGTTCTTGATCCCAGGTGATTTCATCCATGACTTTAGAACCTGGTAAAGTCGCTGCATCAAAACCGATCCCAAATTCTACCCCTTTGAAGGCATTGATACTTAGCATGGCTTGTGCTAATTTTCCATCTAATTTTTTATCCCATTGGACATAGCTACCCAAACCAGCCGGTACATTTTCAACCCGGACTTCGACGACACCACCTAAGGTATCACCTGCTTTTTTCGTCTCATCGATCAATGTTTTGACTTGTTCTTCGATCTCAAGGTCTACCATATTGACTTCAGAGATCGTTGTTTTTTCCTTGATCACCGCCACAGGTAGCACTTCAGGTATCGTTGCTTGGATTCCTCCAAGAACCGCTACATGACTGGCAATTTCAATATCTAGTGCTGCTAGGATCTGTTTTGCTAAAGAGCCGATTGCTACACGCATGGTCGTTTCTCTAGCTGAAGACCGTTCTAATACATTCCTAAGATCTTGATGTTGGTATTTCATTCCACCAACTAGATCCGCATGTCCTGGACGAGGTTTTGCTACTCGACGACGCGTGACATGTTCTTCTTCGATTGGCTCGACTGACATCACCGTCTGCCAATTTTTCCAATCTTTATTCTCCACGATCATTGTGATTGGCGAACCAAGCGTTTTGCCATGTCGAATACCTGAGGTGATCTGGACACGATCTTTCTCGATCTTCATTCTGCCACCACGACCGTAACCACCTTGTCGCCTTGCAAGATCTTCATTGATTTTTTCAAGTGAAACTTCTAAACCTGCCGGGATACCTTCAATAATGGCAGTTAACTGTGGACCATGAGATTCTCCTGCTGTTAAAAAACGCATTTAGTTCCCCTCCTCTAAATAATCTTTCACGGATTCAAGCGGGATTTCTTGGATTCTTGCTTGTCCGATCTTATCTAATAAAATAATTTTCAATGTCTTTCCACGTGCCTTTTTATCGTGGGTGATCGCATCATAAAGGGATTGCTCCTCCCAAGGTTGGTACTTGATCGGTAACTGATACTTTTCGATCATTTGGATCAATTGCGCAGTGATACCCACTGGTGATTGCCCCATCTTTTCGGCTTGTTTGGTGATTTGCACCATGCCGATTGCTACGGCTTCGCCATGACTGATTTGACCATAACCAGCAGTATTTTCGATGGCATGTCCGATCGTATGGCCAAAGTTCAATAACAAACGATTCCCGTTATCGAATTGATCTTCTTCAACAACTTGTTTCTTCACACGCAACGCCTTTTCAATGATTTTTTCACTATTAGCCAGTAAGTCAGCAACTCCTGTTAAACTTGCCAAATCTTGCCATAGCGTTTCATCACTGATTGCGCCACACTTGATGATCTCAGCGATCCCCTCTTGGATTCTACGTTCTGATAAAGTGGTTAACGTCTCTGGATCGATCAATACCCCATCTGGTTGTGCAAATGTCCCAATCATATTTTTCGCCATAGGTGCATTGATTGCTGTTTTTCCTCCAATGCTTGAATCGACTTGTGCCAGTAAGGAAGTCGGGATCTGGACAAATGAGATCCCTCGCATATAGGTGGAAGCAACGAAGCTGGCTAAATCGCCGATCACTCCTCCTCCAAGCGCAATCACCGCATCACTACGCGTAAATTGTTCTTCTGCTAAAAACGCATAGAGGTTAGCTGCCATGTCGAATGATTTGCTGCTCTCCCCAGCTGGAACAACATAGTGGACGACTTCGTAGCTTGCCCGCAACTGTTGACAAATTTTTTCGCCGTATATCGGAAAAACATTCGTATCACTGATAATCGCGATTTTTTTATTTTTCCAGATTCCTTCGATCCACTCAGACACATGATCGAGTGCATTTCGTTCAATGATGATCTCATAGCTTTTTTCTGGTAAGACAACTTCTAACATGACGCTCCTCTTTTCTATAAGGCTTTGATTTTATTCATTGCTTCAACTAAAATCTCGACTTCTTCCATCATTCTTAGGTAGTTCTTTTCATTCAATGATTGCTGTCCATCTGACCATGCGTGGATTGGATCAGGGTGGATCTCTACGATCATTCCATCTGCGCCACTAGCAACACCGGCTCTTGCCATTGGTGATACAAGATCCCAAACTCCTGTACCATGACTTGGGTCAACGATGATCGGGAAATGACTTAATTTTTTGATGATCGGTACAGCACTTAGATCGAAGGTATTACGTGTTGCTGTTTCGTAAGTACGAATACCACGTTCGATAAAGATGATGTTTGGGTTGTTTTGTACCGCAATGTATTCCGCCGCATTCAACCATTCTTCGATTGTTCCTGAAATCCCACGTTTCAAGCCAATTGGTTTACCTGTTTTCCCAACAGCTTCTAACAGACGAAAGTTTTGCATATTTCTGGCACCGATCTGAATGATATCTGTGTATTCACAAACGACATCGATATGGGCTTCATCCATGACTTCGGTAATGACTTTTAAGCCGTAATGATCCGCTGCTTTACGCATCATTTTCAGTCCTTCTTCTCCTAATCCTTGGAAAGCGTATGGTGACGTTCTAGGTTTGTAGGCTCCTCCACGTAGGACCGTTGCCCCACCAGCTTTCGCCATACGAGCAGTTTCCATGATTTGTTCTTCGCCTTCTACCGAACAAGGACCAGCCATCGTCACAAAACTACCATCACCGATTTTCAGACCATCCACATCAACGACTGTATCTTGCGGATGAAATTCTCGAGAAGTCAGTTTGTACGTATTCGAGATTTTTACTGCACGCTCCACCATGTCGTATCTTTCAAATGGTACACCTTGGATAATTTTTGGATCACCGATCAATCCTAAAACAAGACGATCTTTGCCATGGTTGATCTGGACGTCCAAGCCCTCTTCTTTGATACGTGAAAGTACTGGTTCTAGTTGGTTCACTTCAATTCCTGGTTTAATAATCAAAATCATAAGATAACATCCTTTTTTATTTTTATTTTTTTATCACTGTTTGAACACTTGATCGACAATGGAAAATCGTTCGTTGTTTACTTAAAATAACTCGTTGGAAAATGAACTACTGTGGTTCTCCTTTCGTTAGGTATAAAAAAAGCCCGCCGTAGACAAATCTACAGTGGGCCTTCACCAATTCTAACAAAAAAGCCACTATAGATTTTCATCTATGTGGCGGACAAGTCATCTCAAACATCCTTAGCCATCATAGATACAAACGTTGTGTTTGCACCCATGAATGTCATGAATACAAACCTATCTAAAATAGCTAAAGTAATACGTATTCAGTTGTGAATTCAATGTGATTTTCATAAGAAATCGCTCCAAACTGATTTAAGATTAGTTTAAGTATAGATTTCTTTCTGAAATAAGTCAACTGATTTTTCAAATCTTTTTCTCTTTATGCCAATGATCCTCTAGAAGACCGATGTTTTTTTAAAGTTCCTATTGATTTTTTCGTTGACAAAAAACACGAACATGTGTTCTAATCAGATAGAAGAGGTGACTGTTATGTTTAAAAACCAAAATCCTGTATTTGACTATCAGAAAGAACCTTCTAGAGATATTTTATGTATTGATTGCAAGTCGTTCTATGCTTCTGTTGAATGTGTCGAACTTGGGTTAAATCCGTTGGAAGCAAAGCTTGTTGTTATGTCCTACCCTTCAAATTCTTGGGAAGAACGAGGGAGCGGGTTGATTTTAGCTTCAAGTCCAGCAGCAAAAAAAGCCTACGGTATTACAAATATCAGTCGTGCAAGGGATCTCCCCTTTCCTTACCCAAAAGATTTATACATTGCCCCACCACGTATGGCTTATTACATGGAGAAAAACAAAGAAATCAATGCAATCTATAAAAAATATGCAGACGAAGCTAATCACCATGTCTATTCGGTCGATGAAAGTTTTTTAGATATCACGAACAGTTTGAACTTATTTGGGGTAAAAACAGCAAAAGAACTTGCGCAAATGATCCAGCAAGATGTATTGGATCAAACAGGGATCTACACCACTGTCGGTATTGGCGACAATCCTTTATTGGCCAAACTGGCACTAGACAATGCCTCGAAAGATTCGCCAGATCGAATTGCAGAATGGCGCTATGAAGATATCAAAAGCACCGTTTGGCAGATTCCCAATTTGACTGACTTTTGGGGAATCGGTCGAAAAATGGCTTTACGCTTGAACAAATTAGGAATTTATTCCGTTTATGACTTAGCTCATACAGACTATTATCGATTAAAAAGTGCACTCGGTGTGATCGGTACACAGCTTTACGCCCATGCTTGGGGGATCGATCGTAGTTTTTTAGGTGAAACATACACACCGAAATCAAAAAGTATGGGAAATAGTCAAATATTGAACAGAGATTACACCCGTCGAGCAGAAATCGAGATCGTCATCAAAGAAATGGCAGATCAATTAGGGACTCGCTTACGGCGTGCGGAAACAAAAACTCAAGTCATCAGTCTTTGGGTCGGTTTTTCCTTAGGATATATCGACCCCTCTGGTAAAAGAGGATTCCATCAACAATTGAAAATACCGCCGACCAATGCGAGCCAAGATTTAGCCGAGGCATTATTACGCATATTTGACCAGCATTACAAACGACAGGACATTCGCAGTATTGGCGTCAATTGTTCGCATCTCGTTTATGCAACTGGATTACAATTGAATCTTTTTGATGATCCGAAAGAACAAGTGAACCATGCAAAAGTTGACTTTATCGTGGATAAAATTCGCCAAAAATATGGATTTAAAGCAATCGTCCATGCACATAGTTTGTTGGAAGGTGGTCGAGCAATCGCTCGCAGTTCGCTTGTCGGCGGTCATGCAGGCGGAATGGCTGGTATTGAAGGTGAAGGACATGCGACGCACGAAAAAAGAATTTCTCGATTATAACGAGTACCGCGATCGACCCTTTGGCTTGAAATGGGGAACCGCTTTTGCCATGGATGAGCTGGTTAAAGGGATCGATGAAAATGCAGAAGCCGCCTTAAAAGACCTCCCACCTCAATCGCAAATGACCAGAGAGGAAATCGACCAAGTCCTGTTACAGTCCTTTCTCTATCGCCAAAAAGTGACCATTCAATTAAATACAAAGGATGAATTTGGCAGGTATTTAGAAAATATTGAAGGCGTCTTTCTTGGTGAGAGTGATGAAGATGAGGTGACGATCAATGATATCCAAATCCCTTGGCAAGAGATTCGCCATATCGAATTAAAGCAAGAAGAGAAATGGTCGCATCTCTCTACTTATACTACCATGGGAAAAATCAGCAATAGTATGCCTCAATTGCACAAACAAGAAGAGATCCAGTTGATCAAAGATGAATTTTACCAAGAATTCCCCACCGATAATGACTATACGACTAAATAAAAAAGGAAGCGTTCGTTATGAAAACGATCAATACCCATTTTGAAACAGTGATCATCACCGCTTATATCGCCAAGCAAGAGATTGCTCTCCTGACAAAAAGCGGTAAACATTACCAAGGAAAAATCCAGTCCATGATGACAGAAGAAGGTTTTTATGTAAACGACCAGTTTATTTATTGGACAGAACTAGCCACGATCGATTTAAAAGAAGAGTACTTTCACTTTTGGCAACACGTCATGACAAAAACAAGTTAGTTAGGTACTTGTATGTTCCTGCCACTTTACGAGTATAACTAGTTCTAAGATAAGAATAAAAAAAGACTATTACATTAGTTTCTAGTAACACCTAAAACAAAATAAGCGAGAAAATCCA
>NZ_PUAP01000020.1 GCF_002947535.1 Enterococcus mundtii
TAAACTAATGGACTTGTTTTTTATTATATAAAGAGGCACATTAATTTTGAGGTAGGCATTGTTTCCTCTACTATGATAGGATAACTATGATTTTTTTGATAATAAATAAGCGGAATCGTTTGCTTCGTCGTAGAGTGACAGGTCATTGTAAGAAAATGTAAGGTAAAAGCCATACTGATCTCTAACAATCAATTTTTCGGAGGTTACTTCGACTAATAGTGTTCCTAAAGAACGGTCATCAAGCCAAAAAGAATAGTCAGAATGAATAGTTAATTCATGGTGCGTCTCGTTGGCATCCATAAATGACCAGGTCCCACAGTATTTGTTTAAATGATCGACCTGTGCTTCTTTCTTTTTATGATCGAGTACTTTCTTTCCAGCGAGTGTCGCGAGACCGGCAAGTAGGATATAGAGGATTCTTTTTTTCATTTTTTTCACTCCTTTGTCTTCATTTATGTTGAAAGCGTATTTTGCTTGTTATCCCTTTTCTTATAGTTTACTAAAGAAAGTGCATGATTTCTCTAAGACTTTCGACTGGTTTTTCAAGTGTTTTTAGTAAAAATATGGTAGGATACAGTAGTAGGGAGACAGGTGATGACTATTGGACTACCAAGATGTTGAAATTGCTTACTTCATTGAACGACCAAATCGCTTTATTGCTTTTTGTTTGAACAAAAAAGGAGAAGTAGTCAAAACTCATGTTAAAAATACAGGTAGAGGCAAAGAGTTATTGCTTCCTGGTGCAGAGGTGGCGTTAGTACACATTCCTGGAACAAAACGTAAAACAGCGTATGATCTGATTGCCGTTAAAAAAGAGCAGCACTGGTTCAATATCGATAGTCAGTTACCAAACCGACTGGCGATTGATGGAATTTTAGATCGGACGATCCAATTACCAAATTTAAATGGTGATATTGTGTCCTACAAACGTGAAGTGACCTTTGGAAAGTCTAAATTCGATATTTATTTAGAAACAAGTTGCGGTCAAAAAGCATTTGTAGAAGTCAAAGGGATGACCCTGGAAAACAAAGCAATAGGTGCTTTTCCGGATGCACCGACTATTCGTGGACTTAAACACGTCAATGAATTGATCCACGCCCATCAAGAAGGCTATGAGGCCTATATTCTTTTTATTGCACAATTCGAACACTTACATCAAGCAACGATCCATGAGCAGATGCAACCAGAATTAGTTACTGCTTTTCGTTTTGCTCAGCAAGCAGGTGTTCAAGTAATCGTATATAATTGTCAAGTAACAGAAAAACAAGTGGTATTGAAACAAGCAATCCCATTTGATCTAAATACAATTTTTGAAGATCCTAATTTATAGAAAGAAGGCGTAAAGATGATCCATTTAGGTATAATCGGCACAAATTGGATTACCCATCAATTTGTTCAAGCAGCATTAGCGACACGTAAGTATGAATTGACAGCTGTTTATTCAAGACATTTAGAAAAGGCGCAACAATTTGGCGCAGAATATGAAGGAGATATCGCATTTGCGACAGATTTAACTGTCTTTTTTGACTTAGAACATATGGATACGGTCTATATTGCTTCGCCAAATAGTTTGCATTTTCAGCATGCGAAGCAAGCGATTTTGGCAGGGAAAAATGTGATCGTAGAGAAACCGGCATTTAGTACGCCAAAAGAAATGGAAGAGATCATTCATTTAGCAAACCAAGAGAAAGTCTTTTTCTTTGAAGCCGCGCGAAATATCCATGAAGCTGGATTTAAAAAAATTGCAGAATTTTTACCTTTGAAAGATGAGATCATTGGCGCGAATTTCAGCTATATGAAATATTCTTCTCGTTATGATCAAGTGTTAGATGGGGAAGAACCGAATATTTTCTCTCCGCGTTTTTCAGGTGGAGCAATGATGGATCTCGGCGTTTACCTCGTTTATGCAGCTGTAGGTTGGTTTGGCAAGCCACAAGAAGTCCATTATTTCCCTAGAAAAATAGCTACCGGCGTTGATGGATTAGGTTGGGGGATTTTAAGATATGCTACTTTTGATGTGGCGATCCAACCGGGCAAGATCGGTGATTCATATCTACCTTCCGAGATTTATTTTGACAGTGGAACAGTGATCATGAATGGCGTCAATGCAATTGAGCAAGCAGAATACCATGATCGTAACCATGAACAAATTGAAAAATTAGAGATCGTTGCTTCTGAGAATCCAATGAGTGAAGAGGCAGAAGATTTTGCAAATGTGATCATGAATCCAAAAGACCCACAATGGGGATTACAGTATGAAGAATGGGTCGAACTTGCACGAAACGTGAATCAAGTCGTTTATGATTTGCGAATCAGTGGTGGGATCGAATTCGATGCAGATAAAGAGGGAACTGAGTAATGACTGATTTTGTAAAACATTTTCCAACTAATTGGCAAAGCAAATGGGAAGAAAAAGGGTTCACTGTCCCATCGTCTATCCAACAAGAAGTATTCACCGACTTAAAAGAAGGCAAAAGCTTGATTGCTGTTTCTCCAACCGGTTCTGGTAAGACCTTAGCTTATCTATGGCCTTTACTATTGAATGTGAAAAAAGGAGAGGCAAGTACCTTATTGATCCTTGCTTCTTCGCAAGAATTGGCGATCCAAGTAGCAGAAGTCACCCGAGAATGGGCAAAAGATTTAGCGATCTCTGTCCAATCTGTGGTTGGTGGCGCAAATGTCAAACGACAGATCGAAGGACTAAAAAAGAAACCGGAAGTTTTGGTAGGGACGCCAGGTCGTGTATTAGAGTTGATGAAACAAAAAAAAATAAAGGCGCATCAGATCAAAACAATCGTATTTGACGAAGCGGATCAGCTTTTTGATGAAGGAAATCGACCATTTATCGATCAAATCGTGCATCAAGCGCCGACGGACTATCAGTTAGCCTTCTTTTCAGCAACAGCGGATCGTTCGATCCAGCAAATCGAATCATTGACAAAACAATCACTGAAAGTAGTCGACGTTACTAAAATGGATGATTCAAGAAAAGGACTTAGCCACTACTTCATCCGTGTTCCAGCTCGAAAAACCGAGGACTACTTAAGAAGATTAGCTCATGTGGAAGGTTTTCAAGGTCTCGTTTTTTTCAATCAGTTGAGCGAGTTAGGTATGATGGAAGAAAAAATGAGTTATCGAGGCATTCTCGTGGCCAGTTTAGCATCTGACCAAAACAAGCTGTTACGAAAAGCGGCATTGAGTCAATTCAAAGAAGGCAAAATCAGCATGTTGTTATCAACGGATGTAGCTGCTCGTGGGCTAGATATCGCGGAACTTCCTTATGTTGTCAATGTCGACGTTCCAATGACAGAAGAAACATACTTGCATCGTGCAGGTAGAACTGGTCGAATGGGGCAACAAGGACAAGTCATTACCTTCGTGAATGAGCACACACTAAGAGACTTAAAAAAAATTGCCCGACAAACAGAAACAGAACTCACTGAATTATTTATTTATGGGGGAGGCTTACAGACAGAAGCCCCTGAAAAAGCTCCAACAAAAATGCTCCCGAAAAAGAAAGAATCAGGAAAAAAAGAAGCAAGTGAAATAGTAACAAAAAAAGCTGCTGCTTCTCCTAAAACTAAACGCAAAAACAAGCAGAAAAAAGATAAAAATAAAGGAGCAAGGCGCAAATAAGCGCCTTTTTGTGTTATTATATTGAAAATGGAAACAGGTCGTTTGGATAAAGGAGAGTTAGCATGAACGAAAGACAGGAAGAAATCTTGGATTTACTTACGGAAAATCATAAAGGATTGACAGCAACAGATGTTGCGAAGCAATTAGAGATTGATCGTAGTAATGCAAGTCGTTATCTAAGTGATTTATATAAAGCGCATTACATCGTGAAAAGCACTGGCAGACCTGTAGTTTATTCTATGCCTCCCAAAAAAACAGCTTCAGATAAAGTTCATGTGGACGCTTCTACACAAGTTACTTTTGAAACCTTAGTAGGGGAAAATGAATCACTGAAAGTAAGTATCCAACAGGCTAAAGCAGCGATTTTATATCCGCCAAGAGGGCTACATACGATTATTTTTGGGGAGACAGGAACAGGAAAATCGATGTTTGCTGAATGTATGTATCATTTTGCAATCGATTCGGAAATGCTTTCTCCAGATGCCCCATTTATTTCATTTAATTGTGCGGATTATGCGCAAAATCCACAGTTGCTGTTTGGGCATATTTTTGGCATAAAAAAAGGTGCTTATACAGGTGCAACACAAGATAGCCAAGGTTTGATGGCTAAAGCAGATGGGGGCATCTTATTTTTAGATGAGATCCATCGCTTACCTCCAGAAGGGCAAGAGATGCTTTTCACGTTTATCGACAAAGGCGTTTATCGTCCATTAGGTGAGAGCGCGCAAGTCCATGAGGCGTCGGTTCAGATCATCGGAGCAACGACAGAATCATCTGAAAGCTTTTTGACGACATTTAACCGCAGGATACCGATGGCGATCACTTTACCAAATCTAGCCTCACGTTCATTAGATGAGCGGTATGAAATCATTTCTTTATTTATCAAGCAAGAAGCCAATCGCTTGAATCAGCGGATCGATATTGAAAAAGAAGCGATTTTAGCTTTTATGCTATACGACGCCGAGGGAAATATCGGACAAGTAAAACGTGACTTAAAATTAGTCTGTGCGAAGTCTTTTCTTCATTATCGGATGCACCAAGAAGAAAAACTGGTCATTCGAAAAGAAGAGTTATCCCTACAAGTCCAAAAAGGATTATTACGAATCAAGGAAGTTCCTGAACGATTAGATCGCTTTATGGATAGTAAGAGTCAATATTTGACGTTTGAACCAGGATTTGCTGATGTCGTTTGGTCTCGAGATCCAGAAAGAAACATGCAAGTGTACAATGATATTGAAGAAAAGGTGATGTCACTTTCTGAATCGGGTAGCGAAAATATTGATCTTGAGGCGTTGATCTCGAAAGATGTTGATGCCTATTTTCAAACGTATGTCAAAGAATTGACGAAAAGTACGATCCCTAAAGATTTACTTCCAGAAGACATCTGGCGCCTGACAAATGAGCTATATGATCTCGCTGAGAAACGACTTGATCGGATCTATAACCAAAAAGCACGCTTTGCCTTTGCCTTACATTTGCAAAGTACATTGGATCGTGTCAAAGATGGGCATATGATCGTTCATCCAGACTTAAATAATATACGAAAGAAATTCAAAAAAGAATTTCAAGTTGCGATCGATTTTTCTACCATCATTGAAGAAGATCAACAAGTAGAGATCCCATTTGATGAAATTGGTTTTATCAGTATGTTTCTATCGATCAACTTAGGAGAAAGTGAACCAGTCAAAGAAAACAAAGTGGATGTGTTAGTCTTGATGCATGGTCGACAAACAGCTTCAAGTATGTTGGAAATGGCGCAAGCTTTACTCGGAACAACGATTGGTCAAGCGTTCAATATGCCACTAGAGATGGAAGTTCAAGCCATGTATGAAGAAGTATTGAAATATGTAAAGAATCGTCAAAGCAATTTAACAAATGGGTTGATCTTACTAACTGATATGGGTTCACTGAATACATTCAGCGATTTGATCTATGAAGAGACGGGGATACGCACAAAAGCAATCACGATGACGAGTACCATGATCGTTATCGAAGCCATCCGGATGGCGAATGTTGGTAGAAGCTTAGAAGATATCTATCAAAGTATCCAAATGTCTTTTGAATCGATCGTCAAGGATCAGTTTAAAATCGAAAACCAGGAATTGAACGAACGGAAAAAAGCAGTGATCGTGACTTGTTTTACTGGAGAAGGTGTGGCAGCAAAACTGTATCAACGAATTGTGCCGGTTATCAATCAAGATAAAGTTGAAGTGATCCAAATGCAGTTTTTGGAACGTGAATCATTTAAACGACACATTGATGCGTTATTGGAAGAATATGAGATCAAAGCGATTGCTGGAACTGTTGAAGTAGATTATCAAAATATTCCATTCTTCTCTGCCTATGACGTATTCGATGATGAAAAACTCAACACTTTGAAGCGCATTGCAGATGACGAAGTTCCGACAGCAAAAATCGTCGCTTCGTTAAAAGATTCATTGAATGCGATATCATCTGTTGAACGTTTGATCCAAGCTTTGCAAAAAGCGATCCAACAAATCCAAACAGATTTATCGATCATCGTTGAACCAGGAGTTGATACGGGAATCGTGATCCATGTCGCTTTTTTGATTGATGGTCTGATCAAACATGAAAAATTGCGTACATTTGATGATTTCCCCATTTTTGCAAAAATGTATCGCTTAGAAATGGATATTATTCGAACGAATTTGATAGGGATCGAACGTAAATATGGTGTAAAAATTCCGGAACATGAGATTGCTTTTATCACACAAATGTTTATAGAAAATAAAATAAAAAAATGAATCAAGTTGCACAGTGTGCACACTGAACGATAGTGTGTGCACTGTGTTTGTTTAATTAGTGTTATGAAAACGCTATTTTGACTATTTAGTGTTTGGCATGCTTCTTGCATTATAGTTATAGTGTAAAACCAAATTTAAAGGAGTGGAAAAAATGGAGAAAAAAACAATCATGTTAGTATGTTCTGCAGGAATGAGTACAAGTTTATTAGTGACAAAAATGCAAAAAGCAGCAGAAGAAAAAGGAATGGAAGCAGATATCTTCGCGGTTTCAGCTTCAGATGCTGACAATAACCTTGAATCAAAAAATGTAGATGTTCTATTATTAGGTCCACAAGTTCGCTTTATGAAAGCACAATTTGAACAAAAACTAGCACCAAAAGGAATTCCATTGGATGTTATCAACATGCAAGATTATGGCATGATGAACGGTGCGAAAGTGCTTGAGCAAGCTGAAAAATTAATGAAGTAAAACAATCGTGAAGCTGGAGGTAGAATAGTGGAAGATCAACAGAATCTAGAAGCCATCATGGGATTGATCATGTATGGTGGAAATGCAAAAAGCGATGCAATGGAAGCGATTTCTGCGGCAAAAAAAGGAGACTTTGATTTAGCGGAGCAAAAAATCCGTGATGCCGAAGCCTCTCTGGTAGAAGCACATCATTCACAAACTCAAATGCTCACACAAGAAGCACAAGGGAATCATATGCAAGTAACGCTGTTGACTGTGCATAGTCAAGATCACTTGATGACATCGATCGCATTTACAGACCTTGCAAAAGAGATCATTGATTTATATCGTAGAACTTACGTTGAATAACCGAAACACTTCTTTTTTGAACGGAAGAAGAAAAAAATTTTTGAACGGATTTTTTTAATTTGATATAAAGAGTCATTCTTTATATAAAAACTTATAGGAGGAAGTAATAATGAATGGATTAACAAGTTGGATGGAAAAATACATCCTTCCAGTTGCCGGCAGAATCGGCGCGCAAAAGCACTTAGTGGCATTGCGTGACGCTTTTATCGGTACGATGCCTGCAACAATGGCTGGATCAGTAGCTGTAATGATCAATGCAATTATTCGTGATTTACCACAGCAATTTATTAGTACGTATGCTGACAGCTTAGCAGCAGACAAAGGTTTTTTTGCCGTATTGAATGTGATCATCGGCATCAATGGGTTCGTCTGGAACGGTACATTAGCAATCGCCGGACTGATCTTTGCCTTTTCATGGGGATATAATTTAGCCCGTGCATATGGCGTAAATGACTTAGCAGGAGGGATCGTTGGTTTAGCAACGCTGATCCAAGGAATCGCTTTTGGCCCGTCATTATCAGCTGCATTGAATGTCAATGTTCCACAAAATGTGGCAGATGCGATCAATGGCTCGGAAATTGGGGCAACGATAGCTGATGGCACTCTATCAGTTGGTTTGTGGGGTTGGTTGAAACTTGATCATTTAAATGGTAACGCCTACTTTACAGTAATGATCATGGGTGCGATCTCTGTTATCATTTTCTGTAAATTGATGCTTGCTAATATCACGATCAAAATGCCTGATTCAGTACCACCGGCAGTTTCTAAAGCATTTGCAGCAATCCTGCCAGCAACGATTTCATTATATGTCATCGCTATCATTAATTATGTTGTTGGACGTGTGGCAGATGGTCAATTGATCATTGATTTAGTACAAAAATATATTGCAGAACCTTTCTTGGGTCTCTCCCAAGGTATCGGCGCCGTATTGATCGTTACGATCTTCGTTCAGATTTTCTGGTTCTTTGGTATCCATGGTCCGAACGTATTAGCACCAGTATTAGAAGGTATTTGGGGTCAAGCACAATTGATCAACATCGATATCTTCCAAAAAGGTTACAATGGTAAAACAGGAACACCTGCAGTATTAGATGCGATTGAAGATGGTAAAGCGTACATGTGGGTACGTGGCTCATTTGATGCTTTTGCATGGTTTGGTGGGTCAGGTGGAACAATCGTTCTATTGATTGCTATCTTACTATTATCAAAACGTGCTGACTACTTGACTGTAGCAAAACTATCGATTGGACCTGGTATCTTTAATATCAACGAACCAGTCATGTTTGGTTTACCAATCGTCTTGAATGCAATCATGTTTATTCCATTCTTAGTCGCACCAGTTGTTGCGACAACGATTGGCTGGGTGGCAACTTATCTAGGATTAGTCGCACCGGTATCTCAACAAGTGACATGGGTCGTTCCACCGTTCTTGCTATCGTTCCTTGCAACAGGAGCAGACTGGCGGGCACCGATCGTTACATTAGTATGTATGGTCGTGACCTTCCTGATTTGGGCACCATTTGTGATGTCAGCAAATAAAATGGACCCAGCAGCAGGCGAACCGAAATAATCAGTTGGAGTAGGGGCTATGGGCGATGACGATCCGTCAAATCCCTAGCCCTCGCTTCATTCGAGCAAATCCATTAAAAAATAAATAAATTAGGTGAACTAAAAGTTATCAATAGAAAAAGAAAAGAGGAAAACAAATGATTTCAATCGCTAGTGCTATGCAACAAGATGCAATCAAAGAATTATTAGAAGGATACAATGAAGAAGGCATGACCTTTACATTCAAAGAAAAACAAGGAATCAAATTATTCTTTGAAACAAGTGCAGAAGATAAAGAAGCAGCTGCTAAAACAGCAAAAGAATTGATCAAAGCCCAACCATGGGGTACGGTATTATATTTCCAAGCAGCAGCAGTCTAAGAAACAAGATAAGGGTGGTTCAAATGATAAAAAATGGATTGTTTTTGTGTAGTATTGGTTCACTGATCATACTATATAGTTTAAATCCGGGAACGCAACAATATGACATTTATAGTATGGTCACTGGATTGTTTTTTGCAGGACTAGGGATTTACTTCTTTTTAAAAGGTAAGAAAAAAGAAGAAGCAAAGGAGAAAAAGAACTAATGGAAATAATTAAAACACTAAATATTCCGGCATCGTTTTTCTATGATAAAGTGATGGATTCTGTTCTTTTCGATGTCCGCAAAGCCACTGGTAAATCAGTGACGCGCAAACAATTAAAGAATCTTGAATACGTCAAGCAGTTCTCTCAAAATAATCGTGCACGCATTATCATTGAGGAAGTCATTGATAACCAATCTTATAAATTTCGTACCTCAACGACTAAAAATGATTTTGTCGTTCATTATCAAATCAAACCAATTGATGAAAAATCCTGTGAAGTCCACTATACGGAACAGATGGAATCACATGGTATGTTGCAGAAAATGAATGATATGATCTTAGGAACGATGTTGATGTATTTTAAAAAGAGACGTTTTAAAAAGATGCTAGGAATGATTGAAGAATCCTATTAAAAGAGGATGGTCAATCAAACCGTCAATCCAAGAGGATAACTGATGATCAAAATGAGAATAAGTTGTGGAAACAACGTTTGGATCAAAAAAACGAAGCGCTAGAAACCAAAATCGTCTGTTCTATTTTGGCTTTTTAGCGCTATTTTTTTAAATCATTTTTGGAGGCACACTGCTTTGCGAAAGCAATGAAGGTCCGCTTGCTATTATTATATAGAAAAAAATAGTACAATTGGTATAGATATTTAAGGGGAGAAGGGGAAGTATGACGAATGTTATAAAAGAATTGGGGAACCAAGCGCTAGAAGAGATGTATGCTTTAGCAACCTATGCTTTTAATTCACAAGATACAGACGAACGACGTGAACGATTTAAAATGATTGTTGATAATTCATGGAACTACGGATTTTTAGATCCAGAGGGACATTTGACAAGTCAAGTAATGGCCACACCTTTTTCAGTGGATTTCTATGGACAAAACTACTTGATGGCTGGTATCGGCTACGTTGCTTCCTATCCTGAAGCACGAGGACAAGGTGGTATCAATCGGATCATGGAAAAAATCCTTGAAGACTGCCGAGAAAGAAATGTCACGCTGTCTTATCTAGCACCATTTTCTTATCCTTTTTATCGTCGCTATGGCTACGAACAATTATTTGATCGGATCAGCTATGAACTGGCTAGTCGTGATTTTCCAGCAGTAAAAAAAACAACTGGCTATATGAAACGGACAAGTTTTGAAGAATCGGTGGATGCCATACGATCCATTTATACAAATATGCCGGAGAGTACGCGAGGCGGTTTAGTACGAGAAGAATGGTGGTATTCTTACAAGTTCAAGCAACGAAAAGAGAATCATTATGCACTGTATTACGACCGTGAGGGAAATGCTACAGGATATGTCGTTTATAAATTAGCCGCACCTACATTTGTAGTCGTTGAAATGGGTTATCTGAACCATGAAGCTTTGAAAGGATTGATGCGTTTTATTGGTTCACATAGTGGTGCATTTGATTCGTTTGAATACACATGTGGTTTTTCAGGGTATAGTAAAAATTATTTATTGGATAATCCATTTGCTAAAACAACGATCACGCCTTATATGATGGGGAGAATCGTAGATATTGAGAAATTTATGCAGACTTATCCATTCCGCCATGCAATCAATTTTTCTATCCAAGTGACGGAAGATCCGTATGCAAAATGGAACGAAGGATTTTTTGATATTTCTTATGTCGATAGAGTACTTGAAGTAAAGAAAGTCCAACAGACGGAACTACCTGTGGTCAGCGGAACGATTCAAAGTATGACACAATTATTGTTAGGATATCAAACCGTTGAAGAACTTGATTTCCATGAAAAAATCAAAGTAGAAGCCGCATTGGTGGCTGAACTTAGTCAAGCATTGCCTAACCAACAACCAATTCTCAATGATTATTTCTGATTGAAGCTACTAGAGAGAGAGGAGGACTATAGAAATGGAAGCAATGACGTATTGTCAAAGTTGTGGTATGCCACTTGATTCAGTTGGGGTGTTAGGGACAAATAAAAACAACAGTAAGAATGAAGAGTATTGCATTTACTGCTTCAAAGAAGGAGCATTTTTAACTGATTGTACAATGGAAGAAATGATTGAAGAGAGTGTCAAACACATGAGTGAATCAGGCATGCTGAAAGAACAAGGCAAGACAAAAGAAGAAGCACGTGAATTCATGCATCAGTTTTTCCCAGATTTAAAAAGGTGGAAGCATCAATAAAGTTTATGCCAATAGCAAAAATACCTACCACCTCATTATCAAATAAATGATTTCGCAGAATGTATTCGGTGATAAGGTGAAAAATTAGATTTTACTTTTGTGATATTTTTTGCAAAAGAGCAGAAATATAATAGGAAATTGTGACCTGAATCATCTCATGATTTCTAAAACTGAATAATCAGTGTTCATAAGAAATAAGCCCGACCCACAAAATGTAAGAACAAATTTCTGGGGAGCGGGCTTATTTCTCGTAACTGAACATCTCTGTCATAATCTCTTGATAAGTTCTAGACGTTCCTGACTGGAATCGAACCAGCGACCTATCGCTTAGGAGGCGATCGCTCTATCCTACTGAGCTACAGGAACAAGCATCAATACTATTATTTTAGCGCTTTGAAGGCACACATGCAAGCTGATTTTTAGAGCAAAACGTTTCCAATAAAGGAATCTTGAGTGGTAGAATGAGGGTGTTAAAGGGGGTTTTGATTATGTCTGATAAACCAAAAGAAGAAGTAATTGCAGAACGTTTAGATGAAGCAAAAAAAGAACGTGAAGAAATTACGAAAGAGGCAATACAAAAACACGAAGAAGAAAAACCTGTAGAAAAAGAAAGTCGCAAATTTACGTTTACTAAAAAAGAAGATTTATTATAAGTATATCTGTGGAACATCAAAAAAGATCTGGGAATCCCAGATCTTTTTTGGTTTTTCATTACGCCCAATCGCCATTTCTGAAAATCGGCACGCGTGAGCCATCTTCGCGGATACCATCAATATCCATTTTATCTGAACCAACCATGAAATCCACATGCGTCTGGCTTCGATTCAAACCAGCAGCTGCCAATTCTTCGTCGGTCATTTCTGTACCGCCTTGTACACTAAACGCATAAGCAGAGCCAAGTGCTAAATGGTTTGAAGCATTTTCATCGAATAATGTGTTATAGAAGATGATACCAGATTGTGAAATCGGTGAAGGATCAGGAACTAGAGCAACTTCGCCTAAACGACGTGCACCTTCATCGGTATCTAATAGGTTTGCTAAGACTTCTTGTCCTTGTTCCGCTGAAAAATCAACGACTTTGCCTTCTTTAAATGTAAATTTCATTCCAGTAATAGTCGTTCCTGCATAACTTAAAGGTTTTGTACTTGAGATATACCCATCAACGCGATGACTATCAGGTGCGGTGAAGACTTCTTCGGTTGGCATGTTTGCCATGAATTTTTCATCACGAGCATTATAGCTTCCAGCACCTTCCCACAAGTGATTTTTCGGCAAGCCAATCACGATATCTGTCCCTGGGGCAGTGTAATGCAAAGCTGTAAATTGTTCCTTGTTCAATTCTGCTGCTTTTGTTGCTAGCTTTTCATCGTGATTTTTCCAAGCAATCACAGGGTCTGTTTCATAAATACGAGTCGTTTTGAAAATCTCATCCCATAACGCGTCGACTTGTTCTTCCTCTGGTAGATCAGGGAATACTTTTGCTGCCCACTGTTTTCCAGCAGCTGCGACAACTGTCCAACTTACTTTGTTTGATTGTGTCGCTTTTCGTAGATTCATCAATGCTTTTCCAACTGCTGATTGATAAGTGGCTACACGGTCATTATCGACTCCTGCGAATGCGTCAGGGTCAGAAGAAACAACACTGATTCTGCTCGCACCTTTTTCGATCCAATCATCTGCTTGATCGATTTTATATTGTGGAACTGTAGTAATTCGATCATCTGCTGCGTGAGTCAAGAATTCTTTTTGAATGATGTCATCTGTCCATTGAACGATCACCTCATTTGCTCCTAATTGGTAAGCCTCTTTTGTGATCAATCGGGCTAATTCCGCTTGTTCTACATTGATTTGTAAGACTACTGTGTGCCCTTTCGATACATTGACCCCTGTTTCTGCAATTAAACGGGCGTATTTTTTTAAATTAACATTAAAATCAGTTAACATAATTAAATTCCTCCTCATCATATTTTTTGTAATTCCTCATTGTATGATAACATTTTATTAGAAGTGAAACAAATAAACATCTGATAAAATAATCATTTGTTTTTAATTAGAAAACACAAAAAAGCGTTGATATCCGAGTATAATGACAGAAATATTTGCAAAAAATAAAAAAACAAGTTTTGCTTATTGAAAAAAAATGGTACAATAGTATTAATCAATGGTGGAAGCGTTATAAAAAATTTCAAGGAGATTAGAAAATTATGGCAAGAAAAAAAACGATAACAAAGGAGCAGATTTTGGCAGCCGCCTATGAAGTTGCTGCCAATGAAGGATTTTCAAAATTCACTGCGAGAAACATTGCAAATAAAATGAACTGTTCTACTCAACCAATCTATCTAGAGTTTAAAAATATGGATGATTTGAAACACGCGCTATTTGAGCAAATCTACGATTATCTAAAATACGAAGTCTTTCCTGTAGAACATACCGGCAATACGATTGTCGATCTAGCGTTGAATTACATCCATTTCGCAAATCGTGAAAAGAAATTATATAGTTCACTTTACTTGGAAGAGTACGGCGGCGGAAGAGAGATGCAGAATTTCTCCTATAATTACTTTATGGACGTAGTGAAAGAAGATCCAAAATACATGGACTTGTCAGATGATAAACTAGTCTCGCTTCACAATGGGACTTGGATCATTGCAACAGGTATCGCAGCTTTGATGTCATCAAATATCATCCATCCGACGGATACACAAATCGAAAAGATGATCCAAGACAGCATCAATGCCATTTTAAGCTTAAAAGATCCGATTGAAGTAGACTGATCTGCTTATTTGAAAAAATGATCGACCCCATTTGATAGTAATGCCTTGATTTACAAAACGTAATGCTTCTAAAAAAAAAGAAGGATGTGATAAACACATCCTTCTTTTTGTGATTAAGATAACATGGATACAAGAGATTTGGCGAACGCTTCAAGGTTTTCAATGTCTTCTTCTTCGGCGTTCAAATCAACTTTCACACTTTCGGCACCCTTAACAGCACCAGTTTTTGCAAAGGCAGCATCAAAATCGTCCACTGACTTACAAAACTCATCATAGAAAGTATCTCCAGAGCCACACACACCGTAGATTTTTCCAGGTAATTCAAGTTCTTGTAAATCTTCATAAAAATCAACGATTTCGTCCGGTAGATCACCGTCATCGTATGTATAAGTAGCAACTACGCAAATATCTGCTTCTTGAAAGTCTTCTGCATCTACTTGTGTGCATTCATTGATTTCAACATCAATATCCATATTTTCCAGAGCCTCTGCAACAATATCGGCGATTTCTTCCGTGTTACCAGTCATACTTGCATAAACGATTTTTGCTAAAGCCATAAGGCGCCTCCTAAATTTTAATGAATAGCATTTCAACAACTACCAATTATACCAAAAGTTTGAGAAAAAGGAAGTGAGATTTATAAAGGTACTATGGGAT
The DNA here is from genome assembly GCF_002947535.1 of Enterococcus mundtii. Classification (GTDB taxonomy): domain Bacteria; phylum Bacillota; class Bacilli; order Lactobacillales; family Enterococcaceae; genus Enterococcus_B; species Enterococcus_B mundtii_B. The sequence goes on from NZ_PUAP01000020.1 coordinate 14,951, forward strand.
TTGGCTAAATACTTCCTACTATGTTAAAATAAAAAGGATTTGTAAAAAGGAGACGAGAATAGATGATAACATTAAAATCAGCACGTGAGATCGAAGCAATGGCAGAGTCTGGTGCATTATTAGCAGATGTCCATAAAAATCTGCGAGACTTCATTAAACCAGGAGTAACTAGTTGGGATATCGAAGTCTTTGTACGTGATTATATCGAAAGTCACGGCGGAGTCGCTGCCCAAATTGGATTTGAAGGATATGAATATGCGACATGTATCAGTATCAATGATGAGATCTGTCATGGTTTTCCCCGAAAAAAACCACTTAAAAGTGGCGACTTAGTGAAAGTGGATATGTGTATTGACTTAAAAGGCGGAATCTCTGATTCTTGCTGGGCATATGTGGTCGGTGAATCCACACCTGAAATTGATCGTTTGATGGAAGTGACAAAAAAAGCATTATATATCGGCATTGAGCAAGCGCAAGTTGGTAATCGTATTGGGGATATCGGCCATGCGATCCAAACGTACGTCGAAGGAGAAAATCTAGGAATCGTACGAGACTTTGTTGGACATGGGGTAGGACCAACGATCCATGAAGAACCAACTATTCCTCACTATGGTGAACCAGGCAAAGGATTACGTTTAAAAGAAGGTATGGTCATTACGATCGAGCCAATGGTCAATACAGGAACATGGAAAATGAAAATGGATCCAAATGGTTGGACAGCTTATACCAGAGATGGTGGATTATCTTGCCAATATGAACACACATTGGCTATCACCAAAGATGGTCCAAGAATCTTGACTTCTCAAGGTGAGGAAGGAACTTATTAAGTTCTTCTTTCAACGAACAGTTTTCAAACTGTTTAATATTAAATGGAGAAAGTTGTTGATGACCTTCTTCTTCAAATAATGGATAAAAGTTGTAGGTAAGCTAGTAACTAAGATAGTAGGGTGGCAATTGGAAAAATATGTCTATTATTTTCTGGATTGCCACCCTTTTCCTCAGTGTTATTAGCTTCTTTCACAACCTAGATAAACGGTGTTCGAAAAGCTGACCTTCAACACTAAGCTAAAAAATCAAAAAATATGGGGAGCTATTTTCTGATTTTCTATCTTACTGCTCAGGTCAAAGCACTTTTCTCACAACCTATGATAAACGGTGTTCAAAAGCCAACTCCTACGATATTAAGAGCAACATCGAAAAAATATGAGAAGCTATTTTCTCAATGTTGCTCTTAATACTTGGAGCTAAGCGGCTTTTTCACAACCTTGAACAGGAGATTACTATGAATATTTTGAATAAAATAAAACAACATAAGAATTTAATGCGTTTTATTGAGACGACGCAAAAGAGGACCGTTGATTCTGAAATGGGGACGACTTCAGTAGTTGTAGCTTATTATTTACTCTTATCTTTGTTTCCATTGATTATTGCGCTTGGAAATATTCTACCGTATCTTCAAATCGATCAAGAAACTGTATTGACTTATATTCGCCAAGTGATTCCTGAAACGATCTATCAGTTTATTGGACCGGCGGTAAAAAATTTGTTGACACAAAGTTCTGGTAGTTTGTTGTCAGTGTCAGCTATTGCAGCTTTATGGTCAGCTAGTCAGAGTATCAATGCATTACAGATTGCCATGAATAAAGCGTATGGAGTTGAAAATAGAGAAAATTTCATCATTGTCCGTTTCTTTTCCTTAATAGTCATCATCTTGTTTATGATTGCGATTAGTGGTGTCACTTTAGTACTCGGATTAGGACAAATGATTTTAGAGGCGATTCAACCGATTTTTAAAATACCTGTAAACTTTATTGACCAATTCCAAACATTGAAATGGCCGATTACGTTGGTTGCTTTATTTGTGATCATGTTTATGATTTATTGGATTGTACCAAATGCGCAATTGAAATTTAAAGCAGTGATTCCTGGTGCTGTATTTGCAACGACTGGTTGGATGTTGCTGTCACAAGTTTTTGGAATTTATGCTCGTTATTTCGCAACGCGTGTGAGCGGTTATCAAATCATAGGAAGTTTTATCGTTTTGATGCTTTGGTTGAATTTTGCTGCGACGATCATTATTCTTGGTGGAATCATCAATGCTGTTGTGCAAGAATACATAACAGGAAACGAAATAAAAGAACGAAGAAGCATCACATCAACATGGCTTGGTAAACTAAAAAATAAATTTTCTCAAAAAAAGAATTAGAAACACGAGTTCTTATTGTAAAATAGCGACAGTGTTTTATAATTATTAATGACTCTTTAAATAAAGTAGGTGCCCGTATGCTGGTTTCTTTTAGTATGGTAATAAGGATTTTTTTGACAATTTTATTGTCTTTGATATTGACCCCCATTTTTAAAATAATTTCAGTCCAAACTGGAATGGTCGATAAACCGAATGAACGACGAATAAACAAAGTGCCGATGCCTTCAGCTGGTGGCTTACCTATCTTTGTTTCCTTCGTGATATCTAGTTTGTTTTTGTTCAAAGATATCATCCCTAAATTTTATATTCTACCTATATTATTGGCTGCATCCGTCATCGTGTTGACCGGATTACTTGATGACAAATATGAACTTTCACCTAAGCAAAAAAGTATTGGGATTTTATTAGCGGCTTTGATCGTCTATTTCATCGCTGATATCAGGATCGATTCTTTTACCTTACCATTCTTAGGATATATCCAATTAGGTTGGCTTAGTTTTCCTGTTACCATTTTTTGGATTTTTGGGATCACTAATGCAGTCAATTTGATTGATGGTTTAGATGGCTTAGCAGCAGGGATATCTTTGATTGGCTTGATGACCATTGGTATTATTGGTTACTTTTTTTTACATGCCTCAACAGTATATATACCTATAGTTATTTTTTGCTTAGTCGCAAGTATTATTGGATTTTTTCCTTACAACTTTTATCCAGCCAAAATTTATTTAGGGGATACAGGTGCACTTTTCTTAGGCTTTATGATGGCGGTTTTATCTTTACAAGGATTAAAGAATGTTACGTTTGTTTCATCAATTTCTTTGTTGATCATCATGGGGGTACCTGTTACAGATACTTTTTTTGCAATCATTCGTAGAAAAGCAAATCGTGTGTCATTTTCTACGGCAGATAAGAAGCATTTGCATCATCGATTGCTCGCTTTAGGCTTTACCCATAAAGGAGCTGTTTTGACGATCTACTCCATTGCTTTGATGTTTTCATTTACTGCGATGATCATGAATTATACGGGAAGCCTTGGGACGATCGCTTTGTTCTTAGTGATGCTATTTGCTGCTATTCTATTGTTCGAATTGATCGGATTGATCAATGAAAAATACCAGTTTATTCTAAAAACATTACGGTTTTTGGGGAATAAAGAATACCGTACACAAGTGATGCAGAAATACTTTAAGAAATGGAAAAGACCTTAATGGAGAACAATAAAAAAAAGCCGATTTTAATTAGCATTGTTACAGCAAATAGTAAAAAAATATTCCAGACATTAGATACGATCATTGCGACGATCGGTGAAGAACCGGCAATTGAATTTCAAATTTTTGATAATAACTCGACACCTGAATACCAAGACCGATTACGCGAATATTTAAACTATCCGTTCATGAATATTTATTTCAATAATGAAAACCGAGGCTTTGGATATGGTCACAACCATACCTTGCTCCAAAGCGCTGCACAATATGCGGTGATTTTTAATCCAGATATTTTAGTTGATGAGCAGACGGTGATCGACCTGGTTGCGCTCTTAGAAACGCATCCTGAATGTGCGATGTTGGCACCTAAAATCTTGAATGAAGATGGGACGACTCAATACTTGATTAGACAGCGTTTAGCTCTATTCGACTATGTACTACGTTTCATTCCTTTCAAATTTGTCAAAAAAATGTTTGATCGACGATTGAATCGCTTTGAATGTCGTGATTTACCGGAGGATCGCGATTCTTATGTTCGCATGATTTCTGGTAGTTTTATGGTAGTAGATGTTGCGAAATTTAAATCAATCAATGGGTTTGATACTCGCTACTTTATGTATTTTGAAGATAATGATCTTTGTTTAAGTTTTGAAAAAGCAAACGAAAAAATCCTTTATACGCCACGTTACAGTGCCATCCATCTATATGGAAAAGGAGCACATCGTAATTTTAAGCTTTTTCGAATCTTTTTAAATTCAATGATGAAATTCTTCCATAAGTGGGGGTGGACTTTCTTCTAATGACACCAGAAATAGCAGTAGTGATCGTATTGTATCACCAAAAAATCAGCCAATCGCCTTCTTATGATTATTTAAAAGTAGCTACCCAAGCTGGGACAGTGGAGTTAGTTATTTTTGATAATAGTCCTGTTGCACATGCTGATGTGCTTTATTCAGAAAAGAATGTCCATTATCATCATGATCCAGCAAATCCAGGCCTAGCAGTTGCTTACAATTATGCAATTAATCACGTTTCTGATACGGTACAGACACTTATAACATTAGATCAGGACACTCAGTTAGGTACTGATTATTTAAAAAACGTAGCTGAACTCAGTTGGACAAAGGAGCGAGTAGTTGCGGTTCCCTTAGTATTTTCTGGTACAAAACAAATCTCTCCGGTGTGGGCAGACCACTATATCAATCGCCACTTCGAAGTGATCGAAGAGCCAGTGGTAACACGTCAACGTATGATGGCAATCAATTCTGGGGCGGCATTCTCGCTCGCATTTTTAAGAGAGATCAATGGCTATAATACAGTGTTTCCACTCGATTTTTTAGATCATTGGCTTTTTTGGCAAATCAAACAATTAAACAAAGAAATTGTAGTTTTAGCCACTAGAATAACTCATGATCTCTCAGTATTGGATTATAAAAAAGTCAACGTAACACGCTATCAGTCGATATTGGCTGCTGAGTCGATCTTTTACCAAGAATACGACCGTCAGCATTTGGCGCAACATCGGAAGCAGTTAGTATTAAGAATGACAAAGCAATTTTTGACTGTCAAGAATCGTCAAATCTGGCGAATGACTTTACGTTCGTTTGTTGATAATTGGAAGGTGTGAAATGATGCGATCGGTTTGTATAGCAACCTTTAATGGTGGCGCGTATTTAAAAGAACAATTGGATAGTATCTTAAAGCAACTTTCTCCAGAAGATGAAGTGATTATCTCGGATGATGGTTCAGTCGATGATACTTGGTCGATCTTAATGGATTATGCAAATAATGACCCACGTATCAAACTTTTTGAAGGTCCTAAACAAGGATTGATCAAAAATTTTGGCTTTGCGATTGAACAAGCTCAGGGTGAACTGATATTTTTAGCAGATCAAGATGATGTGTGGTTAGATGGGAAAGTAGAGAAAATCACACAATACTTTAGTCTTCATCCTAAACAATTAGTAGTTATTTCAGATTTAGTGATCGTAGATAGCCAGTTGAATGAGATCCATTCCTCATACTTTACTTTTAGAAGATCCAAAGAAGGTTGGTTGACGAATTTGATTCGTAGTAACTATATCGGTGCGGGTATGGCTTTTCGCTCTTCATTAAAAGAGACGATCTTACCGATACCTGACAATGTACCGATGCATGACATGTGGATTGGATTGCTTGCTGGGAATCATGCAAGTTTTATTCGAGAACCGTTGACCCTTTATCGGAGACACGATTTTAATGCAAGTGAAATTGAAACGAAGAGTAGTTGGCGTCAGAAAATTGCTTGGCGGATTCATTTGATCCAAGCACTCATTCAGCGGAAATGGAAAAAATATCCCTAAAAGATATTGTTAAATTCTCAAGAAATCCATGACAAATAGTAGGATTGATGAGATAATAACGAAAGTGAAAATTTAAAGAAAAAGGAGCGCTTATATTCATGAAAGGAATCATCCTTGCGGGAGGAAGCGGAACACGCTTGTATCCACTAACAAAGGCAACCTCGAAACAGTTGATGCCAGTCTACGATAAACCAATGATCTATTATCCAATGTCTATTTTGATGTTGGCAGGTATTAAGGAGATATTGATTATTTCAACCCCTCAAGATACCCCACGCTTTAAAGAACTATTTGGAAATGGTCATGATCTAGGTATCCATCTTGAATATGCGGTTCAAGAGAGTCCCGATGGCTTAGCTCAAGCTTTTATCATTGGGGAAGAATTTATTGGCGATGATAGTGTTTGTCTTGTTTTAGGAGATAATATCTACTATGGTGGCGGACTATCAAAAATGTTACAACGTGCTGCCTCAAGAGAAAGTGGAGCGACCGTTTTCGGGTATCATGTCAATGATCCGGAACGTTTTGGTGTGGTCGAATTTGATGAAAATATGCAAGCTCTCTCTATTGAAGAGAAACCAACAGAACCAAAATCAAATTATGCTGTCACAGGACTTTATTTCTACGACAACGATGTGATTTCAATTGCAAAAGAAATCAAACCATCTGAGCGTGGTGAATTAGAAATCACTGACGTCAATAAAGCATATTTAGAAAGAGGCAAACTTTCTGTAGAGATCATGGGGCGTGGTTTTGCTTGGTTAGACACAGGCACGCATGAATCTTTACTTGAAGCTTCTACATTTATTGAAACGATTGAAAAGCGTCAAAACTTAAAAGTTGCATGCTTAGAAGAGGTTGCTTATCGAATGGGTTATATCGACAAACAACAATTAGCTGTTTTGGCAGAACCACTGAAAAAAAATCAATATGGTCAATACTTATTAAGATTGGCTGCTGAATAAGGAGTTTTTAGTGATGAAAGTGACGGATACTAAATTAACAGATGTTAAAATTATCGAAATGGATGTTTTTGGGGACCATCGTGGTTTCTTTACAGAAAGCTATTCAAAAGCAAAATTCGCGGAACATGGATTAGATTTTGATTTTGTCCAAGACAATCACTCTCTATCTGCTGAAGCAGGAGTGATTCGTGGTTTGCATTTTCAAAAAGGGGCATCCGCTCAAACAAAATTGATCCGTGTCACTTCAGGAGCAGTCTTAGATGTGATCGTCGATATTCGTAAAGGTAGTCCGACCTATGGACAGTGGGAAAGTTATATCTTATCTGAACACAATCATCGTCAATTACTTGTTCCAAAGGGATACGCACATGGTTTTGTGACGTTGACACCAAATGTGAATTTCCTTTATAAATGCGATAATTATTATGATGCCGCAGCAGACGGTGGAATCGCATTTGATGATCCAGAGTTAGCGATTGATTGGCCGATCGATCTTTCAAAAGCAATCATGTCTGAAAAAGATCATAATCATCCTACACTGAAAGAATTTGAAGCGGAAAACCCATTTGTTTATGGTGAAATCTAACATTTGATGAGGAGAAATATTAAATGAAAAATATCATTGTTACTGGTGGAGCAGGCTTCATTGGATCAAATTTTGTACATTATGTTGTACAAAACCACCCAGAAGTACATGTGACAGTCTTAGATAAATTAACTTATGCAGGAAACAAAGAAAATCTAGCAGGATTGCCAACTGATCGTGTCGAGCTAGTTGTCGGAGATATCGCAGATGCAGAATTAGTCGATCGATTAGTGGAAAAAGCAGATGCAGTGGTTCATTATGCTGCTGAATCACATAATGATAATTCACTTAAAGATCCGTTTCCATTTGTACACACGAACATCATTGGTACGTATACATTGCTAGAAGCTTGCCGTAAGTACGATGTTCGTTACCATCATGTTTCTACGGATGAAGTCTACGGTGACCTACCATTACGTGAGGATCTACCAGGTCATGGCGAAGGTGAAGGTGAGAAGTTCACTGCGGAAACACCTTATAACCCGTCCAGCCCGTATTCTTCAACAAAAGCTGGTTCTGATCTGTTAGTGAAAGCTTGGGTCCGTTCATTTGGACTAAAGGCGACAATCTCAAATTGTTCCAACAACTACGGACCTTATCAACACATTGAAAAATTCATTCCACGTCAAATCACAAATATTTTAAGTGGTATCCGACCTAAGTTATATGGTGAAGGGAAAAATGTTCGTGATTGGATCCATACGAATGATCACTCTTCAGCCGTATGGTTGATCCTAACCAAAGGAAATATTGGAGAAACCTATTTGATTGGTGCTGATGGCGAGGAAGATAACAAAACTGTGATGGAAATGATCTTAGAAATGATGGGTCAGCCAAAAGATGCCTATGAACATGTCAAAGATCGTGCCGGGCATGATTTGCGTTATGCAATCGACTCAACCAAACTTCGTCAAGAGCTTGGTTGGCAACCAGAATTCACTAATTTCCGTGATGGTTTAGCAGAAACAATCAAGTGGTACGAAGAAAACCAAGAATGGTGGCAAAAAGAAAAAGAAGCAGTTGAAGCAGCTTACGCTAAAAATGGACAATAAGAGACGAGAAAACAAACTCCCTCGGACAAGCTGCGTAGATAAGAGCAAGGGATTGTCTCTTATCAGATGTTTTTCTTGCTTGAATAGATAGCTTGAAAGACTCAACCTCTTTTAAATAGTCATTGAAGGGGCACTGCGTTTAACTGACGCTGCCCCTTTTTTCATGGAAATGTTTTTAAGAGTACCTGATGGATGCACATTCTCTCGAAAAGCGAGAACCGATATGGTAGAATAAGCTTGGTTCTTAGAACGTGGTTAGAACATGGTTAGAACATAACTGTTCTGCCGTTGTTTTGGGATAAGGGGAGAAAAAGATACCGTTATTTTTTTCCGCTACTCCGAACAAACAGTTGAATGAATCGGCTTCAAAAGATAAAGCGTTCATTAAATACAACAAGATAGCTAATGATATTTTTACAAAACACTTTAAAAAAATAAATAAATCAAGGAGCGATTGCGTTATGTTTTTATTAACAGGTGGAAATGGTCAACTTGGTACCGAGTTACGTCATTTATTAGATGAGAAAGGGTTAGATTATGTTTCGACTGATGCCCAAGAACTGGATATCACGGATGCAGAAAAAACAATGACTTATATCACAGACTTAAAACCTGAAGTCATCTTCCATTGTGCAGCCTATACCGCTGTCGATAAAGCAGAAGACGAAGGAAAAGAACTAGATGAAAAAATCAATGTAGACGGAACGAGAAATGTTGCATTGGCAGCGAAAGCAGTGAATGCGAAATTGATTTATATCAGTACCGATTATGTCTTTGATGGTAAAAAAGAAAATGAAGAATATCTAGAAGATGATGCAACGAATCCATTGAATGAATATGGTCGTACAAAATTACTAGGTGAACAAGCAGTGCAGGAAATTTTAGAAGATTATTATATTATTCGTACGTCATGGGTATTTGGCATATATGGTCATAACTTTGTTTATACGATGCAACGTTTGGCACAAACCCATGATCGTTTAACTGTAGTCAATGACCAATTTGGACGTCCGACATGGACACGCACATTGGCTGAATTTATGGTCTATGTAATTGAACAAAAAGTACCATATGGTGTTTATCATCTATCAAATGAGAATAGCTGTTCATGGTATGAATTCGCAAAAGAGATCTTAAAAGATACAGCAGTAGAAGTAGCTCCTGTTACTTCAGCCGAATATCCACAAAAAGCGACACGTCCGCAGTATTCAGTGATGAGCCTGAAAAAAACGGAAGATCTTGGTTTTGTTATCCCAACGTGGCAAGAAGCACTTGAACAAATGTTACAAGCTTCTGAAAAATTAAACAAATAAGGTTTTTCCTTAGAAAAAAGAAACAACGAAGAAATTGGAGAATTTTATGGAAAAACAAACAAGAAGTGCAAGGCGAGATAAATCACGAGAACCGGAGACAGAACAGACGAATCTATTTTTAGATATCCTATTGAAATTGCGTTATGTGATCGGCTTACTGGTGATCGTTATCGTTGTGACCTTCAACTTGAATGGTAGCTCGATTGGCAGTTGGGATAACTATGTGTCCCAAAGAGATGATGGGAAAAAGACGGATGTGATTTTTGGTCAAAATCGAGAAGTTCGCTCAGATGAATGGCTGGTACAAACGCCTTTTTACTTCTCTCAAGCAGAATCGGGTTATCCGGTCATCAACGAAGATTATTCACTGAATGGTCAAAATATGATCATTGCCTACAATTCACCAGTGAAAGATATCACTGTTATCGGTAAACCATTTAACTGGGGATTCTTCTTTTTAGGAAGGGATCGAGGGTTATCTTTTTATTGGGCAATGAAACTGGTAGTCATGGTTTTGTTAGGATTTGAACTCCTGATGATCTTGACGAAACGAAACAAGCCACTTTCGTTGATTGGTTCATTTGCATTGACCTTCTCACCAGCTGTTCAATGGTGGTTCATGCAACACGTTGGCGATTTGATTTTCTTTACGATTGGTTTAATGGTCGCCTTTTATCATTATTTTTATCAACATGAAAAAAAGTGGCTGCGCGCATTGATGATGTTACTAGTAGTCATATTCGGTCTCGGATTTATCTTAGTCATCTATCCGGCCCATCAAGTGATGCTCGCCTATCTATTAGTTTTTTATTTTATCGGGTTACTGATCTATTACCGCAAAAAAATACAATGGGATTGGTTTGATGCGGTGTTGATTACTGCCGCCTTACTATTTATTGGCATTGTCATGTGGCATTTTTGGTCAATCTCTAAAGATGCTTTGCTCGCCTCTTTAAATACGTTATATCCTGGGAATCGAGTAAGTACAGGTGGAAAATGGAAACTAAGTGAATTTTTCTATTTCTTAACGAACTGGAAAATCCCATTCGAGGATATCAGTTTCTCAAATAATTCAGAAGTAGCACTATTTTACCATTTCTTCCCAACGGTATTCTTAGCAAGTCCATTTGTCTTGTTTGGGAAAAAAGACGACGATCAAAAAATCATTGGTCGAATCTTAATGATTTTTTGTCTCTTCGCGATTTTTTGGATCACCGTTGGCTTGTCTAGAACGATGGCTCAATTGACGTTGTTATCATTTGTCCCGCCGTTTCGTGCAATCTTGACTTTTAGTTTTGCGGCCTTTCTGCTATCGATTTGGTTTATCGCATATATTTGGAAACACGATGTCATCCCTACATGGTATAAATTCGTCTTATTGATTGCTAATGCAGGAATCTATTACTATGCGTTACAAGGTTCCAAGATGGAAGGGTATTTCTCAGACTTTGAGCTGATCAGTGTGATTGTGTTGGGAACACTCCTTTTAGCATTTGTACTGTTTCGACAACGCGTACTTTTCTACCTTTCATTTAGTGCATTGATCATTGCTTCTGGTTTCTTTGTGAATCCAGTTGTCCAAGGAACAGGCGCGATTTTTGAAAAAACGTTAGCCAAAGAAATCCAAAAAATCGATCAACAAGATCCAGGTCAAGTATGGTTAACGGAAGATGAGCTCTATAATTTCACACCAGCCCTAGGAGTGAAGGCGTTCAATACGGTTCGCTTTTATCCCGACAAAGCTGCATGGCAGTTGATTGATCCAGAAGGCGAGTATGAGCGATTCTATAATCGCTATGCTCATACTAGAGCCTTTATTGCCAAAGAAGATACAGCCTTCAAATTAGATCGTCCAGATATGTTCTCAGTGACATTGAATTTTGATGATGCTGAAAAGTTAGGCATTAAATATGTGGTAACCAAACGTCCTTTAGATGACTATAACCAGCGCAATGAAGCACAGTTCACTAAATTATATGGACCAGACGACGATGGGCACATGATTTATGAAGTTACCTATCCAAATTATGCTATTTGGCAAACACAATCAACAGGTCAATAAAAAATGTGTAGTTTGAAAAAGATGTGTGCTAAAAAAATGGAGATATTGGATCAGTCAGAAAAATTCTTGGTAACGCTGATCCAATGATCCGTTTAAAAAATGTATTGTTTAGCAGAGGAGGTGGAAAACATTCAAACATTTGTAGAAAAATTCGTAAATAAAATGAGTACTGGAATCTTGTTACTGATGCTGATCGCCCTTTTTTCTGTCTGGACGATCGGTATAGGAACACCAACTACTTTATTTTTATATGAGCATAGCGCACAATTCGTCACGTTTGGTGTCTTTGTTTTAACAGGACTGAATATCTATAAAGCAAGAGGATTTGACTTTTTTTATCTAGGAGCAGCAGTTGTCATCTTCTGTTTCTATACGTATTTCAGTGGAATACGAGAAGGTTCTTTGGCAGGTAATCTGTTGATCCCGATCTTGATTCTGATTGGATTGAGTGTAAAGTGGATCGAATTCGACAAAGTCGATCGGGGAATTTATTTGCTTGTCTTCTCATTTTTCCTTGCTGTTACGGTATATCGAGTCTTTACAGAGATTCAAGTACCTGAAGGACAAAGTATATGGAACCAAGATAATAAATTATCCGATATTTGGATCAATACGAATACGATCGGTAGCTCGTTGATGATGCTTGGACTACTGATCAGTGGTTTCGCCAGTTCATTTGAACGTTGGTATATTCGGATTCTTGGAGTACCAGCAATCATTGCTGCATTTTTAGGAATCTGGGTATGTCAATCACGCTCAGCATTGATTGCGATCATCATTTTTGCTTTATTGGATATCTGGCCTAAAAGATTCTTTAAATTTATTCGGGCACCTTTTATCGGCTATTTAGCTATTTTTAGTCTAGCACTACCGATTTCCTATTTAGCTGCCACTTCTGAAGAGATCAATCTCTTCACTGGTAGAGAGGGTATATGGTTAAAATTTTATCAAACGATTTCCGAGAGTACGGAGCAACTACTGGTTGGAATGAAACCTTTTCTATATTTTCGTGGGGATGAGGTTTTAGGTAATCACAATAGTTATAACTCTATTTTGAATTTATATGGATTGATAGGAATCGCAATTGTAGGGATTTTATTACTTGTTTTTGTTGGAAGACTAACACTGAAAGCTGATTTTTCGAATGGTCAGCTTACGTTTTTGTGGGCATTCATGGCAGTGATGATCCAATCGTTTATGGAAGATACATTGACTTCTTTCCCTTGGGTACCTATCGGCTACTTGTTGTTAGCGATGGCAAGTCATCGTTACGATCAGCTACCAGGTAAGCGAATCAAAATACAAGAGGAAGAACAACTGTCAACTTCAAGACTTGCACGTTATCACTAAATTTGAAAAATAAGGGTGTGCGCCAAAAGTGTCCATTACTTTTGACTGTCACCTTAGAATCGAATAAATGGTGTGAACAGAAGCAACCTCTTCTGACATAAGGCTCAACACTTCTGTTCTTACCTCAATCAATAAAATGAAAACGTGGGTAAGCCATTTTAGGCAGACCCACGTTTTTTGCTTCATTGCATTTAAGTATCATCTTTTGTAAAATAGTAACGTTGACAAAAAGTTTGCTTAATAGAAAATTAAGAAACAACGAATATCGCAGTCCTTAGCTCAAAATGTGGTAAAATGGCTGTTGACTGTAATTAATTGAAACTGCTTGGAGGAACACAAATGTTTAAAGATTTGTTTTTATTTATGAAGGATATCTATCAAAATCGAAAGTTATTACTTCAATTCTCGTTAAATGATTTTAAATCACGTTTTGCGGGTTCATTTTTAGGGATTTTATGGGCGTTCATCAATCCTGTGTTTACGGTTCTCATTTACTGGTTAGTCTTTGGCTTTGGCTTGAAAGCAGCGATGACTGATGGGAAGTATCCGTTTATCGTCTATCTGATCACAGGGATGGTTCCATGGTTCTTTTTCTCAGATGCGTTTACCTCTACAACACTTGTTTTCCGGGAATACACCTATTTAGTAAAAAAAGTAGTATTCAATATCCGTATCTTACCAACAACTAAAATCCTTTCAAACTTGTACTCACATATGTTCTTTATTTTGATTGGATTAGTCGTAACAATGGGACATGGTATTTTTCCAACGGTCATGTCTTTACAATTGATTTATTACCTATTTTGCATGGTCGCTTTTTTGACTGGTTTGACGTGGTTGACGGCATCGATCCAACCTTTTATACCAGATATCATGCAATTTATCACGATTTTGTTACAGCTGATTATGTGGACCTTGCCGATTCTTTGGAGTCCAAGTCAATTTAATCCAGCAATCATACAGATTCTAAAACTAAACCCCTTGTATTATGTTGTCCAAGGTTATCGTGAATCCTTCCTAAGTCAAGCTTGGTTCTGGGAACATGGCACTTATACAATCTATTTTTGGGTAGTTACATTAATCATGTTCGTAATCGGTTCCTTAGTGTTCCGTAGATTGAAACCACATTTTTCAGATGTGCTGTAAGGAGTATAGTTATGACAGAATACGCAATTAAATTAAACAACATCACTAAATCATATAATATGTATGCGAAACCGACGGATCGTTTTAGAGAAGCTTTGAATCCGTTCAAGAAATCGTACCATGATGTTTTTTATGCATTGAAAAATATTGATGTAGAGATCAAAAAAGGTGAAATGATTGGTTTTGTCGGTGAAAATGGTTCCGGTAAATCAACGATGCTCAAAATCATTACAGGCGTTTTGACTCCAACAAGTGGAACCATGGAGATCGAAGGAAAGATTTCTGCCTTACTTGAATTGGGTTCAGGTTTTAATCCAGAATATTCTGGGTATGAAAATATTTATTTAAATGGAATGGTTCTTGGCTTTTCCCGTGAAGAAGTCGATGCGATGGTGGATGACATCATTGATTTCGCAGATATCGGAGACCACGTTTATCAACCAGTCAAAACTTACTCAAGTGGGATGTTCGTTCGCTTAGCTTTTGCGGTAGCGATCAACGTCAATCCAGATATTCTGATCGTTGATGAAGCACTTGCAGTTGGAGACTTAGAGTTCCAATTGAAATGTATGGAAAAATTTACAGAAATCAAAAATTCTGGGAAGACGATTTTATTTGTTTCCCATGATATCAGCTCGATCCGTCGTTTCTGTGATCGCTCTTACTGGCTAAAAAATGGTGAAGTCGTAGAATTTGGTGACACGATGGATGTGACAACCAATTACGAAAACTTCTTAAAGAAAAAATCAGTAAAAACAGTGGATCGTAACAAAAATCAAGTGGAGCGTTTTGCTGCCCCAGATATCGTCGATGTGTTAAGCGCTGAATTACTAGATGAAAACAAGCAACCGATCGATATGTTAGAACAAGGAGAAGATCTTTATGTAAAGGTCACCTATGAAGTAAAAGATGATACCATCAAGAAACCTGTGTTAGGGATTGCTCTGCGAACGGTCGATAATTTCTATGTCTGTGGCTTGAATACTCTATTGGACGATATCACGATTCCTTGGGAAAAAGGAAAAAATGTCTTTTATCTCAAGTATAAGAAGTTAGGATTACTTGCTGGTGAATACTATTTCGATGTGGCGGTTTTTGAAGAAAATGCCACTGTTCCATTAGTTTATAAGACGAAGTATATGAACTTATTTGTGACAGGTTCTTATATTGGTGAAGGGATCGTGGTCTTGGATCACCAGTGGAAAGAAGGAGATCAAAACAATGAAGTATGATTTCGAGATGGACTTAGATGAACAAAGTAGCGTAGGTAAGATTGTCGGACAAATCAAACCAGGAAGTAAAGTCTTGGAATTTGGTCCAGGCAATGGACGCATGACGAAACATTTGATCGGTGCAAAAAACTGTGAAGTAAGCATTGTTGAACTGGACAAAGAACTATTTGATTACGTCAATGAAATCGCCCAAGATGGTTTTTATGGGGATATCGAAAGTTTTGAATGGGCAAAATATTATGCTGGTCAAACGTTTGATTATATATTATTTGCAGATGTGTTGGAACATTTAGTTGATCCTTTGAAGACATTAAAAAAAGTCAGAGAGTTTCTAAATGAAGAAGGCGAGATTTTGATTACTTTTCCTAATCTCGTGCATAACTCTGTATTGATTCACCTCTTTAATAACGAATTGCCGTGGGCTTCTTTTGGGCTACTGGATGAAACACATAATTCATTTTATACCCACGAAGGCTTTCAAAAAGTATTTGCAAAAGCTGATCTGCACATCAACATTGAAGATTATTTATATCTAGCAGTAGGGGATACTGAATTAAAGTCAGCTTATACTGACTTACCAGAAGCAGTTCGTTATGATTTCAAAATGCGTCCATTTGGCGAAGTGTATCAGTATTTCTTTTCATTGAAAAAACACCCAAATGTGGAAGCTAAAATCAATACACCGCAAAATTCAAATTATGTCAAAATGATGGAAATCATCAAAAAGAGTACGCAAGAAGAAATATTAAAGATTCCGTTCAATAATCATACGGGGGAAAACCAAGAATTGACTTTCCCACTGACAGAAGAACCGACCAGTTTTACTTTTCAATTTGAAAAGCAACCAAGTTATCTTGAGTTCAGTGTGGAAGTAGACGGAGTAAAACTTGAATTTATCGCATCGAATGCAGTCATCAAAACAGCGACAGACTGCTATATCTTTGATGGATCAGAAGCACCAAGATTGGAACTGACCAATATCAGTGGCGAGACGATCAAAATCTCTTGCCATTATCGATTCATTGGTGAATTACCAGCAACGATGGCTGAAGTCCTTAGAGAAATCAAACCTATGGCTGCTGTTCAAAAAGAATTGTCTGCCGAAAATGAGAGACTGACGAAAGAAAACCAACGATTACAAGCAGAGAATAAAGAACTGACGAAAGTCTTGAAGACTACGACTGATCGATATTTTGACTTGTTGCAGCCTAACAATTGGGCAATAAAACCAAAAGGACGATTGGTGAAACCAAAAGAAACGGCGAAAAAAATCCAAGCCAAAGAACTTTCTCTTTGTATCGACGAAAAAAGTTGGGATCCAGAAACAAAATTACTCAAAATCATTGGATGGGGAATTTCTAATGCGGAACGTAAACCTTTATCTTACAAACTATCTGTAGATCAATCACCATTCTTCGAGGTTCAACAGATCGAGCGAGTCGAAGTGAATGAAGCCGAAAAACTTCCTCCCCACACAAAAGCTGGTTTTGAGATCCAGATAGCGTGTGAACAAGAAAAATCATTTTTATTCGAATTGATTGCAGAAAATGGGCAGTCTTGGCTAGTTGAAATGTAAATAACTTATTAGGTAAAGGAGTACCAAACCAGTGCAAAAAAAAGAAATTGCTGTATTTATCGATAAGATCACTCGTGAGCGGGCGACTGGCGATTTATTGATCGTTGGTTGGGCAATCGATGAAGTAACGAAAGAAATTCCGACGATCCAAGTCGAAAAAGAAAATATTATAGCAAAAAATACGCCAGTCGTACGTTTGGATATCAATCATCTTTATGAATTGGATGTAAAAACTCAAAGTGGTTTTAATCTTCGATTATCTGGAAAGATGAAGGGAAAAGCGATTTTAGATTTTCAAACGAAAGATCATCAAAATGGGATATCGGTCAAATTGAATGGGCGCTATCCTTATGATGATGGCATTGAGTCTAGTTTAGAAAAGAAAAAAAGATTACTAAAAAAAGGGTTGAACTATGCTCGGACCCATGGCCTGAAAAAGGCTGTACGTCGCGTGAAAATGGAATTGAAGCCAGGTTCGATCGACTATGCACAATGGATTGCTAAACATGAACAAATCGATGTAGCGGCACAAAAGACAAAAGCGCAAGCCTTTGCCTACCGCCCATTGATTTCTGTCGTGATGCCAGTTTATAACGTAGAAATCAAATGGTTAGAAAAATGTATCGATTCTGTGATTGCTCAGACATATGATCATTGGGAATTATGTATCAGCGATGATGCCTCTACCGATCCCAAAATCCATAAATGCTTAGAACGTTATCAGCAAAAAGACTCACGAATCAAAGTTGTCTTTCGTGAAGAAAACGGACATATTAGTTTAGCTACGAATTCTGCACTTGAGATCGCAGAAGGGGAATTCATGGCATTACTTGATAACGACGATGAACTTCCTATTAATGCGTTGTTTGAAGTAGTCAATGTGTTGAATGAACGACCAGAACTTGATTTGATCTATAGTGATGAAGATAAGATCGACGCGGATGGCAATCGCTTCGACCCTCATTTTAAAGCAGACTGGTCACCTAATACGTTGATGGGAAATAACTATATTTCTCATTTAGGGGTCTATCGATTAAGTATTGTCAAAGAGCTAGGTGGCTTCCGTAAAGGCTATGAAGGCTCACAAGATTATGACTTAGTTCTCCGTTTTACCGAAAAGATCCCAGCAGAACATATTTATCATATCGACCGCGTGCTTTATCATTGGCGCACGATTCCAGGATCAACAGCCAGCAGTGGCGAAGCTAAAAGCTATATTTACGATTCTGGTGTGAAAGCTTTGACGGATGCGTTGGCTCGTAGAAATATCAAAGGGCAAGTGCGACCAGGTAGAATCTCAGGATTTTATGAGATCAACTATGACGTCTTACAAGAGGAGCTAGTCAGCGTCATCATCCCAACCAAAAATGGGTATGACGATTTGAAAATGTGTATTGATTCAATCATCGAAAAAACAACCTATCCTAATTACGAGATCATCGTAGCCGATAACGGTAGTACTGATCCGAACATGCAGAATCTTTTTGACTCCTATAAGGAACAACTGAAAGAACGATTTATTGTTGAGTTGATCGATATTCCCTTCAACTATTCTCGTATCAACAATCTTGCGGCAGAAAAAGCAAGTGGAAAGTATTATTTGTTCTTGAACAATGATACGGAAGTGATCGCACCTAATTGGATGACGACAATGGTCTCATACGCTCAGTTTGATTCGATTGGCTGTGTTGGTGCAAAACTTTATTATCCAGATGATACGACACAACATGCGGGTGTACTAGTTGGCATCGGCGGCGTCGCTGGTCATGCATTGAATAATTATGATCGCACACATTGTGGTTATTTTGGTCGCTTAGTGATCGACGTCGATTATTTAGCAGTGACCGCCGCTTGTATGATGGTCAAAGCAGATGATTTCAAAGCGGTGGGTGGCTTCGATGAGACATTACAAGTTGCCTTCAATGATGTAGACTTATGTCTTAAAGTCTATGAACTTGGCAGAAACAATGTGTATGCTCATCAGGTTGAACTATATCACTTTGAGTCAAAATCTCGCGGGTACGAAGATACGCCAGAAAAGCAGAAACGCTTTGCGGGTGAAATCAAAAAAATGCAAGACAAATGGCCAAAATATATCGCACACGATCCTTTCTATAATGACAATTTGACAAAGCAAGGAATTGGCGATTTTTCGTTGAGACCAGAATAATTCTTGCATATTATGCTATGCCTCCAACAGAACTTGATACCTCATCAAGTCTTGTTGGAGGCATGTTTTATGGGGACTGTTTTTGACACAACAGTGTTGCTAAAGCTACCAAGAGAAACTTTGAAATTAGGTTACAATTTGGTTATTCACTATGTTTTTAAAGTGTGCTATGGTAAGATGATAGAGGTATTATTTTGTGGTTAGGAGTGTATACATGAATAAAAATGGAGAATGGAATGCTGCTCGTCGGATATTCATTATCATGATGGATGTTTTGGTTTACAATGCAGCAATATATATAAGTTTCTTATTGAAATTTCAAGGAGAAATTCCCTCACGGAATTTTGAGACCTTTCAACATTCTGCAGTCTTTATATCTATTATCTTTATCGTCTTGAATATTTTGTTAGGGGCATACGTCTTTTACAATCGGATGATCAGTGACATTATATTTGTGACTGTCATTGGGCAAGTATTGATGTCTTTAGGCGTAATGGTGGTGACTTTCGCTGGTCGTTGGTTTGCCTTTCCGCGAGCAGTCATTCTTTTATCTTTTGTGGTAGGAACAGTTTTGCTGAGTTTATACCGCATTTTGGTCTACAAATTATATTTAAAAGTTAGTAGAGATAAAAAAGTAGTGATCGTTGGGCTTGAAAAAGATGTTGCTCCAGCAATCCAAAATTTTCAATCTAAAAAAAATAATAAACATAAAGTTGAAGCTGTCGTTATCGATAACTATTATGAGAACATCAATAAGATGATCGATACGATCGATATCGTCTACTTGTCTTCACATATTGAAGAAAATGAAAAAATCAAGATCTATCAATTGATTACTAAAAAAGAAAAGAAATTATTCTTGAATACGACTTTTGAGAATTTAACAATGATCAATCCAAATATCATGAATTTTGAAGATGAAAGTATCATTGAAGCATCTGGTTTCAGGATACAACCAGAAGATGAATTGTTCAAACGCTTATTCGATATTATCATCTCGTTCGTCTTATTGGTTCTTGCATCACCTTTCATGTTGCTGACAGCAATTCTAGTCAAAGTGACTTCGCCCGGGCCTGTCATTTATAAACAAGTCCGTATCACTAAAAATCAAAAAGAATTTTCAATCTATAAATTCCGGTCAATGACAGCGACAGCGGAAGCAAAATCTGGGCCTGTCTTAGCGAAAAGTAATGATGCTCGAGTAACACCAGTTGGTAAATTTATCCGTGCCGTACGCTTTGATGAATTGCCACAGATTTTTAATGTATTGAAAGGTGATATGTCGATTGTCGGTCCACGCCCAGAAAGACCATTTTTTGTGGATCAATTCAATGCAGAAAATCCTTATTATTATTTAAGACATAATGTCCGAGCGGGCATTACCGGCTATGCACAGGTCTATGGGAAATATGTTTCTGACTATAACAGCAAGTTACGCTTTGATTTGTTGTATATCAAAAAGTATTCTTTAATGATGGATCTAAAGATCTTATTGCAAACGATCAAGATCCTCTTTGATAAAATGTCTTCTCAAGGTTTAGAAGAGGATGAAAATGCCAGCTCATTAAAAGAAATAGATTTTCCCCAAGAAAAAATTTACAGTTGAGTTGGAGGAGCTGAAAAATGAAAAAACCGATTTTCAGTATTATCGTTCCTGTCTATAATGCCGAAGATACGATTGAGCGTTCGATTGATAGATTACAATCTTTAGAATTTAATGATTATGAAGTGATTTTAGTGAATGATGGCTCGACGGATAAAACAGAACAGTTGATCCATCAATTAGTTGACAAAAATCCTAAGTTTCAATGGGTGACAACTAAAAACCAAGGACCAGGATTTGCCCGTAATGAGGGGCTCAATCGTGCGCGGGGGGACTACATCCTCTTTTTTGACGCAGATGACACTCCGAATCGAGCAGTATTGAAAGAATATGAACAACTTTTGAAGAAACAACCGAATGCTGATTTGATTGTGAGTTCCTTCGTATTTAGAACTATAGATGATGAAAAAGTGATCTCTGAGAAGATAAACCAGGTCACCGAACATCTATACACGAAGCGAGAAGATTTTATGGAAGACATGTACACATTGATGAATCAGCAACTGATGTATGTTGTTTGGAATAAATGCTATCGCAAAGACTTGTTAGAAAAACATAGAGTTCGATTCAAAAATTATAGTAGTTGTGAAGATCGTATTTTTAATTTAGATTATTTCGAATACTGTGATGAGGTCCTAATGAATCCTGGTATTGTTTATACCTATGAATTTCAAGGTGGCAAAGGGATAACAAATAAATACAATGCAAATAAGTTTCAAACATTTGAAGAATTTTATTTGCGAGCAAATGAAGTGACAAATAATAATAATAAAGCAGGAATGGCTTCCCTTTTATTAAAAGGAACAACGTCAGTTCTTTTATCAATTGCTGAAACGCATCAGTTAACTAATACTGAAAAGAGATATGCAATAAAAGAAATTTTAAACAGTGATGTAATAAAAGAAGCGCGTTCGATTGCGTGTACTGATTCGATCATTAAAAAATTGACAAAGTTTTATTTCAACTTACCAATTATAATCGCTTATCATACTATTATTTTAGCAAATAAGATCCAGCGAATTAGCCCTCGATTAATCGCTTTATTAAAAAGAAAATATTAAGTTCTTACAGTTAGTTAAGATCACGAAAAGGAGAAAATCATTTTATGAATATTGCTTTATTAACTGCTTCAGGTACTGGAACTAGAACAGGTCAAGATATTCCAAAGCAATTCATCCATGTGAATAATATTCCAATCCTAGTTTATACACTGAAAGCTTTTGAAGAACATCCAGAGATTGATGAAATTTGTGTGGTTATTTTAAAGGGTTGGGAAGAAATGCTGACTGCTTATGCAAAGCAATTCAATATCACAAAACTAAAGTATATTGTTGAAGGCGGTAATTCTGGCCAAGAATCAATTTATAATGGATTGAAAGAAATCTACAAAAAAAGAGCTAAAGATGATGTTGTATTGATTCATGATGGCAATCGACCAATGGTCAGTGAAAAAATCATCAGCGAGAGTATTGCAGTTTATAAAGAAAATGGAAATGCTGTAGCTGTTATTCCTTGTACAGAAGTTGTTTTCACGTTAGAACAAAAAGGGGAGACAAGTTCAGTAAATTCTTTGAATCGCGATCTTTTAGTTCGTACACAAACACCGCACACGTATCAATTGGGTGAAATTATAGAGACATACCAATTAGCAGAAGAAAAAGGAATTAATGATATGGCAGCTTCATGTCAGTTGATGCAAGTTTTAGGAAAAAAATCTTACTTTTCACCTGGATCAGAGAAAAACTTGAAAATCACTACTCTAGAAGATTTAGAAATTTTTAAAGCATTATTGAATTCAACAAATGATGACTGGATCAAGTAAGGCAGGTAAGAAAATGAATCTATTAGAAAACGAAAATTATCTTTCAAATTTAAAAATGTGTGTCCAGGAAACTACTGATATATTCCAAAAATTTAAAGATAAATCTGTTATGATCACAGGAGCAAATGGGTTGATTTGTTCTGCCGTTGTCGATTTATTGATTATCGCTAATCAAGAACTTGATTTGAAGTTGACGATATATACCCTAGGAAGGAATATCGAAAGATTAAAAACACGTTTTTCTACTTATTTGGCGAGTGAATGCATTGTGCCAGTATTGTATGATGCGACGAAAAAGTTCACTTTTACTAATAAGGTAGATTATATTATTCATGGTGCGAGCCATGCGAGTCCTGAACTTTATTCAGAAAAACCTGTAGAAACAATGCAAGGCAATATTTTTGGGCTAAATTCATTATTGGAGTTCTCAAAGAAAGAACAAGTTGATAGACTGTTATATGTATCATCAAGTGAAGTCTATGGAGAATTTAGTACAGGTAGACCTTTACTTGAATCTGATTATGGTTATATTGATCTGTTGAATCCACGTTCTTCTTATTCTATGGGGAAACGTGCAGCTGAGACATTATGTGTTAGTTACTTAAAAGAATATTCAGTAAAGAGTGTCATTGTTCGTCCGGGACATATTTATGGCCCTTCAGCAAAACAAGAAGATAAACGTGTTTCTTCAGCATTTGTTTTAGATGCTTTGAAAGGTAAAAAAATCATTATGAAAAGCACAGGTAGCCAAATAAGATCTTATACTTATAGTCTAGATTGTGCTACTGCCATGCTATATGCTCTTGTTAAAGGAAATCCTGGAGAAGCCTACAATATATCCAATCCACATTCCATTATCAGTATTGCAGAGATGGCTAAAACGATTGCGGAAATCGGGAATGTTGATTTGGAGTTTGATTTGCCTACTGAAGGTGAAACAAAACAATTCAATCCTATGAATAACTCCAGTTTGAATAGCGAAAAGCTAAGTGCTTTAGGATGGAAAGCTTTTTTTGATGCAAAAGATGGATTTAAGAATACTTTGGATATCTTATCAGAAAGTATCTTATAGAGATTCGATACTTTTTAACCGTTATAGAGTAATAAATATAGAAAAATAGGTGATCAAGTGAACAAAGTGAAAAGAGTGTTGCATTTTCAAGGGAGAATGGGCAAAGGTGGAGCTGAATCTTTCATGATGAATCTATACAGAAGAATCGACCGTCACAAAGTGCAGTTCGATTTTTTGATTTATGATGATTATGCACACGTGACAGATTATCATGAAGAGATTAAAAAAATGGGTGGAAGAATATTTGTAGTGACTAATCCCAAAAAAAATATCATAAAGTATTGGATTGAGGTTAGAAAACTTTTAGCAGAACATCATTTCGATATCGTCCATAATGAAGTGTATTTTGGTGGAGGAATCAACCTGTTATTAGCTAGAAAACGAGGAATAAAGCAACGAATAGCACATAGTCATGCCACTAGCGATGGAAAATCGTCTAATTTTTTTATGAATTTATTAAGGAAATATTTACATCATTTACTTATTAAAGAAGCAACTGATTTTTTAGCTGTTAGTAAAGAAGCTGGAGATAGCTTATTCCAAGGTCATCCTTATGAGATTATTCATAATGGTATTGATTTATCATTGTACAAGACGGATGAACATGTACGTACCGAGAAACGAGCAGAGCTTGGACTTTTCCCGACTGATTTTGTTATAGGGAATATTGGTCGCCTCGAAAAGCAAAAAAATCAAGCCTATCTCATTGATATCGTTAGCGAACTATTAAAAAAGAAAACAGATGCTAAATTGTTAATTGTTGGAGCTGGTTCGTTGCAAAAAAGTTTAGAGAAACAAATAACTGAATTGAACTTATCAAAAAATGTATACCTCTTAGGTGAAAGAAATGACATCCCAGAGTTGTTTCAAGCTATGGATGTATTTTGTATGACATCTTTGTACGAAGGTCTTCCAATGGTCGGCTTAGAGGCTCAGGCAAGTAGAAAAAAACTCGTATTATCGAGTACGATTTCTCCAGACACGAAAGTAACTCCAAACGTTACCTTTATTGGGCTTGATGAAACTAAATCAACTTGGTGTGAAGCAATTTTAAGTCAGCCTTGGAATAATGAAATAACACAAGAATTAGTGGAATATGATGTTAGCCATACATTACAACAAATGTTAAAGGTATATAAGGTTTATTAGAGGGAGTAGACAATGTCTGACTATTTAAGCACAAAAGAAATTCATGAAGGTTTGCTAGATTTATTAAAATTTTTTGATCAGTTTTGTCAAGAACATGATATGACATATTTTTTAGCTGGTGGAACCTTATTAGGGGCCATTAGACATAAAGGTTTTATTCCATGGGATGATGATGCAGACATCATTATGCCTAGAAAAGATTACAATAAACTTATTAGCTTAGCACAGAAGTTGCCTGATTTTCTAGAATTAAAAGCTTTAGAAATAGATAACAAATGGGAATATGCTTTTACAAAAATAAATGATACACGAACGTATATCGATGATGATTATCGAGTTGCTCAGCATGGATTATTTTTAGATATTTTCCCAATTGATTCTGTACCAGAAAAAACTTTTAGCCAAAAGTTTTTAGTGAAAAGAATGAAGTTATTAGATGTTTTTAGAGGTGCAGAGAGTAAGAAAAAGTTTAAACCGGAAGAGAAATTTATTTTTATCAAAAAAATGATTGCTAATTATGCTAGACGTAAGGGTGCGAATCACTTTGCTAGGAAGATGAATCAACTGGCTAAAAGTACGAATGAGCGACAGATTGATTCTAGTTTAAAAGGAGTAAGTGTATCAACAATTTATGGAGTGAGGGAATTCTTACCATCTAGTACTTTTGCTGAAGGTGTTTATGTAGAGTTTGAAGACACGAAGTTATCTATCCCCAAAAATTACAAAGTATATTTAGAGAGTCTATATGGAGATTACATGCAATTGCCACCTTTAGAAAAGCAAAAAGGAGATCACTATAAAATCAAAAGACATAAGAAAGAAAAGTAGGTAGTGTAAATATGAGAGATAAATCTTTTACAGTTTCAGTGATTATGCCGACTTATAATGGTGAAAAAAATATCATTGAACAATTAGAATCAATCAAAAATCAAGAACGAATGCCTGATGAAGTATTATTATGTGATGATGGCTCAACCGATCATACTGTTGAGATCGTAACTAATTTTATAGAAGAAAACCAATTATCTGGATGGCAGCTGTTGATCAATGAGGTAAACATCGGTTGGAGAGAAAATTTCATCCGCTTGATTCACCAAGCAAAGGGGGATGTGATTTTTTTTAGTGACCAAGATGATATTTGGTACCCGCACAAAATTAAACATATGTCTGAAAAGATAATGTCCGACCCGGAAAATATAAAAGTACTAGTTTCTAATTATGATGAGCTACTTGAAGAAAATGGTGTCTCTTATCCATGTGAAAAGAGAAAGATACCGACAAAACAACCGAATGATTATATTTATTTTTCTAAAAAAAATGTATTTTTAAATCGACCAGGCTGGGTTTATGCTTTTCAAAAAGACTTTATTCCGACTTTCGATGAGTTTCTCGAAACATCACTTTATCCAGTGCATGATATGGCGATGTGGTCTACAGGTGTTTTAACAGACAAGCTTTATCTACTAGATGAGAAAACAGGATTATGGCGAAAACATGGAAGTAGTGCCATGCAAATCGAAAACGAAGAAACAGAAAAATCTGCAGAAACTAAGAAGAATATACGATTAGGAAAACTGGAATTATTGAAAATTCTAACAGAATCAAATTTGAATTTTGTCCAACGAGTTGATGTACCTAATAAAGAGTATAAAATAAAAACATTGAAAGCTTTATTGAAGGAATTAGAAACAAGATTAAAGATTATCGAAGAAGATAAACCAATGGCTGTATTGACATCTTGGAACTCTTATACAGTTTTACATTCTTTTCTAGCTGATATCTTATACTTTACAAAAAGCAGAGTGAATAAAAAATACCGGTAACAAATGGAGGGAAATAAATGTCCAATAATAGTCTGTCACCTAAAGATATATATTCTTTTTTTAGAGATCATTTAAAAGTATATATTGTTTCATTTATAATAAGTTTGCTTCTTGTAGGTGGATTATTCTTCTATTCAAATTATTCTCAAAGTAAGATTGAAAATACTAATCAAATAAATCGTCCATTATTCTCATTTATTTTAGAAAATAGTCAAGGCAATATCGTGACTGCTTCAGGGGCTGTAAAACAAGTATTTTTAACTAGTTTACAGGAAAAAAATCAGTTTTCAGATGAGACACTTGAAAAACTAAGTGTAGGATACAATGATATTCAAAATACGATTGATGTTCAGTTTACAGATGATGTACCTGAGCAAGAACAAAAACAAATATCTGAATTATTGCAAAAAGAAATGACTAATAACGAGTTACCTTTTTTTGATAATAAAACGTTCTATTATATCAATAAAGATATCCAATTTAATAAATCATTGCCAGTACAAGTGAGTGAAGGAATTAGTATTAAAAAAATAATTTTATTAGTATTAGTAATGATAGTTATTACAGTGGGTCTAGGAACTCTTTTAGTAAGTTGGAAAGAGTACAGAACCAAAGTTATCACGCAAAAATTCACACTTGGAAATGATGTTCAAGCGATTGATATCAATTCCTTAGACTTATCAACTGTGGAAGAAAAACTAAATATTATCAATTCACTATTGAATGGTACATCTAAAAATAAATTTTTGGTTTTAGAAGAAAACAATATCATTGATAGAAATCAAATTTCCAAACAAAATAATACAAATATTTTTTCAAATTTGAATCATATTATTGAGCCAGTGTCGTTTAAACCAGATGAAATTTTAATTGTTTGTTTTAAGAAAAATACGACTAAAAAATGGTATAGAGAACAATTAGAGATTGCAAAAGCTTTAACTAATATCATTAAAATAATCTATATATAAGGAGAACAGCATTGTACATTTATGTAGGAACATTCGCACTGCTAGCTTTATTTTCAGTTTTAGAATATTTTACTAGAAAAAAAATATATTTTTATGCTGGTATCGTATTTTTAATGTGTTTAGCAGGTTTTAGATTTTCTACGGGATATGATTTTTCTTCCTATAACAATTTTTTTGATAGGTTAATTAATTGGGATAAAATATTCGATGGTAGTATTGATGCAGAACCTGGATATCTTTTATTAAATTATATCGTTCGTGAGCTAGGAATGAATTTTTCAACTTTTGTCTTATTATTCTCAATAATAAGTATGTTATTGCTTGCGTATGCACTTAATAATTATTTTCCGGTTCCATCAATTGCACTACTCTATTACTACTCTAGATTTTTTCTAGTACGTGATATGGGGCAAATAAGATCTTCTATTGTGGCTATCATATTCTTATTGGCTTTACCAGCGTTCAAAAAAAGAAATTTAAGAAATATTATTCTACTATCATTAGTAGGTTCATTATTTCATATTGTTTCTATTTTTATTATTCCTGCGTATCTTTTCGTACAGATTGTTAAAGAGATCAACGTCCCTAAAGAAATATTACTGATTTCATCTAGCGCATTTGTAGGAATCATTTTCTTTTTCCCAAATTTATTTAGGTTTATGATTCCAGACCGTTACTATGGATACTTATCTGGGTACTATGCACAAGGCAATTGGATTTTTAATCCCGTATTCATTATGCAATTAGTTATACTGATTGGCGCAACTATTTTCGTGAAAAACAATAACACAGTTTTTACAGAAAACTTCAATATAATATTATCTTTATATTGCTTATCAACGATTCTGTTAGTTTGTTTCGGACCTTTAGCAACAATTGGTGGAAGAATTAGTACAATATTTTCAACAGTAGAGATTTTTATCGTACCCATTGTATTAGAGAAACTCTTTAAAAATAAATTTTTATTCTTAATAACTTTTATTTTGTTCAGCTTCTTTATATTTATTTTGATTTTTATTGTTTCTGGAGCGTACAATTCTTATGTCCCATATAATACGATATTCTTTAAGTAATTAATAGTATATAATAGGTTAGCTTAAATAATACTAAGGTTGATTTGTAAGAAATATAGAGGCACAAGCACTATATATAAGATGGTTTGATTAAATAGTATGACAAAGTAGGTATTAATAATGAATGATAAAGCAAGAAACGTAATGAGAAATTTATACTATACTGTAGCTGCAAATTTTGCTACTTTAGGAATATCAGTGCTATTAAATCTATTTGTGCCAAAACTTTTAGGTGTTACTGAATATAGTTATTGGCAACTTTATGTTTTTTACTCGTCTTATGTAGGTTTTCTACATTTTGGTTGGATTGATGGCATCTACTTAAAAATCGGCGGAGAAGAATATGATCAGTTGAATAAACGAGATTTGGGTACACAATTTTGGTATCTAATGATCTTTGAACTATTCTTATCTTTCTTTGTAGCTATATGGGCCTGGTTGTTTCTTCCTCATTCTGAGCAATCAGTCATACTTATCTTGACAGCAATAGTATCAGTCGTGACGATTATCAAAACATTTGTTTTATATATTTTTCAATCAACGAATCGAATCAAAGAGTATGCACAACTGTCAAGAAATGATCGATATCTATATGTTTTATTTATCGCTATTTACTTTTCTTTAGGTGGTAGAAACTTCTTCTGGTTGATTTTATTAGATATCCTTTCTAAATTGTTGGTAACATTATGGGGAATGTCTTTGATTAAAGATATGTTAAATGTCAAATTAATCAATTTACGAGTTTTATTCCCTGAAATACTAGATAATATCAATATCGGCAGTAAATTAATGATTAGTAATATTGCGAGTATGCTGATTATTGGAACAATCCGTTTTTTTGTGCAACAAAAATGGACAATCGAAACCTTTGGTAAGTTATCATTTACACTAAGCCTTTCAAATATGTTTTTGACATTCATCAATGCCATTGGCATTGTTATGTTTCCACTATTAAGAAGGACGAATAAAGAGAGATTGCCTGAATTGTTCCGTATTCTTAGAGGATTATTTGTTCCACTAACTTACGGCTTACTAATATTTTATGTTCCTGCAAAAATCATTTTAAGTTTATGGTTACCGGAATACGCAGAAAGTCTAAGGTTTATGGGAATTTTATTCCCAATTGTCATTTATGAAGGAAGAATGTCATTACTGATCAATACGTATCTAAAAACTTTGAGAAAAGAAAAAACGATTTTATTAGTAAATATCATTACGTTAGGAGTAACGTTACTTGCGTCTTTATTTGTGATTTTCATTGTTGGAAATTTAGATTTGACTGTTTTACTCATTTTAATTAGTTTGGCCCTACGTTGTAATCTGGCTGAATTTTTCTTATACAAAGATTTGCGATTAGTGATAGGTTGGAAGCATGTTATTGAAACATTATTAACTGTGCTATTTATTTTAAGTAACGTATTATTCAATGCATCTTTTACAAGCATGGTTATATACATCGTTATTTATATTGTATATCTTGCTTTTATACATCGATCAATTATTGCTAGCTATAAAGATTTTCGTATTTTACTAAAAGAACGTTAAACTAAACTACTGTATAAATTCTTTCATAAAAACGTCTCGTAAAAAATATTTTATTTTCTACGAGACGTTTTCGATTACACTGCATAGTGTTCAATATCTTATCATGGTAAAATAGATTTATATTTTTTAATAAATAATTGGAGTGAATAAAGTGGATAAAATATTAATTACCGGTGGAGCCGGCTTCATCGGTTCAACATTGGCAAATCATCTAGGAGATCAGAACGATATTGTAGTTATTGATGATTTATCAATGGGGAATCGAGAGAATTTAGACCAAACAAAAAAAATCACTTTTATTGAAGGGGATGTCAGTGACAAGCAAAAAATGGAAAAGATTTTGCAATCACACAGATTTGACTATATCTTCCATTTAGCTGCTATAGCTAGTGTTGCGGATTCTGTTGAACGTCCGCTGGAAACTCATCGAGTGAATTTTGATAGTGTCTTGATGTTACTTGAGTTGATTCGTAAGTATCAGCCAAATTTAAAGCGTATCGTATTTAGCTCTTCTGCAGCTGTTTATGGAGATGAACCAACACTACCTAAAAAAGAAGAGTCAATTATACGACCGTTGACGCCTTATGCTATCGATAAATTTGCTGCTGAACAATATGTACTTGATTATTGTCATTTGTATGATGTGCCAGGAACTGCGGTACGTTTCTTCAACGTATACGGTCCAAATCAAAATCCAAATTCGCCGTATAGCGGGGTGATCTCGATTTTAGTGGATCGCTATAAAAAGCAACTTGCTGGTGAAAAAGCGTCATTTACTTTATTCGGTGATGGCAGTCAATCAAGAGATTTTGTCTATGTTGAGGATGTCGTACAAGCTTTATTGCTTGTTTCGAAAGAAGAAAAAGCATTAGGGCAACAATTCAATGTTGGAACGGGAAATAGTACAACTTTACTTGAGTTGATCCAGACGATCAATCAGATTCTTGAAGTTGAATTACTGTTGGATTACCAAGAGGAGAGAGCTGGAGATATCCATGACTCTTTAGCTGATGTCACTAAGCTTTCAGCACTAGGTTATCAACCTAAGCACAGCATACTTGATGGCATGAGAAAATATTTAGCAACAGAAATAAATACGACACAATCATAAAGTTTCTATATCTAGGAAACAACTGAGAAAACCTTGTATCAAGCCAAAATGCTTATACAAGGTTTTCTTCATTCTTGTTCAATTATCACAGATGGAAGGTAAACAAATTGCTTATTCATCATTTCCCATCAATTTATAAATCTGATCTCTAAGATCGGTGGCTGTTGTTTTATATTTTTTATCAGCTTGGATATTACTTTCCAACACAACTGCATCAGAAGTATCTTTTTTCATTGCTAATACTGCATGAAACCGATTGATGTTTCCTTGAGCAAATATTGTATCTCTCCCACTGTAGACCCCGCCGTTATATGGACGTCCACTCAAATTCTTTCCCCAAAGAGAAAAAAGTAAATCTTGTGGAATCAATTTTCCTTTTAATACTTTTGTAAAAAATTCGTTCAAGTCATACACGGACATACTGATATTTCCAGTTCCTAATTCATTGCGTATATCTGTTTCAGATTCAGTCAAAGCTTGATGATAATCATCGTCTGGACTCATTTGATAGGAGACTGCGTGTTCTGAAGTGTTTTTGACTTGATCATAGAAGGTCGTCTGTTTTAACTGTAACGGAGTGATGATTTGATCATACACCAATTTTTCGTATGGTTGATAGGTCAATTTCATTAAAATACCTGTCAATAATGTGAAATTCAATGGCTCATATTTGTAACTTTGATCATTGGTATATTCGAGATGATCAAGCGCAAATTGGATCACCTCTTGATCATTCATCGGTACGGTCGGAGAAGCTGTTTTTTTCAATCCTGATCGCATATATAGTAAATCTTTGATCGTGATTTTGTTGCTGCCGTTGATTTGGGGATAAAATTTAGCCAGTTTAGTATCTAAAGAAAGTTTCCCTAGATCAACTTGTTTGAGTATCAGTAGCGCAGTCATTGCTTTTTGGATCGAACCGATTTGATAATACAAAGATGGAGTGTTTGGTTGCTGTGCCTCTTCGTTAGCGTATCCGTAGCCCTTTTCAAGGATCACTCGACCATTTTTACGAATATAGACAGATCCAACATAATCATTTTTTTGTAACAATTGATCGATCTGATCGGCAAGGGCTTGTTCATCTTCGGTCAAGTCTAAGGAATCATTTGCTACTTGAATCGAAGCGGATACTCTTGACTGGGCCATTTCATAGGTAGACCATGTGATAATCCCAATAGTTACGACTAAAATAAATAAGCAGAGTTTTTGAGAAAAAGAAAAACGGGAAGCTGGTTTTCTTTTCAAATGTTTACTTTTGTTCATGTCTATCAATCCTTCCTGTCTAGGAGCTTAGTGATTAAAATAAGCAGATTATTGTTATTTAGTAAATAAGAATCATTTTATTTTCTATTTTAAGCCGAAGAGAATCGATTTACTACTTACAATTTTGACATAAGAATTGTTAAAAATAATTCACCTCCGCCTGAATTTCATGTATAATGAATAAAGTTATGAAGTTGATAGTAAGGAGGAGTTGTTTTGTCAGAAAACAAACAACATCCAGATGAGAAGAGACGACGACAAAAGAATACAACTGATTCGACAGATGTAGTCAGTAAGCGAAAAGACCTACGTAAAAAAGAAGATAAAATCGTAGGAAAAATTATTTTAGTGATTGCGCTTACGTTGCTAATTATTGGATGTGTATTTGGTTTTACGGTCTATCGCTATATTGATAGTGGTTTAAAACCTTTAGACCCAGAGAATGAACAATTGGTTTCGATCGAAATACCTAGTGGCTCTTCAAATAAGCAAATCGGAGAGATTTTAGAACAAGACCATATCATCAAGAGCGGTATCGTATTTAATTATTATACAAAATTTAAAAATATGACTGGTTTTCAGGCTGGTTTCTATCAATTAGCCCCTAACATGACGTTAGATGAAATCGGTAAAGAGCTCCAAGAAGGTGGCACCTCAGAACCTACAGAAGTGGCAGATGGGAAGATCACGATACCAGAGGGATTTGATGCAGAGCAGATTGCAGAACGAGTAGCAAAAATCACTGGGAAAGATAAGCAGGAATTTTTAGATCTACTAAAAAATGAAGCCTTTTTCACTGAGTTGACTCAAAAATACCCTGATTTATTAGAAAGTGCAGCTAAGGCAGAAAACACCAAGTATCGCTTAGAAGGTTATTTATTCCCAGCGACTTATGATTACTATAAAGATATGTCACTTAAAGATCTGATCATTCAGATGGTCGAAAAAACGAATACCGTGTTACAACCTTATTTTTCTACGATCAAGCAGCAAAATCATACGGTTCAAGAAGTCATGACACTTGCTTCATTGATCGAAAAAGAAGGGGTATCTGAATCAGATCGTAAAAATATTGCCAGAGTTTTCTATAATCGCATTGACATAGGAATGCCATTACAATCAGATATTTCTATTTTATATGCGTTAGGCGAACACAAAGAATTTGTCTCTTATGAAGATACAGCAGTAGATTCACCTTATAACCTTTATACAAATAAAGGATATGGGCCAGGACCATTCAACAGTCCAAGTGAAGCAGCTATCCAAGCTGTGATTGAACCGGCAGATAATGATTATTACTATTTTGTCGCAGATATCACTACAGGTGAGGTTTATTTTGCAAAAACATATGAGGAGCATATGGAATTAGTACAAAAATACGTAAATAACTAAAATTGAACGTTATCTACATCTTGATTTATTTTTAGAAAAACATTTACATTTTAGAAAAAGCATGGTAATCTTTTTTGGACTGTAGTCCGTAAAAGATTACCTTTTGCGGTATTCGATAGAAAAAGGAGAAGAGTTATACATGGTAGAAAAAGTATATCCTATGACGCTTGAAGGAAAAGCAAAATTAGAGCAAGAATTAGAAGAATTAAAAACAGTTAAACGGGGAGAAATCATTGAACGAATCAAAATTGCCCGTGGCTTTGGTGATTTATCTGAGAACTCAGAATATGAAGCAGCTAAAGATGAACAAGCTTTTGTAGAGGGGCGCATCACTACAATCGAGAATATGATCCGTTTCGCACAGATCATTGACAACGATGGGGTTGATTCGGATGAAGTGTCTATTGGTAAAACAGTGACTTTCATTGAGTTACCAGACGGAGAAGAAGAAGAATACACGATCGTAGGAAGTGCTGAGGCAGATCCGTTCTCTGGAAAAATTTCCAATGATTCACCGATTGCACAAGCTTTGATCGGTAAGTATAAAAATGATGAGGTAACGATTTCAACACCTGGTGGCGACATGCAAGTAAAAATCGTCAAGGTTGCACAAGCATAAGTTGAAATTTAGACATAGGTAATTAATTATTAGTTTGTCTATGCAAAAGGTCTGGGACCATGACACAAAGTCCCAGGCCTTTTGCTGTAGAAATCGATAGTTACATCTAAAGTCCTATAGCATCTCGAAACAAAAATAGGTATGATAAAAAAGAGAATGAAAAGGGAAGGAGAATAGCGATGAATAGCTCTTGGCGCTTTTTTATAGTAGTAGAAGCATTACTATTGATCTTTGCAGTTTGGCAAATCGTAAATAATGTTGAATTATTACTATTAGTTTTATTTGGTATTTTTAATATCTATCTTGCATTGCGAAAATCACCGAGATCGGGATTTCAAAATTTTCAATTTGTACTAGGTGGATTAGTTATTTTCTTCAGTTTGATCAATAGTCCAGCGCTATGGGTAATGGCAGTCTTTGCTGTCTTGTTCATTGGTCTTAAAGGTGTAGAGATTTCTGGGATCGATCTAACCAAAAATGCTTTTTGGCGAAAAAAACAAATCATTATGGTTCAAACAGAGCAAGTGAAGTCCCACAACAATGAACGAAAAAAACAACAATTATTCGGTAACCAGCGAATTGGTAATGATGTGTATGAATGGGACGATATCAATATCGCACTTCTTTCAGGAGATACGATCATTGATTTAGGAAACACCTTGTTACCTAAAGATGATAATATCGTTATCGTCAGAAAAGGTATTGGTAGAACACGGATCTTAGTTCCTTTAGGGATTGCAATCAGTCTCGAGCACGCAACGTTAGTAGGGAATGTACAATTTGAAGAAGAACAATTCTCATTGAAGAATGAGTCAATCAAAATCTATAGCAATGATTACGATGAAAATCCACGTCGTTTAAAAATCATTACGAACACATTGATTGGAGATATTGAGGTGATTCGAGCATGATAGAGAAACTTTCTCGACCGATGCTAGCTATCTATGCTTCGATCGCCTCATTTATCGTCATTTTATTTTCTTTTTTTACTTATTTTTACGCAAGCAACCAAACTCATTTTTGGCGTACTTTATTAAGTGCCAGAATTTTATATGTGCCTTTGATCTTTCACTTACTAGCGATTTCGTCAGGTGTGGGCCTGATTGTTTTTTTGATTGTCTCTCTTTTACAAAAAGCACGTTATGGGAAAATCGAAGAACAATTACGAGCAATTTCTTCCGGCAATTATGAAGCAAAAGTTTTAAATGATTCCTTACCAAGCGCTTCTGACGATATATACGTGAAAGAAATTGAAAAAGAAATAACCAAAATCAAAGAAAAAATGGTTGAAGTCTCAAGTGAACTTCAAATATTGACGAGTCGACCTCAATATGTGGATGGACAAACAAAAGAAGAAATCTTAGAATTAGAAAGACATCGTTTAGCACGTGAGCTCCATGATTCAGTTTCCCAGCAATTATTTGCAGCGATGATGATGATGTCTGCTCTGACGGAACAAGCAGAAAAAAGTGATACACCTGAAATGTTTCGTAAACAACTAAGGATGGTAGCGGATATCATCAATGCTTCACAATCTGAAATGCGTGCGTTGCTACTACATTTGCGACCAGTCAATCTTGAAGAAAAAAGTTTGAAACAAGGGATCGAGCAATTATTAAAAGAATTAAAAAACAAGATACAAATTGCACTGAAATGGGATATTGAAGATATCACTTTATCTGATTCGATTGAAGATCATCTCTTCCGGATCGTTCAAGAACTACTTTCAAACACGTTGCGCCATGCAAAAGCCAATGAATTAGAAGTGTATCTGCATAAAATAGATAATAATCTTTTATTACGAGTAATCGATGACGGTACTGGCTTCAATATGAATGAAACAAAAACCGGTAGCTACGGACTAAATAATATCAGAGAACGTGTAGCAGGTATTGGTGGAACAGTAAAAATCATTAGTTTCAAAGGACAAGGAACAAGTGTGGAAATCAAAGTTCCTTTAATAAAGGAGGCGGAAAAATGATAAAAGTATTACTAGTCGATGATCATGAAATGGTACGTTTAGGGGTTTCATCCTATTTATCGATCCAAGAAGATATCGAAGTGATCGGAGAAGCTGAGGATGGGCGGCAAGGCTATGAGAAAGCCATGGCACTTCGTCCGGACGTGATTTTAATGGATTTAGTCATGGAAGAAATGGACGGGATCGAATCTACAAAAGCAATCCTCAAAGATTGGCCAGAAGCAAAAATCATTATCGTCACGAGTTTTATTGATGATGAGAAAGTATATCCAGCTATTGAAGCTGGCGCAACAGGCTACTTACTTAAAACATCGACAGCCCATGAGATCGCCGATGCGATTCGAGCGACTCAAAGAGGCGAACGTGTACTTGAACCCGAAGTAACTTCAAAAATGATGGAGAAAATGAGTCGTCGCAATGAGCCGATCTTGCACGATGACTTAACGAATCGAGAAAATGAGATTCTTATGTTGATCTCTGAAGGAAAAAGCAATCAGGAAATCGCAGATGAATTGTTTATTACATTGAAAACAGTCAAAACGCACGTTTCTAATATTTTAGCGAAGCTAGAAGTGGAAGATCGTACGCAAGCTGCCATATATGCATTCAAACATGGATTAGTGAAGTAAGTAGACTTATGACTTATCATCTAAACAGTAAGCACATTTTTACTAATTATAAATTGGAACATAAATTATAAAGTATCCCTGTTTTCACATTGATAAGGGAAAACAGTACCCTGATCCAAAGCAAAATGTTATTACTTTTGCTTTGGATTTATTTGTGTTTGCTAATTCCAAATTACATTGTTTGTTATTTTGAATTCTTTGTTATCATGTTCTTTTCATTTGGGTCTTTTTATAGTTTAATATATTATAGGACAAAATAAGTTTGATTTAAAAAATAAAGGAGAATGTCATGAGAAAAAAATGGATAGGCATGTTATTAAGTTTCTTACTACTGTCAGGCTCGATCACGCCAAGTGTCTACGCAGTATCGATAAATGATACAACAAATACGTCACAAAGTACTTCGCAAACAAACGAAACTAAAGCTACATCATCTAATGCCCCTTTGATAGAAAGTACTAATTCCACCACAGAGGAGACCACAGGAACAACAGAAAACTCTTCAGAAAATTCATCTAAAGATATTCCTGTTGATGAAGTTCATTTCCCAGATCAAAATTTCCGTCAATTATTGATTGAAATGATGGAGGAGAATCATAGTAACGTATTATCTGATGAATTGTTGGCTACAACTGAGTTGGATCTTAGTGGTAGAAATATCAAATCATTGGATGGTATCGAATATTTCAAACAGCTAAAAAAACTGGAAGTTCAAAATAATGAGTTAGAAAAAGTAGATGTCTCGGCTCTTTCAGAGTTAACTTACCTTGATGTTTCTAAAAATAAACTGCCAACAATTGATTTGTCGATGAATGATCATTTGACTTATTTTAACGGGAAAGAACAATTGATTAATGCAGAAGCATCAAAAGATGATCGTGAATGGGTGATCAATCAAGACAATCTAAAACCGGAATTAAATAAGATCGATATTAACTCAACTAATTGGGAATACAATGGATCCGTTTTTACTACTGTGGAACCTTCGGCACTAAATTATAGTTACCAAGTAGAGTTTTCACAAAAAGCAATTTTAGAAGAAACATCTAATCGCTCACTAGATATCACTGTAGACGTGAAATATTTAGAACAAAATAGCGTTGAATCAATTATTCCAAAAGAAGAAAAAATAGAAATGGTCCAAGGTGAAACGAAGAGACTTGAGTATTCGCTTGTACCGGAAAATGCTGAGATTGTTTATCCAATTTGGGAATCAGCAGACAATAATGTTGTCGAAGTGGATGAAAAAGGTCTGGTGACGGCAAAAGCAATCGGTGAAACAGAAGTCTTGTTAAAAGATGGCGAGAGAACATTAGGCAAGTTCAACATTCAAGTAGAAAAAAATAACAACGATTCAATAACCCAAGATAATCGTCAAGAACAAACGGTTAGCAATCGTGCAGCAGATTCCAAACCATCCGTTAGTTATCAAACACATGTGCAAACTTATGGTTGGCAAAGTACCGTAGCTGATGGTGCTACTGCAGGTACGATTGGTCAAGGGAAAAGAATTGAAGCCATAAAAATTCAATTGCCAAATAATTCATTGAATGGTGATATTGAGTACAGTAGTCATGTACGTACGATTGGTTGGCAAAATTATGTAAAAAATGGTGCGATGTCAGGAACAACAGACCGTTCTTTACGGACAGAAGCAATTAGGATTCGATTGACCGGGGAGATAAGTCAACAATATAGTGTCTATTATCGTGTACACTCCGCTTATTTTGGTTGGCTAGGTTGGGCCAAAGATGGTGAAGATGCAGGTAGTTCAGGGTTTGGCTATCAGATGGAAGCTATCCAGATCCAACTAGTCAAAAAAGGAGAAGTCGCCCCAACTCAGACCACAGCTTTCTATGACAAAGATAAACTACCTAATCCTAATGTCAATTACCAAACCCACAGTCAGTCAGTCGGGTGGCAACCTTATCAGTCAAATGGTTCAACTGCTGGAACGATGAATCGTGGTTTAAGATTAGAGGCTGTAAGAATAAATGTTTCAAATACACCAATCCCGGGGTCTATTGAATATTCTAGTCATGTACGTACGATTGGTTGGCAAAATTATGTGCGAGACGACGCGATTTCCGGGACCACTGATCGTAAGCTTCGAACAGAAGCAATTCGGATACGTTTAACTGGTCAATTAGCCGAACACTATGATGTTTATTATCGAGTGCACTCCGCTTATTTTGGTTGGTTAGGTTGGACAAAAAACAATGGCAATGCGGGAAGTGCAGGATTTGGCTATCAGATGGAAGCTATGGAAGTAAGGTTAGTAGCAAAAGGACAATCTGGGCCAGCAGCTAGTACTGCATTTTATGATAAGGATACAATAAAAAATCCTAATGTTAATTACCAAACGCATAGTCAATCGATTGGTTGGCAAGGTTATCAAATGAATGGAGCAACCGCTGGAACAGTGGGACGTGGTTTCAGATTAGAAGCTTTACGAATGAATATCTCAAGCACCCCTATTCCTGGAACAATAGAATATAGTACACACGTTCAATCAATTGGTTGGCAAAACTATGTGAATAATAATGCTCTCTCTGGAACAGAGGGTAGAAAATTGCGAGCAGAAGCAATACGGGTGAGATTAACAGGGCAATTAAATCAACATTACGATGTTTATTATCGAGTTCACTCTGCGCAACTTGGTTGGTTAGATTGGGCCAAAAATGGTCAGAATGCTGGGACTTCGAATGTAGCATTACAAATGGAAGCTATCCAAGTTGTACTGGTCAAAAAAGGAGCACCAGCCCCAGGACCCACTTCAAACCCTTACCAAACCTCAATCAATCATCTATTTGTAATGGGACATGGTGCAGGAGATCCAGGGGCTTCGTATAACGGTATCAACGAACGGGACTTTACAAGAAATGAACTGATGCCATATTTACAAAAATGGACAAGCCGATTGAAGAGAAACCGTATCACTTATTATGATACAAATGCGGATATGTTCCAAGATAGTCGCAGAATGCAAGGCGCTTATACAATCAGCAACTCGTTTTCTTCTGTCACAGAATTCCATTTAGATGCAGGGGCGATTGAAATCAGTACAGGGGGACATGTGATTGCACATCGCAATGGGAACTCGTACACAACACAAAATTATGCCATCGGTAGTGTGATCCGTACGAATGTAGGTTTGTGGGGATCTGTCCAGAACACTGGTGGGATCAATTTAAGAAGTGATTTATTGAACTTGAATGTGTTACATTCCAGAGGAATTCCTTATCGTTTGGCAGAATTAGGATTTATTACTAATTCTCGTGATGTAGCAAACATTCGTAGGAATATGGATCAAATTGCTAAAGGGATTGTAGAAGGAGTGACGGGAGAAAGATTGTAAAATAGTCATATCTATTTTATCGAATTTTTATCAAATACTCATCCTCTTATTGACAAAAACCAATTTTACCTGTAGGGTTTAATTATAAAAACTTGTTAGGTGAGGCTCCTAAAAGAACACAGGCTACTGCCCTCAAACGTCGAGAGACGCCACAGGGTATAACAGGCAACGTCGGCTTAAGGCGTGCTTAACGTAGCTATCTGGATCATATTTCCAGAATTACGTCTTTTAGTGCTAAAGCTCAGACGAGAAGTTCGTTCAGGTAAACACTGGTACCATTTTGATGGGATCTTATGAGACGGCTTCTTTTGGAGGCCGTCTTTTTTATGTACTTCCTGTTTTTCTAAACGAATCCATCCAACAAGTTTATATCGAAAAAACGATGTAACAAAGGAGAATACGAGATGAGAACATTAAATGATACAAATAACCTAGAAACGCAACTGACGATTCTTAACTATCTTGAGCAAAAAAAGCTTGAAGAATTGAAGAACTATTTAGCAACGATCGAGAAAGTGGAATTGCTCCAACTGTTTGTTACGCTACCTTCAGATAAGCAAGTTCTTGTCTTTCGATTATTATCAAAAGACAAAGCTCTCGAAATCTTTGAAACATTTGAACCAGCTGTCCAACAAGACTTGCTTCGCTCGTTTACGGATGAGGGAGTGATTGAATTTGTGAATGAGATGGCTCCAGATGATCGGGTAAGGTTGTTTTACGAACTACCAGCGAGTGTGACTAAAAAACTATTGGCAGAGCTTTCCGAAGAAGAGCGTGCAACGACGAATCGCTTGATGGGCTATGAACACGAGACGGCTGGACGGATCATGACGACTGAATTTATTTCAATAAAGAAAGAAATGACTGTTGAAGAAGCACTGCATAAAATCAGAAAATTAGCCAAAGAAATGGAAACAATCTATATTTTGTATGTGACAGATATGGCGAAAAAAATTGAAGGGGTCCTATCATTAAAGGATTTAGTCATTGCAGAAAGTGATCAACGCATTGAAGAAATCATGATCAAGCATGTTGCTTATGTAACCACAGACACAGACCAGGAAGAAACCGCACGATTGTTACAAGAGTTAGATTTGATCGCTATTCCCGTCGTGGATAAAGAAACACGACTAGTCGGCATTGTGACAGTGGATGACGCTATCGATGTCTTAGAGCAAGAAACAA
Source organism: Enterococcus mundtii (assembly GCF_002947535.1). Taxonomy (GTDB): domain Bacteria; phylum Bacillota; class Bacilli; order Lactobacillales; family Enterococcaceae; genus Enterococcus_B; species Enterococcus_B mundtii_B. Next base: position 56,755 of record NZ_PUAP01000020.1, read on the forward strand.
CCGAGGATATGTTCAATGCCGCTGGTTTAGCAGATGTCGCCTCTGTAGAAGCTGATCGTAGTACAGTACTGATCAACGGCAGTCTTTGGCAAATCTGGAAAGTCAGGTTGCCTTTCTTAGCCATCACATTGGTCGCAGGGATGTTAGCTGGTCTAGTGATCGATGAGTTTGAACAAACGTTAGAATCAGTGGCCGCTGTTGCTATTTTTATTCCTTTGATCATGGATATGGGTGGGAATGTAGGGACGCAGTCATCGACGGTTTTTGTTCGCGGATTATCTTTAGGACATATTGATCTAAACACATTTATTAAGCACTTTTTGAAGGAAACAGGGATTGGCTTAAGCTTAGGGATTGTTGTAGGGATCGTATCTGGAATAGTCGCTTCTGTATGGCAAGGGATTCCATTGTTAGGTGTAGCTGTGGGAATCTCCTTGGTCTTTGCAATGACCTTAGCTGCAGCCTTGGGTTTTTTGATTCCTTTTATCTTATTGAAATTGAATATTGATCAAGCTGCTGGATCTGCACCGATCATTACCTCGATCAAAGATATTGCTGGGTTATTTATTTACTTTGTTTCAGTTAACGTATTCTTAGGTTACTTATTGTAGGAATAATTAGTATATATATAGGCATACCTTTTTAGTAGAAACATCAAAGAATATTCTATGGTCTACCATAGTAGTCCTTCTCTTGATCCTCCATTAAAATTAGGGTTTTCCGTAAAGAAAAGCAGGGTTACTTTTGTTTTTAGAGTGGCTTTGCTATACTTGAAATGGAATGGAAAAAGGAGGAGAAAAGTGAAACAGAATTTTGCAATCGTAGGACTTGGACGTTTTGGCGGTAGTATCTGTCGGACATTAGTCGAAGCTGGACAAGAAGTTTTAGCCATTGATAGCAGTGAAGATCGCGTGAATGAATATATGAATATCGCAACACATGCAGTGGTTGCGAATGCACAAGATGAAATGACTTTACGATCTTTAGGAATCAGAAATTTTGATCATGTGATCGTAGCAATTGGAGAAGATATCCAAGCAAGTATTTTAGTGACTCTGATGGTCAAAGAAATGGGCGTTCCGAATATCTTAGCCAAAGCACAAAATGAGTATCATGCTCGGGTTCTTGAAAAGATCGGTGCAGATCGCGTTGTTCATCCTGAGAGGGATATGGGGATACGGATCGCACATAATCTTGTTTCAAAAAATATTTTGGATTATTTAGAGCTGTCAGACAAATTTTCGCTTGCTGAGATTCGGGTGTCTAATCCCAAGTTCTTTAATAAAACGTTAGCAGAACTAAATTTCAGACAGCGATTCGATTTGACTGTGGTAGCCATCCGGCGCTTCGATCGTTCTGTCGTAGTGTCGCCAGCCGCAGACGAATATGTACGTGAAAATGATAATCTACTTGTTATCGGAGAAACAGAAGATGTAGATATACTTGATGATAAAATGAATCAATAAAAAGGGGCTCATCACATGGAATTAACAATAACGGACAAAGCAAAAGAATGGTTTCAAGCAGAGGTAGATTTACCTGAAAATTATGGTATCCGTTTTTTTGGGAAAGTATATGGCAAAACAGAAGTACATGAGGGATTTTCAATCGGTATGTCTGTGGAGTTTCCGGAACGTCCGATGAAACAAGAAAAGATCGATGGTCTATTATTCTTTATTGATGAAGCCGATGATTGGTTCTTCAAAGGCTATGATCTGGTTGTAGATTATGATCCTCAATTAGATGAACCAACATATCATTTCCAAGAAACAGCGGATGTATAAGGTGAGAGATAGTCTTTTATCTTTAGGAAAACAAGCCTGACGAACAGAAAGTAAGTTTTACTTACTTTCTGATTGTTAGGCTTGTTTTTTTAGACAGTCAAACGCTGATTCACTTTTACAGTGGTCATTATAGGAAAAATTCGTTCAAGCTATGAAGTGCATCCTACTTCATTCTTTTGAGAGTTTAAGCTAGACTGATAGGTAGAGAGGATGGGGTGTGATGACAAAAAAAATTATTTATTCAGTACGTTCATTTCGTGAAGAATTTATCGAAAAGATCAAGGAAATAGCTCCGGAGTATTCATTTCAAACAGAAGTAGCATCCGACGAACTTTCTAAGATAGCGATCAGTATCGGCTGGAATGGTGATTATCAAGAAGATATATTCGCTTCTGACAGCTTGAAATGGGTCCAATCGATTTCTGCTGGAGTAGATAATCTTCCATTAAACGAATTCGCTGACAAAAATATCTTACTTTCCAATGCGAGTGGTATCCATGTAGAATCGATCAGTGAGCATACCATGGGCATTATTTTAGGCTATTCTCGTGGATTGTTCCAAGCTCAACGAGCACAGTTCAATAAAGAGTGGCTAGGATCAGATATCCATTATCAGGCATTGGCAGATCAAAAATTACTAATTATTGGAACTGGACATATTGGAAAAAAATTGGCACAACAGGCAGCTGCATTTGGTTTAGAATGTATCGGCATCAATACATCTGGACATCCAGTGGAAGGTTTCAAAGAGACTTATCCATTAGAGAAATTAAAAGAAATCTTGCCGAAAGCAACGATTGTGGTGAATATCTTACCTTTGACAGATCAGACAAAAGGATTGTTTGACGCAAAAGTATTTGAAGCTTTTGATAAAGAAGCGCTATTCATCAATGTAGGACGTGGACCTTCCGTAAAAACGTCTGATTTGATTGCGGCATTGGATGGTGGGCAACTTGCTTTTGCGGCATTAGATGTGTTTGAAGAAGAGCCATTAGCGGAAGATAGTCCTTTATGGGAAAGAGAAGATGTATTGATCACCTCTCATATTGCCGGTCAGACACCACATTTCCAAACGAAGTTTATGGATATTTTTCTGACAAACTTAAAATCCTACGTAGACAAAACAGAATTAGAAGTAAATGAAATCGATTTGAATGAAGGTTATTAAATGAAAAAGAATCTCTAGAAGAGGTGTGTAGTGACTACCTCTCCCAGAGATTCTTTTATTTTGGTAATTGGATTTTTGGCCAGCCTTTGACTGCCTGAGCGAAAATGAATATGCCGGCAAATGCAATAAATGCTGTCGTATCGAAAGTAGGGGCAAAAATCATCAGGATCGTTGCAATAACAGTAGGTAAAGATATCGCATAGATCATCGTTTTTAAACAATCGAGAAAAGTTACTTTAGCTAAACGTAATCTTGCGTATACATAAGCTGCAAAATTTGCCATAAGCAAAGTGATGATCAAATTTAAAAAGCTAGGATAAATTGAAATCAAAAATACTAAGGCTTTGATCCAAAAAGGAATCGTTGCTTCACTTAATGTAGTGCGTAAGCTTTCACCAGTTAGATTTTTTAAGGCATTATTCGTATACTCAAATTCAAATTGGTTATTGTTCAATAATGCCGAAGTCGTGCCAGTATTCGGTAAAGCTAATACCAACTGATCCTTCAGAAGACCGACACTTAGGAAGTTCCCTATCAAATCTGAAGAGATATCTTCAGGGGTACGCTTTCCTTCTGGGTCAAAGGTGAAGATGATCGAATCCGTTTGATAAATAAAACCTTCATTTGTTGGCGAATCAATTTGTCCATCACGAATCTTAAAATCTGGAATTTCAGATGCGATTTTTTGACCATCTGATTTGATCGTGTCTAGCACTTGAAAAATTTGGTAAGAAATAGGTAGTGCCATTAGTATGCTTAAACATAAAAGATAGACTAATGATTTTCCAAATGATACGTTTTTAGCATTTTTAAGCTCGGTGAATCGAGCAAATGAGCTAATGATTAATTGTTTTGTTGTCATAATTACTCCTTCTGTAGAATTGTCATCACTAGCAATTCTAGCGGAGTATGCTATGAATTACAAGAGTTCTAAAACATTCTCTCACGATAGATAAGGTTATATTCTTATCGTTCATTGTTTTCTAGAGATGAAAAATATTAGCAGATAGAGTATGATAGGAAAGAATGATAGATAAGGTAGGTAGAATAATGAAGGTTTATGTTCAATTTAAAAGCTATTTAGAAAGTAAAGGATATTGGGAAGTTTTCATCTATCTATTTTTTGGTGGATTAGCAACAGTTGTCAACTTCGTCAGTTATGCAATCGCGCAACAAATCTTCCAGTTATCGATGCCAGTGTCGAATACGATTTCTTGGATCTGTTCTGTTTTGTTTGCATTTGTCACCAATAAAGTATGGGTGTTTCGATCCAAATCTCCAAGTTATACGCATTTATTTATTGAATTTGGGAAATTTGTTTTTTACCGCATCGTTTCTTATGGACTGGATATGGGCGCCATGTTCTTGATGATCAAAGGGTTGGATATGAATGATTATGTGGCTAAAATCATTACACAGGTCTTAGTCGTATTGGCAAATTACGTCTTTAGTAAATTATTTATCTTTAATAAGACAGAAATCATCGAAGAGCCAGCAGAAACCAGCGAAAAATTGGAAGACTAGGCATAACAATTGAAGAATTCCCCTCACTTTGTTACTCTTTTAGTGTAAAGATATCCAACAAATTTGAGGAGGAATTTTTTTATGACTTACACATTACCAGATCTACCATATGCATTTGATGCATTAGAACCATATATTGACGAAGAAACGATGCATTTGCATCATGATAAACATCACAATACTTATGTGACAAACTTAAATGCAGCGATTGAAAAATCTCCTGAATTAGGTGAAAAAACAATAGAAGAATTAGTTTCAGACATGGATGCTATTCCATCTGACATTCAAACTGCTGTACGTAACAATGGTGGTGGACATGCGAACCATTCATTCTTCTGGAAAATCATGGCACCAAATGCTGGTGGCGAGCCAACAGGAGCCATCAAAGACGCAATTAACGAAACGTTTGGCGATTTTGCAACATTCAAAGAAGAATTCAAAAAAGCAGCAGCAGGACGTTTCGGTTCAGGCTGGGCTTGGTTAGTCCTAGAAGATGGCAAACTAGCAATTACTTCTACAGCCAACCAAGACTCACCATTGATGGAAGGCAAGAAACCTGTCTTAGGTCTAGATGTATGGGAACATGCTTACTACTTGAAATACAAAAACGTACGCCCTGACTACATCGAAGCTTTCTGGAATGTTGTGAATTGGGATGAAGTAAACAAGCACTTCGCAGGATAAAATAGCGCTCTTCCACTGACTATTGAATTTAGAAAATTAACGGAGCAATGCTTGCGAGCGTTTTCTAAATTCGGTATAATGTTTGTGCAAGGGTTACTTGCAAGAACTTTTTTGGAGGCTATATATCTATGGAACACGGAACAGTAAAATGGTTCAACAATGAAAAAGGATTTGGGTTTATTACAGTAGATGGCGGAGACGATGTATTCGTACATTTCTCAGCAATCCAAGGCGATGGCTTCAAAAGCTTAGAAGAAGGCCAAGAAGTGGAATTCTCTATCGTTGAAGGTGCGCGCGGTCCTCAAGCTGCTGAAGTATCTAAATTATAAGATCATGTTGGCGAAAAAGAAGATACGGCTTGCCGTATCTTCTTTTTGTTTCTTTATTTTCTCTTTCTTGAAAAAATGGTTTTACCAGGAAAAGCAGTTACTTTTGGTTGTCGCCATACATAATTTCTTTGATTCTTTGAACTAAGTGTTTATTTTCTGAACCAGAGAGGTCATCGCGGATCGTAATATAAGGAATTTCATTTTCATAACTGATTATTTTGATAGGTGCTTCAGTTGTGCGAATAATTACATCAGGGTTTAACAATAGTTCATTAGTGAAAAAGACATTCAGATATAAGCGTAATTGCTCCTGTAAAACCTTTACATATAATAATTCGATACTTAATGGATAATCACTCTCTAATTTTACTTTGATCTCTTTATCAAAAAATGTAGGTGGGGCGATAACTAAAAATGCTTCGATCAACGTAGATAATTGAAGCCATGGAAACTGATTTTTTTGCATTTGTTGGGTCAAATCAACCATATTTTGATAGAAATAGGGATAATTTCTTTCGATAAAATCAGTAACTTCTCGTTTTTTACCAGAAAAAGGGCTAAAAAGATAATCATGGATACCATTTGCATATAATGTTGCATCTAATAACTTTTTCTTTGAGGTGATTTCATTGGACTTTATCCCAACTGATACCATGTAATGATAAAACTGATCGCGAAGTTCATTGATCGGTGTTGCATTTTTTTTATGGACCTTTGATGTATGAACCATAATATTTTTATCTACGTAAAATTGTGGGCGAGTTTGTATCCACAACAAAATAAAGTTTAACTCAGAAGAAGGTAAGTTATAAATAGAAATAATCGTTTTTAGGTCATTGGTCACCTCAGAAAGACCTGCTAACATAGGATCTAAAAAGTGAGGAAGTTCATGTTCAGGGACAGCATATCCTTGTTTGGATCGATTGATATTAACAGCTAATATGAAGCACCATTCCATCGTTTTGATTTTGTTCCTTTTTAGTGCGATATTGGTAAAAACTTGCTTTACTGTTGTTAAAATCTTCTGGAAATCAAGCGTTAAAAAAGGCCATTCCACTCCTTCGTATACTTCCCATAAAAACAAATAAATCGCGTAGCGAATTTGAGTTTCTTTTCCATTGAAAAAAATAGTACCTTCTCGTGTTTTTAGTTTCAAATCGTAGTAACTGAAGAAATGATTCACTTGAGCCAACTGCCGTCTGAGAAAGGATTCGCTGATCCCATGATGAGCGGCGAATTCGTAAAGCGTGAGATTTGAATGTAGACAGACGGCTTTGAGTATTTGGAAATTCAACGAGTTTTCAAGTATTGCTAGTTTCAGTTGATGAAAGTCATAATTGTCACCAATAAAATGGTAACTAGATCCGTCTTTCTTGAATATAGTGTTTTGCGGTAGTGAACACAGGCGCTCGCAATAATTGAAAACGGAACGTCTATCTATGCGGAGTAGACCTGAAAGGTCGTCGATTGTCAACGGTTGATGTGACTCGTAACAGCTTTTTAAAATAGTCAGTTGTACTTGTATACTTTTCTCTAGTATAGAATGAATATTCAATTAGGAACCTCCTTCTTGATTAGACTAAAAATAGGTAGATAAATTATTATAAAACGTTATATTTTTATTCAAAACATAATAATTATAAATTTATTCAATAGCTTTTGTAGTGGAGAATCGTATGGTGTACTAATGTTTTTTTAGTTATTTTAATAAAGATCTAGTACCCGTTTTTTGTGTAAAAATAAATAAGAAATAATACTTTGTTCAAATAATATTATATGTTATTTAGACTTTTAAATAAATTTTTTTGCATAAGATAACGATTACATATTCATTTTTAGGTGTTGTGTTCTGTTTTTAGGTAGTTATTTCAAAATATATCAGAACATAATGATAGATTTCTTATATCGTCGTTGCTACTATTCAAGGTAACTTAAGTTGTAATGAGAAAAATTAAAAAGATATCTTTTTAAATTTTTGGTAAAGGAGTGTCATTCAGGGCAAAGCATATTTATTCGTGTTGATTCAATCTGTGGGGGAGAACAAAAATACATGAATCTGCTTTAGGGGGAACGGGAATGAAAAAGGATTACAAAAAAAGTATGGATCAAAAGGCGCGTGCCAAAAGACGATCTAAAAAAACAATATTGATAGGCACGTCGATAGCGGCAGGAATAATGTTAGGGGTTACTCCAATCTCAATTGCAACACCTTTATTTACCCTTGGCACGCAGCAAGCTTATGCAGATGTGGTCAGTGGACAGATATTCAATACTTTGACTACAGCTAATACAAGTGGCACGACAGCTTCAGCTCCTTATCAGCTTAGTGGGACGAGTAGAAACGTTGACTTTACGATTTCAGGAGAAAATGGAATCAATGTGAATTTATTAAATGGAACGAGACGTGCTGTCTTAGTGATTCCAGAGGAAATGCAGGGGTTAGTTTCTCCGGCAGGCCCCGGGACTGTCCAAACAGATATATTACTTCCACAAGATGAATTAGCACCACTGCTGAATGCAGTAAATGGGGCAGTCACTCCTTTGATCACGGCAATTGATACCTTGTTGAGTGCGAATCCATTAGCAAGTGTGAATCTTGCCGAAGTCTATGAGCAACTGAACTTATTACAAAATCTAAGTACGTTGACTTCTGCTGAAGTGCAAATTCCATTGCAAGTACAAGGTGATGAATATATTTACGGTGATCTTGATGGGGCACTTGAAACAGTTGTTAGAGAAGGGTTAACAGAAATATTAACTGATTTGAACAATGCCGTTCAGGCGCTACAAGCAACTGGGAGTGGCCTTTTAGGAAATGCGGCAGCTGGGATTGTCAATACTGCCTTGGCAGCAACTGTTAAACCGGTATTTAACTTAGCGTTTGCCACTGCAACAGGTCTATTAGGACCAACTTCCTCTTTGGTTGGTGTTGTAGCAGATGCGAGTGTACTAGGAGGAACAGAAATCACAATCCCGACAACGATCCAAGATCCAAATTATGCTGATTTAGCAAATGCAGGAATTGATTTATCAACTCCTTATGAAGCAGGCTTTGTAGGAACTGTTGTGAAAGCAGATGTGTTGAACCTTAATGTAGGTTCAACTACTGACGGCTATTCACCGATTTTTTACCAAGCAGCCGAAGTAACTGCACCTTATAATGTTGAAGTTACAGGAAATTCAACAGAAGGATATGAAGTCACTGGGTTAGCCGATCCAAATGCTACAGTGCGGATCTATGACGATGCCAACAATTTGATCGCTGAAGGTCAAGCAGATGCGACAGGTGCATTTACGATACCGATTTCTCAAGACGATGTTGCGCCGCTTGATGATATCCAACTAATTGCCTACGATCAAAATGATAATCCAAGTTTACCAACGGCGGCAATTATCCCGGATGATGAAGAAGCTGATGCCGACGCGGATGCGGATGCCGACGCGGATGCCGATGCGGATGCTGACGCGGATGCCGACGCCGACGCTGATGCCGATGCGGATGCCGATGCCGATGCTGACGCAGATGCCGATGCCGACGCCGATGCTGATGCGGATGCCGATGCAGATGCCGACGCGGATGCTGACGCTGATGCCGACGCTGACGCTGACGCGGATGCGGATGCCGATGCTGACGCTGATACCGACGCTGACGCGGATGCGGATGCCGATGCGGATGCCGACGCTGATGCCGATGCCGACGCTGATGCCGACGCTGACGCCGACGCGGATGCCGATGCTGATGCAGATGCTGACGCCGATGCAGATGCGGATGCCGATGCAGATGCGGATGCTGACGCCGATGCTGATGCCGACGCTGATGCTGATGCAGATGCTGACGCCGATGCAGATGCTGACGCTGACGCCGATGCTGACGCCGATGCGGATGCTGACGCCGATGCTGATGCCGACGCTGACGCCGACGCTGACGCGGATGCGGATGCCGACGCCGATGCGGATGCCGATGCGGATGCTGACGCCGATGCTGACGCTGACGCTGATGCCGATGCCGACGCCGATGCGGATGCCGATGCTGATGCTGACGCCGATGCTGACGCCGATGCTGACGCGGATGCTGACGCCGATGCAGATGCCGACGCCGACGCCGACGCTGACGCCGATGCGGATGGTCGTCTAGGCGGGATTGGAACCAACGGGGGAGACCCAGGAAATGATCCAGATGGAGATCCAGTTGGATTGTTCTTAAGTACACGTGGAACAAGCAACCAATCTGGTTGGTCATCTGCTAGAAGTGGAGTAAATCCTAGTGGACACCACTCAGCGACACCGAAAATGTATCCTAAAACAGCTGAGCATTCTTCTGTTGCCACTTCTTGGTTAGGTGCGATCACTGCACTACTTTCAGGAGTTGGTATCTGGAAATCCAAAAAAATAAAGAAGATTAACGAACAGGAACTAGAAAATTAGCTATGGCAATCGGAACATTGTCTGCTTGTCATAGCTATTTCTGATAGAGGTGATATGATGCTAGTGCAGACACGTAGTAGACTCTCGACTTTAAAAGATATCTTGGATACCACAGAGATGGAGACAGAAAGAAAAACCGTCATCATTACTACTGGTGAAAACAAAGAACGTGGAAAAACGATAGAGTTACATGGGAAAAATATCTCTCAGCTTTGGAATAATATCGTGACTGCTTATCAAACGAATCAATGGGATAAAAATTCCTATTTAAGAATGGATCTTGTAACCGAAGAAGAAAAAATCGACTTCGACTTTTTAAACCAAAAATTAAAAAAAATCAAGCGCAATAATTATATAGATTTTAATGTACGGTTTGATGGGCTAAGGAAACGTTCTTTTTTAAAAGAAGAATTAGTAGGAAATGCCATTATCAAACCGGTGAAAACACATATTGTTGGAAAAAATCATCCGAATCTACAAATTGATCCACAGAATTTTCGAGGATATGTGAAACGAAAATACAATCGAGAAGAGGCGGATTTAAGTTACTTGATGCGTTCGAACGTCTATCTTTTTAAAACGAAAGCTTATTATATTGAAAACGACGAAGTAATCAAGCTTGAAGATTACGGAAATGGAAATCAGGTGAGAAAGATCACTGAAGAGTCTTTGAATGAAGTGACTGATTCCGTCATAAGAGAAGGAAGTAAGTATCTAAAAGGACAGCTAACTAACACTGGACAGTTTATCTACGGTTATTATCCTTGTTATGACAAATTAATCAAGGGCTATAATTCAGTCAGACATTTCTCTTCATTATATGCGTTGCTTGAAGCTGCTGAGTATTTCTCAGATCGTGAACTGTTGCTACAGGCAGAAAAAGGCCTTGCTTGGGGTATTGAAAACTTAACAACGAATGAACAGGGATATTTTTTGGTCAAAGACTATTTCAATAAAGAAATCGAATACAAATTAGGTGCCCAAGCAACTGCAATTTTAGCAATCGCAAAATATATCCAAGTATCCGAGGATAGTTTTTATAAAAAGTACTTGGAACAACTTGTTGATACGATTTCTGGAAAATTTATCTCAAAAGATAACCAAACAATCCATGTTCTGGATAAACAATTGGCGATCAAAGAGCGTTTTCGGATCATTTATTATGATGGGGAAGCTTTATTTTCTTTGCTAAGAGCTTATGAGATTCTAAATGATCCTGCGATTTTTAGTACGTGTGAAATCTTGATGGAACATTTTGTCATGGAAGATTATCAAAAATATCATGATCATTGGTTGAGCTATGCGACAAACGAGATGCTAAAACATAAACAAAAAATTGCATATTATCGTTTTGGAATCAAAAATGCCCTCGAAAATATCAACTTTATTGAGCAGCGGGATACTGCCTACCCGACAATGCTTGAATTACTTGTGGCAGCGTCCAAAATGATGGGAAAGCTGGAACATAGTGAACTAAAAAATGAACTTTTCAACACGCAAAATGATTTCATTGAAGTAAAGGAACGAATCGATACAGTGATGAAGAAGCGTGTTTCTCATGAAATCAAAACAGGAGTCATGTTTCCAGAATATGCGCTTTTTTTTAAAAAACCAGTTAGTATTAGTTATGGTTTTTTTGCAAGACATGATCGTTTTCGAATGCGGATCGATGATGCAGAGCATTTTTTGTCTGGATTGATCAATTATCGAAGTCATTATAAAAAGGAGTGAATAAGATGGTTGCATTTATTCGTTTTGCAGCATTGGCATTGATCGGGATTTCCTATTTAGGTTATCGTCTAAAAAAGAAAAAGCATCATCAATCAGAATCGCTAGAAACGGATCTAAGCCAATACGAGAAAAATGAAGAAGGGCTTTATCCATGGGAAGTTGATGCCGATGACTCTCCCAAACGAATTGATCAAAAAGCAAGAAGATATGTCAATCAAGCAAGACCAAAACGTGGAAAATGGTAAATGAAGTAGGTGAAAAGATGAATACGATCAAGCAATTACTTAGTGATATCGAAGGTTCTTATTTTAAAGAGTATGCTAGTTTGGATCAGGAGATCGATCAACTGGAGTACTTCTCCGGACATCTAAAACAAACCAAAGATTATTCTAAAACATTATTTGTTTGTATAACAAATGAACGGCGTCAATATATCAACCAAATGCGCCCAGTCAAATGGGCGGACGGAAATGAACAAATCAAAGGAAAGGAAAATCAATTTGCTCTGATTGTCACAGAACATCCAATCGAAGACCCTCTTGTGACGACACCGCAATTCATTGTCCAAGATAGTTGGCGTTTCCTATTAGAATTTGCCAATCAAATGCGCCAAGAATTCCAAAAACCAGTGATTGCGATTACTGGTTCTGCTGGAAAAACATCTACACGTATGATGATCACCCATGCGTTCAAAGAGGAAAAGGTTCTAGAAAATCGCGGAAATCATAATGTAAGATTCGCGATTCCTCTTTATTTAAGTCAATTAGTAGGAGACTTTGATTTATTGAACCTTGAAGTTTCCCTTAATGCGTTGAATACCTATGACACGGGTTCGATGTCTACTTTAATCCAACCCGATATAGCAATCGTGACTTCGATAGGTGAAGCCCATCTTAGTTCCTTGAAAACGACTAAGAATGTCGCTTACTATAAATCAAAAATCTTTGACGGTTTAAAAAAGAATGGTACAGCAATCATCAATACGGACATGGGCGATGAAGAGTTAGCTATACTCATTCAAGCAGCCGAAAAGAAAACAACAGAAATTTTTACTTATTCACTATATGACACAAGTAGAGATGTATATGTCTCATCCGTTGAACAGAAAAAAGAGTTTTGTGAAGTAGGCATTCATTTTTTTGAGCAAGAGTTCAAGATCCGTCTCAGTGTTGCTTCTTTAGGGATGATTTCTAATACGTTGGCGACATTGATAGCCATTTGGAAGATCAAAGGGGATGTTTCTTCTTATCTTGCTTCTTTCGAGACATTCAAACCATTACCTAAAGTTTTAGAAAGAAAGGTTTATCCGAATGAACCATCTTTTACTTTTATTGATGATACACACAATGCGTCATTACCTGCTATGAAAAATGCAATCGACTACTTTAAAGCAGTACGCCCATTTTATAATGGAAAATCGATATTGGTTTTAGGGCAAATCGCGGATTTAGGAAATGCTTCTGAAAATGTCCATCAGCAAGTGATGGAGGCATTAACAGACGTACCAGCAGATCATATTTATGGCTATGGGGAACATTTCAGAGAATTATTCAATGAACAAAGTAAAAATGACCAGAAATACGAATGGTTTGAAACGTTACCTGAATTAACACAAAATATCGAACAGCATTTGACGAATGATAGTATCGTTTTGGCAAAGGGGTCAGTCACAGGTAGCGATTTTCATGAGATCAATAAGTATATTCGCCAGTTTTCTTTGCAAGAAATGGCGTGAGCTAAGAACCACACAAGGAAAACTATCAATATTTTTTCAACTACATTCACTTTTGAAAAAATTTAAAAAGACGGAGACAACGAAAAAAGTTATTTCATTTTCGTTGTCTCCGATTTTTTTGATGGAGAAGCTCAGTAGAAAGGAATAGACAAATCATAAAAATAACTATTTCTTTTTTATTTATTGAACGAAAAATCATAAAAATCCAATAAAACGTATAAAAAGAATCGCTTTCTTTCTTTTCTGTTCATGCGCCCTATGGTATGATAATTAAGAATTTTACAAAAAATACATATAAATCACGAAGATAAACACTATTTTTTAAAGTTTTATTAGGATTAAGTAGGTGGATTGCTGAATGATTGGGTGTATGAGAGAATAATCAAGAATATGTATGATAGAGGTGTATTATGAAGCGGTGGCAAAAAGTGATATTGACTTTATTGGGAATAATCGTACTTCTCGTCGGCGGAGTTTCAGCTTATGGAATCAAGTTTATGGGAGAGGCGAGCCAAACAGTCAATCGGATTTCAAAACAATCTGATCGTGTATCAGCAAAACGTGACGATCGTGTAAGTATCGACGACCAAGAACCCTTTTCAGTATTATTGTTAGGGTTAGATACAGGTGGTCTTGGACGCACAGAACAAGGGAGATCTGATACGATGATGGTCGTGACCGTCAATCCACAACAAAAAAAATCAACGATCATTAGTTTGGACCGAGATATCTATACGAATATCGTCGGATATGGGACAGTCGATAAGTTGAACCATGCTTATGCATTTGGTGGCGTGGAGATGGCAATGGATTCGATCGAACAATTACTTGATATCCCTATTGACCACTATGTCACAATCAATCTAGATGGTATGAAGGACTTGATCGATGCAGTAGGTGGGATCGAGATCGACAATAAAATCGACTTTACTTTAGATGGTGTCCATGTTCCAGAAGGAAAACAAACAGTTGATGGTGAAACAGGGTTGGCATATGCAAGAATGCGTCATGAAGATCCTGAAGGTGATATCGGCCGACAAGCACGCCAACGTGAGGTCGTAACAAAAATCGTCAATAAAGTAGTCAGTCTTGATGGCGTAAGTAATTATCGAAAACTTCTGGATGCTGCTGGGAACAATGTGACAACTGATTTGGATTGGGATGATATGCTTGATATTGCAACGAATTACACCGCTGCTTTCAAGACGATCAAGCAAGACCAGCTAAAAGGTAAAGACACGACGATCAATGATGTGTACTACCAAATACTCGGTCAGAATGACTTATTATCGATCCAAAATCAATTGAAAAAACAATTAGAAATCGAGCCAAGTGATACGTTGCCTAACTTAAAAAATGACAATGCCTATATGATGTTTTATGATGACTCAGAAAATGGCGAAGGGAATACCACTGCTAATACCACGACCAGTGAGACATCTGAGTATTCGCAAGACACGTACAATCAATATGGCACTGATGGGTACGGTCAGCAGTCGGTCTACTCAGAAGACACCTCTCAATATTACGACCCGAATCAGTATAACCAGCAACAATATTATGACCCATACGGCGGTCAGCAAAACGAGCAAGGTACAGAGACTTGGACAGGCAATGGCTATTAATAAAGCTTTGTTCATATGATTTATACAATAAATAAAATGAGTAGATAGAGGTCGGGACAGAAGTGTTCAGCTTCGAGAAATAAGGCGCCATCCACGAAAATTGTTCTTCAAATTTTTGTGGATGGCGCCTTATTTCTGAAGAGGTTACTTATGTTCCCGCTGGTTATTCGTTTTAGGTGGTGTAGGAGAACTAATGTCCCAGACAC
>NZ_PUAP01000021.1 GCF_002947535.1 Enterococcus mundtii
TTTTATAGGTTTTCCCTGTGGAAAGAATCGCAAAATCTTTTAATCCTAAGTCGATACCCACGCCTTCGGTAGGAGTATCGTTCAGTACTTGAGCGGTACAGTCCTGTTCCACGATGACCGACAGGTAGTAGCGGTTTGCTTGTTGGCTGATGGTGCCACTCTTTATGATATGTTTGTCATCATGTTTTGGAATATAACCTTTTTCTTTCAGTTTTACCCAATCCAAAGAGGGAACTTTTATCCGATGACGCTCACAACGGATGATTGTCTTTTTATCGTTCTTCACGAAATACATCGATACATCTTGGTGCTTCTTCTTTTTAAATTTAGGAAAATTAGCTCTTCCTTGAAAAAACTTTCTAAAGGCTTTTTCTGTCTCCATAATCGCGTGTTTCGTTGACTTCGCATAAACAGCTTTGATCCACAGCTTATCTGGATGGTTCGGAATGTAGTCGTTATTTAACCACTTTGAAAAATCCATACCTGATACAAACTTTCCGTTTGCTTTGTAAACTTCTTGGTTGTGGTAAATGTAAAAGTTCTTTACAAAACGTGCAACGCCAATGGTTCGATTAATAATTTCTTTTTGTTCTTCTGTTGGAAGAATTTCCGTTTTGTATGCCACTAACAACTTAATCACCTTCAATCTCATCTTTATACTTACGTAGTTCCATAAATACGGAAACTAAAAACGTGAATGATTGAAATTAAATCTTCAACTAATTCCTGTTGTGGCTATAATCTGGGTTATAACATACAATAATCGTCATACGAAACTTTGCCCATGTTTTTAACCCGTACAAATCTATCTTTGGATGTGATATAAATGGTGTCTATGTTTCCCGCCATTACTTCGTCTAACAACAGACTCTATTTTTTGCGCTTGTAATTAAGACCACTGCCAATATCCACAAATACATCATCTAAATTTATGCCTTTTCCATTTACATAATTTCTCAAAAACTCCACTTGATTGTTCAAGTCATCTTTTTGTCCGACACTAGACACTTGAGCGTAAGCAATGTTCTTTTTGCCACTTGTTTTATCGCCTTTGATGTAAGTTAAATACTGGTCTTCTGTATACTATCTTCGATTTTTTGGTGTCCGATATGCTTTTAACATGCCATCGTTAGCCCAACGTTGTAGCGTTTGCACAGAACCCCCTAATCTTTCTGCCATATGCTTTGGTGCTCCATCATTATTTCTCCTCTCATAAAAACCACAGCACATAAAACTACTTTTGTGGATATTTGTATATAAAAATTACTGCTGTTTAGTTTCTCCTTATTCGCTCAATTTCTCTGGCATTTCTGGATTGTTGTCTTGAATAATGACATGAAAAGATACTGTCGTTTCTGTAAATGTATCTTTGACCGTCAAATAAACAGGATAGATTCCAGGTGTATCCCAAGCGATTTCTTCTATGATCTCAACATCTTCTATGCCTATTCTCTCTTCACGATCCGACACGGCAATCCCTGCTAATAAATCTGGCTTTTCTTCGCCTACAATGATTCTCTTATCCTCTATCCCAGAAAATACAGGTGGCTCATTGACTACTCGGATGCTCCCAAAAGTTTTTGTGATTTCTCCATGTGTATCTTGGACTTGAAGAGGAAAACGATAGATATTTAATCGGGAAGTGTCGATTTTCTCCCAAAAAGGCAGATCGATTGCCACATGTAATTGATCAACCGGATCTTCACGATCTGCAAGAACTAGTTTTGCCAGATAGCTTTCTTTATTCAGTTCACTAAATACAGGAAGAGTCATGTGCGTATTTGTAACAGTCGGCGCTTCATTCGTTAGGTGAACATAAATCGTGCGCTCTGCCGCTCGTTTGCCATAACGGTCACTGACATTCCCAATTCTTACGAAGTAGTTTCCTGGTACATAGGGGACAAGATCGGATGCCAAAATGTTTTCTGAAGTAAGATTGATCGCACCATCTTCTTGATCATTTGCAGAGAAATAATCAAATAAAGAGAATGATTGATCAACAGGTAAAACGAGCTGGTTCGGCCCCGCGATTATTGGTGCTTCATTGGTGATCGTCATATTACTTATCAGGTTGGCACTTGCTCCAAATTGATCAGTCACAGAATAAATCACTTCATAACTTCCTTCTTTTTCTGTCTGGAGTGTGGTTTTCACTTGAATCTCTGCCGTCAATTCACCATCTTCTTCATCGTGAGCGGAAATGCCAGCCAACAAGTCAATACTTGAACCGATCGTGGCGTGATGACTTTGTCTTGCTTGTTGAATGGTCGGGGAGTGATTAAACAGAAAGGTGACCGTCGCAACACTCACTTTTCCTTTTGAATCAGTTGCTGTGATCTGCATGTCTTGATAGCCAGATTCGTTAGGATCGACGGGCGTATAGTGGATCACTGGAACGGGATCACTTCCTTGAACTATAGTAAAATAGGCAAAAGGATCAATCACTGTTCCTCTGGGTAAGATCTGCAATGGGTCGTTTACATGCACGTAGGGACCTTGCCATTGATTGTCGCTCTCTGGAATTGCTACAACATCCGGTAACGTAACTTTTTGTTCGTCTTCTGCGAAGCGATGCATGAGATTGCCTCTTGATACTGAATTTTCCAGACTTTGAGGTACTGTTGTTGCTTCAAGGTAAGCGATCCTCAGCTGGTTGGTTTCATCCTTGATCATTGCTTCAGTGGGGAGAGCCAATGGTTTTCGAAATTGAGAAGCAAACTCAAACAACTGAGAATAGTTCTCTTCTTTTTTCAGATGACTCTCCTCTGGTGTTTTCACTTTGATTGCCTGTTTCGTTTTGTTTGAAACGGGCCCAACTGTTGGTGGAACTTCTGTTTGTTGCGGTTTACAGCCGCTAACTAATAAAACAACTGAACAACTGAATATGAACAAGCCAAATCTCATGTATTTTTTCTTTTTAGTCATTCAACCCACCCCTTTTTTGTTGATAGATCAAAACGCCGCTCACTCCTAGAAATAAACTACCTAGCCCTACTAGAGAGACAGAAGTACGACTATTCGTTTTAGGTAAATTCCGAGTATTTTCCTGCTTTTTCGTTTCGTCTTTTTGCCCTTCTTTTGGTGTATTGAAATGGACAGTCTGTTCTTGATTCGTCAAGTCATCTTCACGTGCTACCTCATTTTCTTGCTCAGACTCGTAGTATAAAATGTGAGTGGCAGTCAACTGCTCCTTGTCTTTTAGCGTATTGGCTTTCAGTTCAAGAAAAACTTCAAATTGATCTTCTTTACTCTTTGCTGTGTAGGTTGAGATTGCTTCGTTCATGAGTTCTCCGGTGTCACCTTTTCGGTACTGCGTCACTACGGTATACACATGACCGATTTCAATAGCTGCTCCTTTGATCCAAACTACATCTTTCAATTGATTGTCTTTGGTTGGATCAAGCTCCTTACTTCCGTCGATTGCTGTGAACAAACTCGTCAATGTTAATTTTTCGCGTTCGTTATAGGCTTCTAATACGATCAACTCACCGTCTTTTTCAACAGTTACTGAAAAATCTAAAGGTTCTTCTAAAGGTAAATACCCTTCCAAAGGCTTTCCTTCGATAAATTGATAGATGCCATAAGGCAAATCGCTTACTTCGATTCGTCCCTCATCATCCGTGAGATATTCTTCAATAAATTGAAGGTTCTGCTCGCCATTTTCTGCTTTTTCTACCTGATATAAGCCAAATGGTACTTGCGCTAAAGGTTGTTCATTCAAGCGATCTCGTTTGATCAATTCAATGGATTGTCTTGCTAAACGGTTAGGGACTTCTAAGCGAATCAATGCACCATGATTTTCCGCTGTTACACTGAAAATCAATGGTTCTTCTAACGGGAGATAGCCTTCTGGCGCTTTGACCTCATGAAGCTCATAGCGATCCACGCCCCAAGGTAAGCTCTCTGTTGTCACTAATTCCCCTTTTTGATTCGTTTCAAAAATCTCGGTTTTTTCTGTATCATTCGGACGGGTCATTGCTACAAATGCTCCTTGTCCATCATTCGCCCAAGTATCAAAAATCTTGAATTGGGCACCAGCGTAAGGAATTTGTTGTCCTGTTTCTTGATCGATCTTGATGAGATGTACGCGTGATTCGATGATTTCATCTTCTAATAAAAAGAAATGTGTGTAGCCTTCCTCACTGATCGTCACTTCAAATGGTTCAATGATCAAATAGCCATCCGTTCCTTTTGTTTCAGCGATCGTATATGTGTCATAGGGTAAATCTATAAATTTAAAGTAGCCGTTTTTTTCAGTGACATGGACATATTCTTTTCCTGTGTTATGAGCGGTGGCTGTTAGTTCGATTCCTTCGAGTGGTGGTTTATAGTTCGTTGAATCTGTCGTTAACGCGTGTAAAACTTCGAAGATAGAAGTGGGAACAAGAGGTTTTGAACCAAATTTATACCCTTCGACATGACCTTTGATAACGCGATCAGTGACTGTTTTGCTATGGATAGCCACCGTTTCATTTTGTCCTGCATAGGTCAAATGTATAGGGTAGATCGTTGGATCTAAGTTATACCCTTTCGGTGGAATGATTTCTTGTAAATAATAGGTTCCTAGTTTTAACCCTCTTAGCTCAGCTGATACTCTTCCATCCACCTCTTCCATCGTCAATTCCGCCACTTTTTCTCCGTCTTTATCCGTTAATTGATACACAGCTCCAATCAATTGGGCACCTCCTTGAGGCTGACTGCCTGTTTCTTCATCTTCTTTGATGACAATCAAATCAGCTGTCTGTTCTTGATTAGCTAACGTGATACTCGTCAATTCATTCACTTTTACAATGATGGTCTGAGGATCTGGATTTAAAACATAGCCATCTGGCGCTTTGATTTCTTGAATCGTAACGACCGTATCAACGAGTAGATCATGCCAAATAGCAACACCATCAGAATCTGTCGTCAACTCTTTTATCTGTCCATCCGTAGTCGTGAAACGAAAAACGGCGCCTACTAATGGTTGTTTTGTTTGTTGATCGACTTTGCGGATACCTGCGTGTCCATATTTTTGCACGCGTAACTGAAATAAGGTTCTTGTCAGCTGCGGCACTCTACCGACTACCATATTTTGTGTATAAGGATGTTGGTACACGACGATTGCTCCTTGATAGCTACTGGGGATATGATAATCAAATGCGATCTCACTTGTCGCTGGCGCCTCTTTCGATGCAGTGACAGTTACTTGATTCCCTTGCTTTTCAATGGTTATTCCATTGATTTGTTGAACAGGTGATGAGCCATAATTTGAAAATGCTCCTGTTGTGTCGGTCAATGTTTGGCTTTCGCCGACTTTTAGATCCATTATTTGTCCATGAAAACTCGGTTGGGTATAGAACCGTTCCACTTGTTCCATCACTGTTCGTTTGAATATTTGGTAATCGTTCATTGTCAAAACACCAGAAATACTGGTGGGGATGATTCCTTGTTGCTCCCAAGCAAGGAGTTGCGTCATCAATTCTTTTTCCATCGTGTAGTTTGTCGCAATCACCCCATAGTATTTGATCAAAGAGATTTTCTTTAGTAATTCTGTGTTTTGAATGCTTGAAGTATAGCCGTTATTTTCTCCGATATTCAGCGCTACTCCTTGTTCCAGACATAGTGCAATCTCACCCTTCACTCGCTTGCCATACCAGCCAAATTCCCTGCCACCATTGGATAGATGGATATCGATATTAGGGATATGGATCGCTGGATCAACGACCACACTTTCATTCGCAAACGGGTCAGGCAATTTGGGCGATTGCTCATGGATCGCCGCGTCAACATAATTCGTTGAGCCGATAGTAGACAATTTTCCGTTGCGGTCTTGGATCAATTGGTAGTTTTTTTTGAAGTTCGCCCAACTATTTTCTTGTAGGATTGATTGTTCGGTCGTGTGGATCATTTGATTGGAGACAGATGTAGTGATTTGTTGGTACGAGGGTAGGTTGGTCAATGTTGTTGCCGAAACTGGTCTTACATTCATTTGAAAAAAAATCGTAATTAAAATAATGATCGGTAGAATCAAAAATAGTGATTCAGAGGATTTCTTCATTCTTTGACTCCTTTCATTCGTGGAATAAATCAACTGGGAACATGTGCCCTTCTCGTCGCACCTCCTTCACTATATAATTACGATTTTGTCGGAATTCTCTCAAAAAAAATAGAAAAAAAACGACCAATCAATTGATTGGTCGTTGCGTATTTTACGTCAAAACTCCTCAGCTTGTTTTAAGATTTGTTGGATTTCCTCTACTGTTTGGGCATCGCTCAATGCCATCACTTGATCGACATCGGAACAAAAAAAGGCGAGTTCTTGTAAACTTGTTAGTTGCTGGTTTTCTCGCATGATCACTGCAAATAAAATCGTTGCGATTTTCTTTTCTTCGTCGATACCAAAGTCAACGCCATCAGGTACTTGGAACAAAAAAATACCTTCTTCAACGATCTGTTCATCTTTTGCTTTTCCATGAGGAAGTGCCACAAAGTTGCCGATATAGACACTTGCTGCTTCTTGGCGAGCAACCATCGCATCGATATATTCCTTTTGGATGACTCCTTTTTCAAGTAGTTGTTCACCAATCTGCTGAATGGCTTCTTTCCAGCTACCAAACTGTTGGTTCAACCAAATATGTTCAGATGGAATCTCAAGCATCAATAGAGCCCCCTTTATTTTTTTATTTCATCGATCAAAATTTTAGATAACAATTGATAGATGATTGCCTCATTTCCTGATCGAAAAATCTCAGTATTCAAATCATTCATGATCAATGCACCACTTATTTTCCCAAGTAATTTTCCAGTAGCTTCATCAATTGGAGACGGGGCTAGCATCACTAACATTCTTGATAAATCGACTTTCGTTTTGTCCATTCCTTCGATCTCCAATACTTGCTTCAATTGAAAAATACAGAAGAAGGGTTCTGTAACCTCAGAACTAGAAGTATGGAAAAGCCCCATGTTGGTATGAGGTAAACCGATCGGTGCTTGTTGATATCTTTTCATTAAACGCTGATAGACTTTTTCTTTATCTTGGACCACCCCTGTAGGTAAATAGTCGAAAATATCCTTCAACGTAGCTTCTACTGTTTCTGGATTGTCTAATTCTTGAATGAAGAAGTGCTGAAGTAATCGATTGATTTTGCTCATCATCAACACCGTTTCCTCATAAGTATCTTCGATAACAGAAGGTTGATCAGCTAACCGGATATGTTCCGTTCGATGGGCTGTCAAACGAGCAAATTCTACTTTTAATTGTTTGATTTCTTCATCAAGAAGTAATGGTGAAACTAATAGATATTTCCCCTCATAGCCACTTAAGATCGAAGTAGAAATGACGAGATCATACTCTTCTTCTAAATTGATTTTCTTTAGATCAGCGATTCGATAAAAATGGATATGTTGAATGAATGGGAAATATCTTTTTAGTTTTAATTCAAGCATACTTGTCGAAGCTAAGCCACTAGGGGAAAACCCGGCGATCTTGATCGTGCTGTCCTTTGGTGTTTTTTCTAATGAGTTCGCAAAGTGTAGAACCATATAAGCAATTTCTTCTTCGGATAGTTTCTTTTCTTGAAAAATCTGCTCGATTCCTTGACGGATGGCTTGGGCGATCTCTCGATACTGGACCATGATTTTTTCCAAGATCGGATTAGTCAATTGTTCTTCTTGAAGTACCGCTCGAGAAAATACTCCTGATAAATGGGTCAACAACATTTTGTAGAGTGTTTCATCTTGGTAGAATGGATTATTTGTTGCTTCACTGACTACTTGGATCAACTGTTTCACAAGATAAGCGAGTTGCGTATCAAATGTTTCTTCAAAGAAATCCTGATCGAAGGAATTCGAGAAGTCATTTAATAGACTAGCAAAAAAGACGATCTCATTGACTGGATAAAGTTGTTGCGTTTCCTTAGCGATTTTAGAAAATAAAGCTTTGGCGATACGTAATAACTCTTTATTCACTAGTCCAGTGTAGGTTTCATTCGTCAGCACTTGATTTTTTTTGACACGGTCGATCGTAATGCTGAGTATCAAAACTAAATGTTCCAGTTTCCGGTCACTTAATTCTTTCTTTTGCTGGATCAACTCTTCTCGTACCACTTGACGCGCCAGTAATAAACTATCTGTCGTGATAAATTGAAAAAAGAAATTCGTTGTCGTATCAAATTCCAGCAAGTGAAATATTTCATACGCATTGATCTCCAACTCTAAGATATTCGCTATCAGCAATCTGCGGTATTTTTCCGGTCCAGTGATTTCATAGCCACGGTTACGCGTGATCGACAATGGCAGTTGTTTCATACTGGTTTCAAGTTGCTTGATATCAGCATAAAAAGTCGTATTACTAATCAAATACTTTTCTAAAAAATAACTTAAAGACAACGGTTCTTTCGTAAGTAATAGTTCTAATAAAATCGCATGTTGCCTTTCGGTTGTCGATAGTTCCATCTCTTTTTCGTTCAATAGTTGGCGCAATTGTGTCATTGTTTCAGGTGTTGCTTCAATCGTAAATGACCCTCGAGCTATTTTTTTCAGCGAAGCATTTACTTCCTCGAGCGATCGTTCTAATTGCTCCAACTCGCGGTATACAGTCCGTTTGCTGACACGTAAAACATTGACCATTTTTTGTATAGATACAGGTGCTGGACTATTGATGAGTTCTGTCAATAACTCTTTTTCCCTTGGTGACAAATACATCTTAGTCCACTTCCTTTACTAATGATAGATAGGCTTTGGTACTGACAAAATGATCAATGATCAACAAATGCTCCACTTGTTGTTCCAGTTGATACGCCTTTGCCATACTTTCATTCGCAAGATATACCACTTCTTTTTCGGGTACTAGGTCTTCGACGGCTGCTTTTTCTACAGATAGATCGACCTGATATTCCTTGGCTAGATTCATTAAAATCGTCATTCCCATCGTTTGTGAGCCTCGTCGATTTCCTTGGTATAAAAACACAACTCTGGTTCTAGGTTGTTCAACTTCTTGTTGCTTTTTGATTTGGGGTTCAATGTTTCTTTCATGAAGTTGCTGCTTGATCAATGGCAGATACGACTCAACTTCTAAAAAATGTTCAACAGCGATGATCTGACTCTCTTTGGCTTTTTCTTGCGCCAAAGATTGAAAGGCGCTTTGCACGATCACCAATTGTTTCTTGTGATTCGGCAGATCGTAAATCGATGTATAGCTGACAGGTATTGTTATCCCTTGTGCGTTCAGCTTTTTCTTCAGTATTGCTGCACCCATTGCACTAGAACCCATCCCAGCATCGCATGCAAAGATGATTTGGTTGACTATTTCTTGATTCATCGGTTGGCTCCTTTCCGGGATGATCGATGTTACAGGTTTTGTCTTTTTCATTAACAAAATGGCACAAATAAACGTAGTAAGCGCACTGAGAATAATGCCTAAAATGACACCTACTAATTGTGAAGGTGGTGTATTCCCTAAAATAATCACCAATGAACCTGGGGAAACCGGAGCATTCACCCCACTAGCAAACAGTTGGAACACAAACGTTCCTGTTGCTCCTCCAATCATAACTGCAAAAAAAAGAGCGGGCTGCATCAAGACAAAAGGAAAATAAATCTCATGGATTCCTCCGACAGCTTGGATCATCAATGCTCCACCTGCTTTGACACTTTTTTCTCGATCGGCAGCAAACAAGAACGCACTTAAAATCCCTATTCCTGGCCCAGGATTGGCTTCCATCAAAAATAAGATCGAATGCCCCGCATGTTGTGCCATCTCCATTCCTAAAGGTGTCAAGATACCGTGATTGATGACATTATTCAAAAATAAGACCTTTAACGGTTCCAACACTAAACTGACCACTGGTAACAGATGTTGCTCGATGAGCCAATAAACAAAGCGACCAACATAAGACAAACTACCTTCAACAAGTGGCTGTATGACCAGTATGCCTAACAGACAGACAAAGCCACCGATTAGACCGATCATCAAGTTATTCAGCAACATCTCATAGCCAGGCTTGATTTTCGGCGCCAACCAACGATCTACCCAATGAAAAATACCTCCCGTGATCAAACCGATGATCATCGCTCCGAATAGTTGTGGAAGATCAGAAACTACTATAATACCGATGACAGCAATCCCACCTGCTACAGCTGCTTTTTGATCAAAAATCTTTGCTCCAGAGTAACTGATCAAAATAGGCAATAACAAATAAATCAGCCAGTCAGTGACATGTACAAGCGTTTGGCGCAAATCACCTGATACGATATTTGATACAATCGATAACAAACCCCAAGCAATAAAAATACTTAGATTTGGCATGATCATTTGTTTGAAATAATGTAGTAATTGACGAAACCAGGTTAATTTCGCCGCTGCATTAGCAGGAAGCGCATTCAAATTCTCCCCCACATTGATCACCTGCCCTTTCTCATCCAGCAGACTGCGCTTATGCTTTTTTTCAGATAGCTCTATTCTAACAGTTACCGTTATCTATTTTCCACAAAAAAAATTGGGCAAGTAACCGCAGTTACTTCCCAATTCTTTAAAAATAACACTTATATCAAAACAGTCATCGTTGCAGCCGCTAAGATTAGGACCAACCCAACGATCGTGACAGTCATTTCTTTTTTCGTTTTCTTTTGTCCTAAGAACCAGATTCCAGTCAAGGTTGCTAGAACAACAGAAGTTTGCGATAAGATGAAGCCAGTTGCCAAACCATTCATATTTGGTTGCGCAGAAATCAAATAGGTCAATGCAGCAAAGGCAAAAAAGAAGCCAGAAAAAATTTGTTTATAAGAAACAACTTCCGTAAATGCTGATTTTTCATGCCCTTTCATACTTAATACAGCGGTATAGATGATCGCCACTAAAACCATCCCCATTGCTTGTGGCAAGAAAGCGTGCATCCCGTCGATGGATGTTGCTTGAGGTGCTGCTGAATATGCCCAATAACCAATCTCTCCGACTGCTAATAATAAAACCGCTTTTTTCAGTAAACTGCTATTTTCTTTGGTTTTTTTCTCAGTCCAAACAGTCATCCATGCGCCTAAAATAATCAAGATCAATGCTAATCCACCAAGAATCTTCGCTGTCGTTCCTGGCCAGTTACCTAGCGCAAAAACACCCCATAATGAAGCCCCAAGTAATTGGAAAGCTGTGGTGATGGGCATCGCACGCGATGAGCCAATTAGTGTGAAGGATTGAAACGTAATGATTTGAGCAGTTGCCCAACCCACACCGGAAAGAATAGAAAAGACAAGATCCATTCCAGATGGCAGTCCCATACCATTGATCAGGGCAAAAATAAGTGCGAATATCAAAGTTCCTATTGTTGATCCTAAAATCTGGTTAACAGGACGTCCACCGATCTTCGAAGCAATCGTTGGATAAAGTCCCCAACCTAGTAATGGTCCTAATCCGATCAATAATGCTGTTGCATTCATTTATTACATCTCCTTTTTTAGAATACGACGCCACTTTCTAACAAGATATTCGCATAAGGAGTCATCTCACCTGTGCGAATAAATGCGTGACAATTGTTCAACTCGGTTTTCATTTCACTATGCGGAATAAACGTAATCGGTGTATCCGGCATTTCTTTTTGGATTTCTAGAAGAATGTCAGGATTCTCTTTTTTGATTTCCTCTGCTAAATAAATACGTTGTACCTCTAATTCTGACAACACATTGCGTAAGACTTCCATAAAGCTAGGAACCCCTTGTGTAACTGCTAAATCAATTTTTTCAGTGGTCATAGGTACAGGCATTCCTGCATCTCCAATACTTAATTTATCAAAATGTCCCATTTGTGCAATCACTCGTGAGATATCTGAATTGATTACTTTCGTTTTTTTCATTATCTGTTCATCCTTTCCTCAATCAAATTAATTCATGTTTATATGGAATAGACGGTTGAGCACCAAAACGTTGAACGGTCACAGAAGAGGCTTTATTTCCATAACGGATTGCTTCTTCTAGGTTGCTGAAGTCTTTGGCTAATACACTGCTCATCGCACCAATAAAGGTATCCCCAGCAGCCGTTGTATCCACTGCATGCACTTTAAAAGCTAGTACGATCCCACTAGCGCCGTCAGCAATATCATAATACGCGCCTTTACTTCCGATCGTGATGATCACCGCTTCAATACCTAACCCATGAAAGACTTGTGCCGCCTCTTTTAGACTTTTTTCATCGGTAATAGTAATGCCTGTTAAGATCTCCGTTTCTGTTTCATTTGGAATGATCATGTCTGTTACTGCTAATAGCTCGTCTGGAACATTTTCTAGCGCAGGTGCTGGATTCAAGATCGTTTTCACGCCAGCTTCTCGAGCGATTTGGAATGCTTCGATTGTTGGTTCTATAGCGCTTTCAAACTGAGCTATAATAAAATCACTTTTTTGGATGATGGTTTTATTTTCTTGTACTTGTGCTACGGTAAACGCATTGTTTGCACCAGCATGGATCATGATACTATTTTCACCTTGGTCATCAACAATGATATACGCTTGTCCAGTCGCTTGATTTTCTAATGTCGCTACACCAGATAAATCGATTTCTTCTTGTTCAAGTAATTCTGACATTGTTTTTCCTGCTTCATCTTTACCCACGCCACCAATAAAGTAAGTTTTTGCCTCCGAACGTCTAGCAGCAACCGCTTGGTTGGCTCCCTTACCTCCACCAGCTGAAAAAGTTTCTTTCGTATGGATCGTTTCTCCAGGTTTTGGCATATAGGTCACACGGATTGTTCGATCTAAATTGATACTTCCGATAACTGTAACAGTATTCATCGTTTTCCCTCTCCTTTAACAAGAAAATCATTTTAACGTTCTATTAAAACGTTTTAACTCTACGAGAAGAATATAACATATTTTGTAAGTGATTTCAACAAGCAACTTTTCCACTATAAAATAAGCGGAAATTTGTGTTATCTTTGCTCTTATAAATTAGCCAAGTGGTAGCCGATCACGCATCCTAAAAAAGCGCACCAACCAAAAATAGAGAGTCCATTTTCGGCTGGTACGCTTTATTGTTTTAGCTGAACCTATCAGCAACAGTTTATCTTAATTATTTAACTCCTGGCTCAGAAGCGATGATCGAAAGTTCTCCTTGAACTTTCCACTCCGTGATATCGCTTGGTAAGATCGCACTTGTTCCTTTTTCTAATGGGTACGTTTGGTTGTCTATCACCAATTCTCCCGCACCATCAATGACTGTCATCAATGTATACGGTGCTTGTTTTTTAAAGGATGTGATTCCTTTGATGTCCCATTCGTAGACGTTGAAAAACTCCGTTTCTAGGTAAGTGACGATCGAAGAATTTCCTTGACGGATCTCTTTGATCTGTAATTCAGGAGCTTTTGCTGGGACTGTTGTTACATCGATCGATTGTTGGATGTGTAATTCTCGTGCGTTTCCTTGATCGTCTTTACGATCATAATCATAGACACGATAAGTCGTATCTGAACTTTGTTGTGTTTCTAAAATCATGATTCCTTTACCGATTGCATGGATCGTTCCACTTGGTACGTAGAAAAAATCACCTTTTTTGACAGGAACTTTTTTCAATAAATCATCCCAGCGACTATCTTTGATCATTTCGGCTAACTCTTCACGTGTTTTTGCATGATGACCATAGATGATCTCTGCCCCTGGTTCGGCATCAATGATGTACCAGCATTCTGTTTTACCTAGTTCTCCTTCATGTGCCATACCATAAGCATCATCCGGATGAACTTGGACAGATAGATCATCTTCTGCATCTAAGATTTTGATCAATAGCGGAAAAACTGGTTCTGATGGATGACCGAATAATTCTTTATGTTCTTTCCATAGATCATCTAGTTTCCAACCTTTGAATGGACCATTTTCAACGACACTCACGCCATGAGGATGCGCACTGATCGCCCAATCTTCGCCAATTTTATCATTAGGGATATCAAAGCCAAACACACTACGTAAGCGACTGCCTCCCCAGATTTTTTCTTGAAAAACAGGTTTTAAAAATAATGGTTCTTGCATACGTCAAACTCCTCTCGATTTTCAATTGCTATTATAGCATTATTTTCAGTGTAACGCTTTCTCTTGTAAATAAATTTCAATGATTTCATCACGACATTTTAGATATTCTTCACGATGATCGTTTGGATGTAGGCGATTGGACAGAAAAATGAACGCTTCTTGATCGATTGGGTCGATCAATAGAAATGTCCCTGTATAGCCTGTATGGAATAGTAATGGATGCCCGTCCTTTTTATCTTGTTTTAAATCCCATCCGAGTGAGCGACCACCTTTACCAGTTGGCGTATGATCAGCCAATAAGGAACGAATGGTTGTTTCTTCCAAAAAATGACCAGAATCCAGCTTTCCATATTGAAGATACATCTGAACAAATTTCTCACAATCCGCAAGATCAATAAATAGACCAGCATTACCTGCATGTTCTGCTAACACTCGTGCTTTTGGATCATGGGTCAAGCCATGGATCACCTCACCAGAAGGGAGTTGTTCAGTCGGAACGATCCGTTCTGAAGGATATGGTAAGAACAAGCTATTCATCATCCCTAACGGTGCTAGTACTTGCTCTTCAAAAAGCACGACTGCCTCTTCTTGGAAAACCTCCTCTAGCATCAATCCTAAGAGAATCGTGCCTGCATCCGTATAGCGAACTTCGATTCCCAATTGATTGCCTGGTTGAAGTTTCAAATAAGCTTCAATCAACTCTGTTTGTGATAGACGATCTCGATCAGGAATAAATGTCTGGATGTCTGAGGTATGTGTCAACAAATGGCGAATCGTGATCGTTTGATTCTCAAAAGCCGGCAAGTACGTATGCAAAGGTTCATCTAATTCCACTTTCCCGTCTTCGATCAATCGCAAGACAAGGCTTGTCGTTGCAATCACTTTTGTCAGGGAGGCTGCATCAAAGAGCAGATCTTCTGTCATTGGTCTAATCGTTGGAACGATCTGCGCATCACCTGCGACCACTTTTTCAATCTGATCCCCTTTCATAAAAGCAGCGACGATCCCTGGGTAATATCCCTCATTCATTTTTTTTAGTATATGTTCTTTCGTTTTAGCGTACATAGTTTCTCCTTATTTATCTTTGGATGTGCCTGTTTGCTCCCCAAGCATAATTCTTTCTTCCATAAGAATCAATTATTTTTCTCATTTACGCCACTATTTAATGGCTGACATAAAAAAGCAGGAAACACTCAGCATCAGCTGAACTTTTCCTGCTTTTTCCAACGGTCGAGTAATCGACAAATCCTAGCCACTGTTCATTGGACAACATTTGTTGCTTTTGTTTCGTCCACAAACCACCATTCAATGCCAATCGCATCATACAACGTCAAAACTTTCTGTTTTTTGTCAATGTAAAAATCGATCGCTTCTGTGTTCAAATGTGTGATCAGACGTTGCATACTCTCTGGATCAACAACAAATTTCAAAAAGTCTAATCCTAAGATTTCATCCGTCGGTAAGGCAATCACTGGACTCTCGGATTGAGTCAGTCCTACATGAAAATCACCTTTGTTCAAGATAAATTCTTTCTCTTCCTCTTTATGCACAGTCAAGCCTAAAAGCTCTGATAAAAATTCTCGTTCCTTTTCCATATCTAGTACATTTAGATGGACTTTTTGGAAATAAGTACCCGCGGATAATTTCGTAAAGCGTTCATTCGATTCTCTTAATAGTGCTTCTTGGTCTAATTGTTCCACCGCTTGTTGCTGAGAAGTATGAGCCGCTTCATGATAGATCTCTAACATATTGCCTTCTGGATCTTTTAATAAAATACCGATTCTTCCATCACTTTCTAGTGCTTCTTCGATCGTTTGGTTCGTTTGGCGAATACGATAAAGCACATCAGCCATTTCTTCTAACGTTGGAATGATCAAAGAAAAGCGATTGAGCTTTTTGATTTCCCCAAAGTGATCATTTGCTCGTGGACTTTCCTCTAATAATAACATCTCGCTGTCATTTTCTACTGTACCGAAAATCGCTAATTCATTTTCTTCTCTCTTTAAATCGAAACCGATCGTGTCTTTATAAAATTCGATCATTTTGTCACGGTCTTTTACACGTATTGCAATACTTTTCAAATAAGTAGTAGACCCCAAATCAAAAACTTTCATAATTTCTTGCTCCCCTCTACGTTAAGCTTTATTTTAACGATGCTTCTCTTTTCTTTCAAGCAATATCTTAGTTTTTGTTGAATTAATTCTCAGATTGTCTTATTTTTTAGCTAATTATCATAATGAGAAGGGAAATTCATTCTATATGTAAAAAAAGCGGCGAGTCTTTGATAAACCATTTTTATCTTTTAAACGCCGCTTTCAAATAATCCAATAAAGATTATTATAACTTATTTTATCTTATCATGAAGCTTCTTCTGTAAACTGACTATTATATAGATCAGCATAAAATCCATCTTTTTCCATCAGTGTATCATGGTTTCCTGTTTCAACGATCGATCCTTGGTTCATCACGATAATATTATCCGCATCGCGAATTGTTGATAAGCGATGAGCAACTACAAAACTTGTACGATTTTTCAATAAACGATTCATCGCTTTTTGGATCAAGATCTCCGTACGAGTATCGACACTTGAGGTTGCTTCATCCAAGATCAAGACATCTGGATTTGCTAAGAATGCTCGGGCAATCGTGATCAATTGACGTTGACCTTGTGAGATATTACTTGCATCTTCATTTAAGATCGTATCATACCCATCAGGTAATTTGCGGACAAATTCATCGACATGGGCAGCTTTCGCAGCTTCGATCACTTGTTCATCCGTCGCATCATCATTTCCATACTTGATATTGTCATAGATCGTTCCAGTAAATAACCATGTATCTTGAAGTACCATTGAAAATTGTGCACGTAATACATCACGAGAAACATCTCTCGTATCAACACCGTCATAGCGGATGCTTCCGCCTGAAACATCATAAAAACGCTCCAATAGATTGATCAAAGTCGTTTTCCCAGCCCCAGTCGGACCAACAATAGCGACCATTTCACCTGGCTTCACATCCAAATTGAAATCTTTCATCAATAAGTGACCTGGCGTATAACCAAACTGCACATTTTCAAAACGAACTTTGTACGGTGTATTTTCTTCGACTGGTAAACCAGATTTTTCATTTGTCATCTCTTCTTCGTCTAAGACTTCAAAGACACGTTCAGCCGAAGCGACTGTTGATTGGATCGTATTCATCAAACTTGCCAATTGCGTGATTGGTTGAGAAAATTGCGTCGTATATTGTAAGAATGCTTGCACATCCCCTAATGCCATGTTCCCATTGGCTACTTTGATCCCACCAAGAACAGCCACGAAGACGTATCCTAGATTTTTGACGAAGTTCATCAATGGCATGATGATTGCAGAAATAAACTGTGCTTTCCAACCAGAGGCATATAAATTTTGGTTTTCAATCTCAAAAACTGCTTGGTCTTTTGCTGTATGGTTGAACGTTTGGACGATCGTATGTCCAGCATAGGTTTCTTCTACTTGGTTGTTCAATAATCCTAAACTCTTTTGTTGATCCGCAAAGAAAACCTGTGATTTCGGTGCAATGATCATCACGATGATCAAGCTCAATGGAATCATCAACAACGCCACTAATGTCAGTTGCCAGCTGATAGATAGCATCATGACGATGACCCCGATCAGTGTGACCGCACTTGTGACAAATTGAGTCAAGTTTTGTTGTAACGTGCTGGCGATATTGTCCATGTCGTTGATTGCTCGAGACATGATATCCCCATTCGTATGTGTATCATAATAAGAGATCGGCACACGATTCATTTTTGTCTCTAAATCATGTCTTAACTCGTATACCGTACGTTGAGATACGCGAGTCATAATGAATTGTTGCAAGAAGTTGAATACGGCAGAGATCAAGTACATCACAATCACTGTCGCAATGATTTGACCAATTTTGTCAAAATCGATTGGGAATTTCGTGACTTGTTGCCCTTCTTGCATTTGTCTTGCGCCAAGCATCACACCGTTGAAAATTTCTGTGGTTGCTTTCCCTAGTACTTTGGGTGTCTGGATTTGGAAGACGACAGCTGCGATCGCTAAGACAAATACAGCAATGATCGCTACTAAACGCTTAGACATATAGCCGAATAACCGGCGAACAGTGCCCCAAAAGTTTTTTGCTTTTTCTCCTTTAGCACCAATGTTGCGTCCTGGTCCACCACCCATTGGGCCTTGAGGAGGTCGGTTGTTTCCTTTACTCATGCTAAATCCTCCTCTCTCAATTGTGAGTTGACGATTTCTTTGTATGTTTCATTTGTTGCTAGTAATTCTTTATGCGTTCCTTTTCCAACAAGTTTTCCTTCATCTAATACTAAGATCGTATCTGCATCCATGACGGTACTTACTCGTTGTGCAACTAAAACGGTAATACTTTCTGTCATATTTTCTTTTAATGCTTGACGGAGTTTCGCATCTGTTTTGAAGTCTAGTGCTGAGAATGAATCATCAAAGACATAGATATCGGCTTCTTTTACCAACGCACGCGCAATGGCTAAACGCTGTCTTTGTCCACCAGAGAAATTTCCGCCGCCTTGTTCGACGTGACTATCTAAACCATCTTCCATTTCAGAGACAAAGTCTTTTGCTTGGGCGATCTCTAGTGCTTTCCAAATCATCTCATCTGTTGCGTCTTCTTTCCCATATTGCATATTCTCACGAATCGTTCCAGAAAAAAGTACAGCTTTTTGGGGAACGAAGCCCATCAATTCACGCAAGTTATATTGCGTCATATCAGCGATACTCGTTCCGTTGATCGCGATCTCACCCGATTCAATATCATACAATCGCGGGATCAGATTTACTAAAGTCGTTTTTCCTGAACCTGTACCGCCAATGATAGCTACGATATCGCCGGATGACGCTTCAAAGTTGATATCTTCCAACGCTAGTTTTTCTGCGCCATGGTAACGGTAATTCACCTGTTTGAATGACAACCTTGCATCTTTCCCAGCTAAAGCAACCGTTTCTGGTTGTTCTGGATCAACGATACCCGCGTCTTCTTCTAGTACTTCATTGATCCGATCAGCCGAAGCTTGGGCACGAGGAACCATGATAAAGATTGCTGATAGCATCATGAAACTAATCAAAATTTGCATCGCATAAGTCATGAAAGCAATCAGATTTCCGACCTCTAATGTCATATCCGCTATGTAGTGTCCACCGAACCATGTGATCGCTACGTTCGTCCCACTCATGATCAACGTCATCATCGGCATCATCAAGGCAACGATCGTGTTGACTTTGATTGCCGTATTTGTATAGTCTTTATTTGCTAAATCAAAACGATTTTCCTCAAAACGTGTTTTATCAAATGCTCGAATGACACGTACACCGGTTAATCCTTCACGAAAAACAAGGTTTAAGCGGTCCGTTTTCTTTTGCATACTCTTGAATAGAGGAACAGCAAAATACATGATACCACCGATCAAAATGATCATGACAGGAATCACGACTAAGAAAATCCTTGTCAATTGATGGTCCTTTTGATAAGCAAGAATACTTGCTCCAACAAGAGTGATCGGTGCATTGATCATCATCCGTAAAAACATTTGCATTACCAGTTGGATCTGCGTCACGTCATTGGTTGTACGAGTGATCAATGAAGCTGTTCCATACTTATCGAATTTGTCTTTCGTCAAATTTTCGGCTTTTTGATAGACTTCTGTTCGTAATTGTTTTCCTAACTTTTGTGATTCACGTGTAGCAAAAAACGTATTGGCAATGGCGGCTAAAATACTGATCAAAGAAAATCCGATCATGACAAATCCCGTCTGCCAAATATAGTCGACGTCACCTTGTGCTACGCCTTTGTCAATAATATTAGATGTTAACGTTGGCAAATAAAGATCTGCTAACACTTGAATAATCATAAAAACCGTTGCAGCGATTGCTGAGGTCAATGAAATTCGTTTGACAATTTTTAGCATTCGTTCCCCTTCTTTCTATTTATAAGCGCCATTTTTTATCCATGACAGTTTTAGATTGAATTCTGCAATGGCTTGTTCAACAGAATACTCCTCAGAGGTTGAAAATGATTTATAGGCATGAGCAATCGTTGTAAATAGTGTACTCATGACTAATTGAAACAATAATTCCATTTCATGGTCATCTTTTACTCTAAGATTGGAACGATCAATCAAACCAATCAACTCTTTGGACGCTTTTTTATGATTTTTATGTGGTGATGGACGATGTCCTTGTGGATGCGGCACGACTTTTCGTGAGGCGCGGTAATCCATGTGCATAAAAAGATGTTTGTAAAACGCGGCATTTTCACCTTCTAGAATATCTCGAATCATTTTCCCAAAATAAAGTTCAAAACCGATAAATAAGTCTCCGTTCGATTCTTTGATTAGTTGGATCATATTTTTTGTACTATCACTACGAACGGTTTCAAAATAATAAAAATAAAGATCTTCTTTATCTTCAAAATATTGATAAAAACTACCCCTAGAGATCCCCGCAAGTTTCACGATCTGAGCAATCGAAGCTTCATTCAATGGTACTCTTGAAAATTCGACCCTGGCAGCTTCTAATAGTCTTTGCTGTTTTTCTTCAGGTAGATGAAAAAAAGTCTGTGTCGGCATCGCTGATTCCTCCCCACATAAAAATGACACACTGTCATATGACACCTTGTCATTATAACACCATATGAATGTTTTGCAAGTCATTTACATTCTTTTTTCATAATTATTAAAAAAAGAATAAATCGAGTAAAAAGATTTGTTTCTACTATTCTATGCATCTAAAATAGGATCATTATATAAAAAGGAAGAATGCCATGAACAAATCAATCACCGTCCACGAACTCTATTTCGTCTATCAAAAAAAGGATATAGTGATTTTAGATGTCCGTAAAACGAACGAGTATATAAAAAAACATTTAAGTCATTCAATATCCATTCCTATTGCCAGTTTATCCGCTCAATTAAATAATCTGGATACAAAAAAACAGTATTATATTGTTGGGGCAGCGAATCATTTAGCACAAGAAGTTACTAGTTATCTAATAGAAAATGGTCTGCAAGCGACTTATGTCGTTGACAACATGAAACTATTTGAAAATCGTGAATTAACTAGTTCTCTTTGATCTTACTGGAAAATAACTTACTTTTTATCAGTAAAAATACTTGATAGCCTTTTCTGTTTCAAGTAAACTGGTATTGTTAGCAGTAAAGTTAACAATTACGACTAAAGGAGAGAGATTATGGCATCAGTATTAGTAATCAAAGGACATCCATTAACTGCACAAGAATCACGTTCAGTTAACGCATTAACTAGTTTTTTAACTAGCTACAAAGAAAATCATCCAAACGACGAGGTAACTGTTTTAGACCTTTATCGTGATGATATCCCAGAAATTGATGAAGAATTGCTTTCTGGATGGGAAGCGCTTCGTGCAGGTGCAGATTTCTCTAGTCTATCTGAAAACCAACAACAAAAAATTGCTCGTTTCAACGAATTGACAGAGCAATTCCTAGCAGCAGATAAAATCGTTATTGCCAATGCTTTATGGAATTTGAACATTCCTACAAAATTAAAAGCTTGGTTTGATACTGTCAATGTTGCTGGTAAAACTTTCAAGTATACTGAAAACGGTCCTGTTGGCTTAGTTACTGGTAAGAAAGCACTACACATCCAATCAAACGGCGGAATCTACAATGGTCAAGATTTTGCTTCTCAATATGTAAAAGCAATCTTGAATTTTGTCGGTATTGAACAAGTCGACCAATTATTTATCGAAGGTATCGACTATACACCTGATCGTGCAGAAGAATTGATGCAAGCTGCTTTAGATAAAGCAACTGCATTTGGTAAAGACTTCTAGTCACTATTAGATAAACATTTCTCTAAAAATATCGAGAAAAGAAAAAAGGATTTCACTAAACATTCATTGCGAATGTTCGTGAAATCCTTTTTTCTTTGTTGTAAAGTGGCTGTTCGGCGACGCTTAAAGTAATTAATAACCATATCTAATACTAGAAATAGCCATCAGTTCATGTAGCTTTTCGGATTGATGCTCGTTGAGAGATACACCAGCTTTTTTCAATGCATTGGATATATCTAAATTCATACGGCTTAGAATGAACGGCACCGATGCTCCATCATTTTGTAATTTTTCTAGATAAGCTTGTAAAACCTCTCTAAGAGATTCATTTCCAAGGTCTAACGCTAAATCAGCTATCAATTCATTAATGATTGTTTCTGCTCTATTGCGTCGATCGTTTCCACCAGAAAACCATCTTAGATGACTCATTTACGGTTGCTCCTTATCTTAATTTTTCAAGGAATATTACTACGCAAAATAAACTTTGGTTGAAATCAGATGTTAATAAATGAAAGAGCTCAAAAAATATCTATTTGTTTTTTGAACTCTTTCTTGAACCAACTAAATAGGCAATAGAGAATCCTATGAACATACCTAACGTAATCCACCATTTGAATGGTCGATTTAATTGATAGGATAATCCCCAGTTTAAAAGTAGCGACAAAAGAAACGCACTAAAAATCATTTTCAACTCTTTCATACGTCCCCCATTTTTATCCTACTAAATAATTTTGTAATGCGATCGTATTGGTTCAAGATAAAATAGAAATCTTTTTTCTTCAGGCTATATTTCCTTCTTTAATTTTCAACATTACGAACATAATCATCGAAATACTGGATCAAATCACTTTTGATCTTTTGGTATTCTTCTTCGCTATATTCTTTGTCTTCTATTTTCCCTTGAAAAAAAGGAATCTCTAATTCTTCACGTAAACGGTCTAATACTTCTTCTTTATTCATGTCATTACTCCTTAATCAAAGTAAACACAGACACACTCAGGTGCATAGATGTCTTTTTGGATCAATGTCAATTCTCCAGTTGTAGCATCACGTTTATACAAGGTAAGATTATCTGTATTCTGGTTGGCAGATACCACGTAATCATTTTCTGGATCTAAGGCGAAATCTCTTGGGAAATCTCCTTCAGTTGAGATCGTTTGTACGTGTTCTAAATGTGAACCTTCTTCATTCACAGCAAATACAGCAATCGAATTATGTCCACGATTTGATGCGTAGACAAAACGTCCATCGTTTGAAATACGGATGGCAGCACCACCATTTTCCTCGGTGAATCCTTCAGGCAATGTACTGATTTTTTGTACTTCTTTGAATTCACCTGTTGTTTCATCATAGGAAAGAACACGAACTGTACTGTCTAACTCACCAAACAAATAAGCGAATTGATTATTAGGATGAAAAACTAAATGACGTGGGCCAGTTCCTGGCTCTACTTCTAATACAGCTTTTACAGCTAATTTACCATGGGCATCCACATCATATGTGTACACACGATCAGTTCCTAAATCACAGACTGCCAATCGTTGATCAGGTGTTAAGTCTGTGTAATGGACATGGGCATGATCTTGGTTTTTGTGTGGACCAGTCGGTTCTTGATGAAAGACTGCGTCTGTCGCCTCTAAACTACCGTCTTCAGTAATACGGTAAACATTGACTTCCCCTTTATGATAATTTGCGCCATAAACCAGTTGGCGTTTCTCATCAACTGTCACGTAACACAAAGGTGCGCCTGCTTCTGTTACCGCATTCAAAAAATTGTAAGAATCATCATATGCAGCTACCCCACCTAAGCCATCAACACTAGTTACTGAATACAGATTGCCTGCCTGACTTTTTGCCACATACGTTGGGCTATTTTCTTTAGCAACTAATGTTAGATTCTCTAAAGTGCCTTTGTCTGTATCTAATTCGATTTGATAAATCCCTTCACTTTTTCGTCTTGTATATGTTCCTAGAATGATTTTTTTTATCATTTTGATCCTCCTCAAATTAAGAATTCTAATTTATTCTATCATACATCCATTCATGACGTTAATCAAAGAGAATATGTTATACTGTTTTTGTAACCATAGAATCATTGATTTTTTTAGGAGTAAAGGAGAGAAATGAGATGACTCAAGCAACGATAACAGAAATTGGTAGGTCAGCAATCAATCCAGAGGAACCTTTGCTGATTTTATTCGATCAGTCGGCAACATCAGCGTTGCGTGACTATACGATCATTCAAGAATTTAGTACAAAAGAGAATTTTTCACTTCAACAAGGTGATCAAATTTCTTTTGATCATCAAGAATATACCATCGAACATGTTGGTCCGTTGGCCAATGAAAACTTGACTACGGTTGGTCATGTTACTCTGGTTTTTGAAGAACCGCCAGCAGGTGACAAAATCGTCAATGGAATCTATTTGTCCCCCTATCAACTACCAGAAATCACTGTCGGCACGAGCATCGACTATAAGCAGGTGAACTAATGGAAGAGGATAAAAAGAGAAAAATCAAACCTGTTTCTTGGTTTTGGCGTTGGTTCTTGAACAATCAAGTAGTGACGGCTTTATTAGTCGTTCTTTTGGTCTTACTGATCGTTTTCTTATTTACGAAAGTTTCTTATCTTTTTGAACCAATTTGGCAGTTTCTAGCAATCGTTGGTTTACCGATCATTCTATCAGGCATTCTGTATTACCTGATGAATCCTGTTGTAGACTATCTTGAAAAGAGAAAGGTCCCAAGGCTCTACAGCATCATCGGTTTATTTATACTAGTAGTCGCTTTGATCGTCTGGGGAAGTGTAGTGATCATCCCGAAAATCCAGGAACAGACTGTCAGCTTTGTCAGCAATTTTCCACAATACGTCGAGACCATCGATGACAAATTAACCGAGATTTTTCGTGATCCACTATTCAGCCAATTCAGAGAGCAATTGGAAAATACAGGCGACCAATTCATGAATTCTGCTGGTGATATTTTACAGAATCTATCAAAAAGCACGGTTCAAAGTTTAGGTAGTTTTGTTGGTGCTGTAGCTACGATCGTTGTTGCCGTATTGACGATGCCGTTTATTTTGTTTTATCTGTTGAAAGATGGGAAACAATTAGCGCCTTATTTGGTGAAATTCTTACCTACTCGGATGAGAGTCCCCACTTTGAAAGTCTTAGGTGAGATGAATGATCAGGTTTCTTCATATATTCGAGGACAGTTAACCGTCGCTTTTGCGGTTGCAATCATGTTTATGATTGGATTTGCGATCATTGGCTTAGATTATGCTGTCACTTTAGGGATTATTGCCGGTTTCTTGAATTTGATCCCTTACTTAGGCTCATTTTTAGCGATGATCCCTGCGGTATTTTTAGCCATCGTTGCAGGACCAATCATGTTGGTCAAAGTATTGATCGTTTTCGCCTTAGAGCAAACGATCGAAGGACGTTTGATCTCGCCACTTGTACTAGGCAATCAGTTGTCGATCCATCCAGTGACGATTTTGCTTGTCCTATTGACATCTGGAAAACTATTTGGTGTGATCGGTGTGATTTTAGGAATACCTGTCTATGCCGCAGCGAAAGTATTGATTTCTCATATTTTTGAATGGTACACTACGATTTCTTCTCTTTATGAAGAAAAACAACAAGAATAATAAAAACCGAGATGATCGAGAATAGGAAACCTATTCTCAGTCGTCTCGGCTTTTTGATTATTTCATCAATAAGTTAGTCATTTTTTGGATCGCTGCGGAAATATCATCTGTCGCTTGGTCTTGTTTTGCTTCTGACGCATCAAATTGTGCAGCATCGATGCCTTTTTCTGGTTCGATACTTTGAGTCATTTCTTCACAACCAGCCACATAATTTTTGTAGGCTTTTTCAAAGTTCTTATGGATCCCCATTACTTTTGCTGGGGGACGCAACGTACTGATTTTCTTTAGCATATTGCGATATTTTTCAGTGCCTTGATCAAATAGCTCGACCGTCTCAGCTAGCTCAGCTTGCGTTAACTCAGCTGTTTTCTTTTGATCGATCGCTTCTCTGATTTTTTCATATTTAGGGTGCATCGTTTCGCCGATTGCTTCTGTTTCTTTTACGATTTTATCGACAGTTTGCACATAATAACCGAGATTCGGTAACATAGGTTTTCCTACTTTCTTCTTTTTCTTTCTCTATTTTACCTGTTTATTCTAGTAGAAAACAAGTCATTACATCAATAAAATGTTATTTTTATCGTTTATTTTTCATAAAATCCTGCATCCAAACTATATTGTTCTCCTGAAACTAGATCATATTGGATCAAGCGATACGCCTCGTATACTTTCTCTTGCGCCTGATTCAACTGCGCTTCTTTCCCCCATTGGCCATTTTGAAAATACAATTCTCGTTCAAACGCGGGAATAGCCAACTCCATTTCAAGCAACAATTGATAAAAACCAGTGGTCTTTTGATTCGTTTGTTCTAAAAGATTCGCTGCGAAATAAAAAGGGCTAGTGACTGCATCGTTGGTTTCGCGTTTCTCTAACTCACCTGCTGTATCGAACATGAGAAACTCTGTTTGATGTAATGCTTGTTTTTCATTTTTATTTTTGATCTCGTCCGAATAGATACCTGGTAAGTGATCCCCCCAAAAGACGACTAGCGTTCTTCTTGGCGTATCTTTCAGCGCTTCGGTGAATGCTTTCAATGCTTGACTACTATAAGCGATATCTTGTAAATAGTTGTCGAGTGTATCCGTTCCATTGTTATCTTCTGTTGTAGCAGAAAAATCCAATTGCGAATACTTCCCTGCATAAGGCATGTGAGTCTGCATCGTGACTAGATGGACAAACTGTGGCGTTTCCTCATCTTTTAATAAGTCTAAAATTTCTTTATAAGCAGATTCATCTGAAATATAAGGATTATTATCAATGGTATCGGTGTAAGTCATATTTCCCTCGCTGATAAACGAATCAAATCCTAGCGTCTGATAGACATCTTCGCGTTTATACATCGACGTATTATAGGGATGGATCGCCGTTGTTCGATAGTTTTGTGCATTGAGCGTGGAAACAAGTGATGGTAATTGATCAAGCTTTGGAACGAGCATCGTATATGGTGTGGTCATTTGACCATTGAATAGTGCCATAGATAGACCCGTTAAGGCTTCGAACTCAATATTTGCTGTCCCACCACCATAATTTTGCGACAGCATTCGCCCACTATAGGTTTGATTTGCCACT
This sequence comes from Enterococcus mundtii, assembly GCF_002947535.1. Taxonomy (GTDB): domain Bacteria; phylum Bacillota; class Bacilli; order Lactobacillales; family Enterococcaceae; genus Enterococcus_B; species Enterococcus_B mundtii_B. Next base: position 27,065 of record NZ_PUAP01000021.1, read on the forward strand.
TCACGATAATCAGCTAAGGGATCACCGGTCACCGTGACACCATTTAGATGACTTGGATCAGAAAAGCTTTCACTCATCACATAAATGATATTTGGCTGCTCATCGCTTGCCGTTTGATTTTTTTCGTCTGCGATTGCTTGATATTTTTCAGTGATTTCATTGATTTTTTCTTTTGAATAACCTTCTGGTCGTTCCATCGGTTCAACTTTTAGATTGTACAAAAAACCACCAATGAATCCTGTATTATAATAATTCATTTTTTGACTATAAGGAATCCACAAAGCCGTTTGATTATAGGCTTTACGCAACAAATTATTGGGATTATTGAAGTTACTGAAATAGCCCATCATTGCAACGGTCATCACTAAAGTCAAGACACGATAGATTTGAAATGTCCGATCTTTTTTGAAACTACGGACGATTGCCCAGATCACTCCACCAATGGTAAGTGCCGCTACTAGCATCAGCCCAATAAAAATCGGTGTTCCGGTCATGTCTTTGAGTAAATTGAACTCTGTGATCATCTTTAAATCATCTGGATAGATTGGTTCTTGACGATAGCTCATTTTCAAGTAATTCGCAAAACCTAAAATACCAATACTTACGAGATAAAAAAGCAGACCGAACAAATAGGAACCTGCAAAAGCGACCATAAATAAAAAGACAGTAAGTAATACGAAACAAGCAAGTAAAAATTTTTCTGTGTGCCAAGAAAAAGCAAATTTCAAGGCCAAGTCAACCGAAAGATTATTCTGGCACCATTGCAAAAATAAGTTACTCAAAAGAATCACTACTATGGTTCCCACCACGAGAGTAGTGATCCGTAAAATTTGTTGTTGTTTTGCTGAAAGCTTATCTAAGTATCTTTTCAAGAGAGCGCTCCTTCATTTTTTCTAAACTTCTTTAAAGCTTATTTTATTCTAGTCGCTCTTTAAATGAAAGTAAAGTTCAAAAAACAAGTCATTTCAGCTGCCAATTTTATAAAAAAATAAATAGAAAACAAAAGAAATGGAACTGCGTCTTAGCCTCTCCCACCCTCAAAGAATAAACGGTAATAGCTCAAAATTTGAAGAACAAATTTTAGCTATTACCGTTTATTTCCTGAAAGGATTTATATCACTTTACTTGAAATGACGCTCAAACATCAGCCGAATACGCAACTGGTTCTCCAAAAACCGGGAACCCTTCTGTGTCCCACGAAAATACTTGTGCGTTGGCATGACGATTGGGATTATTCAGAGGATCGATTCCTTCATTTTTTTCTGGTCGTGCATGGTAAACTAAGACATCTTCCTTACCATCTTCTGAGAGAGTAAAGGAGTTATGTCCCGGTCCAAACTGCTTATTTTTCTCCGAAGAGACAAAGACAGGTTCAGGGTTCTTATGCCAAGAATAACCGTCAAGTAGATCCGCTGACTCTTCTGCCCACAGCAAACCCATCGCATAATTTTCATCCGTGGCACTCCCTGAGTAAGTGATGAATACTTTCCCGTTACGAACCAGTACGGCTGGTCCTTCATTGACTGCAAAGCCTTGCTTTTCCCAAGGAAATTCTGGGATGGCTAATAATAGTTGCTTTCCGGTCAGTGTCCAAGGATTTGCCATTTCTGATAAATAGAGATTGGAGTTTCCCGGAATCCGTGGGTCTAATTGCGCCCAAACATAATACAACTTTCCTTGATGTGTAAAAGTCGTGCCGTCTAAACTAAACGTATCTGTAGCAGTGATGATTTGTCCTTTTTCTTCCCAATCAGTATTCATTGGATCAATTGACGTGTTTTCAAGAACGAACATCCGGTGGTGATGATCACGATCACGAATTTCTGCATGATCACTGGCTGCAAAATAGATATACCACTTTCCTTGGATATAATGGATCTCTGGTGCCCAGATCAACTGACTCATGGGTCCGGTTTCAGGTGCATGCCAAACCAGTAACGTTTCTGCATCCTTCAAGCCATCGATCGTTTTCGCACGTCTTAATTCGATAGACTGATAACCAGGTAGAGAACCCGTAAAATAATAGTAGCCGTCCGTATGTTTGTAGATCCAAGGATCGGCTCGTTCAAGGACGATTGGATTAGCATAAGTTGTTTTTTTCATAAAGGTTCCTCGCATTTTTTTAGTCTGATGACATTCCAAGAATATGCTTCAAGCACCATGTGGATCGTGTTCTTTTCATTTACATCGATTACTTGTTCTATCGGCTGGATCGTATTTGGTGCGTCTTTCGTATTTTTATCAAGTAAATGATCACTTTTTACTACTAATTGGACTGCTTTGGTCTCCAGATCAAAATCATGCGTTGTCGTAATGGAGACTTTTTCTTCTGTACGATTGACTAAAAACAATACGATCTCTTGTTCATTTTCGACAACTACGCTATCAATGATCGGTACTTCTTTTCCAGTATCACAGTCATAAGTGGGACAAATCGTTTGTTGGTCTAATACTGTACCTTTCGCATATTTTGCCAGATGTTGCATCACATAATAGGTCGGATTCACCCATGCGATCCCATTTTTCTCTGTTAGGATAAGCGGGATGGTATTGACTAAAAGCGATTGGCAAGCAATTTTCACACGATCTGCATGACGTAAAATCGCAAGACCCAATGTGCCGAACAGCAATGTATCTTCCATAGTGAACTGGCACCAATCGATTGGTGATCCCACTTGGAATTTTTGATAGGCTTGTTCTGGTTGGCTGTGGACATTCCATTCATCAAAGGCTAAGTACATCGTCTTGTCACTGCGTAGATAGCCTTTCACATAGTCACACGTCGCAATGATCTCTTCGATTTGTCGATCAAACCGTTCCGCTTTAGCTAAGTAAGTTTTGGTATCTGCTCGCTCATTTTTTGGAGGTTTAGTCAAATCTTCTTCGTCATATTTATCGATGTAATTATGCAAAGCAATATAATCTACGTTTTCATATGCTTCTTCTAAAGCGATTCGGTCCCATTCAGGATAGGACGCTAAGCGTGGCGTCGAACTACCGACTAAAATCGTTTCGATCGATTCATCGACTAATTTCATCGCTTTGGCAGATTCATTGGCTAAGCGACCATACTCATAAGCACTTTTTGCGCCAATTTGCCAAGGGCCATCTAACTCATTTCCTAAGCACCAAAGCTTTACGCTAAAGGGCTGCTCTTGTCCGTTTTGTTTTCGTAACTCACTCCAAGAGGTCCCTTCAGGAAAATTACAATACTCTACTAGATTACGTGCATCATCGATTCCTTTTGTACCTAGATTCACCGTCATGATCGGCTCCGCTTCTACCATGTCTAACCATTTGAAAAATTCATGCAGTCCGAATGTATTCGGTTCGATTCCTTGCCATGCAAGCTCGATTTTTTTCGGACGCTCGGTGACTGGACCAATCGTATCTTGCCAGTCATATCCTGAGGTAAAATTCCCTCCAGGATAACGGATCACACCTAAAGACAGTTCTTTTACATAAGAAAGTACGTCCTGTCGAAAGCCATTCTTATCCGCAGTCGGATGCTCTGGCTCAAATATTCCGTTATACACAACACTCCCCATATGTTCAACAAAAGAACCGAAGAGTCGTGGACTGATAGCTCCTTTAGAAAATCCTTGACGTACCTTTAGTTCAACTTTTTTCATTGCCACACTCCTTTTCTATTATTGTTTCCCACCAACTGATTGATCAACCACCAAACCCCACCTGATAATACAAAAATAATCGGCGGAAACATAAACACAAGCACAAGAAAAATTAATAATATGCCACAACATACAAGATTTTTCAAAAAATTGGTCAACACCCACAACGTACTTTCTTGAAAAAGTTCCTTTCTGGAAAGAGCGTCATTTTGTGCTAGAGAGCTACACCAAGAAAGTAAAAACATTGTAAAAACCAACATTGTTACATAACCACAAATCACTAACCAAATAGCAGATTCTTGCAAAATAAGATTCATCGCAAAATAACTGATGATGGTCACGACACTCATCACTAATTGAAGGAAAAACTTACGCTTAAAGCCTTGCAAAAAGGAATAGCAAACATGCCCTGATTCGCCATTCTTCCATTTATTCAACGCTGTAAAGACCCCTGTTGTGGCTGGTACTACTGTGACTAAAGGTAAAGAAACGACGACCCATAAAATCCCTAATAAGATATGATCGGAAATCTGGATCAATTGACCATACCATTTTGTTTCGACTAATTTCATCTTCTCACTCTTTCATGCCAGACATTGCAGTTCCTTGTACAAAGTATTTTTGAGCAAAAATATAAATGATCAACAATGGTAACATCGAAATAACTGTTCCTGCCATCACCGGTCCATAAAACGAAATATTTTGTCCGGTGAATAAAGCTAATCCTGCAGGTAACGTCCGCATTTTCGAACTTGTTGTCAAAATCAGTGGATACAATAGATCATTCCAACTGTTCATCAACGTAAAGATTGCCAGTGATAGAAGTGTTGGCTTACTCAAAGGCAACATGATCTTCAAGAAAATCTTGAACTCACCTAATCCGTCAATACGTGCGGCTTCTTCCAATGAATCTGGTAAAGTCACAAAAAACGACCGCATCATAAATATCCCAAAAGCAGTAGTCATCCGAGGAATGATCAATCCGGCATACGTATCTAACATACCTAAAAAGTTTGCTTGGATGAACAGTGGGATCATGAAGACTTGAAAAGGGATCATCATCGTTAACAAAACAAAGTAAAACAACACAGATTTCCCTTTGAAGCGCATCCGAGCAAAAGCATATCCTGCAAGAGAATCAAAGAAAACAGAAGTGATCACTGTCCCGCCTGCAAAGATTACTGTGTTTTTGATGTAATCTAACAACGGGATCGTCGTCCAAACCTTGATATAATTTTCTAAGGTATATTCATCTGCAAAAATTCTCGGGGGAAAAGAAATAATATCTTTTTCATATTTGAACGAGGAAATGATCAACCATAGAAAAGGAAAAGCGATAATCAATAATACGAGTAACATTCCTATGACACGTAGCCATTTCTTTCCATCAAACTTTTTCCGACGATCCGTTGAAACTGCTGTATAACTTTCCGAAAGCATATTATTACTCCCCCCTATTTCATTTGTTTTTCTTTTCTTGACATATACAAATTGGTCGAAATTGCCAACACAGCTACGATCACAAACAATACTGAAGATAATGCGGAAGCATAGCCTAACTCATATGGAGCGGTGAATCCGCGACTATAAATGTATTGGACAGCTGTTTCCGTTTTGAATTGTGGTCCGCCGTTCGTTGCCACATATACTTGGTCAAACACTTGCATGGAACCAATCAGATTGGTCAAGATACAAAAACCAAGAGATGGGACGATCTGCGGTAACGTGATATTAAAGAATTGTTGGCGATTGGTTGCGCCATCCATTTGCGCCGATTCGTAAAGAGAAGGGGAGATTCCTTGAATAGCTGTGATCAAGATCGTCATCGTGACACCGAAATTTTTCCAAACCGTCATCAGTGCCACTGTTGGCATTGCTAATGTTGGGTCACGGAAAAACTGTGGAATCGGTAGACCTACTTGTGAGAAAAGGTAAGGGATAGCCCCAACGTTTGGATCAAGCAACATTGAAAAGATGATTGCAATGGATGTTAAGGAACAAATAACAGGAATATAAAAAGTTGAGCGACAAAAGCGATTGAAACGAGTATTCTTTGACAAGATCACCGCAGCTAATAAACCAACGATAATCTGTGTTGGTGTTTCAAGTAAGGTAAAATACAACGTATGGAACAGTGAGTTGACCGCACGTTCATCCCCAAAGATCCGCAAAAAGTTGCTCATGCCCACGAACTCTCTTGAAGTAAAAAAGATGTTCAAATCAGTAAAACTGATTGCAAATGTACCAATCAGTGGCACCACTGTGAATAACAGTAGAATCAAAAAGGATGGCACTAAAAACAAGTAAGCCGCTCGATCCGGTCGGTTCCAGTATCTGGTAAATGCTTTCATTTCGTCTATTTCCCCTCTTTCTTATTCGATGGATTCCCTTGATGAACAGTTCAAGCGATGAAAAATCAGACCATGAATGGAGAGAAGTGTTTCCCGAAAAAGTAAAGCGAAAGCGATAAATATTTTGAGATTTATAGGACTTTCGCCTTATCTTCTACGAGATTTCTTCTATTTCCTTCGTTGTTTTGATTTCATTGTGAACTGTTACTCGATTATTCCTTCAACAGATCATTGATCTTATCATCTGCATCATTCATTAATTGCTCTGGATCTTCACCAGCCAATAATTTTTCGATCAATGGATTGATGATGTCATTATTGATTGCTGCGATCTTCGTGAATCCTGGTAGATAAGGTTCAGCATATTCCATTTGTTTGGATAGTTCCGATACGATAGGATCATTCTTCACTTCTTCATCTTCTGCAACTGATGATAAGTAGGCAGGGAAGCCATTTTCAATACTCCATTTTTTACCGATCTCACTTGTGTTCCAGTATTTTAGGAATTCATAGATTGCCTCTTTTTTGTCACTATCTGTACTTGCTGGGATGGCATAACCAACGCCATCTAAAATCGCTGTTTTTTCACCGTCCGCACTTGCTTGCGGTAATGTTGTTACACCATAATCGATTTCGTTTGCTTTCAAGCCATTATTCAACCACGGTCCGTTGATGATGATCGATAATTGTCCAGCGTTCATCAAGTTATCCATTTCTGCTCCTGAAATCGATTCTGGCCCTGCTTTATCGACATGGATCATTTTTTGGATAGCTGTTAATGTTTCAAGATTTTCTGGTGAAGCGAACTCAGATTTTGTATAGTCATCGCTGACAAGTTTTCCACCATTTGCCTTCATCCAGTTATAAAGTGGCGCAGTACCGTCTTTATTGAAGACAAAACCTGACACATTTTTACTACTATCGGTCAGTTGCGGAGCCATCTCTGTTAATTCTGTCCAAGTAGTTGGTGGTGTTGTTTCATCCAAGCCAGCTTGTTTGAATAATTCTTTGTTCCAATACATATACATCCCTTGTACTTGCATCGGAATAAAGTACTGTTGATCATCCACCATTCCTAGATCTACCGCAGTATCTTTAAAATCTCCTTTATCCACACCGTCGTAGTCCCAGAAATCATCTACAGGCTGCACAGCCCCATTCTCCACATATTGAGCAAAATCAGCATAGTTCAGTGCAACAAAATCTGGCGCTTTTCTTGAAGAAATAGCCGTTGGTAATTTTTCATTCAAATTTGCCCACGTCATCACATCCATCTCAATCGTGATGTTTTTGTCATTATTCTTATTAAAATCGTTGACGATCTCTTGTAAGATCTCCCCGTCAGAAGCTGTAAACCCATTCCAAAAAGAGAGTGTGACTTCTCCGTCACTTTTACTTTGAGAAGAAGCACCACCGCCACAAGCACCTAATATTCCAGTCGCAGCTAACAACAATGAACCAATAATCAATTTTTTTCCTCGCATCTCTATCTCCTCCTTATTTGTTCGGGGTCAAGCTTGTACGGATCACATTCCAAGATAACGGTTTCAATTTGCAATTCAACTGATTTTCTTTTTGTTCGTAGGCTTTTGAAGGCACAGGTTTGATTTGCTCATTTCCTGCTCGATTGACCGCTTTGATTTCATAGCCAGACATCTCTGAAAACTCGATGACTTCCTCAATCTTCATGTCAGAAAATTGTAGATCTAAACTCATCTCTTCTTCTCCACGATTCACTGCAAAAATCACCAACTCATTTTTTTCTTCATTAAGCACCGCAATACTCTCTAAATATGGGACTGTCTCAAATTCACTCGTCGCATACGTATCGACAGTGATTTCAGGTCGTAAAGCAATACCTTGTCCTAACGTCGCGACTTGCATAAATGGGTAATAGATTGTTTGTCGCCATGCTTCACCGTCTTCTTCTGTCATGATCGGAGCAATCACGTTGACTAGCTGCGCCAGACAAGCAATCTTTACTCGATCAGAATGTTTTAACAAAGTGATCAATAAACAGCCTAATACTAAAGCATCCTCAAAATTATAGTGATCTTCTAATAAAGGTGGGGCAACTTGCCATGGCTTGACTGTTTGATCATGTTCTGTCGAATGATACCAGATATTCCATTCATCAAAAGATAGATTGATTTGTTTCTTGCTGTGTTTTTTCGCTTTGATTGCATCACACATCGCAACAACACCTGAAATGAACTGATCCATATCGACTGAACGCGCTAAATAATTTTTCAAATCATTGGATTGATTGCCATAATACTGATGCAATGAAAGATAGTCGATTTGTTCATAGGCTTGATCCAATACAGTCAATTCCCACTCACCGAATGTCGGCATTTGACTATTCGAGCTGCCACATAAAACGACTTCGATCGACTCATCGACAAGTTTCATCGCTTTCGCTGTTTCTTCTGCCAGCCGTCCGTACTCCGCTGCTGTCTTATGACCGATTTGCCAAGGGCCATCCATTTCATTGCCTAAACACCACGTCTTGATCGCAAACGGTTCGGTTTGTCCATTTGCTATTCTTTGTTCACTCCAATAAGTACCACTAGGATAATTGCAATATTCGACTAGATTTCTTGCAGCATCTAAGCCACGGGTTCCAAGATTGACCGCCATATTGATCTCTGCACCCGCTTCTTGACACCACGCAGCAAATTCATGCACGCCAACTTGATTTGTTTCCATAGAACGCCAAGCAAGATCTAATCTTTTCGGTCGCTTCTCTAAAGGCCCCACACTATCTTCCCAATTGAACCCAGAAACAAAATTCCCACCTGGATACCGGATCAATGGTACCGATAATTCTTTGACCAGATCCATGACGTCTTGGCGAAATCCCTTATCATTTGCAGTCGGATGATCCGGTTGATAGATCCCTCCATACACTGCACGTCCCATATGTTCAATAAACGAGCCATACAAACGACGATCGATTTCCCCTATCTTTTGCACACGACTAACTGACATTACAGCTTCCATATGTCCCCTCCTTTAATTTATACATGAATCATATCTTTCTTTGAAAGCGTTGTCAATAATAATATTATTAAATATAAAATTATTATTGCATTATAATTAACATAAATATTAATTATATATATTAGTTTTATGAAATTAACCTATAAATTAATATTTATGTTAATATAGAGTTAAATAAAAACCTAAATAAGAGGTGAATAATCATGCAACTCCAAATCAATGAAGAATCATTACCTGTTTATGAAGCTTTAGCTAGTAAAACAAGGATAAAAATCATCCAGTTACTTTCAAAAAACAAAATGAATATCAAAGAGCTTGCCCAAGCACTCGGTATCAGTAGTGCGATTACAACAATGCATGTAAAAAAACTTGAAGAAGCAAATATCATCAAATCAGAAAAAATAGGTCAAAAAAAAATTTCCAGTTTACGTGTCGATAAAATCAACATCACGTTTCCAGAAAAAATCTTCAATGCCTTTGATACGAAAGAAACATCGATCCCTATCGGTCATTATACCCGCTATTCGATCGAGCCAACATGCGGTCTGGCAACAGTCCATGATTTTATCGGCAAAGTCGATGAACCACGTTACTTTGCCGATCCACGACGAATGGATGCACGGATTCTGTGGTTTACAAGCGGATTTGTTGAATATCAAACACCAAACTTTCTAAACGAAGAAGATACCTTGGAAATGTTGGAATTGTCCGTTGAACTATCTTCCGAGTTTCCCTTTTCGAACGACAATTGGCCATCGGATATCACTTTCAGCCTGAACGGTGTGGAATTAGGTAACTGGACAAGCCCAGGAGATTTCGCAGACATTCGCGGAAAACACACACCCGATTGGTATCCAGATAACCTAAACCAGTATGGACTATTGAAAACGATTCGTATCACGAAACATTTGACCAATATCAACGGCGAACCATTATCTGAAATCACGATCAATGACATCCCAAGAAACGAAGACGTCTGGACCTTCCGCATCGAAGTCAAAGAAGACGCCAAAAACGTCGGTGGCTGCACCCTATTCGGCAAAGGCTTCGGCAACTACGACCAAGATATCAAGATGAAGGTGTATTATAGTTAAGGTTGTGAAAGAAGCGGTCAGCACTGAGTAATAAGCCAGAACCATCGAAAATGGCTTTTTCATTTTTGATGGTTTTGGCTTATTATTGAAGTGTTGCTTCTTGAACACCGTTTATCTAGGTTGTGAAAAAAGCGTTTTGACCTGAGCAGTAAGATGGGAAATCAGAAAATAGCTTTCCATATTTTTTGATTTTTCAGCTTAATGTTGAAGGTCAGCTTTTTGAACACCGTTTATTAAGGTTGTGAGAAAGCCGTTTAGCTCCAAGTAGTAAGGCAGAACTTGAGAAAATAGCCCCTCATATTTTTTCAAGTTTTGACTTACTATTGAAGGAGTTGGCTTTAGAACACCGTTTATCATAGGTTGTGAAAAAAGCGTTTTGACCTGAGCAGTAAGATGGAAAATCAGAAAATAGCTTTCCATATTTTTTGATTTTTCAGCTTAATGTTGAAGGTCAGCTTTTTGAACACCGTTTATCTAGGTTGTGAAAGAAGCGTTCAGCACTGAGTAATAATATCAATGAAAAGGAGTAATTTTATGGCTATCTATTCTAATAGTGTTATGACAGATTCACCTTTATTATTTATTTCCGGACAGACACCTCAAAAAGAGGATCACATCCCCGATGGTATCGATGAGCAGATACAAATCGTCGTTGAAAAAATAAATTCCATCATTATGGATAACAAAGCGAGTACTCAAAATATTGTTAAAATGAACGTGTATTTAACTGATGTTTCCTTTTTAGGATCGCTTAGAACGACACTTATAAACCTGTATGGAGAAAATAAACCGGCAATGACAGTAGTAATAGTAGCCGGATTGGTTAATCCAAGATTCAAAGTTGAAATAGATGCTATTGTCGCTATCAAATGATTTTCTAAAGGAACATCGATTCATGTGTTTCAGACTGTCGAAGAGTGCCAATCAAGTATAGACGATCCTATTTTGTTTCTTTTAATACTGACTCTTCCAATGTGGACAATTTGTTTTTTAACTTGAAAATACACTGGAGAGCAAAACGCGAATACAAACAAAAAGAAACCGTGATTTCCTTGATCAACCAAGGATTCACGGTTTCTTTGATTCGTTTATTTTACTTCATTTATTTCCAAAAATCATCAAAAATTGAAATTGGCAAATGACGTTTATGCTGTGTTTTATTCCACCATTGCTCGATTTTTTGTTGTGCATCTACTGGAATTTCTTTCCCTTCCAAATAGTCGTCGATTTCATCATATGTGACACCTAATGCGACTTCATCGGCAATCATCGGCTTGCCTTCTTCAAGGTCAGCTGTTGGTACTTTGGTATAGAGATGCTCTGGAGCGTCTAAAGCCTTCAACAATGCTTTTCCTTGACGTTTATTCAAGCGGAACAATGGCAAAATATCTGCCCCACCGTCACCATATTTCGTAAAGAAGCCAGTAATATTTTCAGCTGCGTGGTCAGTTCCAATCACAGCCCCTGCGCATTGTCCTGCAACCGCATATTGTGTGATCATTCGTTGACGCGCTTTGATATTTCCTTTATTGAAATCACTGATTTCTACACCTGCTTCAATCAGCGCTTGCGTTTGCGCATCGACTGCGGGTTTGATATTAACACGTAATTGGACATCTGGTTGGATAAAATCTAACGCAGCCTTAGCATCTTCTTCATCTGCCTGTTCTCCATAAGGCAAACGGACACCGATAAACTGGTAACTGTCATCTTTCGTTTCTTCCCGCATTTCCTCCATCGCTAATTGTGCTAAACGTCCGGCTAAAGTAGAATCTTGTCCCCCACTGATACCTAACACTAACGTTTTTAGGAAGGGATTTTTCTTTAAATATTCTTTCATGAAATCGATACTCACACGAATTTCATTTTGAGGATCGATGACCGATTTCACGCCTAATTCTTCGATAATTGCTTGTTGTAAATGATTCATCTTCCATTCCTCCTATAGTTCACTCGTTAATTGTGTGACACTTTTCTTCATTCGTTCCATGATTGCCATCTTATGATTCCAGCAATCTGTTGATAGATCCACAGGATATTTTTGCGGATTCAAATCACGTTTGTATTCTTCCCAAAGAGAATCTAAGTTTCCTCTGGTATACTCTTTGATTTCTTCTAATGTCGGTAAGTCATAGACTCTCGTTCCTTCAACAAAAATATCTTGTAAAATTGGCCGAGCTGTAAAATCACGAACGGTTTTATTGATAAAGGTATGTGTCGGGTGGAACATGAAGATCTCTTCTTCTTGTCGAGGATCTTCGTCCCATAATGTCACATAATCACCTTCTGATTTCCCATCAAAGTTACGAGTGATACGCCATACTTGTTTTTTACCTGGTGTAGTAACTTTTTCTGCATTACTAGACAATTTGATCGTATCGATCATTTCACCTTGTTCATTTTCGATGGATACCAGTTTGAAGACTGCACCTAAAGCAGGTTGGTCATAGGCGGTGATCAACTTTGTTCCCACGCCCCAAACATCGATTTTTGCTTTTTGCATTTTTAAGTTTAAAATCGTCGCTTCGTCTAGATCATTTGAGGCATAGATTTTCGCTTCTGTAAAACCAGCTGCATCTAATTGTTCTCTGACTCGCTTCGAAATATACGCCATATCGCCACTATCGATACGTACGCCTTGGAAGTTGATCTTGTTGCCAAGTTCTTTTGCCACACGGATTGCACTAGGAACACCCGATTTCAAGGTATCGTAAGTATCCACTAGAAAAACACAATCTTTATGCGTCTTTGCATATGCCATAAATGCCTCATAATCATTCCCATAACTTTGAACAAGTGAATGAGCGTGGGTACCGCTTGCTGGAATCCCGAAAATTTTCCCTGCACGAACATTGCTCGTTGCATCTGCTCCACCAATGTAAGCAGCGCGAGTGCCCCAAACCGCAGCATCCAATTCTTGCGCACGGCGTGTACCAAACTCCAATAATGGATCGTCACCGATCACTGATTTGATACGAGCCGCTTTCGTCGCGATCAACGTTTGAAAGTTCACCATATTCAATAAGGCTGTTTCTACTAATTGACAATGGGCTAATGGACCTTCCACTTGGATCAATGGCTCATTCGCAAAAACAAGTTCTCCTTCACGAGCGGAACGGACAGTTGCTTTGAATTTGAATTCACGTAAATACGTCAAAAAACCTTCCGGATAAACAGCCATCTCGCGAAGATACGCAATATCTGTATCTGTAAATGTCAAATTTTCTAAATAATTCACTAATCGTTCTAACCCTGCAAAAACAGCATAACCATGATTGAATGGCATCTCTCGAAAGTAACATTCAAAAACTGCATGTTTATCTGCTCTATCTAATTCCCAGTAAGTCTGCATCATATTGATCTGGTAAAGATCCGTATGTAGCGTCAAACTGTCATCTGAGTAAGTTGTCGTCATCTTTTTTATTGCTCCTCTTAGCCAATTTTCATTTCTTATCCATTATAACAAAAAAATACCCTAGTAAAAGAAATCTTGTTTTATTTTGTACAAAGTGAAGAAATAAGAGACAGGTTGTGAAAGAAGCGGTCAGTACTGAGTAATAAGACAGGGAAATCGAAAATGGCTTTCTCATTTTTTATTTCCCTATCTTATTATTGAAGTATTGCTGATTGAACACTGTTTATCGAGGTTGTGAGAAAGCCGGGCAGCTCCGAGTAGTAAGGCGGAACGTGGGAAAATAGCTTTCCATATTTTTTGATTTTTCAGCTTAATGTTGAAGGTCAGCTTTTCGAACACTGTTTATCTAGGTTGTGAAAGAAGCGGTCAGTACTGAGTAATAAGACAGGGAAATCGAAAATGGCTTTCTCATTTTTTATTTCCCTATCTTATTATTGAAGTATTGCTGATTGAACACTGTTTATCTAAGTTGTAAAAAAGCGCCTAAATCCCAAAAATCAAACTATCTTGGAATTTAGGCGCTTTACTTCCTATCGTTTATTCAATTTAGGATCGTCTATAGCTTTCTTGCTGTATTGATCAAGCTAGGCAATGGTTGCAATGGCTTGTTCTACAATGACGATATCCTTATTCGGCCGCTTGAACTGAACACCCGCTTCTTCTAATTCTTGCTTGACACCTACATGGATATTGACCGCTGATCGTTCTGTTTTCAACACTTTTTTGATGGCATAATCAATTTCCTGTTTAGTGATTTTCTTTTTTGTATTGATCATCACTAATTGGACTTGATTATAGGTATCGATCAACAAAATCTGTGTACGATCTAAAGAAAATAGTTTATAAAATCGAATAGCAGAATTTCTAAAAAAGAAATCAACGATTTTTGGATAAAAAGTTTTGATATTCAAGTTGCTCGTAATCGGGGTTTCAATCAGTTTCATACTTTTCCTCTTTTCTTGATTTTTTTACTTAACAAAATAAATCGCTTTCATAAAGGCAATAAAAAAACAATTTGATTTCCCTCTCTTTGTTAAATAGTATAACATATAATCAATTAGATAAAAAAGATGATTTTTCACTTGACCTTCTCGTTACGTCAAGGATTATGCTAGTTTTGTCAGGAGGGAAAACAATGGAATATACAATTAAGAAAATGGCACAGCTCTCAGGAGTAAGTAGCCGTACACTACGTTTTTACGATGAAATTGATTTACTCAAACCCAAACGGACGAATTCAGCTGGTTATCGTATCTATGGTTCTCAAGAAATCGATCGTCTGCAACAAATTTTATTTTATCGATCCTTGGATTTTCCACTGAATCAAATTCGCGAATTATTAGATGATCCTACCTTTGATCATCAACATGCACTCATCGAACATCAGAGAAAACTACTAGAAAAACGAGCAGAAATCGATACTCTCCTGGCAACCGTCCAACAAACATTAGCACAATTCAAAGGAGGAAAAAAAATGACTGACCAAGAAAAATTTGAAGGATTTAAAAAACAAAAAATAACTGAAAATGAAGCAAACTACGGCACAGAGATCCGTGAAAAATACGGAGAAGAAACCATCGATAAAGCAAACGAACAATGGCAAAACCTGTCTCAAGAAAAATATCAAGAGATGCAAGAAGTAGAGCAACAATTACTAACGAACTTAACGTCTTATCTGTCTGATCCATCAAATCAGGCACTTGCAAAACAAATTTTTGATGCACATAAAAAATGGCTATTATTTAGTTGGCCAACCTATCAAGCAGAAGCCCACAAAGGATTAGGTATGCTGTATATCTCAGATGAACGTTTTACTGAATACTATGATTCTCGCAGTGGCAAAGGCGCCGCTCTAGCATTAAATGAGATCATTCAAGCAAACGCATAAATAAAAAAAGACAAATCCTTTTTGTGGATTTGTCTCAGACTGTAGACAAAGTACTTGTTTTTAGTACTTTGTCTTTTTTCAGTTAAACACGGAAGTAAAAAATAGAGGTTTATCCAGATGCTCTCAAAACAAGATATGAGTAAGCGTACGCAAATAGGCTTTTTTTATTGAGGACTTAGTCCTTCAAGACCATTTATTACGCTAAATTGAGCATTTTATTGAAATTCTTTTTTATCTTTAAAATCTATACTTATAAAAGACAAACCTTATGCAAGAGTGAGGTTTCTATAGTTATGAAATTTTGATAGTTTTAAATTTCGCAATGCTATTGGTTCACTGTCAGAAATTAAATAGTTCTTGCACAGATAATTTAGTATGAAGTATACTAAGCTCAAATCAAGAACTAATTTTAAGGAGATAGCATACTATGCCTAAATCACCTCAACATGGAAGTAAACTTGTTCAAATCGTTTGGTTATTTCAGCTGTTAACCTTATATACTTTTTTTCTAACAACTAAAAATCAGAATCACCAATTTTCGCACCTACTTATACAATCAATGCTTATCATCTCTTTAGGCTTACATACTAGCTTTATACGCGGGAATAAACGATATACATTAGGAGTTATCTTTACAGATAAAAAATCAACGGCAATGCAGGCAGTCGAAAGAATCATTTGGCTATTGTTGATCATAGGTTATGTTTTTGTAATTTATAGAATCTATTACAAATAAAAAGTATAGAGCTTTCAAGTGATTTATGCAGTCTTCTTTCACAAGAAATTTGGACTCATAATTTTTCGACAATTGTAACCGTTGATTTCCTGTACATCGAATGACCCGAACTCGATAGTTTATTAAGTCAAATTTTTCTAATATTTTTATTTCTACTGGATTATTCACGAACGGAACTTCGCAAAAAGAAATATAGTCGATCTCGATTTCTTTGTATGGCTTTTCTTTCAGAACACTACGACTTACTACTCATTTATATTCTTGCTTATTTAGTATTTTACTTTGCTTGCTCTTTTATAACATCTACCGCTTGTACTAAAAAGCCTTTGTATTTAAGTTTTTAGATTACTTGAACATCAAAACTCTCTTTTATACTTGGTATCGTACAGGAGTAAATTTTTCTAACCTTAGTAGAGTTTATATAATAACCTATTCCAATCTACTACTTAAAGGGATGTTTTTCTAAAGAAAAAACATGCAAATTCTCTTTTATCTTTAAAATCTATACATAGAAAAAGACAAACCTCATTCATATATAAGGTTTGCCTTTTTTTCACGGACGTTGAATAAACGTATATGGAATTTTTACTTGTTCGACTGTATCATTCAAAAACAAACGAAAAGCGGTTTCACCACATTGTTTCAAATGGTGATCGATTGTTGAAAAATTTAATAATTCACTGATCAGCATATTTTCCCTACCAACGATTGGTATTTTTTGTTTTTTGTAGCTTTGTAGGATTCCTGCTGCTACTGTGTCTGAATTCGTGAAAATGCCATCAATTCCTCGTTCCTTAAAAAATTTCCCAGCCAATTTCCCATGTTCGGTATCAATACACTGCCAATAGACATCAGCTTCATTAAATTCAGGAAAAATCTCTTTACACAGTGTCAAGGTGATTTTCGAATTGTAACTCATTCGACCGGTTCTTCCTAAGGTGACGCCTAAACGTTTGACACCTTGATCTTTTAAAAAGGATAAGCCATCAGTAATCGATTGTTTGCGATCAATGTAAACACTCGTTACCTCCAAGTCTTCGATCTTTTCGCAAAAGACGATAGGGCCATAGCGTTGATAATCAAGCAACAACTCTAAGGGATTTGCTCTTGATGTAATGATCAATCCGTCAAATGCTTTCGCCGCAAACTCTTCTAAATATTGTTGTTCCCGTTTTATTTGATAGTTTGTTGGCAACAACGTCACTTTATAGCCCTCACTAAAAGCGACTTCAATGATTCCACTGAGCAACTGATCAAAATATGGGTGATTTGTGTAAGGTAAAATGACACCAATATTTTTAGTTTTTCCAGAACTTAGTTGTCTGGCGTTGGCATTCGGTACATAATTTAATTCTTTGATCACTTTCAAGATCTCTGTTCGTTTCGCTTCATCGACATAAGGATGTTGATTGATTACACGGGATACCGTCGAAACAGAATATCCTGTTCGTTTGGCTATATCTCGGATGTTTGCCATGACTGCTGTTCGCCACCTATACAAAAAGATTTTCTTGTAGATAGTCTACCACAGCAGGTCCACATTCGAAAAATTGATACAACGTTCCTTGATCGTAGAAACTGATTCGTTGACCACCCCAATAATCATCCTTGGTCAAGCCAGAAATATCTGCTAAATTGATTTTTTTGATCACCGATCGATTAAGGCCTTGAAAACTAGACAACACGAGCATGGAATCTTTAAACTCAACAAATGCGTAAAAACATTGATCCTTTGTGCCTTGCGTTGCTTTGATATAGGTATTCATAAGAAGCCCTCCTTTATTTATGCTTTGAGTATACGGTATGAAACGCGTCTCATAGCAAGGAGTTTGCTTCTTTTATTCTTCTGGTTCACCTAGATTAGGATCTAAACGGTTTGCAGCCAAGATAAATGGTGCCCAAATCAAGGCGGCGACTAAGAGATTGACGATCGTCAAGACGATAGCGCGCCAGTCACCTGCAGTTGCTAAGAAACCACTAATGATCGTCGGCATCACCCAAATCACATTTACCACCACCGGACGAACAAGGCCTGCCATTGTCGCGAAGTAAGCGATGGTTGCCGTTACAAGTGGTGCGACGATGAATGGAATCATCAACAATGGATTCAATACGACTGGTAGACCAAACATCACTGGTTCATTGATATTGAACAAACCAGGAGCAATCCCCAGCTTACCGACTGTTTTATAATCGGCACGTTTTGATAAAAATAAAATCATGACAATCAATACCAACGTTACACCAGCACCACCAGGCCATACGAATGCTTCAAATGAACCTGCTACCCATTTGAATGGGATTGGTTCATTATTTTGAAAGGCATTAGTATTTTCGACCATCGCTGTACCATAAAGTGTCTGTAACACTGGTGACATGATATTTGTTCCATGTAATCCAAAGAACCAAAGCACATGTACAAGTAACACGATAATAAACACTGCGCCATACCCTTGCGATAAATTCATCAAAGGTTTTTGAATCGCTTCAGAGATCCAGTCAATCAATGGTACCCCTGCTGTTTGTCGGAAGATATAATTGATCGTTCCCACAACATATAAAGAGACAACCGCAGGAATGATTGCGGCAAAAGCACGTGCAACTGCCGGTGGCACTGATTCTGGCATTCTGATAATAATTTTTTTACGCATCAAGAGTGCAAAAATGATGACAGAAATAAAACCAAAGATCATAGCTGTAAAAAGACCTGAACCGCCCATGTATTTCCCAAAGTTGAAATAACCCCATGCGCCCATCGAAAGCGTCTGTCCACCATCAGCACCATCAGCAATCACGCCACCTGCCGTAGTGATCATATCCATAGCGTCTTGTGACAATTTTTCTGGCAACGTCAAAACAGCTGTGGCAGCATCAGGTAATCCAATAATAAATGCAACTAAAGATACAATACTTCCTGATACAGGGTCCACTTCATATGCCTTTGCCAAATTTGCACCTAGTGACAATGCGAATACGACGGCCATAATCGCTAGCGTACCATTCCAAATCAACCCATTCACACCGATTACTGGTGTAAAGAAAGTCGTAATGGCATTTCCTTCACCTAGATACGTGTTAGGAAAATCACGCATAAACGCATTCAATAGCACCGCAATTGCTCCAGCCATCGTTGCCGGCATGGTTCCGATAAACGCATCACGTAAAGCTACCAGATGCTTTTCCGAACCAATCTTCGTGGCAACTGGCAAAATATATCTCTCCATCCATTCCATCAATTTATTCATCTTCATCCTCCTACGATTCGATCTCTCATCATTATGAATCCGCATACATTATAATGATATCACAAATATAGCATAACTTTGTGAACTTCGCTAGCGAAAGAGTGAAAGAAATATTAAGAGAAATGAAATTTCCATCAAACGGGGTATTTACGAAATAAACATACAGAAAGATGATGATTAGATTATCTATTCAGCGGTTTATGTCGTTTCTATCTAAACAATATGAATGCACTATACCATTACTACACACTCGATTATGCCCAGTTTTCTAAAAAAAAACGAAATAAAAAAAGAAGAACCTTGATTGAACAAGGTTCTTCTGGAGTTATTACATCATGCCGCCCATCATTGATGGGTCCATAGCTGGTGCAGCAGGCGCTGCTGGTTCTGGTTTGTCTGCAACTACTGCTTCAGTTGTTAATAGTAATGCAGAAACAGATGCTGCATTTTGTAATGCTGAACGAGTTACTTTTGTTGGGTCAACGATTCCGGCTTCCACCATATTTACCCATTCACCAGTTGCTGCATTGAATCCTGTTCCTAAATCAACATTTTTCAATTTATCAACAATAACTGATCCTTCGTAACCAGCATTTTCAGCAATTTGGCGAATTGGTTCTTCTAACGCACGAGTAACGATCTTGATACCTGTTGCTACGTCGCCTTCTGCTTCGATCATCGCTACTTTGTTGATCACGTTCACTAATGCTGTACCACCACCAGAGACCATGCCTTCTTCAACAGCAGCACGAGTAGCGTTCAACGCATCTTCAATACGTAGTTTCAATTCTTTTAATTCTGTTTCAGTTGCTGCTCCGACTTTTACGACAGCTACTCCGCCAGCAAGTTTCGCTAAGCGTTCTTGTAATTTTTCACGGTCAAAGTCTGAAGTTGTTTCAGCGATTTGGTTTTTGATCAATTGAACACGTGCATCAATGGCTGTTTTATCGCCTGAACCTTCAACGATTGTTGTGTTGTCTTTATCCACAACAACTTTTGAAGCATTCCCTAAGTTTTCGATTGTTGCATCTTTCAATTCTAATCCTAAGTCATCTGTGATCACTGTTCCACCAGTCAAGACAGCAATATCTTCTAACATTGCTTTACGACGGTCGCCGAAACCTGGTGCTTTTACAGCAACAACATTAAATGTTCCACGGATTTTATTCAATACCAATGTTGGTAATGCTTCGCCATCCACATCATCAGCAATGATCAATAAAGGACGTGATTGTTGTAAGATTTGTTCTAATAAAGGTAAGATATCTTGGATATTTGAAATTTTCTTGTCAGTGATCAACAAGTATGGATTTTCCAAAACAGCTTCCATTTTGTCGTTATCTGTTACCATATATTGTGACAAGTAACCACGGTCAAATTGCATACCTTCTACGACATCTAATTCTGTTTCGATTCCTTTAGATTCTTCAATTGTGATGACACCGTCATTGCCGACTTTTTCCATTGCATCCGCAATCAAACGACCCACTTGTTCTGAACCAGAAGAAACAGCCGCAACTTGGGCAATAGCTTCTTTTGAGTCAACAACAGTTGAGATGTTGTGTAATTCTTCCACTGCTGTTTTAGTGGCTAATTCGATCCCACGACGAATACCTAATGGGTTAGCACCAGCTGTGACGTTTTTCAAACCTTCACGGACAATTGCTTGAGTCAATACAGTCGCTGTCGTTGTACCGTCTCCAGCGATGTCATTTGTTTTAGATGCAACTTCTGAAACTAATTTTGCACCCATGTTTTCAAAATGATCTTCTAATTCGATTTCTTTTGCAATCGTCACACCATCATTTGTGATCAATGGAGAACCATATGATTTTTCTAAAACAACATTACGGCCTTTTGGTCCTAATGTCACTTTTACTGTATCTGCTAATTTATCTACACCACGTAACATTGCTGCACGTGCATCTTCTGCAAATTTCAATTCTTTTGCCATTTTTTCGTCACCTCATCAATTATTTTTGTTTTGTACTTACTCAACAATCGCCATGATATCTTTTCCAGAGACGATCAAATATTCTGTTCCTTCAAATTTCACTTCTGTACCGGCATATTTTTCAAACATTACTTGGTCGCCTACTTTAATAGCTGCAGGAACTTTTTCACCGTTTTCTAGCAAACGTCCCTCACCCACTGCTACAACTGTTCCAGTTTGAGGTTTCTCTTTCGCTGATGAAGCTAAAACGATTCCTCCAACAGTTTTTTCTTCTTCTTGCGCGACTTCAATGATGACGCGATCACCTAATGGTTTTAACACGATAAATCCCTCCGATAACTCTTTTTTTGAATCCATTAGCACTCTATCACATCGAGTGCTAACCTACATTTTTAATAATACTCATTCTCCTATTCTTTTGCAAGCTTTTTAAATCATAGAAAAAAATTTTTTAAAGAAGGTTGTGAAAGAAGCGCTCAGCACTGAGTAATAAGACAAGAAAATCAAAAATGGCTTTTTCATTTTGGATTTTTTTGACTTATTATTGAAGTGTTGCTTCTTGAACACCGTTTATCATAGGTTGTGAAAGAAGCGTCTTGACCTGAGCAGTAAGATGGAAAATCAGAAAATAGCTCCTCATATTTTTTGATTTTCTAGCTTAGTGTTGAAGGTCAGCTTCTTGAACACCGTTTATCTAGGTTGTGAAAAAGCCGATCAGCTCCAAGTATTAAGGCAGAAATTGAGAAAATAGCTTTTCATATTTTTTCGATTTTTGACTTAATATTGAAGGAGCTGGCTTTTGAACACCGTTTATTTAGGTTGTGAAAGAAGCGCTCAGCACTGAGTAATAAGACAAGAAAATCAAAAATGGCTTTTTCATTTTAGATTTTTTTGACTTATTATTGAAGTGTTGCTTCTTGAACACCGTTTATCATAGGTTGTGAAAGAAGCGTTTTGACCTGAGCAGTAAGATGGAAAATCAGAAAATAGCTCCTCATATTTTTTGATTTTTCAGCTTAGTGTTGAAGGTCAGCTTTTTGAACACCTTTATCCGGTTGTAAAAAAGCTGCCCAATACTAACTGATCAGAGAAACATCTTGATATGGTATAATGAATAATGGATAGCATTTAGTAACGCGTACGTTGATTTTTCATCATTTAAAGTTCAACGAACGGTTGCTTTTCCTATATTATTAGAGCAAGAAAGTGATACTTGGCTTTTCTCTTAGCTCAAGGAGGTTTTTTATGTCATTAAAAAAATATAGCTTTTTTAGTATTTTTTGTTACGGACTAGTGTTTGTCTCGCCTTTACTTCTGACATCTGTTGGGCTTGTAAATTCAACGTCTGGTTTGATCAATGCAACAACAGTCACGTATATCTTAGGAGCAATCATTCTGTGGTTCTTGTACTTCAAGCATAAAGAACCAATCGAAATCGAAGCAAGCGTACCGGTTGCTTCTCGCTCAAAAATCATTTTATACGGAGTCGTTGGTATCTTTATCGCTCTGATTTTACAAAGTATTGCGGTTATGATCGAGAGTTTCTTTTTCGGAGAAGTCTCTCCATCTGAAAATACGCAAAATATTATCCAATTGATTTTAGATACCCCTGCTTTTATTATTGCCACAACTATTGCCGGACCAATCATGGAAGAATTCGTATTTCGTCGGAGTATCCTTGGCATCGTTGGTCACTATACCAACTTTTGGGTAGGTGCGGCTGTTAGTTCCTTGCTCTTTGCATTAGCGCATAATGACGGACATTTACTCGTCTATTTCTTTTTAGGATTTTTCTTTAGTTTACAATACCGATCAACTGGGCGAATCTGGGCACCAATGATCACCCATATTGGTATGAACACTCTGGTTGTCATTGTACAATTGGCATTGCAACAAGGTTTACTGTAATATAATAAAAAAAGCCTGTGACTTTCATCATCAGGCACTCCCTATAATAAAATAAATAGTATTCAGGAGGTAACTCCTTATGAAATAAGCGGTAAAGCCCAAAAATTCCTTGGAATTTTCGAACTTTACCGCTTATTTCTATGAACTGATCACTTCCGTCACAATTGATTGATCAAATTGAAAATAATTCTGTTGCAGCATCTGGGTCAGTGTCATACACATCAAAATCATATCCCACACCTAGATCTTTTTCCTTAAGAATATTTTCCATTGTCAAATGGGCCAATTCTTTCATATTGTTTTCTTTACTTAAATGACCTAAATAGATACGTTTTGTACGATCACCAATCACATCAGTCATCACTAGCGCACCATCTTCATTTGATAAATGACCACGATCGCCTAAAATACGTTGTTTCAAATTCCAAGGATAAGGTCCCATACGCAACATCTCTAGATCATGATTGCTTTCCATCAAGTATCCATCAGCATTTTCAATGATTCCTCGCATATGATCACTACAATAACCGGTATCCGTCAACATGACAAACGAACGATTCTCTTTATGGAAACGATAGAATTGCGGTGCAGCTGCATCATGGGAGACACCAAAGCTTTCAATGTCTAAATCGCCAAATGTTTGGACTTTCCCCATCTGAAATAAATGTTTTTGCTCAATTGGGACATTTCCGATCATCGGAGCCATCGCTTCCCATGTTTTTTCATTTGCATAGATATCTAAATGGTACTTACGCGCCAAAACACCTACCCCATGAATGTGATCTCGATGTTCATGTGTCACAAGAATACCGTCTAATTGATCGGGCGTCCGACCGATTTGTGCCATCAAGGAAGTAATTTTTTTCCCACTCAGTCCTGCATCTACCAGAAGTCGCTTTTTGTCACTCTCGATGTATAATGAGTTTCCTGAACTCCCACTTGCAAGGATACTGATTTTAAAAGCTGTATTTCCTTCAGCCATTTTACTACTACTTCCCTTCTTACTTTGTAAACTTTGTTCATTATACCTACTTTTTTAATGATCTTCCACCTTTGGGATCGAATTATTTGTAATAATCGTATTACTAAAGGCATTGACCGTTTCGATCTGATAGGTCTTATCCGGCGTTTCAATTGCGACATACCATACCGGTACATACACATTTTTCTCTCGTACTTTCAAAATACGAGAGTAAGCCAGCTGACGCCAAAGGATTTTCGATCCTCGAGAGATTTTATTATTTACATACAACGTATTGATTGCCTCTTCTTCCGTATGCAATTCTGTTTTTTCTCGCAACTGTTCAATATTTGTTAAATGGGTTTGGGTATACTTCAAAATGCGATACTCATCCCCTTTTTTTTCGAGGGAGAAAATAAGTTTAGCTGTATCATCATAGAATGGCAATCCTTCATACGTTTGGCTCGCTGTGATTTCAGGAGAATCACCTTCTAATACAGAGAAATTTTTCATATAAATATACTCATTACCAAATAAAACATCTTCTTCGTTATCCAAAAAATCATTGAGTGAACTCGCTATACGATTTGGATCAAGCACTTTGCTTTCAGATTCAGGATCTGATAACGTTTTAGTCAATATATTATCATTGATTGAAACTCCGCTCTCCAATAAACCACGTCGATTGTTTTCTTGGCGATACTTGAACAACGTTTGACTCAGTTCCGTCTCTTCGGCACTTAAATAGTAGCCTTGCTTACTTTCTGAAGAAAAATCACCCGTATAGGTAATATCATCATTTGCTAATCGTTTTTTGATCGATTCTGTCTGATCTGAGCGTATTACTGTATGCTCTTGGTTGACCGATTCATGGTAACTACTAAATAAAAAAACATTCAATCCTAAAAAGGCGACGAAGAAAATCCATTCAATTTTTTTGAAGTCCATATTTACTCCGCCTCCTTCCCAGGTAAATTGGTCAATAATTCATTTGCAGAATACCATTCTCCTTGATATT
The DNA here is from genome assembly GCF_002947535.1 of Enterococcus mundtii. Taxonomy (GTDB): domain Bacteria; phylum Bacillota; class Bacilli; order Lactobacillales; family Enterococcaceae; genus Enterococcus_B; species Enterococcus_B mundtii_B. The sequence continues at coordinate 52,270 of NZ_PUAP01000021.1, forward strand.
TCACATACCACTCTGGGAATAGATCTACCACCCGATTCGTTTCTTCGATATTTTGCCATGTATAACCTACAATGATCAATTCGATTTTCGATTCCTCTGCCCCATTATCCACTAATTCTTGGTAGACTTCGTCAGTGCTAGGCAACTCGACTTCTTCATCTGAAGGAATCGGAACTTGGATGGTATTTAAACTCGTTTGGATACTTACTTGATTATTTCCTTGCTCATCACCGATCTCGATCCCAACTTTTCCTTTACTACCTGAACCAAATACGGGAAATCCTTCTACAAAAATGCGATAATCGATTGTATTCTTATTACGATCAAAATATCGAACATTGCCTAACGCCCCACCTAGTTTGCTGACATAAGGAAAACTGTCCGTAAAAATATTGTTTGGTTCATCAGTTGTCGGTAAATCCCCTCTAAAATCGACGATCTGATTCTCTGAATGGATCGTCATTGTTTCATTCCCATCATAAAAAATCAATTCCGTACTTTCATCATTGTTTTTAACCGCATCTGGCTGAGAAAAAAAAGCATTCCGAAAGACGGTGTATGGTTGCTGAGATAAGATATAACTGTATTTTTTTAGTTTCATCGGTTCTTTGATACTATGCTGTGTTTCAATACTTGCTGGTGTTTTGAATACAGGTGTCCAGTTGACATCTGAAGAATTCAAATCATGTTCTATTTCTTTCCAATCCATTGATAGGCTAGCTTCGTAAATCGTCCGCTGATCATAATCAATAAAGCTAACTTTTTCTCCTTTTAGATCAAATTGGACACTCGTAAAGTAGATATCTTCATTTTGGACTGAACCTAGATCAATATTCAATCCAAATGCTTTCACATAGCCACTGAGTAGATAAGGTGCATTATAGGAGAATTCGATTCCTTCATTGAGAGACTTCTTTTGATTGAACTTCTCTTGATCTGCTTCTACGACTTCGGTCAACTTGCCAAAACGAGCACCTTCGATCAGTCCATGTATTTGAGAAATCAGGTTCTCACTATTCGTTTCTTTCACTGTCTCTGTTTGAAACCATGTGAGGTGTAAAGGCAGATAAATTTCTGATGCTTTACGATAGCTTTGTGATTCAATCACTTGTGAATTGCTCTCCTCTAAGTTGATTGAAGTTTTTCCTGCTGGACTCAACCAAATTGCATAAGAGAAGTACAGGCTTAATGCAACCATCAAGATCAAACCAATTCGTATAAATTTTTCAGAAATCTTCATTCCCACCATTCCTCCTCATACGGTTCATAAGGTAAAGAAATATAGAAGGTTGAACCTTGTCCCTCCTTACTTTCTGCCCAGATTGCGCCACGGTGTGCTTTCACTACTTCCCGAGAGATTGCTAAGCCTAATCCTGTTCCACCTTGCGCTCTAGCTCTTGCTTTATCCACTCGATAGAAACGTTCAAATACACGATTCAAATCTTTTTTAGGGATACCTAGCCCTTGGTCTGTAATACTTAAAATCACATTGTTATGCGTTTCAAGCAAACGACAAGTGATTGCTCCCCCATCAGGTGAATATTTGATCGCATTGTTCATGATATTGTCAATAACCTGAATGATCTTATCTGTGTCGATCTCGACCCAAAGATCTCGTTGGGTAAATTCTCGACGGATCGTATAATTTTTTTCTTGATTACCGACCATCATATCAAAACGATCTAATACAAAATTAACGAGTTCATTAAAATTGACATACTCTAATTGTAATTGGGTATTTCCAGTATCCATACGAGATAGATTCAATAGATCATTGATCATGCGGATCATACGATCGGTCTCATCTAAGGTCACTTTTAAAAAGTTCGGTGCGACTTCTTCGTCCTTCCAAGCACCCTCACTCAGTGCTTCGATATAGCTACGCATACTTGTTAACGGCGTACGCAACTCATGGGAAACGTTCGATACGAACTCACGACGTTCTCGTTCCGTTTTCTCTTGTTCCGTTACATCATGTAAAACTGCTACTAATCCACTGATAAAGCCAGATTCTCGACGAATCATCGAAAAATCGACACGTAAAATCATCTGGTCTGCTTCCCTCGCACCAGTTGACCGATCTAAAATCATTTCATTCGGATCTTCTAACAGTTTTCGTAACGTGTATTCTTCTTCAATTGCCAAAAGAGTCAAGATTGACTGACCGATTGCTTCTTCCTTTTTCAAGTCTAATAATGAAACAGCCATATCATTGATCGTAATGATCTTCCCACGACGATCGGTTGCAATAACACCATCTGTCATATGTGACAAGACGCTGTCTAACCGATTTCGTTCAGCTTCCATCGTATCTTGCGCTTCCTCGATCCGTTCTGCTAATTGATTGAACGTTTCAGCCAACTGACCTAATTCATCTTGACCATGGACCTTTACTTTACGGCTATAATCACCACGAGCAATGCGGATCGCTTGCTCACGCATTTCACCAATCGGTTGCGTAATGGAACGTGCGACCAGAACAGACACAACCATTGAGATAAATGCAGCAATTAAAGACGCAGTAAAGAAAATCAGTGCTGTATTATTGATTTCTGAATATTTTTGTTCAATATCACTTTTGACGTAAAGAGCCCCGATGACGGCGTCGCCGGTCGGGGACAAAATCGGTTGAATATTGATATTTACTCGTTTTCCGTCATCATCTAATGCGACATATCGTTTGGTTGTAAAATCATTCATATCGACGTAATCATTCTTTTTGCCGACTGAACCTTGTTCACTAACCTCTGTCGTTGCTCGAATGATGCCTTTTTCATCCACGACACGGATCTCGATGATATCACTTGAAGCACTGGTCTCAATGAAACGCTTGATATTCCCATTGACATCATCGATAGCCGCACTTTCATTGCCTTTACCATTCAGTTCTGGACTGATCGTTGTCGCTAATGTTTCGACTGTTTGGTTCATATCTTTGATAAAGGTATTGATCGTTGAACGTTCCAATCCTCTAATAAAGTAAGCACCTATAATTTCAATTGAGATCAGTAAAATCAAAATAAATGTAATAGCTATTTTGAAGTTTACTGATCGAAAAAAACGGACTTTCCCTTTCATCCACTTACTCCTGTTCTTGATTACGCAAGTAGTACCCTACGCCTCGGCGTGTGACTAAATAGCTAGGATGACTTGGATTATCCTCGATTTTTTCACGCAAACGACGAACGGTCACGTCTACTGTACGGACATCACCAAAATAGTCATAGCCCCAAACGGTTTGTAACAAATGTTCCCGTGTCATGACTTGACCAATGTGTTTTGCTAAATAAAAGAGCAGCTCAAACTCACGGTGAGTCAATTCGATCGTTTCGCCACGTTTCGTCACCATATACGCATCGGGATGGATCGTTAAGTCTCCAATGATCAGTTCAGAAGGTGTGACTTCTTCCACTTCTTTGGTAGCAGAAGCGCCACGTCGAAGATTCGCTTTCACACGTGCCACTAATTCACGATTAGAGAACGGTTTGGTCACATAATCATCTGCTCCCAGTTCCAAGCCTAACACTTTATCGATTTCAGAATCTTTAGCTGTCACCATGATGATCGGCATGTCAAACGTTTTTCGTACCTCACGAGCCACTTCTAAGCCATCCATTTTTGGTAACATCAAATCTAGTAAAATCAAATCAGGTTCCACTTCAGCTACTTTTGCTAAAGCTTCTTCCCCATCATATGCTGTATAGACGTCATAACCTTCTTTTGCTAAGTTAAATTTGACGATATCCGAAATCGGTTTTTCGTCGTCGACAACTAGTATTTTTTTCATAAAGAGCCACCTCTTAGTTAGTATTGTCATTCTGTTCTATTATACCGCATTTCTTATCAGGTTTCATCTTTCTAAAAAAATAGGACGTTATTGATAAAATTTTCATGATTGAACAGGCGGATCCAGATTCCTACAAACCTCCACGAATCCCACTTGTAGCTTGTTAAAGTATGCGATTAGATGATTATAAAAATAAACCGCTAACTCGGAAAAGTTTTAGCGGTTTATTCTTGCTTCATTTACTAAAGATCCGTATAGGGTAGCTCAAATCAAATATTTCATACATAAAAAACTATTTCGATTATTGAGAGTCACCAGAAAACATGCCAGTGATCGAATCCCATATGCCACTAAAGAATCCTTTGATATTTTCCCAAAGCCCTTTTGATTTTTCTTGAATTTGCTTGCTTGCCTCAGTCAAGTCTAGTTCTTTCACGAAGTCTTCAAAAATATTTTTATCTTTCATTTCACTCATCAACGAAGTTATTTCTGTGACTTGATCGCTTGTCATTACATCTTCTAGTCCATTATCCTTCAGAGCTTTTTCTACTGTCGTTTGAATATCCGCTTGTGTCAGCTCTTTGCCGTCAGCAGTCTTAGCTGCTAATTCTTCTTTCGCTTGCTCCTGAGCTTTATTTAATGCTTCATCGGAATAGCCATCTTTGTCTTTGTTTTCTTCAGTGATAGACGACAAAACATCCATTTCATTTTGAGCAACGCTGACACGGTCTTGATTAATGATGCCCCCCGACTCTTCCACGATTTTATACACACCAGCTAAAGCACCTGAACCATCGATTGGTACTGCGGATGCGACCGTCAATTTTGCATCGGTGATCCCAGCTGTTAACGCTGCATTTTGATACTGAGCAGCAGTGATCCGTGTGATATTTTCTGGTGTCGCGATATCAACAGTGATCCCTTCGCCTTCAGCGAGCGTCTGCATGCGGACAGAACTGTAAACTGCCCAATCTGTGGTAAAGCCACCATCAGGAATATAGGTCATTAAATCTGTACCAGACGTTTTATAGATCGGTGTTTCTCCTTTGATCCCTAACTTATCTAATGTATAACTTTCTTGTTCTTTCGTTAACGCATTACCGATTGCTACTGCATTGATCTGTAACCGTTCACTAGAGCTGGTTGTCGTTGTTGACTCGGAGGAATCCGTAGCAACTGTCGAGTCGACCGTTCCTGAAATTGGGACAATACTTTGCGTTGTTGCTGTCTCGTCTGCTAATACGATTGGTGTTGCTAGTAAAACTTGGCTTGAAACCAAGAGAGTGGCAATAAGTTTTGTTTTCTTCATACATAACCTCCATGTAGCTGTTTTCTGTTTTAAACATTGTACTATAAGGTCTATAAGATAACCTACGCCTCAAGGCTGATTTGAAAAGAATCTTATACTATCTTTTAAGATTACGGGTGTTTTCTTAGCTATTCCATGTATGTTGATCATCATTTCATCCATCATTTGGGACAATTTTCTTTCATTGGTCTTTCCAGAACCTCAGACATACGTCCTTTCTCCACTAACAAAAAAATGTTTAATAAAAAAGCACCAACCTCCTAAAATCCCCGGAAGTTAGTGCTTAGTTAGCGGGAGTGTATGCTACTGCCACATTCTCCATTTACTCTTGTTATGCTTCAAGTATTTGCACACCGATCCCTAATAAACCTGGGCCAGTATGGACAACCAATGCCGGTGAGATTTGTCCAAAATAAATCTCTTGGGCATTTGGGAATTCACGTTCAAAGCGAGCTTTCATTTCAATTGCTTCTTCTTCCGCTGCACCATGTGCGACTGCCAAGTTGAAGACTTTCGCATCCCCGACAGTTTCTTTCACATAGGACATTGTTTTGTCTAAACTTTTCTTTCTGCCTCGTGCTTTACCTACTGTATAATAGATGCCCTCTTCATTACAAGAGATAATGGGATTCAATTTTAAAGCATTTCCTAAAATTGAGGCAACTAGACCGATACGTCCGCCTTTTTGCAGGTATTCAAGTGTTGCTACATTGAAAAAGACTTTTGTTCGTTCAGCTAATGCAACTAATTCATCGATCAGCGTTTCCCATTCCATGCCTTCTTCAATCCATTTTGCGGCTTGGATTGCTGTAAAACCGGCGCCAATACCAATATTTTTAGTATCTAATACATGCGTTTGGATCCCTTCTTGTTCTTGTGCGACAAGACGAACCACATTATTTGTTCCGCTCAACCCACTTGAAATAGTGATTGCTAGAACTTTATCATAGCCATCATTTTTGATTTGATCAAAAATTTTAGTGATTGATTCTCCATCAGGTAACGAGGTACCCGGAATTTCCTCAGGTAAACGCTTATAAATCTCTTCAGGAGTGATATCGACTTTATCTGTATATTCTCTATCTTTATAAATGATTTTCAAAGGGATCACATAAATATTGTACATATCGATGATCTCTTGTGGTACATCTGTTCCTGAGTCTACTAAAATCGCAATCTTATTCTTCATTTTCTTTCTCCTTTTTTGCCTCTTGTAAATATTCGCTTTCTAGGCTGATCGTTTTTTCTGCTAGTAGCTTCATTGCAAAAGAAATCGTCGCTGAACGAACAGCAACATATTCTAATGGAAGCTCTTGATTTAATAATTGTTCATGTTGTTTTCCTTGGGCTAATTGACTAACCATTCGTATCGCATTTTCTTGTTCGTCACAAAAAAGATTGTATGCTTCACGAATGCCCACTGTTTTTCCTTGAAATAAAATTCCTTCTTTGATTTCAGGAATCGTCAATACTTGTTTAAGCGTTGTGATAGCAATCAGAAATGCCACATGTTGTTTGTTGTATCGCTTTTTGATCGGCGCCGGTACCAAACCTAGTTTCACATAATTATTAACCATTGAAGAAGTTAACAAAGGATGTTTTTCTCCTTGGATCACTGGTGATAAGTGACGATCCACTAGGGTCTTGACTTGATCCATGTATAGCTCCAAGTCTGGAAGTTCTTCCCAATGAGGTAAACGAAACGTTTCGATACTGACAGCCCAATCAATTAATTGCTGGCGCATTTTTTCCATTATGAAAGCTCCTTTAATGTTCTCATTAATATCTTATCAAAGTTTCCAAAAACATTCAATCTAGTTACTCAAACTAGATAAATTAATAACAAAAATAAACACCAATAACAAGTGTTTAAACGAGAATTGTTCTAGGTTCTTCTTGGAATAAAAAAAGACCCGCCATTTTCATGACGGGAAAGGAGTAAAAAAATGAAAAAGTGTTATGGGTTGTTCTTTTGCAAGAACTTTGTTGGTTGGGATACATTTATCATAACGGTCATTTATGAATAAACTATGAATGAATTTCTAGGAAGTAGTAAAGTTTTCGTAGATTTTTTATTGTACGTACCTTGCATTTTAAAATGCTTAGTGCTACTATAATAAAGTACTTTTTCATATGGGCCGTTAGCTCAGTTGGTAGAGCAGCTGACTCTTAATCAGCGGGTCGCGGGTTCGAGCCCCTCACGGCCCATTGGGTGCCAAACCCACGTCACCAGTACACTCTTGGCTACTTCGGTAGTTTGGAAAAGAGTGTGCGTGGTGGCATTTTTTTGTGCTCGGAAAACTTCAAGCCTTCAAAAGTACTAACAAAATAGTTCAATAGCTGTGGATTATAATCATTCGTGTCTTCTTTTACGAACCCTCCAACATTGTCAGATCATTTCTTTTCTCTTTTTTCCTTTTAAATGATTTATATAAATCAATAGAAGCCCTACAGCTATAAATGCTGAACTAACAAGAAACATATTTTGTAAAGACAACGACCTCATTAATATTTTATTGATTAATAAAATGCTAATGACACCGATCTCAGTTATAAAAGAAATCGTTGCTAAAATAGAAGATTTTTTTTCTTCATAAGTAATGATCTCACTTTCCAGCGTAAGTATCGAGCTACTAACAATTCCGATACATACCTCAACAAGAGCAAAAAGCACGATAGAAAGCCAACGATTTTCTAGAACACCAATACCAAACAGGGAGAACGATAAGATACAAAGTGTATAAATCAGTATTACATTATTTGATTTAATACTTGTTGTTAATTGTGAATAGATCTCACTTCCAAAAACGACAGAAATCATACTTAATGTGAACACTGTGGATAAATTAAAATTCAAACGATTAACATAAAAAATCGACCAATAAACTAAAACAAATTGCGTTGCTCCTTCAAAACATAGTGAAATAAATATCGCATATAACACATTTTTCTTGAGTAAAAAAGAAATATCTAAGGACTTAGATTTACTTTTTTTATGTATTCTGGTATTTATATTGGAAAAATCATTATATTTGATCCAACCATAAATAAACAGCGGATAGCAAAGCAATCCTATAATGGAGAAATACAAGGGAAATTGATTATCGATTTGAAAAAGCGAAGTACCGATGTTACCTCCTACTAGAGTTGCAATGTTTTGCAATGCCGTTCTTCTCCCCATCACTTTCTTCTCAAGTTTGATATTAAAATGATTCTCCAAGTCATTCGTATATGCTAGTACTGCCCCTGAATTCATAGCTAGTCCTATCCCATACAAAAATTCTGCTAATGAAAATCCGATGAGATTGCTTGAAAATAAAATAATACAAAAGCTAGATGCAATCACCATTGAAGAAATAATAATGATTTTTACTCTTCCAATTTTATCTGCCAAATATCCTGCTGGTAACAAGCCGAGTAAAATGCCTATATTTTGAAAACTCTTTATTAAGCTGATATTGTTATCTGTCACATCAAAATTTGAGTAATAAAGAGAAAAAATTCCTGACATCGAACTTCTGAAAAAGGTAAAAAACAGTGTGAAGACAATGAATGTAATGGCTATTCTCTTTTTATTATCCATGCGTCAACTCTCCATATATATTCTCGTTAGCACATCGATAACTAAACGCCCCATTAGTAGGAGATAGATTTAAATAATCAATTGATTGCTTTAAATAAACTTCACTATTATTTATGTCGTCCATTCCACAAACTCCTTTCAATTTTGAACAAAAAACTGGCGTAATATTAGCCATATGTCATCTTCTAAACTAGCTAAACACTAAACAATGTGAGAAAACCTTTTGGATCTGTCGCTTGTTCTTTGAAACTGCCCCCTTTCTTCGTGATCTATCCAATCAATTAACTATGGCAGCATCTAAAATTGAATAAATACATTATAACGTAAGATTTTATATATTTTGCAGCTTTCTTCCAACACTTTTATTTTTATGGCTGAACAAATCCTTTATCTGCTAACAGGGGGTCATATCTGTCAATAGTAATACAATGATTGTACCTACCCTATTTCCTCAATTTACATCTTAGCGCTTGATTTAGTAAAGGTTGTATATTTTAATGAGTACATAGCAAAGGAGGGATTTTATGAATTGGTTTGAACAATACAAACAAGACTTTGGGTTTAAGAGCAACTACCAACTGAGTAAGAAAACAGGGATCACTGCTAGTAGCTTTACACGTCTAAATCAATCAGAGGACTGGAACAGTGTAAAATTTGGCACAATGATTTTATTAGCTAAAGCGGTTGATGTAACACTGGATGAATTCGTTAAATATTTACAAACAAAAAAAAGAGTCTTCTTCCAATTAAATGGTTGAAGGCTCTTTCTCTGAAATCAAATCACTGGGTTTTCATACTTGTAAAGCAATCATTTTTTTGATCGCATGGAGCACCGCATCTTCATCGTTCGACTTTGTCACAAATTGTACAACTTCTTTGATTTGGTCAAAGGCATTGCTCATCTCAAAGCTGTATGCTGCACGCTCTAATAATTCGACATCATTTAGACCATCGCCAAATGCCATGGTTTCTTCTGGTGTGACGTGGAGGAGTCTTTGCAATTCTGCCACTGTTGTTCCTTTATGGACATTATGATTTGAACTATCGGTCCAAGCTGCTTCTGAAGCAACGATATAGGCTTTTTTTTATTTTTTCCAATTGTCTGACATGTTCAAAACAGTTCTTTTGCGGATCAAACACGGTGAATTTTACAAAAAAATGACTTTACCGAAACAGTTTTTGTTTCAGTAAAGTCGATTTTTTTATTTACTTAATTTTTCCAACTAGCAACTTTTTCTTGGTTCTTATCGATCCATTCTCTTGCTGCTTGTTGTGGGTCTTTGCCGCTGTTGATTTCCAACATGACTTCTTCCATGTCTTTTTCTGTCCAATTGAATTTGTCCAACACAGCGTATGCTTCTGGTTGATCTTCTTTTAAGCCTTGGCGGACGATCGTGTGGATCTCTTCCGCATCTCCCATCGCATTTTTTGGATCTTCTAGATATTTCAAGTCATACTTCGCAAACATCCAGTGTGGCGTCCAACCAGTAAAGACGATTGGTTCTTGATTTTTGATTGCTTGTCCTAGTGCAACCGTCATCGCACCTGAAGAAGAGGTCTCAACTGTCCAACCCTCAAGATTTGGATATTGGGCAATCGTATTTTCTGCGGCATTCACCACACCTGCACCAGGTTCGATACCGGTGATTTTTTTGCCTGCTTCATCGGTTAGATCCGCGATCGAATTAACATCCATGTATGTTGGAACAGCTAATCCGACTTTGGCACCTTTCAAGTTTGCACCTAGATCATCGACTTGATCTTTGTATTGTTCATATTGAGAACCATGAGTTTTAGGTAACCAAGCAGCCACCATCCCATCTGATTCTCCTTTTGCAACGGATTCCCACATGATCGAATTATCAAGAGGCGTCACCTTCACATCATAGCCCATCTCTTTTAAGACTTCTGCTACGACATTCGTTGAAGCAACTTCTGTATCCCATTCCACATAAGAAAGATTGATGGTGTTTGTTTCTTTTGTTGAAGAACTAAAACTACCAACACCGATCGCACCTAATAAAACGACGACTACTGCACCAATGATCACTCCTTGGCGCTTTTTATTTTTTTGTTTCGCAGTACCTGCTGCTTTTTGATCATTTGGTTGATTCAAGTGTTGCGTAAAACGGTCAATGATAATGGCTAAGATCACTAATGCTACCCCATTGACAAAACCGTTTCCGACTTGTGCACGTTGTAAAGCAGAAAGGACACCACGACCTAAACCAGGCGCTCCGATCATTGAAGCAATCACGACCATTGAAAGAGAAAGCATAGTTGTCTGATTGATCCCTGCCATGATCGTTCCTTTTGCTAGTGGTAATTCAAGTTTCACTAGTTTTTGCCAACTCGTACTACCAAATGAATCAGACGCTTCTACTAACTCTTTAGGTACTTGGCGAATACCTAGGTTCGTAAAACGAACCGTTGGTGGTAACGCAAAGATCACTGAGGCAAACACCCCTGGAACCATACCGATTCCGAAAAAGGCAACCGCTGGAATCAAATAAACAAAACCAGGCATTGTTTGCATAAAGTCAAGAATTGGTTTAATGATTCCTTGCGCTTTATCATTTTTCGCCATTAAAATACCAAGAGGTACACCAATGATGATTGAGATCACACTAGATAGTAACACCAATGTGACAGTATTCATCAAATCTGTCCATAATCCTTGATTATAAATGAACCATAAGCCAATCAAAGTAAATAATGTCAATCCGGGACGTTTTTTTGAAATAAAGAACGCTGCAACTGCCATTAAAAGAATAAATAGTGGTGCTGGTATCACTAATAAAAGATTTGTGATACCTGTCATCACTGCTTGACCAATCGTTTGAAGGAATGAGAACAGTCCTGCGAACGTTGTTGTCAACCAATCAGTGATCGTTTCGACCCAGTCAGCGACGGGTACTTGATAGTTCAATAGATTATTCATGTTCGCTCACCTCACTTGTTGCTGCTAATGCTTCGATTACGCTACCTCGGATAATAACGCCTTTTAATTTCCCGTTATCAACCACGGCTAATGGCGTCGGCGAATCATAAATAATATTGAAGATATCACTAACTAGCATATCTTTACCGATCACGGTAACATTTTCATCAAGGAAATCGATCAATGGACGTTTTTGACGTCTTGCTTCTAATGCTTGATCTGCTGTAATGATCCCTTTTAAGTTACGTTTTCTATCTACCGCCATCAACATGCTGACTTCTTCGTTACGCATACGTGTCAACGCAACGTTTGGACCATCTGATTCGATATTTGTGGTTAATGCAGGAACCATGATGTTTTGCGCCGTCAAGACTTTCGAGCGATCGACTTCTTCAACGAATTCTCTCACGTAATCATTGGCTGGATTAGTCAAGATTTCTTCCCCAGTACCGATTTGCATGATTTCTCCGTCTTTCATCAACGCAATGCGATCCCCGATACGCAATGCTTCATTTAAATCATGTGTGATGAAGATGATCGTTTTTTGCACATTGGATTGTAGTTCCAATAATTCATCTTGCATTTCACGACGAATCAATGGATCAAGTGCTGAGAAAGCTTCATCCATCAATAGGATCTCTGGATCATTTGCCAATGCTCGGGCTAACCCTACACGTTGTTGCATCCCACCAGATAATTGACTAGGGTATTGATCTTTAAAGGATAACAAGCTTGAGTTCTCTAGCGCTTTTTCTGCTTTAGCTTGACGTTCTTCTTTAGGAATACCGCGAACTTCAAGACCATATTCTGTATTTTCTAAAATCGTACGATGTGGGAATAGACCGAAGTTTTGGAACACCATGTTGATTTTGTGACGACGAACTTCACGAAGTTCTTCTTTGCTAAGTGTTGAGATGTCTTCTCCATCAATCAAGATATTGCCAGATGTTGGTTCAATCAAACGATTCAATAGACGGATCAAAGTTGATTTCCCACTCCCCGAAAGCCCCATGATCACGAAGATCTCACCTTCTTGTACATCAAAACTCGCTTCATATACGCCGACAGTTGCGCCGGTTTTTTGTAAAATCTCTGTTTTCGATTGGTGCTTTTTCATCATTTCCAAAGCAGTTTGTGTTCGTTTACCAAATATTTTCGTTAAGTTTTTTACTTCTACTTTTACCAAACAAATTCTCCTTTGTATGTAAATTCATTTTTCTTTCTGAAAAAAGTGACCACACTACGATAACATCATGTAGTCACTTTGTCAAAATCCAAGTATCTGTATTATTAGGGAAACTACACAAAAAAATGGCCAATCCCTTATCAGTATAGGGATTGACCAAAATTAGAATTAAATGAGATTTTTCTTATCCGCTCGTTCACTGGCCATCTGGATAAAAAAAGTTCGTCATTCGTTGCAGCGTATACTCGTTTCCAATGAAGTGGACGGTATCGCCCGCTGAAAATTTAGCATATGGGCCAGGCGAGACCAACAGCTCTTGATCGTGGGAAATAGCAATCACTGTTGCACCAGTTGCTTGCCAGATATTCAATTCGCTGATGGATTGATCTAAGTGAGCCGCTTCTTCTGTCAAAGCAAGTTCAAAAGGCAGAAGTGGGTTCATCTTATGTATTCGTTTCGTTTGACTAACAAGTTGGTCCAATAGTTGCGAAAAATGATTCAACTCTTCTTGTTGTTTTTTCACACTTTCCATGATTTCTGCTTTTGTTTCTTGGATCGATTGCACATCTTGGTATTGCAAAAGGAAATCCTTTGCTTTTTCTTTAGATGCTACAAACGCACCACTGCCATGACGGACTTCCATGATTCCCAGATCGACCAAAACATTGATTGCTTTACGAGTCGTCTCAGGAGAAGCGTTATACGTGCTTGCTAAAGTGGATCTTGCATGGATCTTTTCGCCGATTTGATAACGATTTTCTACGATTCGTTCTGCCAAGTCAACGGCGATCTGTTGATAACGCGGACGAACCAGTTTGGTTTTTTCACTCATTTTATTCTTCCTCTTTCATCTACTTGTCAGCTAACATCTTACTATGGACGCTTCAAAGAAGCAAAAGTAAACTGGTTTTATTTTTGCTTCTATACAAGAAATCCGGTAGTTGTCAGTTGATTTTTCCAAACTAAACAGTTCGTATCACACACTTTGAGAATAAAGCGACAACCACGAAAATCAAAAAATTTTCGTGGTTGTCTTTTTGTTTCTTACGCTAAAAACAAACTTCATTTAACTTGTAAATTTTTTCAAATAGTCAGTACTTACATCAAAATGACGGGTAGGAAATTCTGGGAAATACAGATCACTTGCCCACTGCCAAGCTGCTGTATCTGTATGCAAAGGATTTTTATCAGAAGGATCATACGGCCACTGTGCAACCCAACAATTTTCTTTTCCTAGACGTGTCATATCTAGCTTGTTTTCGGTAAACCAAGAAGCACTCGAATAGTGGATGACGTTTTGATAGCCGCCCTGTTGGATCGCTTTTTGGAAAACCAACGCATTATCTGTCACTTTGTCCAAGTTCATCTTTAGATTTTCACTATCGTTGACAACCACAGTTGATGATGGAAGGTTCAACTCTTTCATATAATCCAATAAGAACTGAGCTTCCCCTTTTGTATCAGCTTCTTCATTGAACCACGCATAATGATAGACACTTACTTTTAGACCTGCCGCAACGGCTGAAGCAATCTGTTCAGGAGCAAGCGGATTTTTATACGAGTCTCCTTCAGTCAATTTCACGACTACACCCTTAATGCCGTAGTTTTTCATCGTTTGGAACTCTTCAATCGATATTTTGCCATTATTAGAAGATATGTCAATAAAATCTTTAGCTGGTCTTCCTGATTCGGCAGCGGAGATTCCTGAATCGTCTGTCAGACTTCGGGTGAGTGATTCTGAGAATTGGCTGCTACTACCTAACACATGTTGATTTTTTTCAGTAATCGTAGGCTTGATTGGAATCGAAGTTGCCTGTGCTGTTCCTCCGATAAAAACCATTAAAGTAAAAGAAATAACACCTACCCGTTTGATCATTGTACGCATCTTGGATCGCTTCCTTTTATTGAATTTTCAAAGCATCAACAAGACGTCCTGTTGGCTCTATTTAAACAAAAATCTAGAAATAAAAAAACAGATAACATGACAATTAATTAAATTTTAAACATAACATTGTTATTAAAAAATTAAAAATATTGTTAGTTCAATTTTTACAACATTTATCATCTTACTACTATTTATAGTGAGTACTCTTTTGACTTTTGCTATTTTGATTCGAGTTTCTCTTTTCGATGATCCTTAGACACTTAATGATCATCTTTCGTTTTGTGAAAGAATTTCTATAAAAAAAATGTATATATAGCTTTTTGTTTTGTCTTCAGACTGCATTTATTCCTTCTTTTATTTACATTTTTTTGCATACCTATTTCGTTTGTGATTTTTCGATCGAACATTCATTTATTAGCCAGCAAAGGTTAAAAAAATATTTTTTAACGGAGTTTTCCACAAGCATTTCTGTATTAATACAAGCGAATCTGCACGAGATACTTGTTTTCATTGTTTTTCAAAAACCACAAAACATAGTATTCCACAATTTCCACAACACAAGATGTAGTGTTTGTTGATTGACTTTTTTACTAATAGATTTATACTATTGATTATAGAGAAAACACACGAGCAAGGAGGCAAATAATAATGAATGTAAAAATCTTTTCAAAAAATAATTGTATGCAATGTAAAATGGTGAAACGCTTTTTAGCTGAAAATAAAATCGACTTTGAAGAAGTAAATATCGACGAGCAACCTGAAGCAATCTCATGGTTAAAAGACCAAGGATTCCAAAGTGTTCCGGTCATCACTTCAGACGCAGCGACTGTCATTGGTTTTAGACCAGATCAACTACGTCACTTAGCTAGCTAAGAATCATTCAAACAGTTGTCAAATAGATCGAGGATTTACTTGATCCTCTGCCACCATGGATTTGATGGACTTACGGATATTGTCCGTAACCTCCCCAAATCCTTTTTTACAGCAATGAACACCACTATATCTTGTGGTCAAACACGTATCATCAAAATCAAAAAGAAGGTTGGGCGTATGTATGAGTCTTAAAAATCTAAAAGATGTCAGCTACTTTAAGCTGAATAATGAAATCAATCGACCAGTCAACGGGCAAATCCCTTTAAATAAAGATAAAGAAGCTTTAGCTGCTTTTTTTGAAGAAAATGTCAAACCAAATACGATGACGTTTCCAACAGTGATCGACAAAATCCAGTATTTGATCGACAACCAATATTTAGAAGCAGAGTTCATTCAATTATATAGTAGTGAATTTATTGAAAAACTTTATCAATTCCTATTCGAACAAAACTTTACATTTAAATCATTCATGGCAGCCTATAAGTTCTACTCTCAATATGCGTTAAAAACAAATGATGGTTCTGCCTACTTGGAATCTTATGAAGATCGTGTCGCATTCAATGCGTTGTACTTTGCGAATGGCGACGAAGAACTAGCCTTAGCTTTAGCTGACGAAATGATCCACCAACGTTATCAACCAGCAACCCCTTCATTTTTGAATGCTGGACGTAAACGTCGTGGTGAACTTGTTTCTTGTTTCTTGACTCAAGTAACGGATGACATGAATTCGATCGGTCGTTCGATCAACTCTGCCTTACAACTTTCACGAATCGGTGGCGGTGTTGGGATCACTCTTTCTAACCTACGTGAAGCTGGAGCGCCGATCAAAGGATACGAAGGTGCAGCTAGCGGTGTTGTTCCAGTCATGAAATTGTTTGAAGATAGCTTTAGTTATTCGAACCAATTAGGACAACGTCAAGGTGCTGGTGTCGTTTATTTAAACGTCTTCCACCCAGACATCATGATGTTCCTTTCAGCAAAAAAAGAAAATGCAGACGAAAAGATTCGCGTGAAGACTTTATCACTTGGTGTGATCGTTCCAGATAAATTCTATGAATTAGCACGTAAAAACCAAGAAATGTATCTATTCAGCCCTTATAGTGTAGAAAAAGAATATGGCGTACCATTTTCTTACGTAGATATCACTGCGGAATATGACAACTTAGTCGCAAATCCAAATATCCGTAAACAAAAAATCAAAGCCCGTGATTTAGAAAATGAAATCTCTAAATTACAACAAGAATCTGGTTATCCATATATCATCAACATTGATACGGCAAATCGTGAAAATCCTGTAGATGGTAAAATCATCATGAGTAACTTATGTTCTGAGATTTTACAAGTACAGACACCTTCTGTCATCAATGGCAAGCAAGAATATGAAGAACTAGGAACAGATATCTCATGTAACTTAGGTTCTACAAACATCGTCAATTTGATGGATAGCCCTGACTTTGGTCGTTCTGTCCGCACGATGACTCGTGCATTGACGTATATCACAGATGCTTCAGATATTGACGTTGTTCCACCGATCCAAAACGGGAACAAATTGAATCATACGATCGGACTTGGTGCCATGGGACTTCACACTTATTTTGCCAAAGAACAAATGGAATATGGTTCCGAAGAATCAATTGATTTTACCAATGTTTATTTCATGTTGTTGAATTACTGGACACTTGTGGAAAGTAACAATATCGCACGTGAGAGAAAACAAGTCTTCCATAATTTTGAAAAATCAGCTTATGCAGACGGCACTTATTTTGATAAATATGTCACTGGCGAATTCCAACCAAAATCTGAACGAGTTGCTGCTTTGTTTGATGGTATCTTTATTCCGACTGCCCAAGACTGGGAAAACTTGAAGCAAGCAATCATGAAAGATGGTTTGTATCACCAAAATCGTTTAGCTGTAGCGCCTAATGGTTCTATTTCTTATATCAACGATACTAGTGCAAGTATCCACCCGATCACTCGTATGATCGAAGAACGCCAAGAAAAGAAAATTGGAAAAATCTATTACCCAGCGCCTTATTTATCAAATGAAACAATTCCGTATTACACTTCTGCTTATGATATGGATATGCGTAAAGTGATCGATATTTATGCCACAGCACAAAAACATGTGGACCAAGGAATGAGTATGACGTTGTTTATGCGTTCAGAAATCCCAGAAGGTTTGTACGAATGGAAAGATACGACAAAACAATCCACACGTGATCTAAATATTCTAAGACACTATGCTTTCCACAAAGGAATCAAATCGATTTATTATGTACGTACGTTTACAGACGATGCAGAAGAAATCGGCAGCAACCAATGTGAAAGCTGTGTGATCTAATTTCACTTAGTGATAGAACCGTTACTGGATTTTAATAAAGGAGCATTCTCATGTCAGAAACTTATTATGCAGCGATAAACTGGAATGAAATTGAAGATATCATTGATAAATCGACTTGGGAGAAATTAACTGAGCAATTTTGGTTAGACACACGTATCCCCTTGTCAAATGACTTAGACGACTGGCGTACGCTTTCCCAATTAGAAAAAGATACAGTTGGTCACGTATTTGGTGGATTGACTTTACTTGATACCGTCCAATCAGAAAGCGGGATGGATCAATTACGTAAAGATGTCCGCACGCCCCATGAAGAAGCGGTATTGAACAATATCCAATTCATGGAGTCTGTCCATGCGAAAAGTTACTCTTCGATCTTCAGTACATTGAATACGAAAAAAGAAATCGAAGAAATCTTTGAATGGACGAATACCAATCCTTATTTACAGAAAAAAGCTGAGCGTATCAATGAGATCTACAAAAACGGTACGCCGTTAGAGAAAAAAATTGCGAGTGTCTTTTTAGAAACCTTCTTATTTTACTCAGGATTCTATACACCACTTTATTATTTAGGAAATAATAAATTAGCCAACGTGGCAGAGATCATCAAGTTGATCATTCGTGACGAATCTGTCCATGGCACGTATATAGGCTATAAATTCCAACTAGGTTACAACGAATTGCCTGAGGAAGAACAAGAAACATTGAAAGACTGGATGTATAATTTGTTATATGAATTATACGAAAACGAAGAGCGCTACACAGAAGAATTATATGATCCAATCGGTTGGACGGAAGAAGTGAAGACATTCTTGCGTTACAATGCAAACAAAGCATTGATGAATCTAGGAATGGACCCACTATTCCCTGATACAGCAAACGATGTCAACCCAATCGTGATGAATGGGATCTCTACTGGTACAAGTAACCACGATTTCTTCTCTCAAGTCGGAAACGGCTATCTATTAGGTAACGTAGAAGCGATGAAAGATGAAGATTACTTGATTGGTTTAGACTAAACGAAAAAGAGCTTGGATATTGCATCCTCGCTCTTTTTTTGTTTCTCTTTAATCAACTGCCAACCTTAGTTCTTCCTATTTTTTATCTAAATAAAGATGTGCTGGATACGTCATATATTCGACAGGTTGCAATTGATCGATCGTGATATAGCCTGCGTTGGAATTGATCACCGTCGGTATCCGGTTGATCAACGTAGCACACGTATGCTTTGGTGTATCTGGTTTGGTCACTTCAAATTGCATACTTGGCGTTCCTTCGATCGACCAAGTACATAGATCTCCTTCGCCTGCCTGATAGACTTTTCCAGTACAACCGACTTCTACAACTGGACCTTGTACTGTTTCGATCGTTGCAACGGCAGACATGCCAATCGCTTCGCCTGCTTTGATCGTCCGTTCCATTGTTTTTGATGGAATATCTTTATCTAAAACGATTGGAACATTCTTTTGAGCAATGCGTTTGATCGTCCAATCCATTTTGGCACAGATGGCTTCTGCGGTCATCCAAGAATAGGAAGGCAAATCGGTTGCATTGGCAATTTCTTTGTCAAATCTTTCTTGGTCATAGCCCACACCATGCGCTTCCGCTAACGCTTTTCCATAGTGTTCGACATCATAACTAACTTCCCCGCTGATTTTTTGTACATCATTCATGCCAGCAGCCATCAGCGTTGGGAACAACACCCAGTAAATATCTTGCATCCCTGTTCCCGAAATCGTAACATTATTGGCTTTTGCGATTTTATCCAAACGATTGGTTTCTGCAACCGAAGTCGTCCAAGGATACAAAGCTTCTTCACCGATCGTTAAAACATTGACTCCATAGGTCAAGGGTATCTCTAAACTCGGCATGAAATCTTTGATATAACTAGCAATCGTGACTAACGCCACATCGGCATCACAGTTTTGAAATACTTCATGAGGATCGCTAGAGATTTTAATACCTAAGGCTTGTTCATAGCCTAAATATACCCCTAGATCTTGACCGATCGCTTCTGGACGATTGTCTACAGCTCCAACGATTTCAATGCCCTTTGCCAAGGCATATTTGATAATCTCCTGCGACATTTTTCCACAGCCGACTTGGACCATACGAATTTTTTTAGTCATTGTATTTCCCTCCCTTTTTTCGAAAATTTTTAAACAAGCTCATGAATATCGACAGCGGTTCGCTCAAAGACTTCCCCCACTTCAGGACAGGTCAGTTTTCCTTCATAGGTACTGATTCCTGGCAAGATCTCTGGATACGTTTGGATGACTTCTGACAGTGATTGGGAGGCTAAGCCCTTGATATATCTCATCGTGACATTCGTTAAAGCTAACGTAGACGTTTGAGGAACTAAACCTGGCATATTCGCGACCGAGTAGTGGATCACTCCATGTTTAACGAAAGTCGGTTCTTCATGGGTGGTTGGCTGGCTCGTTTCAAAACAGCCGCCTTGGTCAATCGCAATATCCACCAAGATCGTTCCTTCTTTCATCTGCTTCACTAATTCTTCTGTGATAAGGTGTGGGGCTTTTTTACCTGGTAATAAGACTGAACCAATCACGATAGCACTAGTCAATGCCATTTTCTCAATATTCGCTGGGCTTGAGTAGAGCGTTTTTACTTTTCCATTGAACATCTCTGACAATTCACGTAAGCGATCGATGTTGACATCTAAGATCGTCACATCTGCACCTAATCCATGCAAGTAATGCGCGGCACTCACTCCGGCGATCCCACCACCTAAAATAGTTGCCTGAACCGGTAAAACACCTGTTACACCTGAAATCAATTTTCCACTTTGCTTCGCTAAAATCTCCGCACCTAATAGACCGCCTAACCGGCCAGCGACTTCACTCATTGGTGCGAGTAATGGGAATGCTCCGTTTTTCGTAACCATTTCATAGGCAATCGCAGTTGTCCCAGACTTGATCAACGCTTCGGTCAATTCAAGATTTGCGGCTAGATGTAAGTACGTAAATAAAATCAAGTCTTTTCTAAAGTATTGATATTCTGATGCTAGTGGTTCTTTGACTTTCACGACGATTTCTGCCGACCAGGCTGCCTCTGGATCAGCTTTGATTTGAGCGCCAGCTTCCCGGTATTGACTATCAGTAAAGCCTGATCCTTCCCCTGCGTGTTCTTCCACATAAACGGTATGACCAGCTGTTACTAACTCTTTGACTCCCGCGGGTGTCACACCAACACGTTTCTCTGAATTTTTTATTTCTTTTGGTACACCAATGATTGTCATATTATACCCTCCTTTGAATTATTGTTGCTTTTGCCACTCCTCAAAACCCATATGGATCGCATCGAATAATTGATCTGCGTTTTCCTTTGAAAAGGTCAGTGATGGCGAAATGATGATCGTTTGTAGTTCATCGCGGAGTAAGACTCCTGCATTGATGGCATAATCAGCAACTGCTTGTACATTTTTTGCTGTTTGTTCCACATCATATTTCCCTGTATTCTCAAAATCGATGGCGATCATCAAGCCTTTTCCACGAACATCACTAATACAGTCATATGTTCCTTCAAGTCCTTTTAGCCGTTCCAATAAATACGCACCGACTTCACGGGCATTTTCAACTAAGTTTTCTTCTTCCACAATACGTAAAGCTTCTAATGCTGCCACACAGCCGAGCGGATGTCCACCGTAAGTATGACCATGGATAATGACATTAGCTCCGTTGGTTGCTGATTCGATGCCTTCAACGATGCGTTTGTTAAAAACAGTAGCCCCTAGTGGAACATACCCAGAAGATAATCCTTTCGCTAGTACCATGGCATCTGGTTTGATGCCCCAGCCACGACTACCAAAAAGATGTCCTGAACGGCCAAATCCTGTCACCACTTCATCTGCAATCAATAAAATATCATAAGTGTCACAAACTTCCCTTAAAGCTGGCCAATAAGAAGTTGGTGGAACGATGATACCGCCAGCACCTTGGATCGGCTCAGCAATAAATGCAGCAATATGATCAGCGCCAATCTGCTCAATCGTTTCAACTAGTTCAGCGATACAGAGTTTTGCCAATTCTTCTGGATCTTGGCAATTCCATTTATTTTTCTTCAAATGCGGGGAAGAAACACGTACACAATCTTGTAAACCAGGACCAATAAATTCCCGATAGATGGGGTTGCCACCTATCGACGTTCCACCGTAGTGCATTCCATGATAGGCTTTTTCCAATGAAAGAAATACTTTCTTTGTCGGTTTACCTACTGCTTGCCAGTATTGTCTTGTGATTTTCAACGCAGTATCCACTGAATCACTTCCTCCAGAAGTAAAGAATACTTTTGCCATCTCTTCTTCTTGCGTCATTTGAATGATTTTTTCTGCCAAGTCATATGCCTTGGGATGGGCGATATTCGTAAACAATTGATAGTAAGATAATTTTTCCATTTGATCAGAAATCGCTCGGTTCATTTCAGGGCGATTATGACCAACGTTCATACACCATAACCCACCGACACCATCGAGTAATTTTCTCCCTGTATCATCATAGATAAAATTCCCATCTCCACGTTCGATAACGATTGTTTCTTCTTCACTTGCTCGAGTATCCGTCATCGGATGCCAAAAATACTTTTTCTTGCGATTGTTCATATTATTCTCTCCTTTATCTGCTTTCCTGTTTACATGTTAAGACTAAAGGGTAGAACAACTCTAAGGTCAATCTTTTTTTATTATTTTAATAAAATCGCTTACATTAAAAAAAGTGAAAAATTACATATATAGAAGAAAAAATACTTTTGTGATTTTATTTGTAAAGCATATTGACCTTAGAACGATTCTAACCTCTAGGATGTAATTGAGGAGGATTGGTAAACATGCACAGCTGATTCAAATAAACAAATTAAAACATTCACAAGAATCGAGGAGGAAAATTGAAATGTCACTATCAGAAACATTAAGCAATGTCATCAACATGGAAATTATCAGTGCGATCACTTCCACACTGTTTATTATATTATTAGGTTACTTTTTAAGAAAGCGTGAGGTTTTCTCATCAGATGTCGGAAAGACATTGTCTAAGGTCGTCTTAACTGTCGCAATTCCTGCATTAGCTTTTAATTCGTTTATGCAGGACTTGAATGATGAAGTATTGAATCAAGGAATCAACATTTTGATTCTCGGAATCTTAGTCCACGTTTTCTTGATTTTTCTAAGTAAATTCTTCTTTTTTAGATATGCACCAAATAAAGAAGACACATTGCGTGTACTCTCTATTTTCGGGTCAACAACATTTTTCGGTATTCCTGTTGTCGGTGCAGTCTTTGGCGCAGAAGGGATTTTGTACGCATCGATTTTTAACATTGGTTATCGTATCTTTTTATACTCTTATGCTTATTTAAAAATGAGTGGATTGAAAATGGCACGCAAGAATATTAGAGAAATGCTCTTGAACCCGATCGTATTGGCAACTTTTATTGGATTATTTATTTGGCTCTTCCAAGATAGCTTACCTCAAATTGCTCAGTCTAGTTCTGAATCTGTTGCTTTTTTAAGAATCGATCAGACGTTGCCGTGGCTATTCAAACCTTTGGCGTTCCTCTCTAGTTTAGCCTCTCCACTCGCTTGGTTAGCAATCGGGATCACTTTAGGCGATCTGCCATTCGGAAAAACCCTCAGCAGTCACACCTCTTGGTACTATTCATTCATCAAAGTCATTGTCTTCCCACTTGTGATTTTACTTTCAATTTTACTGTTAAACGCAATGAATATTTTACCAGTGAATTCAGTTGGTCTAAGTACGATGGTCATTATGATGGCTACTCCGGCTGCAACAGTTGCGGTTGCTTATGCCATCAACTTTGAAAAAGAAGCAATACTTGCCTCTAACGCCTCTTTACTTTCTACACTCTTCTCAATCGTTTTGATCCCTATCTGGATCATCGTCTTAAACTTGCTTGGAAATTAAAGCACATTATATAATTAATTAACGAAAGGAAACTATACTATGAAAAATTTAAATGTTGTATGTTATGGTGTTCGCCCTGCTGAAAGATCACTCTTTCAGCAGTTGAATGTCCACGGATTCAACTTGAAACTAGTAGAAGATTTATTAAATGAGACAAATTACACAGAAGCAAAAGGAATGGATGCCGTCATTCTTAGAGGTAACTGTTTAGCAAATCGCATAAATATCGAACGTTTTGCCCAATTCGGGATCAAGTTCCTACTCACGCGTACAGTTGGGACAAATCACATTGATTTAATGGCAGCTCACGATCATGGAATGCAAGTCGCGTATGTACCATTTTATTCACCAAATGCAATCGCTGAATTATCTGTTACTTTAGCAATGATGCTTTTACGTAGAACAACTCATACAACGAATAAAACAGCTTCTTATAATTTTACCGTTGATCGCTTTATGTTCAGTAAAGAAGTCCGAAACTGTACAGTTGGGATCATTGGTGTAGGGAACATCGGACTAACAGAAGCAAAACTTTTCAAAGGATTAGGCGCAACGGTGATTGGTAATGATCTATATCCAAGTGAAGAAGCAAAAGCATTCATCGAATTTAAGTCGCTTGATGAATTACTGGCAGAAAGTGATATCGTCAGTATCCATATCCCTTACATCCCGGGTAAAAATGAACGTTTCATTAATAAAGATTTTATCGAAAAAATGAAGGATGATGCGATTTTGATCAACACTGCTAGAGGGGAATTACAGGATAATCAAGCAATCCTTGATGCGTTGACGAGCAAAAAACTATCTGGATTTGGTACAGATGTCTTGCCTAATGAAGCACTGATTTTCAACAAAAATTTTGATGAAGATCCATTATTGATCGATGCAACAGCGAAAGCGCTGATCGATATGTATCCGCGAGTGATCGTTACACCGCATATCGGTTCGAATACCGACGAAGCAGTATCAAATATGATCGAAACAAGTTTTGATAATCTCTACAAAATGTTCAATCAATTGGACTGTGCCAACATGCTTTCTAGTTAGGCTGGAGCATTGACGTCAAAGAACTAGCGATCCGATATTGGGACAGAAGTGTTTCCCCCTCAACAAATAAGGCGGCAACCATAAAAATTGCTCTTCCAATTTTTGTGGCTGTTGCCTTATTTTAAAAGAGACTACTTGATTCCCGCTGTTGACTCATTTCTATAATCACAGACGAAAGTGAATCTTACGTGTGTTTTAACTACTTTTCTTTCAATCATCACAAAAAATAGTAAGACAGAATCCCCAGAAAATCAAAGAATACTTTCTGGGGATCCTGCCTTATTTTTCAAAGCTGAATACTTCCGTCCAACCTCAATTATTTTTTACTCGTGTATTTTTCCCTTTGCCGTTAATGCAATAGAGTCATACATATGAGTATTTGGCTCGTTGATCAAAGTTGCAAGGTATTTCCCTACAGTTTGTCGGCTGATTTCACCAATGAGACTTTTTCCGTTTCTATTCTCGATACGAATATCCTCGATAGTTTCATTATCGGTTAGCCAATTAGGGCGGATGATGGTGAAGTCTAGCTGACTGTTCTCAATCAAATCTGCTGCAATACGCTGATCCCCTAAATAAGTATCAGGATCGCGATAGTCGCCCAACTCTGCAACTGCTTCTTCGTCATTGAAGTCAACTTCACCGTAGATCCCAAGTGTTGCCATCCAATATACGCGTTTGATCTTATTCTGGTTCATCGCCTCGATCACATGT
Organism: Enterococcus mundtii; assembly: GCF_002947535.1. Taxonomy (GTDB): domain Bacteria; phylum Bacillota; class Bacilli; order Lactobacillales; family Enterococcaceae; genus Enterococcus_B; species Enterococcus_B mundtii_B. Next base: position 77,866 of record NZ_PUAP01000021.1, read on the forward strand.
TTAGCTAAAGGCACCATATTATAAGGACCTAAGCAAGAATAGACGATATCAATGCCTTTCATTGCATGAACCAAATCATCTAGATTCATCGCATCACCAATGATACTTCGCTCCTTATCAAAGACTTTATCCGGATTTCTCAAAAATAAAGTTATATTCACAGTAGGATCATTTTTTAAAAATTCATAGCTATATTTAGCAATTGGTGCCGATGCACCAAGAATCAATACGTTCTTTTTCAATCTATTTCCACCTTTAGTTTTGATTTTTCACTTGTACAACGCTCCTCCTTTGATAAGATGAGTAAAGTATAAGGCTTAGAACGACTCTAACCGCAAGTATTTATTCGCATCTTTTATTACAATCAGTATTATTCTCAAAAAAGCATCTATTCCAGAAAGGGTTTTAGTTATATGAAAAATACGCAAAAAATAAAAAAATTATTAACCGCCTCCATCATTGCAGGAACCGTTTATGGTCTTTTAGCGCTACTTACGGGATTGATGATCAATTACAATGTCCTCTTGCTTGATGGTGTCTATACGATGGTCGGTGCACTGATGTCTCTAATCGCATTATATATTGCTAAGTTTATCCAGACACAAGATTTTGAACGTTTTCCATTTGGAAAGGAATCGCTGATGCCCTTGGTTGTTTTTATCCAATACAGTGTCATCCTATTGATTTCTTCCTATGGTCTGATTGAGTCTTTTTTCAGTTTGCTTTATGCAGATACCTACGTTGATTTAGCGATTGGCTTGCCCTTTTCTTTGTTTGGGACACTCTTTTGTTTTGTCTTTTATCTTTATTTGAAAAAAAATCCGATCAATCATTCCTTTTATAAGGTAGAACTAGAACAATGGCGCTTCGGTTTTCTATTCAGTTTAGGAGTCGTGGTCTCGATCATCGTCTCTGCTTTACTAGCAAGAACGCCATATCTTGCCATCGCACAACTGATTGACCCAGTGATTTCTATTGGAATCACCATTTTTTATATTTATCTATCGGTGACTGAAATCAAAAATGCCACGTTAGAACTTACTTATGCACCCCCAAAATATGAATTACGCGAAAAAATCTTGTTAGTAGTTGATAAGCTCTTGCAAAATGTCGCCATCGAAACCTATGTCTTACGAATCGCAAAAGTAGGGGATCAAGTCATTCTTGAACTAGATATCGTGATTTTGCCTGATAGTGAATTAGATAGTATCCGCGCGCAAGATCATCTAAGAGATAAACTCAACCGCAAAGTAACTGAAGGTTTCTTAGACTATTCTTTATGGCTGAATATCAACTTTATCGGTGATCTCAAATGGGCTTGAGAAAGACCATACTTTATAAAAAAACAGAAGCTCCTCCAATACGAAAACGATTGGGAAGCTTCTGTTTTTTCTATTGATCTGTGTTTGACTACATGCTTTAAGATCCCTATATTCTCCTCACAGAATACAGATAAATTAGTTTATGATTCGCATTGTTTTAAACTCACGTTACTTAGTCATATTTAATCACAAAAAAATTATCCTGTATGCTAGATTTATTTCAGCTAACCTTATTTAGAAGAATTCCTTACTAAATGTCGGCTGATCTCTTTTTTCAATTCGGTAACAACTTCTTCTTCACTCGCCATAGATAAAAATTCTAGCCATTTAGTCACTTCTTCCGACTTTTGTTCACAGATGGATTTTCTAACCATAATAATACCAAGGTAATCATATCTTTTCGCATTTTCAGCAAAACTATGTGCATAATCTAGTATATTTTTGCATTCAGTATACATAGCGTTCTCTAAAAATATTGTTGAAAAATTAGTTAATATTGACAAACGTAAAATTGATATTTCCTTTAATTTATTATACTTCTCCAAACTTCGTAACATTTTTGGAACAATGCTTTTGATTGTTTCTAAAGGTAAAAAGTAAAAAATAAAATTGATGGTCCTGATATCATCGTATGTCCAAGTATCAATCAAAGAAATCCTATCCCATACAATAGTCGCCAATTTCATACTTATGTCTGAAAAATTTAATTTATTTAGTTCATTTAGTTCTATAAAAATATGTAAAATATGATTTATCTCGTTAATTTTATAATCATTATTATTTTTTAAATATCGTTCACATCGTTTAATTAACATATCTATCTTACTTCGTTGCGCATTAGATACCAAGGAATAAAAATCAACTAATATTTCTTGTCTTTCACTATTATTATATTCATTACAAATATATTCAAATTCATTAAACGATACATTGACTTGTTCTAATAGATACTGCATTGTATCGAATGACGGTACTCTATTCTTACTCTCAAATTTAGAGAGGGTTGAACGTTCTAGATTTCCATTGCATATATTATTTTGTGAGATACCTTTAGATTTTCTTATCATTCTATATACATTTCCATAATTCCAAATCATGATTTTCTTCTCACTTTCTCTGAATTTTCTAACTATGTGACTTTGAGCCACACGATAAATTATACCATTTTTTTAATATATTATATGTTTGTAGAAAAAAGGAAAGGAGAATAATATGAGGTACAAAATAAAATTAAACTGGGGGCATATACTTTGGTTGGTTGGAGGTTAAATAAGCTCAAAGTTTAAGGAGAATTGTCGGGAGTGATCGATATAGGTTGATTATGTTGAATTAGTAAAAGTGAAATTTTTAGATTATCTGATTTAGATTATTATCAAAAGTAGAATACAACCTTTTCACAAGAAAAAGAAGACCAAAGAAAGGTGGATAAAACACATGCTAAAGAAAAAAATTAAAACAAAATTATTAACAGGAATGGTATCGCTCATAACTATAGGAACATTCTTTTTACCAGCTGCAGTAGAAATTACTAATGCTTCAGATATTACTATTTCGGCAGATCAGAGTACCAATAGCACCGAGACTACAATTAACGATTACTTTGCCAAAAATCCAATCAATATCCCTGGCATGAATTCAAATGAGGCAACTAAAATTGTTAAAAGCATGGTAACGTTGTCCGAAACAGCAAAAGGTGTAAGTGATAATGAAAAATCTAATATTACTAATGCGTTTAAAGCTAATCTAGGGAATACATTTTCATTACACGCAAACAATTTTGTGATGGATTTCACTAACGCGACTGTCTTGCAAGTTTCTGGCGAAACTGGAACAGAAGATTACTATACAATCACTGTACCAATAGTTGACAGTAATCTCAATTTCTTTAGTAATGTCACTGCTGTATACGACATGAATAAAAATTTAAAAGGTTATCAAGAAACTCTTATTTCCAAATCAGTAAAAGATACCTTTGAAATCAATTCGTATTCTAATGGGACTCAAACAAATCATCAAATTCTTGAAGAAAAGTTTGTTAGTAATGAAGACTTACAGCAAGAACTTCAAGATGTTCAAAAAGAAGCAAGACAATTACAGCAAACAAGAGGTTTAGTAGAGAAAGTTGCTTGTCTAATGATCGTTTTAAATATTAGTCGCACAATCGCAAATATTCTTGCTCCAGTCTGTGCAGCTGCTTGCTTATCAGTAGTTCCAGTATGTGTTGCTTGTGTAACAGGTTTTGTTGCTTTAGGTGGCGCATCAATTACCGGTGTTATCGGCTGTTTTAAATTATAAAAAAATTTATTTTGATCGAGGACTTACAAATGAAAGGCATTGTAAACAAGAAATTTACTAGCTACTCAATCATGAGCATCCTTTTAATAATCATTGGGTTCTTCTTTTATTCAAAACCATTAGAACCTAAAAATACATTAACTCTAATCAGTAATTCTCAATTGCAGGCAATGGTAGACAAGAAGGAGGATGCTATTATCTATTTTGGTAGGCCCACTTGTCCTCAGTGTCAAGAATTTGAACCTTTATTAAGAAAAACACTAGCAAAAAATAAAACCTCTATTTATTATTACAATACTGATGAAGCTCGGAAAGACAACTCAGACACACTAAGTAATTTTTCAGCTAAGTTAGACGTGGATACAGTCCCAACAGTCATTAAACTTTCAAAAGGAAAGACCATAGATAAAATAGTAGGTATAAAGACTACAGATGCTATATATGAATTTATTATAAAGTAAGTAGGTGGATATTTGGTACACGATAAAAACTGGACTAAAAATGAAATGTTTTTAGCGCTATTAAAACTATCAATTATTATAAATATTGTCGGAAATTTAGTTACTAATCTGAAAGATAGTGGCGGATTACTTTACCTCAATCTATTATTCGGTGTCTGCTTTCTTCATATTCTTAGATATTACAATCTGAAAGTTATAGAAAAGTATTTTTATATAACTTTGGAAATATTATTATCACTAATAGCAATATTTTACTTTATATCATCTACAGTCAATTCTCTCAAATAAGGAATATGTACTGAAATATTAAAAATATAACTTCACTAATGGACCATGAGTGACTTTCTCGTGTTCCATTAGTGATTTTTTCTTATGCAGACATCGGTGATCTCAAATGGGCTTAAGAAAGAGCATACTTTATAAAAAAACAGAAGCTCCTCCAATACGAAAACGATTGGGAAGCTTCTGTTTTTTTCAATTGATCTTTGTTTAATTATGACCTAGAAAGGTAGGTCTATTTGACAACGATCTCTTTACTTTCAAATTGACCGAAATCAATGGTAAATGTATTGGTTTGACTATCATAGACAATCCCCTCACTCATAGACCCCATGTCAGTAAAATCACTTGGTAAACTAAGTGTTACTGGTTCAGTTTGTTGCGTTGGATTGGCAATTGTATAAACTGTTTGTTCTGCCTTCGTTTGTTTTAGTAAAGAAATTGGTTTATTCGTTTTGATCCCTGCCATTTCTCCGCCTTGTTCTTGCCAAAAATTGATGCCTAAGTAACCAGAGGTTTTCACTTCGACTGCTTGGATTTCTTTGGTATTTTGCAAAATCGCAACTGGCTGTTTTGCTGCATAATCTGCTAATTCCGATTGAGTCGTGCCGGGCAACATCACGTAGGCATATTCGGCATCTTTTGGTTGCTGTCCATGGTTGATTGAGAAGGTGCGGTAGTCACCTGCATATTGTGTATCACTAGGAAATGCTTCATTGATTTCTCGATAAGTACCTGTACGTGTCTCACTGATCACATCGACTGTTTCCTTTTGTGGGAAATAATAACCGATCGACGCATGTTGATGATCTGATTCTAACAATAACCAAGAGGCTTCCTTCGTTTGTTGTGACTGATCAATCATTCCTTTATCCGAAAGCACTTGATACGTATACGAATCATTTAATAAACGATTATCGACAATTGTTTCGATTGAGGCAGTTGTATCTCCTGTAATACCGGCACCTAAGGCAATGATTTGCCCATCCAATGTAAACCATGACTTCTTCCCTTGAACATTCATCGGTAAGGTCGTTCCATTGTTTTTTGTTCCTGCTTTGTTCAGTGCCATGCCTACTACACCTTGATCTTCAGCAGCGGCACCGCCTACCCATGTTTCATTTGAAGTCACTGTAGTAAATGCTGAAACTTCATCTGCTAAAGGAACTGTATCAATGGTCGTACCAGGTAAACGATAAGGATCGACTGTTGGCCAATAACTCGGACCAAATTGGACTTGGTCATCATTGTAAAGATAAATCATCCCATCAGACGTATGCCAGCCTCGTTGATTTTCCAGATTTCCTGCTTCAAATGAAGAGATTCGTTTCGAATACATGCTTAATCCTAAATGGTAATTCTCTGTTCGTTGGACAAATCGATCCATTGCATGGTACATCTTTGTTCCGATGAATGGTAGTTGATCGCCTATGATCGTTGTATTAGCCAATAGCTCCGTCGTCATCATCAAATCATTGTAATCTCTCGTATTCGTCAAATAGTAGTTAGGATTAGACAGCATCCAATATTTTACTGCTTCTTGCAAAGCTTTTTGCTGTGTTTCAGGTGCAAATTTCGCCACAATCAATAAATTGTACATCGTTGTCGATCCGTAACCCGTTTTTGTCACAGCGGGCGTTCGAGAAATGGAGCGGCCATTGACTAAAGGCAACATTTCACCTTGATACACTAATGGGATAAATGCCGATTGTACATTATCAACAAAGGACTTTATTTGATCAGCTGTCAACGTATAGCGAGATTCTTTGACAATCGATAAAATTTGTCCTACGCCTTTGACTAGTACATTCCCATAAGAACCTGTGTAAGGGATCGTTTCATGTTGGACAAACGAACCATCTTGATAAAAACCATCTCCATGGTTCACTAATTTAAAGACGTCTGTAATACTCTCAACTGCTTGTGTAACTTTCGCGGGATCATTTTGTAAGAGACCTAGTCCTAAGACAGTTTGCGCTAAATCTGTGCGATTCGCACCAGTTGTTGAAAAATTTGGTATAAAATCAAGCGCGACAAAAGTTCCTTGTGGTTTTGTGTAGAGTTGTTTAAATGGATCGGGTACATATTTACTCAACACAGTCGTATACTCGTGCAGCTTCTCTCCTGGCACTTCTCCATCAAGTATCATCAAAATCGCCACAAATTTTTGAGCCACTCCGATCTGCCAATCCCACCAATTGCCATGATACTTTGTTCCGTCATAGCCTTTTTCTGTGATCATAAAATCTAATCCACTTTGAATCGCTTGACTGATGGCCTCATCTCGATAATAACTTGTCCCATTCGTTCCGTATGCTAACGCTAGTTTTTGCAACTTTGTAAATTGCGTGGTTAAATCTGCCGAAGCGGTATTACCAGATTCTAGTGGCCACAGATACGTGCGGTCAGGATCTTGATTCATTGTCTCGTAAAGTTTTTCTGCATCGTCAGAAAGAACGCTTACATAATTGGCAATCGCTGGATTGGCTAAATCGGTCGTTGTTGACACGAGTTGATTTTTCCAGTTTGCTTTCATTGTTTGAAATTCTTCTGTTGGTTCTTCCACTTGCAGACTATTGACCGCTCCACTACGCATGGAATAAATGGTTAATTTACTCTCATTCCCAAATAACCGAATCCCTGAATAACCCGTCCAGTCCCCATTGATCGTTGTCCCATCAGGATAAAGAACTTCTTGATTTTCATACAACAAACGGTCGTTCAAATATGCTTGGAATGATGTTCCTTCATACCTTAGTAACAATTTATAGGTTTGTCCTGGAATCAATGTAGGGCCTTTGATGGCTGTCAACCACTTTCCCCCAGGCTGCCCCAATTGCCATTCGCCATCGCGCATATAGGCAAACGATTGCCAGTTCGATGTCGTCTGATCATTTCCTCGAAAAACTAGTCCAAAATTGGTTTGTCCTTCATATAGAAACGTGTATTCTAAATCACCTGAGCTGCGGACACCTGCATCTAGTAATAACGACACAGACTCAAATTGTTGATTGACCTTCTGATTGGCGATCTGTAACCGATTTTCGTTGGTATGTTTATCTGCTTTTCCAACTATGTCTTGCCAAGTACCTAAATGCTGCGAAAAATCTGACTCATAGTTTCCTGATGTCATACTTTTTTGTGTTTCAGTTTGTGTTTCTTCTGCACCGACTTGTTGACTGTACCCTAACCCAATACCAACGAATAAACTGCACCCTAATGTCACCACTAATTTTGTTGACCAACTTTTCATTTTTTTCTCCTTTTTGTCCATAGATATTCTTTTGAACTAAAAAATCTGCAAGAAAGGCGCATTCTTATTTCGAACGATTCTTTCTTGCAGATCGGATCACGACCTTGCGATCACTTCATTCATTTTTTATGAATCAGTTAAGCTAAAATCCCAGCCGCACTTAATGCAATCGAAAGAATCAAAATGATCCAGATCACACGAGTTGAATTCAATTTCTTCTGCCCTAACATCCAGTAAGTCAATAAGACTAATAAAACCGGTACTAATGAAGGTAAGATCGCATCTAATGTATCTTGAACAACTAACTCCACACCATTTTGTTTGTAAACGAAAGGAACCGTTGCTTTGATAACAGAAGGAATCAAGGCACCAATAACTGTGATCCCTAAAACAGTTGCCGCGTTGGTGAATGCTGTTAGTTTATTTTTTAGAGTCGTAACTAATTTAACTCCTTGCTTATAGCCAAGTGGTAATAATGCTGCTCGTCCAAAAAGTAAAGCGATATTGGCAATGATCCAGATCACACAGCCAACGACTGATCCGCTTTGTGCCAATGTACCCGCGATTGAACCAAAAATCGTTCCCCAGATGACATGGAATAATGAATCGCCTACCCCTGCTAATGAACCTATCAGCGCTGTTTTCAATGCGACGATCGTATCTTTTGCTTTGTACCCATCTTCTTCTTCAATTGCCACATCGATTCCCATGATCAAGTTCCCAAAAATCGCATTGGTATTGAAAAATTGATTGTGGGTATTCATCATATCTTGTAATTGTGATTTGTCTTCCCCATAGAATTTTTTCAATACAGGTAAGATACCATAGAGATAACCGGTACTCATCATACGTTCATAGTTCCAATTCAATTGGCTACCAAGGATATAGCGCCAACTGATGACATTCAATTCTTTTTTCGTTAACTTTTGATTACTCATCGCCATCAAAACCTCCTTCAAGTGTTCCAGTAGTTGTCACTGTTTGAGCAGTTGCTTCTTTTTCGTTATCACGTTTGAATACTAACATTGCAGCAATGACACCAACGATCGAAATACCAAGCATTGGTACTTGTAGATAGGCTGATAAGAAGAAACCTAAAAGTAAATAAGGAATATACTGTTTTGCTGGTAAATAATGTAAAAGGATGGCTACCCCGACAACTGGTAGTACGCCACCTGCTGTACGTAATCCGTTCATCAACCACTCAGGTGTATTTTCTGTGATTGTTGTGACTGCCGCATCACCGACTAATAACATCAATAAGATCGGGATTGCTCGAGAAAGCCCCCATAGGAATGAACCAGATAATACTAACCGCGGGATACTGTTGATACGCATATCTTCAATCGCACGATCTACACGGTGTAGCAAAAAGACATTACAGAAACGAGCAACGACATCAAGTTGTAGCATCAGTAATGATACTGGTACAGCTAGACCGATCCCATATTCCGCACCTTTGCCAGAAATGACAGCAAATGCCGTTCCTAATACAGCACCAGTAAAGAAGTCGGGTACAGATGCGCCCCCAAAAGCCGCAATCCCTAACCGCATCAATTGGAGAGTTCCCCCTACCATCAAGCCAGTTTCTAAATCTCCCATGATCATACCAGAGATCATTCCCGCAATAGCTGGTTGTGTCAACGTATTTGAAATAAGTGAATCATTGATTGCAATAAAAGCATAAACTGTAATAAGAATAATTTGATACATGGCTAAATGTTGCATGATTATTTCCTCCTAAATCACTTTCTTAGTTTTTCCATAAAATCGACGACTGGATCATTTGGTACCAATTGAGCGGTCACTTTTATATCTTTAGCTGCGATCGCTTCAAACACTGCTTCTTCTTCTTTCATGACTTTGATGCTTTTCGTGATTTCTCTCGCACCTTCTTTATGACTCATATTTCCTACATTGATTGCTGACAGCTCACCGCCCGCTTCTATATACCGCAAGACATCTGTGGGATTTTTAAAAAGTAGAAAAATACGTTGCTTGCCATATTTTCCAGATTGAACATTTTTTGCCGCCGCAGCGATCGTTAAAACGGATAGACGCATAGATGTAGGCGCTGCCATTCTTAATGAAGATTTTTGTAACGAATCCATTGCTGCCTCATCATTGATCACGATGATCCGTTGCGTATTTAAACTCGTAGACCAAATCCCTGCAACTTGCCCATGGATCAAGCGTTCATCGATCCGTACATTGACAATATTCGCTTTGCCTTTAAATTCTTTGTATTGCCCTAGATCTTCTTCTGCTGCTTGCGTTTCTTCTGCTTCTGTTGCGATCATTTTGTTTTTGACGTCAACTATGCCTCCGCGCGCCAGATCGATCAATGCTTCAATCGTCGCTTGTGGGTTGAGCGTCGCTTCCATGACTAAAGGTAAAGACATCCCAGCAATAATTGCAACTTCTTCATCTTCTAAGTAATTTTTCAGCGCTGTGTTGCATGGAGTCCCACCTAGCAGATCTGCAATGATCAAAGTCGATCCGTTAAGGGCTTTCATTTTCTCAGTTAATTCATGTTCAAATTGTAAATTATCGCCATCTGGTCTTAAAGAAAGTGTGTGGACATGTTCCTGCACGCCAACGATCATCTCTAAACTGGCTTTGACTCCATCGGCCATGCTACCATGACTGACCAATAAGATATTTCTCATCTCTCTTCCCCCTTAAATAAATATCTTAGCTACTTAACATGTTAGCTATTGATTACGTACACTATATAACATATCAACTGAAACGTAAACCTAACATCTTAACATATTATATTTTTTTCTTAAAAAATTCTGTTCCGAAATAAATCCATTGCCACAAACAAGTTAACATGTTATGGTAAGGTTAATTGAATACCGCTAAAAAAGGAGGTTTCATTTGGTGATTCCTAAATATGAACAAATTAAGCAAGAGCTATTAGCTGAAATAAAAAATCATTTATTTGTTCCTGGGGACAAGTTTTACTCAGAAGCAGATATCAAGAAAAAATATTCTGTCAGCTCGATCACAGCCGTTAAAGCACTGAACGAACTTACAACCGCTGGCTATCTCTATCGCGTCCAAGGGAAAGGGACTTTTGTCTCAAAATCAAAAGTTTCTCAATCGGTCAAATTCTCAGATATCGAATTACATTCACTAGATAAAGAAAAGGTCAAAGTCATTTCTATAGAAGAAGCACAAGAACCTGAAATTTTAGAAGAACTCGGTCTACCTAAAAATGGTTCTTATTACCGCATCAAACGAGTGCGGTATTTTGAGGATATCCCTTTCCTTGTGCATATCACTCATCTGCCAAAACGTTTGGTCAAGGAACCTATTAGTAAAGACTTAGCCCATTACTCTAGCATTTACGAACGAGTGCGAAAAGATTTCGGGATCGACCTCTTCTCTCTTTCATCTGTCGAGACGAATGAGATTGTTTTTCCTGATGATCCTGAACTATTGAATTTGTTGAAATTAAGCTTCCGCGAACCGGTAGTAAAGCAAATCAAGCATTCTTTCCTAGCCGATCGAAGCGTAGCCGAATATATCATTAGTTATAAGCACTGGAAATACTTTAAGACGAAAATCGAAGTAGAAGCAGAATAAGTAGAACGGTAATAGCCGTAATTTCGCACCCATTGAATGAAATAAACAAAACCAGAAGGAATCCATCAAATCGTTCTTAGAACGTTTTTTTGGATTCCTTCTTCATACCTCTATCCATGATCAGAGTTACCTGCTTAAAAAAATAAATACAGTTATTTATTTTTTAGACTTTCTGTTTTTTTTATTTTGCCATTCGCTTTTTCTGAGCATTTAGGTTATACTAGTTTAAAGTTAATATGTTAACAAATTAAGAGGAGTGGTATGATGGGATTACAACAAACAAAAGATTCCCTTATTTCCATAAGTAAGTCTGTCGATAACACCTGGCTAGCGAAGCAAATCGATTGGTGTTGCCAAAAAATCGAACATAATATGACACGCTACGGTCTAGATTTTCCGTCGGCTTGCGCAACAAATGGGATCTATCGGATCAAACCTAACGATGACTGGACGAATGGCTTTTGGACTGGCATGTTATGGTTAGCTTATGAATGGACTGGCAAAGAGAAATTTCTCGTACGTGCCATGGAAAATATCCATAGTTTCAAAGATCGTTTAACAACACACCACGTATTAGATCATCATGATATTGGTTTCTTATATAGTTTATCTGCTGGTGCAGGTTATCGTTTGACCAACAGCTTATTATGCAAAGAAGAATTGCTTCAAGCCGCAGATGTCTTACTTGCACGTTTCCAAGAAAAAGGACAATTCATTCAAGCTTGGGGCGCATACGGCGATCCTAAAGAATATCGCTTGATCATCGATTCATTGATCAACTTACCTTTATTATTCCAAGCTTCTGAGATTTCAGGTAATGATCATTACCGAGAAGTAGCAAAGAAACATTACGAAACAGTGTTACGTACCGTTGTTAGAGAAAACGCAACAACTTTCCATACGTATTATTTTGATCCTTCAACTGGTACACCAACTCACGGTGCCACACATCAGGGAAATAGCGATGCGTCGATTTGGGCACGTGGACAAAGTTGGGCTGTTCTTGGGATTCCTTTAAATGAAAGTTATTTAAGATCTTCGTCTTTACCTACAAATTATGAAGCAATCGTTGATGTCTTTTTGACACATTTACCAGAAGACCTTGTTCCATATTGGGATTTTGATTTCACAGATGAACACCCTTCGGACAAAGATAGTTCAGCCTTAGCGATCACCGCCTGTGGATTATTAGAAGCCGCAAAAATGGAAGCGTATCCTCAGTCTGAAGAATTAGCAAAAGGAATGCTCTACCAATTAGGCGAACATTACACGTCCTTGTCCGAACCTGATAATGAAGGTCTACTACTACATGGCGTATATGCCCATGCAGAAGGTAAAGGAATCGATGAGCCCAATCTTTGGGGCGATTATTTCTACCTAGAAGCTCTGATGCGTTTAGCAAAACCCTCGTGGAAAAAATATTGGTAAGGAGAAACCAACATGCAAACTTTTGAAATAAAAGAAGACTTTCTTTTAGATGGGCAGCCGATCAAATTGATCAGTGGTGCCATCCACTATTTCCGTCTTCCTCAATCGCAATGGGAAGATAGCTTATATAACTTGAAAGCATTAGGCGCAAATACTGTCGAAACCTATATACCTTGGAATATCCATGAACCCAAAGAAGGTCAATTCAACTTCGAAGGAATAAATGATTTCACTGCTTTTGTTGCACTTGCTCAACAACTTGGACTAATGGTGATCCTACGTCCTTCGGTATACATTTGTGCAGAATGGGAGTTTGGCGGTCTACCCGCTTGGTTATTAAAAGAACCAGGTATTCGTTTGCGTTCAACCGATGAACGGTTTATGACAAAAGTCAAAAAATACTATGATGTCTTACTGCCAAAGATCATACCTTTGCAGATTTCAAACGGTGGCCCTGTCATCATGATCCAAATCGAGAACGAATATGGTTCTTATGGAATGGAAAAAGCGTATCTACGTGAAACGAAACAACTACTAGAAAATGCCGGCATCACTGTTCCTTTATTTACTTCCGATGGTGCTTGGAATGAAGTATTAGATGCTGGAACGCTGATTGAAGATGATGTATTCGTCACTGGCAATTTTGGTAGTCATTCGAAAGAGAATAGTGCAGTGTTGCAAGCCTTTTTTGATAAACATGGAAAAAAATGGCCCTTGATGTGTATGGAATATTGGGATGGTTGGTTCAATCGCTGGGGCGAGCCGATCATCAAACGAGACGCTCAAGACCTAGCGAGTGAAGTCAAAGATATGTTAGAAGTTGGTTCTTTAAATCTTTATATGTTCCATGGAGGCACCAATTTTGGTTTTTACAATGGCTGTTCCGCTCGCGGAAATACCGATTTACCGCAATTGACAAGCTATGACTACGATGCGTTACTCACTGAAGCTGGTGAACCTACAGAAAAATATTATGCTGTCCAACAAGCAATCAAAGAAGTTTGCCCCGACGTATGGCAAGCAGAACCACGTACAAAACAATTAGACTCTCTTGGTAGTTACCCAATTGATACTAGCGTTTCTTTACTAAACACAAAAGAAACACTAGCAAAAACGGTACCTACCGCATATCCTATGACGATGGAACAAGTCAGCAATGGATATGGCTATGTCTTATATTCCTTAGCGCTGAAAAACTATCACCATGAAAACAAAATTCGGATCATCGAAGCAAGTGATCGCGTTTCCGTTTATGTGGACGAAACCTATCAATTGACGCAAGACCAAACAACGATAGGTGAAGAGTTCATGATCCAAGGAAAGACAGAAAATGAACAAATCCAGTTAGATGTACTAATAGAAAATCATGGAAGAGTCAATTATGGCTCAAAATTGAATAACCCGACCCAAACAAAAGGGATTCGTGGCGGAATCATGCAAGATATCCATTTCCATCAAGGCTATCTACATTATCCTTTGCCACTGTCAGCCGAACAACTTCAGCTGATCGACTATCAAGCTGGCAAAAATCCAGCTCATCCTTCGTTTTATCGAGTATCATTTGACGTAGCCGAGCCGATAGATACGTATATTGATTGTTCCGCCTATGGCAAAGGAGTGATTTTTGTCAATGGGATCAACTTAGGACGTTACTGGAACCGTGGACCGATCTACTCACTTTATTGTCCAAAAGATTTTCTTAAACAAGGGGGAAATGAAGTGGTGATCTTCGAAACAGAAGGTGTTGAGATCAATTCTTTAGATTTTCTCGCAGAACCGAAAGTTGAGCAAAGAGTTTGATAATTATAACTAAACAGAGACGAGAGTCATCATCTGATGATCCTCGTCTCTGTTCGTTGACAGTTATTCATGTTCCAATTCAATTTTCTTAGGGTGTTCTTCTTCCGGAACTTGTTCAAATTTCCGCAATAAATAAATCTTACGAATATTCAACACTAGTGTTTTGATCACCGCATATACAGGGATACAGATCAACATTCCCATGATCCCAGCAACACTTCCTGCACCGATCAATACTAAAATGATCGTTAGCGGATGAATGTTCATCGTTTTTCCGAAGAGTAACGGCTTGATCACATTGCCATCCAATTGTTGGATAACAAGAATGGATAGCGCCATGTAGAGTGCTTGAAATGGCGAAATAAACAGTCCGACAATAATCGCTGGTACTGCACCAATAAAAGGGCCAACGTACGGTATGATATTCGTCACGCCGCAAACAACTGCCAGCAACAGACTATATGGCTGCTTGAAAATCGTCATTGCAATAAAACTCATCACGCCAATGATCACTGCATCCACGATCGTGCTACTGATATAAGCAGATAACGTTTCATTCAACTCTCTGACCGTTTGGCGTAATTCTCCTCGGATCGCTTGAGGAAAGAAAGGCGATAACGCATCGATAAATTTATGTCCATCTTTGAACATGAATAATAAGATGAATGGGACAGTAAACAATAAAATAAAGAATTGCATCATAAAAGAAAGAATTCTTGAAACGCTCCCTGTCAGACTCACCAACAAGATATTGAACAAGTTGCTCAACGACAAGTTGGCAGACGCAAACTGTTCTTCTAGATTCAATGAACGAAACTCTTCTCTTTGCATGATCTCAGTCAACCAACGACTTGTTTCGTCTGCATAGGCAGGGATACTTCTAGTTAATTGCACGGCTTGATCAACCAATTGAGGCAAGATGTTCATGATTGTCAAAAAGACGATCACTAATAAAACGATCAATGTCAATAGATAGCCCAACACGCGTGGGATTCGATGTTTTTCTAAAAACAAGACAACTGGATTAAACATGTAATAGAAAAATCCAGCAATGATCAACGGCATAATGATTGCAGATGCCATTCTCAAGATTGGATGAAACACATTTGGCATACGTAAAATAAAGAAAACGCCAATAATCGTTAAGACTAATTCCACTGTCCAAAACAACAATTTTGACTCTTTGAACCTTGAATACATAGATATCCTCCAAATTTCATTCTTACAGATACTCTTATTTTATCATTTATTCATCAGTAAAGCGCTATTTTTTCTTTTATTTCTTGTTATTTAAAAAAAGTGATTACTCAGGCGGACAAACTAACCAGATGTAAGTTGGTAATATTTTTGTACGTGGATAATTCTTCGATCACTTCTGCATACGTCAATCCTTTTGGTAGATCGATCGTATAAACATTTTTATAGATACGGTAATCATCCACAAATTTAACATCAAAATTGACATCCTCGATCGTGATGTTTCTTTTTTCAAAATAATCATTCAAGAAATCTTTGGTTTCTTTTCGATGAATAAATTGGATCACTAATTTTTTTGTTGTTGGTACATGGATGATGCGCTTCACCACAGTCAATGCAAAGACAATACCGACGAAACTAGTGAGTGCAATGGCATAAAAACCCATCCCGATTGCAATACCCAATCCTGCGATTGCCCAAAGTGATGCTGCGGTCGTTAACCCAGTCACTGATTGTTTCGTGACGATGATCGTACCTGCTCCTAAAAAGCCGACGCCACTGACAACTTGTGCAATCAAGCGGGCTTCATCTGAACGGAGGGTCCCAACTAATTCAGGATACTCTAATGCATTTCTCAACGCACCACTGGCAATTTCCACTTGGATCAAGGCAATGATACAAGCCCCCATACAAACCAAAATATGTGTACGCATCCCTGCTGGACGGTTTTTATATTGTCGCTCAAAACCAATTGCTCCGCCAAAAAGCAATGCAATACTCAATCGTATAATAATTTCTGGTATGGATAAAACCATATCCTCCATGACTATCCCCCCTCTTATCAAATATAGCACGACTAAAAAAAACAAACAAAATATAACTATTTTTTATGACCTAAAAAAAGCCACTGTGCCAGATCATCTGATAAAAACCAGATGATCTCCAGTGACTGAAATCTTTTCTATTATAATTTGCTTGCTGCTGCTTCATCAACAATGACTACCACGTCATCATGATTTTGCAAAGCACTTGCTGGCATATCTGTAGTAACAGGTCCGTCAATCATTCCTTTGATTGCATCAGCTTTATTTTCGCCATAAGCCATCAAGACGATTTTTTTACCGTTTAGAATTGAGCCGATCCCCATAGAGACTGCTTTCGTTGGGACGTCTTCCACTTTATCAAAGAATCGTTTATTTGCATTGATTGTTGATTCAGTTAAATCAACAACACTTGTTTTTCCATCAAATGGAGCACCAGGTTCATTAAAACCGATGTGACCGTTTTGACCGATTCCTAAAATTTGGATATCGATTGGATGTTCTTCAATGATTTGGTCGTAGGATTGACAAGCTTGATCTAAATCAGCTGCTTTTCCATCAGGTACGAATGTTTCTTTAAATGGTTTCTTGTCAAATAATTCAACATTCATAAAATGGCGGTAGCTTTGATCATCTGAGCCACCTAGTCCAACATACTCATCCAAGTTAACAGAAGTCATGTTACTGAAATCCATGTCGCTTGAAGTCATTTCTTTATATAAAGTGATTGGCGTACTCCCTGTTGCTAAACCTAGAGCTTTCGCACCATTTTCCATTCCATTTTTAATTATCTCAAAAGCTTTTTTTCCGCCTTCTTCAGCATTTTTCACACGAATGATTTCCATAACGATTACTCCTTTTGTTTTGGTATAGCCCAATTATAGCACCTTTATTTCAAAATGACAATATCTGTATAGACCAAATATAAAAAAATCATTTATTAAGATGTAACTATCATTATTTCGTTTACCAAAACGATCACCTACAAATTTGAAAATAAATAATAGGTAAACAAAAGTTGTCACAAAATTTTGTTCTTATGAGAATGACTCTAGCCTCTCTTGAAATTCTGTTGAAAGGATATGGATTGAGGGTTTCTTTTTAATCTGTACAACGAGCTTTTTAGCGATCAAATATTGATTGATTTGTTTTAATTTAGGATAAGATATATTAAGATGTTTTCTCAATTCAATATCCGTAATATATTCATTTACCTCATTATATAAATGACCTTGAATCAATACAAATAATACTTCAACCATATCTTTATCTTTCAGATCCAATTTTTTAAGATTATTAATTGCATTATCTAGTTTGGCTTTTGCTATCTGTAGCTCTTCAATCACCTTACTTTGTCCATCGATAATCAATTGATACATATTTTGTACAAACAGAGTCAAATCCGCTTTATTTCTCGGATTTGAAACTTCTGCGAATAACTTTCCATAAGCTTTTTTGTCATGCGTGATTGCATTTGAAATTGTGATTCCAGTTAAAAAATCTAATTTTCTAGAAAGATAATTTGAAATTAAAAATCTCCCCATCCGACCATTTCCATCGTAAAAAGGATGGATATATTCAAAATAGTAATGAGTAATCACGCATTTTAATAAAAAAGGAATATCTTTTCTGTTCATAAATAAAACGAGATTATTTAAATCTCTTATGATTGTTTCCTCGTTAGGATTACCTTGATGAACTCGTTTGTTCTCAGAACCTATATAGACTACTTCCTTTCTGAATAGCTGTCCATCTGGTTGATCCTCTTCTGGAATATCTTTACGAAATAATTCATCATATATATTTCGTATTTTCACAATATCGTGAATCTCCTCAAACTCAGACTCGCCCAAGTTCATGTACATATTTACTATTCCTTTAAATCTAACTATTTCATCACTATTTCTTTTCTTTATTGCTGTTCCAATTTCTTTTCTTGTACTTTGTACACCTTCAATATCATTTGTTGATTTTATTTCATCAATGATTTGCGAATTAAAAATGTTTCTCTGGATAATCGGCGGAAGCATACTAATGTATCTTTCAATTTCTGATGAATTTTTTTGAATTTTCTCTTTTAAGTTTTCATGTTCTAATAATGGTATGTAAAATAGTTCATAACTTTCTGTTGTGATACGTTGCTCTCGATCAAAAGGATGGATTTTAAGTCCAGTCTTAAAAGTAGAAAAAAAGTTAAATCTAGAATTATACTCTTCCTCAAATTTGTTTCTATTTTCATAAAAAGTAATTTTTAATGGTTTATAGCTCATTTTCACCACTTCTCCTCCACTCTATTTTAATAAAAATACCATTTATTAAAATAGAATGCAATTTTTTCTTGATAACCAACATATAAATCCATAATTATGCTATAACAAAATATACCAACTAAAAAGAACCTATCTTCTATTTTAGTTGGTATACGAAATTTATATAGTTAATTAATTTATTCTATCTTATTTTTCTTTTATCAGGATAAATAATTGCTTGAAAGATAAATGCGCACAATTGGAAAATCAGTCCCGTAACAGTCACACCTACCCAACCATAATGCTGCCACATCACTGAGCCTAATAAAGAGCCTGTTGCTCCACCGATAAAGTACATAAACATAAAAATCGTGTTGTTGCGATTACTTGTTGCTTCGCCAAGACCTTGTACTCTGCTTTGATTCGCTACTTGCCCGAACTGGTTCCCAACATCTAATAAAATGATTGCAACTAATAGGACAGTAACATAGTCACCCGCAACAAACAAAGCGAGAAAACTAATTGTCTGCATCACTAAGCCCATACCAACGATTCTTCTTTCCGAATAAGTATCCGCCAAGCGACCAACGATCGGTGCAGCTACTGCTCCCGACAAACCAAAAATCGCCAAGATTCCTGCTTCAAAAGTACCCCATCCATAAGCTGGGCTACTGATATAAAAGATCAACGTTGACCAAAAAAGCGAAAACGTTCCAAACATAAAAAAGCCATTGATTGCAGCTTCACGCAACAATCGTTGCTCTTTGACGAGTTTCGGTAAGCTTTTTAATGAAGAAAGATAGGAGACTGTAGATTCTTTTTCCAGCGTTCCTTGTGTTCTTGGTAATTTTAAATAGAGTAGCACAGTTAACGCCCCAACTAGACAAAGGGCAAAGAGATAGACACTACGCCAAGAAAACCAACTAGCAAGAAGTCCTGAGACAGTTCGAGAGAGCAAGATTCCCATCAGTAAACCACTCAATAAGATCCCCATTGTTTTTCCTCGCGCTGCTGGTCCTGCAAGTACGGCGCCGTAAGGAATAATGATCTGCGGAACGATCGACAATAGACCAATCAAGAAAGAAGCGACCGCAAATAAGGCAAAGTTTGGTGCAAAAAAGGCTGCTAACAAGGATAATGCAGATAATCCCGCCATGCGAATGATCAATTTAGGTCGATCGACGACATCTCCTAATGGAACTAAAAATAATAATCCTAAGGCATAACCTAATTGAGTCAGCATCGTCAACAAACCTACAGCACTCGTATTGACTGATAAATTTGCCGCTACTTTGGTGCCAATTGGTTGGATGTAATACATATTGGCGACGACTACCCCACAGGTGATGGCTAATAATAAAATCAATGATTTCGAAAGCGGTGTTTGCTTATTTGTTTCCATTGGATTCCCCCATTTCCTTTCTTAGTTTACAACTTCTAAGAATAATTGAAAACAGGTAGGCTCAAATAAAATAAATAAGGTTATTTAACTAAATGTTTTCTTCGATCACGATAGATGATGACCACTAATACTGTTAAAACTAACACGCTAGCGACCAAAACAAGCGCTTTTATATGTTCCCCATGAAACAATGCTTCTCCGCCACACGCATATAAAAGGGAAGATGGCACTACGCCGATAAGGATCGATAATAATAACTCACGAACTGAAAGATTTAACGAAGTTGCGGCAAAATTCACGACAGAAGACGGAATCACCGGTACCATATAGCCGATCATGACTCCTATTTTCGGATGCTTCATCCGACGTATTGCTTTGACCCAACGATTCTCTTTTTTACTATGATCCATAAAGGATAAATGTTGCATCAAAACGATCGATAAGATATTTCCAAGTGCATTACCTGTTACATTGATAACTGTTCCTAGAAATGGACCATAACTTAGGCCAACGACCACACCGATCACAGAAGTAGGAATACCTGGCACCGCACACATCAAACTGATCAACAGCGTCAAAATAAACGCAGCAGATACTCCGTGTGACCGAATTTCTCGCATCCATTCTTTACGGCTTGCCTGTGGATCTAGTAATAAGTGGATATCTGGTCGATACTCTAAATAAAGTTGATAGCCAACAAACAAAATCAGCAGTAACCCTAAGCCAATCAATGTATTACGTATATATTGCTTTTTCATAGCGACTTCTTCTCCTCCTCAGACTTACTCACTGTTAGTGTATCATTAGATGAGGAAACAGAACAAACGTGATACTTAAAATGCCCGACTTTCTATCACTATTATTCTAAACATACTGAAGGCGATACAATTCGCTCAAAAAATACCGAAACCTCTCATATCAAAGGATTCGGTACATAATAATCAATAGCATAGATTTAATTACTTTTTTCTTGCAATAATTCACTGCTTTTAGTTTGCCTTAGTTGCTTTAATATCTGGCTTTTTAATTTTTCATTTATTGATATTTCCTATTTCTTTCTACATCATAAGGGAATTTTTTCGATTCACCAGACTTTACTATCAGAGAATTTATTGTACATAGAGTCTATAGCTACGTTTAAATTCAATATTTGCCATTTTCATCACAGCTTTTATTGCTTCATCTGAAGAGTCGAACTGGTACTTACCCTTTTCGAATCCATCTTCAACTATTGTATATCGTTTTTGATCATAACTGATAAGTAAATAGCGATCTTTTTTGAACGTAAGAATTTTCAACTTAAAACAGTCCTTCGACTTAAATTTTCTTTTCAAAAATTGCTTTAATTGCTTTTTACAAATCATGCTCATTTTACTATGCCTCTACTTTCTTGATAGACTTAGTAATTCTGTGATTTTTATTGAATCGATGAATAAATTTGTTTACTTCTTTATCAAATAATTCTTTTTTTAACGTTCGACTAATATAAAAAACTTGTACCTTCTTATCCTCTATTATAAAAGCAATTCGAAAGTTTTCTTTTCCTAAACGGATTTTCATTTCATAAATCGATTGTTTTGCAGGTGTATCAACAGGCTTGATTCGATAAAAGTTATGTGTCAAATACTCATTCACTTTATACATGATTATTTCTTGGTATCTTTTTGATTGATTCCCAGAAAATGCATTTAGAATTTCCTTACTGACTTCAACCTCATATGTCATACCTATTCCTTCTTACTTAAATTTCCAATCATTTTCACTTTTCTATGATAGTGACATTTGCTTTTCCACAAGTTAATTCTTGTTCTAATATTGACTTTATTTGCCATGCACATTCTTTTGAAAATGGTTCAGCCTCTTCCCATGATCCTAATAATGGATAATTATGGCGTACCGTTTTAACATACTGTTTATTTTTTACTCCTCGTGTTTGAACTTCTACATAATACATAACTATACCTTCTTTGTTAAATTATTTATGTAAAGACTACTCTTTCAAGCAGCTTAGAAAAAAGTGGCAGAAAACACAGAGGATCTGGCGAGATTAATTGAGGGTTGCAACGACAAGCCTTTTGTCCAACAAGTTGGATAGAAGATCATGTACCACAACATAATTATAGTCTATAAAAACAAGGCTTTCTATTCGTTTTAATTATATCTGTTATAAAAAATACCCCCTAAGTTAGATTTTTTGGTCTAACTTAGAGGGCGCACTTCAGAACGGTATTTTGTTAGGATTTGGTTTGCGCGGCGATTTTAGTATAAAAATTATTCAGAACATTAATTGAAAAACGGAAAACATCTCACAAGTATCGATGAGGGAGATTTTACTTTTATCTACTCTTCATAAAACCAACTTCTATTTCTTTCAGTTATCTTTTAAACGTCATCACCCCTGTTTCTTCAGAAGAGCTTAAAACAAACATGGTTGCTTTACCATTACCTATCTTTTGTAGCATTTCCTTTTCAACTAAGCTATTTATATTTTTTCTAACAGTATGATCTTTATAGCTTGTAGAATTTACTATATCTTTAATTTTAAAAGCAGGTTTTTCCATGGCAAATTTAATTATGCTAGTTTCTACTTCGTTTAGACCACTTAAA
This sequence comes from Enterococcus mundtii, assembly GCF_002947535.1. Lineage (GTDB taxonomy): Bacteria > Bacillota > Bacilli > Lactobacillales > Enterococcaceae > Enterococcus_B > Enterococcus_B mundtii_B. The sequence continues at coordinate 100,574 of NZ_PUAP01000021.1, forward strand.
CTTCCTAACATATTTATTTTCCATATCCTGACTTCAGTAGAATCAAAATTGGTATCAAATTCTGGAGTACGCAAGCTGTTCTTTGTAGCTACCTCAAAAATTCTAGGTCCTCCTGACCCTCCTTTTTCAGCAATTCCTACTCTTCTAAATAACGTTGAGATAATCGAATTTCTTGTTACAGAAAAACTTCCATTTATAAATTCTTCTTTAGAAACTTTCATTTCTCCCGGGTTGTAGAAACTTACGTAATCAGCACAATCGATTATTTTTATTACTTTATCAGAATCATAATAAGCATGCATTAATGTATTTACTAATGCTTCTTTTAATGCAAGTAATAAGTCTGTTCTATAGGACCCTCTCGTCATATTTTCTTCTTGTCTATAAGAATCTGGCACACTAAGCTCTATTTTTTGAATAACTAAATTGTAGAACGAAAACAAGTTCATCTCAGGATAATTCATATCTCCACTTGATACCCTATCTCGCCAGTCAGTATCTAAAAAGCTTTGTTTTTTGAAATAATCTAATTGAAATTTTTTAAATCTATCAGTTATAGAATTGTATTTGCCAAAAAATAATAATCCGCCTACTGTTAGTCTATATGGCGACTTAGAATCCTGTTTTTATAAAGTAGATTTCTATAATTGTTCACTGTTTCAAGATTTAAATCGTCTATGTCATAGTTCTGCAACAGCTCACTATCAATATCATTCTGCGAGTCTACGATTAGATATTTAAATTGTGCATCATCTGCAATACGATCTCCATCGTCTGTTCTAATATATGTTTTACTTTTGTTATTGTTTATATAAACAGGTCTTCTTTCATACGATGCTTTGGGTACATTTATTTCTATAATAGATTTACCTGATACTTTGAATGTTTGAACATCTTCATTAGTAAGTAAATTAACACTAACTTTTTGTTTATCATGAATACAATTCCAAAATTCCGTAATAACTTTTTCTGGGTTGTCGACTCCAACTATTTGGTATTCTTTTTTGGATACTAGCTCTTCTATACCTAAAATTATAATTCCGCCATTAGTATTTGCAAACGCACTATAAGTTGACCATACATCATTCGATAGTTTAGTTTGAGATTTTTTAAACACAAGTTGGAAATTTTCTCTCGGTTCTGTGAAGATTTCATCTTTCAATTCAATAAACTTAATTTTTTACACCCCCTGATCTTAATTCAAAAGTATTTCAAAAGTATTCTTCTTTGAAAAAAGTTGCTATTTCAACCTTTCCAAAATAAATATACTCAATAGTCTAGATAAATCAAAAGTATTTCAAAAGAATTGACAATATAAAAATTCGAGATATAATTTTAGGTTTAATATATTTTAATCTGAATATTATGCCCATCATTAGATGGAGAATAACTTTAATGAGAGGTTTTTTTGTATACTCTAGGACTCGAACCTACACCCCTTCTATTATGAGCTAAATACTCTATCTAACTAAGCTAAAGGTACAGGTTGTTACCACTAATTTATTTTTGAGTATGTAAATGAGAAATCGCGGCAACAAACTTGTTATCATAATAAAGGTACGTGTATGGACGATTATGAAATTGATTATTTTGATATGATGACAAAAATATTTTGTTGAATACTTTTTACCTTCGTCACTAAGCATTAGTTTATATAAGCTATTCACATATAGTATTATGTACTTTTATTATGTTCTTCTCCATTATGCAAATAAACATATACAGGGGTTTTATTTTGAAGAATTTATGGCAACGTCCTATACTTAAATTATCAAATAAAAGGACGTGAAGATAAATGTCAGATTTAGAACACAAAGAAGAAAAAACTTTAGACAAAATTGTTGCTACAGTCAATAAACTGGATAAAGAATTAAATGAACTTGATACGTTATCTGAAAATCCAGAAAAAAAACACAACCTAAAAAAATGGTTAGTTGAACGTAAGGCGATCCATGAAATCAAAAAAATTCTTCATGAAGCTGATAAATACGAAAAATATGATGAAAAAGAACTCGATAAAGAGTTTAAAGAAATTAATGATCTATTACAATAATCTATTTAAACGACTCAAAATGAGTCGTTTTTTTTATACAAAAACACTATCAGAAATCGTCTGGATAATAGTTGAGTTATAAGAAGAATGTACATGAACCGAAATACCTTTTATCTACTATCATCTATCGTCAACTATATCTAATATCGAATAAGTTTTAGCAATAGATTTGATAAACGCCTTTATTTTCTGCTCATGATCAGATGGTGTTTGTATTTTCACTTGTGTTGCTACGGTTTAGAACTAGAAACAAAAAGCATTTCAAAAAACAAAAAAAGGCTAAAAACCTTAATAAATAAGGTTTTTAGCCAATCAAAAATCGATAAAATTATTTAACTGTTACAGAAGCGCCAACTTCTTCAAGTTTAGCTTTTAATTCTTCAGCTTCTTCTTTAGAAACGCCTTCTTTAACTGGTGCAGGAGCGCCATCAACTACAGCTTTAGCTTCTTTCAAGCCTAAGCCAGTTGCTTCACGAACTGCTTTGATAACTTTAACTTTTTGGTCTCCAGCTGCAGTTAATTCTACAGTGAATTCAGTTTGTTCTTCAGCAGCAGCACCGCCACCAGCAGCAACTGCAGCTACAGGAGCAGCAGCAGATACGCCAAATTCTTCTTCAATAGCTTTAACTAGGTCGTTAAGTTCTAGGATAGTTGCTTCTTTTAACTCAGCAACGATGTTTTCAATGTTCAATGCCATTTTTGTTTCCTCCATTTAAATGTTCTTTTTTTATTTATTGTTTATGCTATGCGGCGATTAAGCTGCATCTCCATCTTCTTTGTCTGCGACTGCTTTGACAGCGTAAGCCACGTTGCGGACTGGCGCTTGTAGTACAGATAGCAACATAGATAGAAGTCCTTCGCGGTTTGGCAATTTTGCCAATGCTGTGATTTCTTCCAATGTAGATACTTTACCTTCGATGATACCGCCTTTGATTTCTAATGCTTTTGCATCTTTAGCAAATTCGTCCATGATTTTCGCTGGTGCTACTACGTCTTCGTTACTGAATGCAACGGCTGTAGGGCCAGTGAAAACTTCGTCCATGCCGTCTAGGCCTGCTTTTTTAGCTGCACGTGAAAGGATTGAGTTTTTGATAACTTTCATTTCAACGTTAGCTTCACGAAGTTGTTTACGTAAGCGTGTTACTTCATCAACAGTTAATCCACGGTAGTCAACTACGACTACAGAAGCTGCTTCTGTAAATTTTGCACTTACTTCGTCAACGATTGCTGCTTTTTTTGCGATAATTGCTTCACTCATTTTTGAGTTTCACCTCCTGAATTTTGATGGAAGAGTTTTTTACGACTGGATCGTTTGTTCATCATCTAATCACTTCGTTTTAGTGATTCTACTCGCTTGCGCTCGAAAGGAGACTCCTTTCGCTCAACTCAACGAGTATTGTTCATCATCTAATCACTTCGTTCTTAGTGATTCACAACAAAAAACTCTATGCCACCGTAGACATAGAGGGACTATTGAATATATTCAATAAACGTCCTCGGTAGGAAATTAAGGCTAAGCCACCTACTGTCTTCGGTACAAGTTAATTATTAACCTCAACTAGCTTAGCACGCTAAACTAGTTGAGTCAAGAATTATTTTTCAGTTGGATCAATCAACGTTCTAATCTTTGGATTAGAAAGAAGCTTGGTCTACATGGATACCAGGTCCAAATGTTGTTGTTACAGTAATGTTTTTCATGTATTGACCTTTAGCTGCAGATGGTTTAGCTTTCACTAATACATCATGGATCGCAGCAAAGTTTTCAACTAATTTTTCGTTGTCGAAAGAAACTTTACCGATTGGTACATGGATGTTTCCAGCTTTGTCAACGCGGTAAGTTACTTTACCAGCTTTTACTTCGTTGATTGCTTTTGTTACGTCCATTGTTACAGTACCAGTTTTAGGGTTTGGCATTAAGCCTTTAGGTCCTAATACACGTCCTAGACGACCAACAGTAGCCATCATATCAGGTGTTGCAACAACTACGTCAAAGTCAAACCATCCGTTTTGGATTTTTTGAACCATGTCGTCGTCACCAACGAAGTCTGCACCAGCTGCTTCAGCTTCTTTTGCTTTGTCTCCTTTAGCAAATACTAAAACAGTTTGTGTTTTACCAGTTCCGTTTGGTAATACAACAGCTCCACGAATTTGTTGGTCTGCTTTTTTAGGGTCTACGTTTAGACGGTATGCAACTTCAACTGTTGCATCAAATTTTGCAATGTTTGTTTCTTTCGCTAATGCTACTGCTTCAGCGACAGAATAAACTTTACTTGAATCCACTTTTTTCAATGCTTCTTGCATTTTTTTGCTCTTTTTAGCCATTTTGGTTCCTCCTTGATTGTGGTTATAACGGTTGTACCTCCCACGTGTCCTATACCTTTCAATACAGGGCCAACTGAGAAGCTACTTTCTTAGGGTGCAGATTATTCTACAGTGATCCCCATGCTTCGTGCAGTTCCTTCAACCATGCGCATTGCTGCTTCAACGTTAGCTGCGTTTAGGTCTTCCATTTTTAATTCAGCGATTTCTTTTACTTGATCGCTAGAAACTTTAGCAACTTTATTTTTGTTTGGTTCGCCTGAACCTTTTTCGATTTTCGCTGCTTTTTTCAATAATACTGCAGCTGGTGGTGTTTTTGTAACGAATGTGAATGAACGGTCTTCGTATACAGAAATCACAACTGGAATGATCAAACCTGCTTGATCAGCTGTACGAGCATTGAATTCTTTTGTGAATCCCATGATATTGATACCCGCTTGACCTAGTGCAGGACCTACTGGGGGAGCTGGAGTTGCTTTACCTGCAGGGATTTGCAATTTAACGATTTTTTCTACTTTCTTTGCCACGAGACATACCTCCTTAAGTCCGTGATGTGGTTAATTGGAGATGCATATTTCTCCTCCCACGTATTGTCAGTTGATTATAAAATCAATTGACATATCATGTACATAACGAATGCACACTGATACAGTATAGCAAATTTTTCCTTTTTTTCAACAATTTTTTCTGATTATTTTTACCTTTATCCAAAAAAAAGCTAAATTTCTGGTTAAAACGTGAAGAAAACACTTTATAAATCGCTTATTTATGCTAAACTTACGCCTGTATAAAGGCAATCTATAAAAATAAACAAGTCTTCTATTCTAATGAGGTGAAATAATGAAAGAGCTAAAATACAGAAGTGTATTTGATATTATTGGTCCTGTCATGATTGGACCAAGCAGTTCGCATACCGCTGGGGCTGCAAGAATCGGAAAGGTCGTCCGTAGTATTTTTGGCGATCAACCTGATTCTGTTGACATCTACCTTTATGAGTCTTTTGCCAAAACCTATCGTGGACATGGCACTGATATTGCCTTAGTTGGAGGATTGTTGGGTATGGAACCAGATGATTCTCGTTTAGCGGATTCGCTAAGGTTCGCTCATGAAGCAGGCATGGAAGTATTATTTGTACCTAAAAGTGAAAAAGCCGATCATCCTAATTCCGTCAAAATGTTGTTAAAAAAAGGCAATCGAAAACTTTCGGTTACAGGTATCTCGATTGGTGGAGGCAATATTCAGATCTCTGAATTGAACGGCTTCAAGATTTCATTGAGCATGGGGACACCGACCTTGATCATCGTTCACCAAGACGTTCCCGGCATGATTGCTAAAGTCACTAATATTCTTTCAGAAACCAATACCAATATCGGGACCATGACGGTCACTCGTGAATCAAAAGGTGAAAATGCCATCATGATCATTGAAGTGGACGATCCTCAAGTAGAAGACACCGTAAAAAAACTAAAACAGCTACCAAATATTGACAGTGTCAATTATTTCGAGTAAAGGAGCAGACCAGGTATGTTTTTATCAATTGAAGAATTAGTCCAACAAGCCCAAGCCTATCCTAACGTTGCCGAGTTGATGATCGCAGTCGAAATGGAAATGAGTCATCGTTCTCGTGAGCAGATCATCGAGATCATGAAAAAGAATCTACTCGTGATGGAACAGTCGATCGCCGAAGGAAATGCTGGTGTGACCTCTGTTACAGGAATCACTGGCGGCGATGCAAAAAAAATGGATAACTACCTTTCTCACGCTGATTTCCTTAGTGGTGAAACAATCTTGACTGCGGTTCGTAATGCGATTGCTGTGAATGAAGTCAATGCCAAAATGGGATTGATCTGTGCAACGCCTACTGCGGGCAGCGCAGGAGTGGTCCCTGGTGTCTTGATGGCCGTACGTGATCGTTTGCAATTAACCCATGAACAACAACTCGACTTCTTATTTACAGCAGGCGCTTTTGGCTTGGTCATTGCGAACAACGCATCGATCAGCGGGGCTGAAGGTGGTTGTCAGGCAGAAGTCGGATCGGCGAGTGCGATGGCTTCCGCTGCCTTGGTTTGCGCGAAAAACGGCACAGCTCATCAAGCCGCTCAAGCTGTGGCAATCACGCTTAAAAATATGATGGGTTTGATCTGCGATCCTGTCGCTGGCCTCGTCGAAGTCCCTTGCGTCAAAAGAAACGCTTTAGGTTCGTCACAAGCATTCATCTCTGCTGATATGGCTTTAGCTGGCATCGAAAGTGTGATCCCACCTGATGAAGTGGTCGCTGCCATGTATCAAGTTGGCAGACAGATGCCTTCGATCTTCAAAGAAACCGCAGAAGGCGGACTTGCAGTGACACCTACCGCGAAACGATTGACGAAAGAAATCTTAGAAAAACAAGTATAGTTACTTCTTATATAAAAAAGCTGAATCAGAAAATGCACAAAATTCATTATCGCCAAAGACATGCCGAATAACCATGGTAGCAAATTCGTTGCCATAGTTATTCGGCTTATTTGTTTACATCCTCTGCTTTGCTTCAAACACAAATTGCCCCATTTGTTCATAGAGGTCAGCTTTGATTTTTTCAAAGTCATGATGGACTAACTGATGATCACGTACAAGCTGTCTGCCATCTACCCATACATGTGCTACATTGGAAGCATTCGCTGAATAAACTAAAGCAGAGTATGGATCAAAAATCGGAAACATATTCACAGACTGCGTCTCAACGATAATAAAATCTGCCTTGTTCCCTACAACAAGCTGACCAGTCTCTTTAAAATCTAACAACTCCGCCCCACCTCTAGTGGCTAAACGGACAATTTCCTTTGCTGGGAAAAGCGCACGATCTTTTTCAAAAGTTTTATGGAAATTGGCAAATAACTTCATTTGTGCAAAGAGATCCAAAGTATTGCCACTACTTGGACCGTCTGTACCTAACCCGACAGTTAAACCTGCAGAAAGCATAGCTTTAACTGGTGCTACACCTTTCGCTGATTTTGTGTTCGCACCAATGCAGTGAGCAATTCCGACTTGCTCTCTTGCTGTAGCGACTAAAGCAATATCCGCTTCTGTCATATGGATACAATGGGCCATGATCAACGGTCTGTTCATAAAACCTAAGTCTTTCAACAACTCGAATGGTGTTTGTTGATACTGCTCCGCTAATTCCTGCATTTCATAGTCCATTTCTGCCACATGTAAGGTGATCGGCACATCGAATCGTTCACTCAATTCAACTGTCCGCTTCAACCCTTCAAAGGTATTGGTATTCGGCGCATGAGGAGCCAACGCAGGCGTAATCAATGGATGGTCTTTCCACTTTGGCAAGAATGTCTCACAATAAGTCAAGCCGCCAGAAGGCTCTAGATTATCACACACAGGCATATCAATGATCGTTTCACCAAGGATTGCACGTATCTTAAACTGATCACATACTTGCGCGACTTGATCTTCAAAATAATACATGTCACAAAAACCAGTCACACCACTAAGCAACATCTCACTGATTGCATAGGCTGTACTCGCTGCCACTAGCTCTGGGGTCATGAACGCTTCTAATGGAAATAAGAACCGACGTAATCGATCTGGTACATCATCTCCTAAAGATCGAAAAGGAATCATCCCAGCATGGGTATGTGTATTCACAAAACCTGGCAATAAGATACCGCCTGCTCCATCGATGACTTCCTCCGCAGAAGCTATCCCTTCCTGCCATTCTCCTATCTCAATGATACGATTTTCTTCAATCCGTACATACCCGTTTTTGTATTCAGTCAGTTGATCATCCATCGTTAGAACGTGGACATTTTTTATCAATGTACTCATAACAAAACACCATCACTTGGAAAAACCAGCGGATAAAATTCCTGTGTTTTCGTATTCATCATTCCTTTATCTGTCATTTTGATCGCAGGTGAAACTGGTAGTGACAAAGTAGAAAACGACATGATCTCATTCATGTTTTTATAGCCTAGATTTTGCATTTCTCTACGCACAGTTTTTAAATCTTGCCCTAACTCTTCAATCGGTGCTTGTGAAACGATCCCACCAATCGGTAACGGACAAGTTGCTGTTAACTTGCCAGCATTTACCACCACATAGCCACCTTGCAATTCCAACAATTTTTGCTGAGCCAGCAGAATGTCTTGGCAATTATTCCCCATCACCATCACGTTATGATGATCATGCGCCCAAGTCGTCGCAATACTTCCTGGTTTCGAAATAGGTTCTTCCATCAAAGCATACGCCACATTGCCGTTCTTCCCATAGCGTTCCATCACAAGCAATAAGGCGCAATCCGAATTTTCCCAATCGAGGTACCCATCTTTCACTGGAATGTTCTTCGTGATCCGTTCCGTAAACGTTCCAACCTCATGCTTACGAATAACATTACAACGAACACTTGGTAAATCCGTTTTGACTGGCAACCGTAGATCGTCTAAAGAAATCTTTTTACAATGGACCGTTTGACTGTATGAAGCAGGAAATTGTTCGATTTTTTCTGGATAAGTGATCGCCTCACCGTGTCGGTAGACTTCTTTACCCGATTTGAAGACCGCAGAAATAGCGAATGTGGATAAATCATCTAACAAAATAAAATCAGCCATTCTTCCAGGTCCAATCAATCCCCGATCATTCAAGCCCATTCTACGTGCTGGTGTATAAGTCGTCATATAGATTGCTTGTTCGACTGGTAGCCCCGCCTCAACTGCTTTTTTCAAATTTTCATTTAAATGCCCAGTGAGTAAATCATCTGCCATCACATCGTCTGTGATGATACAAGCATAGTCATAATACTCATTTTCCGTGATTACCGCCATATTTTCCGGTGTGATCGACTTGTTTTGGAATTGGATGAACATGCCATTTTCAATTTTTTCTGCTAAGGATTCCGGAAACTGATGCGTATGATCAGAAGAAATCCCGCTATACATAAATGCTGCCAATTCTTCTTCGTAAATTTTAGGACAATGTCCTTCCAACGGCATCGTTGGGCGTTTTTCTTTACATAGATCAATGATTTGACGAATCAGCGAAGTTGGTTCATGGGCAATACCGTGGAAATTCATTGCTTCGCCTAAACAAATCACTTTTGGATTGTCTAACAACTTTTCTGTTTCAGCTAACCCAATGATTCCACCGGTAGTTTCTAGTTCAGGTGTGGTGGAAGGAACGGACGATGGGATTGCATGGAAAATATCTAATTCCGTTTCTGCAGCCATAAATTCAGTCAATCCCTCAAGACCAAAAACATTTGCCATCTCATGCGCATCCGCAATCACTGTAGTCACACCAAATGGTAAAACGACCTTGGAAAAAATACTTGGCGTAGTCATTGAACTCTCAATGTGCATATGGCTGTCGATCAAACCAGGAATCATATATTTCCCTCGACCATCAATTTCTTGAAGGATCTCCAAGTGACTCAGATCCTTTGTTGTGATGTAATAAAATTTTTCACCGCTGACTGTGACATGTTTCTTCTCAAAACATTGTTTGGCTGTGTTGTACACTTGAGCATCTCTAATCAGTAAGTCAATCTTCACATTTTTCCCTCACTTTTATTGTCCTTAGACAAGAATAGGGGGCTGTGCGCTTCCGACACAACCACCCCAATGTTTATTTTTTCAATGATTTCCCGTTATAGGAAAATGTTTATTGGTTGATCAAACGATTCCAACGGTCGATCCAGTCAGTCATTTGACTATTCACGAAATCAAAGTCGATGTTTTTTGCTCGGTCAGCAACTGCACCATAAGTCATATTACCAGCTTCTTCTTCACTTAATTCCACTTTATCATTCGTCGGTGCTTCATTTAATGAAAGTGCCTTTGTTTTTTGTGATTCTTCGCTAATTCTATAGTTGATGAATGAGTAAGCCAATTCTTTGTTCGCTGCTTCTTTTGGAATATTGATCGTATTGTAGTTCGCATATGTGCCACTCTCAGGGACCACGTATTCGATCGTGTCAGAATCTCCTTTGACGATATCATAAGCAAAATCCATCACGATCGCTGCTTCAATTTCTCCTGCTTGGAACATATTTGCTAAGTCAGAAGATCTTGCATAAGTCTTAACGATATTTGGTTTCAATTCTTCTAAAGCTTCAAATGCTGCTTCTCCATTGTCATCTTCAATCGCTACACCCGCATGGTCACTTGCAATATACATCATCAAAGGTCCGGCAGTCGTCGTGATTTCCGGGATCGAGATTTTTCCTTCTAATGCTGAATCCCAAAGATCTGACCAGCTAGTAATTTCTTTTCCAACTTTTTCTCTGTCGTAAACGATACCTACACTGTTTACGGCAATCGGAACACCTGCACCACTGTCAAAGACTTCCTTCGCTCCTTCAGTTAAGTCCGCTAAATTCGGGATTTTTGATTCATCTAGTTTTTCAAATAATTCTTGAGAAGCCCCATCCGCTGAGTTCGCTTGCGCTAACTCAATAACGTCGATTCCTCTAGGATTACTGATTAATTTGTTGAAGCGATCGCCACTGTTACCTAGATCCATAGTGATCTTCGCATCGAATTCTTTTTCAAAAGGATCCATCACATCGCTTTTCACGATATCTTCGCTTAAACCAAATGTTGATACAACTAGATCTTTTGACTCTTTCGCTTCGGAAGAATTAGTTTCAGATCCTCCACCGCAAGCTGTCAATACAAACATACTTGCTAAAACTACTGAACTTACTAGAAAGCCTTTTTTCACTGATTTTTCCCCTTTTCTCTACTTATTTATCTTCCAAAAGAACGATTTTATCTTTTGGGAAATGCAGGTTGATTTGATCTCCTGCTTGGTAAATTTGTTTATCCGTACCGTTTACTAAGAACTTACCTAAATCCGTTGTCACTTCATACTGGTAACTTTTCCCTAAAAATGTTCTGACTTTCACTTCACCTTTTACACCGTTATGTGTCGCATCAGAGGCAATCTCGATATCTTCAGGACGGATCGTCGCTACTAATCGCTCTGCTATCGGTTGCTCATAAGGTGTCTCAATGACATTCCCAGCGGCTTGATAGCGGATGCCTTCGATTTGTTCAACTGGAAAGAAATTTTCAAAACCGATAAAATGTGCAACAAAACGAGTTTTTGGATGTCGGTAGATTGTTTCCGGTGTATCATATTGCTCGATGACACCATTATTCATGACCGCGACTTTATCCGAGATCGAGAAGCATTCTTCTTGATCGTGGGTCACAAAAACTGTTGTGATACCAAGTTGTTGTTGGATACGTTTGATTTCGATCCGCATTTGGACACGTAGTTTCGCATCTAGATTACTTAATGGTTCGTCTAGGAGTAGTAACTTAGGTTCAATAACCAAAGCTCGAGCCAAAGCCACTCGTTGGCGTTGCCCACCTGACAGTTGTTTCGGGTAACGATCACCCAACTGTTCCAAGCCACAGATCGCTAGCATATCTGCTACTTTCTTGGCGATATCTGCTTTATTTTCTTTTCGCAATTTCAAGCCAAAAGCGACATTCTCAGCAATCGTCAAGTGAGGAAACAGCGCATAGCTCTGAAATACCATACCAAAATTACGTTTATGCACAGGAACTTTCACTAATTCTTGATCTTCCAAAACAAAAGAGCCATCGTTCGGCGAAATCAATCCAGCAATCACACGTAGCGTCGTTGTTTTACCGCAACCACTAGGTCCTAGCAAAGAAACTAGCTCTCCTTTTTCCATTGAAATAGACAAATCTTCTAATATATTTTGTTTTCCGTCATAACTCACACGGATATTGTTCAAATTTACAAAACTCACGGTTCTCCCCCTCATAGTTTCCAGTCATTCTCAAGTACTGTTCGATTTCTTCATTCAACAGTTAAGCGATCGAAGCCAATCCTAACGTTTTCTCAATAATAAACATCAAGAAAACGGTTAATACCATGATCATCACTGAAATCGCCGACACAGTCGGATCATACGTATATTCAATGTAGCTCAATAATGAAGTGGGCAACATCGTTACTCCTGGTCCAGATAAAAACATTGAAACTGGTACATTATTGAATGAGTTGACAAAAGCCAGCATAAACGCCGCAAATATTCCAGAAGAAACATTTGGTAAGACGACTTGCATAAAAGCGCGGGTTTTTGTACAACCTAATGTCCAGGCAACTTCTTCAATCGAAAAATCTAATTGCTCCATACTTGAACCTACGACGCGAATGATATACGGTAGGCTGATCAAAAAATGACCAATCAACAAAGCTTGGATCACTGGCAAGTTAAACTTGATCACGATGTATTGGAACAAGGAGTAACCGACAACGATACCCGGAATCATCGTTGGAGACAAAAAGAAATTTTTAAAAAGCTGTTTACTATTCATGTGGTAACGAGAAAGTGCGTAAGAAGTCGGCACACCTACTAATAAAGCTAACAGAGTAGCCCCTATGCCAATACTTAAACTCAATTTAAAGCTGTTCATAAATGTTTCAGAACTTAACGCTTTCTTGTACCACTCTAATGAAAATCCATCAATTGGAAATTGTATCGTTGATGATTGTCCGAAAGACGTCACAACAATAATCACTAGTGGTAAAAACAAAAACGCAAAAACTAATACTGCGATGATCGTCATCCCTTTTTGCTTACGCATGATTCATTTCCCTCCGATCCAAACGTGCAGCAATCATATTCAATCCTTTATTCACGATCAGAGTAGTGACGATCATGATCAATGCAATGACACTTGCTGAAGTCCAATCACCTAAAGTCGATGCTTTCTGGTATAAGAAAGTCGCCATCATCATATTTTGGTTTCCACCTAAAAGTTGTGGTGTCGTATAAGCCGTCAACGTGCCTGTAAATACTAAAATACTGCCAACGATCACTCCAGGTATACAAAGCGGCATGACAATTTTATAGAACGTTTTAAACGGACTCGCACCTAACGTTTCGGCAGCTTCCAGTGTTTCTTTCTCAATATTTTCCATCACACCGACAAGTGTCATGACCATGGTAGGTAGGAACAAATAGACAGACCCGATAATAATTGCAAACTCCGTATATAGTAAGGCGATGGGTTGTTCGATCAGTCCTAAGCGAATCAAGAAATTATTGATTACTCCTGTCCTTCCTAGAATGTTGATCCAGGCAAAACTACGGATGACTGAATTGGTCAATAATGGAAACATCGTCATTGCCATCAATAAACTTTTCCACTTTTTCCCCACGCCTGCAATAAAATAAGCAGTTGGAATACCTAAAACGGCAGAAATCAAAGTCACAATGACAGAAACGCGAATTGTTCGAAGAAAAATCCTCAAATTGAAATCATCTGTCAAAAAACTAGTATAAGCACTCAGACTAGCCCCTGTTTCAGTAAAAATAGTTGGCCATATGATATTGACCAATGGCAAAATCATAAAAAATAGTAATAAGATCGTTCCTGGTGCAATGATCAAATACGGAACATTCTTCCTCATTGTTCTCCCCCTCATTCGTGTTCTGTCTCATTATAAGAAAAAATACGAACATTTTCAAGAAAACTTTGTAATATATTCAGAAAAAAACTCAAGTTATATGAAATAACTCATAGAAAACCTGTCTTTATCCGTTTTATTCAAAAACATTCACACTCACTTTACTTGTTTTTTAGTAGTTCATGTTTATTAGACGAACGATTATTATCAAATAATGAGAATCAACTATCAAAAGCGTTGAGAAATACATCTCAATTGAAAGAGAAAACCAAATTTCCATAAAAACAAAAAGAGCAATTACCGAACATTCGTCCAAAACGTTCGCTAATTGCTCTTTTTATTAGACTCAACTATTCCATAAAAACTGACTAACTTCTCGATCCACTTCTGTCCCAATCTCGTGAGGCATGTCATTAATCATTTGAGCTATTCATTATTCCAGAATTTTAAATTCATTTATAAAACAACAATTACATTTTCCAATAACGTCACAATAAAACTATTATTTCAACAACGAATACATATTAAAAAAAACAAAAAAACTCAATGAAAAGGTTTACGTTTTTATATTGATATGATATATTTTTTTTGGATATATCCTAAAAAATAGCTGGAAGTCAAGAACATGATTCTATCAAAGAAAAAACAACTATTACTACCCACATTACAAGTATTTTAGGAATTTTACTTTTAGGTGGTACAAAACGAGTTGAAGCTGAATCTTTTGGAGGAACAACTGCATATACGTATACAGCAGTATCCGCAAATGTAACCAAAACTTCATCAAGTGCTACTACATACGTTAATTGGAATAGTTCCAACCAAAAAAGTCACAAACAATGGTTCGCTCTTTATCAGAATGGATCAAGAAAAGGACAAGGATTATTTAATTATCTTACAAATTCTGCATTTCCTGGGAACGGTTCAGCGGGTTCGACTGTCCATTTAGCTTCGCAAAGAGAAAACATCATTGACCCTACGACTTACATTTCAGGAACATGGACCCCTTAAAGATGCTGGGCAAGAATCCGTGTCAAAACAACTTCGCTATTTTCTCTTAGAACCAAATAAATAGCGAGAAAGGATATGCCTTCTTTAAATAAGGCGTAATCTCAAAAGTTCAAAGAGAAATTTTTGGAGATTACGTCCTATTTATAGAGGCTGAACACTTTTGCACCGTCTTCTTGTCACATACCGATTGAAAAAAGGAGATGTATGTTTGAATAATTTTTGGAGATTAAATAAATATCACATTTCACTTAGTTTAGTCATATTTTTCATAATGGTATTCTCTATTTTAAATGAATATATTTCAAATGCCTTTCTTTATGTAACAAACTTAGCATTTAGACAAGAAATGAATCAAGGTCAAGCCTTTATTAATGTTTTTGATTTCTTTTGGAGGAGTTTAACAGAGTCTGTTTGGTCTTTTGATTATAGCTTGATTTTTGGAACGAATTTATTTCAAATGTTCATCCCTTTAGTAGCCTCTATTGGAACGGCAATATTTGCTCAAAAATGGCAAACCATTTATAAATTTGAAATTTATCATGTTTTAAATTTTAGAAATTTTGTTTATAGGAAAATATTATCAACGGCTACAAAAATCGCACTGGCAACATTTTTTGGTTTCTTTATCTATTACTTATTTTGCTTTATTGCATTACATGATTCTATCAACGATACTGTGACACGTCCAATGTTTGAAGATATTTTCGGATCCAATTTTTATGTCAATCATAGGTTTTTGCAGTCTTTTCTAGAAGGAGTTGTTCGTTTTTTCTGGATACCATTTATATATACTATCTTCGGTACTTCTATCTCATTGATCGTTTCCGAAGCGAAAATATATTTATTAGCCGCACCTTTATATTACTATAGCATGTCGGCTATCGGTACAGGAATGACAGCTTTTTCTGAAGATATTTCGTTGTATTTTAATCCAACGGTGATTATGGCGTCTGGTGATTATTATACATTTAACACATATCTTTTGTTGCTTGCAAACTCTATCCCATTATTTATTGGTATAGTATTGATTTGCGGAAGGAGTCATAATGTTGAATTATAAGTTTTTGATTTATCCGACTATTTCTTCTTTAATCATAATTTTATTTGTCAGTTTTATGCCTAAAACCATCATTACTACAGGATGGATTTTTTCTAATTTCCTATCAATGTCAGTAATGCTTACGATATCCTTTTTTTATTTGTTTGAAAAACATAGTTTTATTCAAATGGAAGTGATGAAATGCGAGAGTATTTTTCGTTTTTTCCGGTATAAGTTGGCTATATTATTTAATCGTAATGTTATTTACACGGCGATACTTTCTATCACATTTACAACATTAAGTTACATTAAAGTTGGCAATGCGGACTTCAAAATAATTTCAATCTATTCTCTGGCGTTGATTTTATTATTATCTTTATCAGGGTATCTCATGTTAGTAACATCCTTTTCCTTCAAAAATATATGGGCACCGTACATTACTATTATTATGATATATAGTTTTTATTTTTATGCTTTTGTAAACATAAATTTATCACCCTACTTTAACCCTTTTATTTCGTACATAACAAGTTTCAGCGAATTTCAAGGATATGGAACTGAACCTACCTATTTTAGTCATTTTGGAATAATTGGTTTTCTATTCTCAAATTTACTTTTTTGGGGACTTGGACATCTTATTTTTCATATCAAAACTCGGAAGATCGATCTATGACAAAAAAAATAGTATGTTACACAATTGTTTATTCACTAGAAGTAATCTATGTTATCTATATTTTTTCTAGTAATATCGCTTTACAGGAAGTATTCAGCCTGATTGCTTTTAATTCATCTGTCTACAAGAAGTTCTTGATCGAATTAGTAAATCCTAAATTCATTGTTTTTTATCTTTTAGTGAATATAATTACCTTACTATTCACTATAGATAATTTGACATCCTCAGCTTCGATGTATTCCATGATTTTATATAGAAATAAAAAATCTGGATTTTTTTTACTAAGGATAAAACATATCTTTTCTGTACTTTTATTAAATAGCGTAATTCAATTTATAAGCTTTTTTAGTACTTTATTTTTTTGGGGATATATATATAACCTATCTTTAGACGTCAATATTATAACTTTTACTATCCTATTTTTTAAATATTTCACCATACTATTTATATTCTTAATTTACTATGATTACTTTAAGCTAAAATCAAATAATATATTTATTCTTCCAGTGTCAACTTTTTTATTATTATCAGTTTTGATAGTAGATTTACTTTTAAATTTTGGATTGATTAGTATCTCAGATAGTATAATAGAAAATTTATTGTACTTGCTTGGTGATTTAACGATACTAGGTATTTCTATGACGATTTTGAATCTTAGATTTAAGAAAAGAGATGAATTTTATTGATTGAATTGATTAATTTGGGAAAACAGTATAAGCAAAAAATTTTATTTCAAGATGTGAATGTTACCTTCAATGAAGGAAAAAAATCTTTTATTAAAGGAATAAATGGTTCCGGAAAAAGTGTACTTATGAAGCTCATTGTAGGATACTCTACCCCAACAAAAGGGATGGTCAAAGTTGCTGGAAAAATAATAGGTGTAGATCAAGATTTTATACCTGATGCTGGAGTTTTCATTAACTCACCTGATTTTATTAAAAGTTGGACTGGTGCAGAAAATTTGTTGTATTTAGCAAATATCCGCAAAGTAGCTAATGAAAAAAAATTCGTTTTTTAGCAAGTCAATTGAATCTAGAAAAAGATCTGAATAAAAAGTATAAATATTATTCACTTGGTATGAAACAAAAATTAAGAATCATTCAAGCGCTTATGGATGAACCTACCTATTTGATTCTAGACGAACCTTTTGATGCTCTTGATAAAAACAGTCGAGAAAATGTTTTGGATTTGTTAGATAATTACCTTAGTGAAGATACTCAAAGAATTCTAATTTTTTCTAGTCATAACGATATGATGGAAGACTTTGCAGATCACATCTACGAACTTGAAAATCAAACGCTACTTCAAATAAAATGAATAAATAAATTTATATAGCATACACCCTATTGGATTTAAAAAATCTGATATTATTAGTGGATCATCTGAATTCAGCCTTTTCTTCTTCAATCAATACCCCAAAGAAATCGACTAACTTCTCGATCCACTTCTTCATTTTCATGAAGCATACTATGTGAGGCCCCTTCACCCTCTTCGACCTTTTCCATTACAGGATTACCGTGTTGCTTCAACAAGGCATAGACTGCCAATGCACTATTCAGCGGAACAGTTCCATCACTTAGCTCTACTTCACTCAACTGCCCTGCAACCAATAAAAATTGTGTGTTGGTTGGGAGATTTCCTACCATGGTTTGATAATCTTGATACCTTGAAGACACCACTGTTGGCCCATTTTCGAGTAAATCAGCTAAATTTTGACCGCTATCATCCACGAAATCATTGAAAGGTGCGCCTAACGCTACAAACTTTTCAACTTGCGGTAAAGTGGTTTCTTGCCCATACGTGACTAGATAACGGAGTCCGCTGACCCCACCCATTGAATGTCCGACAATGTTCACCTTGTTGATTTGATCAGTTGTCTGCAAATAAACCAGACATGCACGAATCCATTCTGCTTGGTTCCACTCATTATTTTCATTGTCTTCGAAAAGTACTTGGATCATCGGATTGGTTGCTTCTTTTGATAAAGCACCTTGGGCTTGAACATTTCCATTGATATCTACAGTCAATGTCAATTCTTGCTGCCCTTTGCTTTCCGTTTCTAAACGATCGATCATTCCTTTGAACGAATTCACTGTCCCTTTATATCCGTGAACAAATAAGGTAGGTATAGTTCCTTTTTCCACTGGTTTCACTTGGCTTGTCACCGTTGTTTCCGTGGAGGCAGTTTCTTTTTGGCTTTTGTTTTCTTGCGTTTGGCAACCAGATAGGATTAGCAGTACCAGCAACACCATGCGACTTAGCACCCGATTAAAATTTACTTTATTTTGTTTTATCACTTTTCTCACTCCTTTCATTCAAAACAAAAAAGAGCTGAGATGACTAGGCATCCCAACTCCTCCATTATTCTGATCACTGTTTAGTCGATCTTGTCTACTTGATCAAAATCAAGCTCTGTACTTGTTTCACGACCGAACATGTCAATGTTTACTTTTAGTTTTTCTTTTTCTTCATCGACTTCTGTCACTTGACCTTCTAATCCAGCAAAAGCTCCTTCGATGATCTTAACAACTTCGCCAACTTCTACTTTAAGTTCGTTTTGACGTAAACTCATACCGATTGAACGTAAGATATGATTTACTTCTTCCGGTAATAAAGGTGCAGGCTTACTTCCTGCTCCGTGAGAACCAACAAAACCTGTAACGCCCGGTGTGTTACGGACAACATACCATGAAGCATCTGACATGATCATTTCTACTAAGACATATCCAGGGAATGTTTTATGAACGATTTCTTTTTCTTTCCCATTTTTTACTTCAGTTTCTGTTTCTTCAGGAACAACGACACGGAAAATAAAATCAGCCATTTTCATACTTTGCGCACGTGACTCGATATTTGCTTTTACTTTGTTTTCGTATCCAGAGTATGTATGCAATACATACCAATTTTTTTCAAAAGATTCCATTGAAGGCTCCTCATTTCATTTGTAAAATAAAAAAACCTCAGTTCCCCGAAGCTTTTCCTCTCTTTGATTATAGCACCGTTTGATGGTTTTTACTAGTGACTTATTTTTTGTACTCGAGTGATCGTAAAATTGTTATTTATTCTTATTTTGACAAAAAACTTATATGATCAACTGTTTTTTTAAGAATAATTTTAAACAAAAAAACTCATTTTATAAAGAGAGGGCAATAAAAATATTTTTGGTTTTTGTTATTCTATAAAAAGACCTATGAAAATACATACCCAAGTCAATATTATTTATTTCTACAACGTACAATTATAGTCGTAAGGAATCTTATTGAGCTTTATAGAAATTTACGAGAGGAGGTATCCCGATGGAAACAATAAGACAACTCATTGCAACGATTTTTGATTGGTTAGATTCTCTCGCACTGATTCTCTCCTGTATCACTGTTTTCTTTTTAAGCTTAAAAGTCTCGTCCTTGGAAAAAGAAGTAAAGATACTAAAGGATACTTATGAGAACCATTCCAAATAATAGTCACATTGCATGATTCAAATCAGTACATATCTACATTTCCAGATAGTCCGAACAGTTCAAACTCTCCCTTAATAAGCCAACAAAAAACGAAAAGATAGCAAACTTTTTGGTTTTTGTTGGCTTCTAAGAAATTTTTTACCTCATATGTTAAAAATATGTTCAATCTCGTATTGTGCTTCAAATCTATGTAAATCAGCTAAAAATTCATTCTTTAACTTGCTCGTTCCAATCAATTCTAATCCCTTAATAAAATCCTTTATTTTTTTCCTGACAGCCTCTCCTTCGATGTGCGCAAGTAAAAGTTGATAAAACCGGTGATATATTTCAGTTTCTCGCTGAAAAATAATTCTGCGTCGAGTCTCAAATAGTTTTTCCAAATAATACTTAGCTAATTTTAGCTCTTCTCTTTCAATCATCAGTAAAAACACATTATTATAAATACCTGATAATATGGAATGGAAGATCTCAAACTCTCCATTTCTCATCACATTTTTTTCTACTTCTTTCAACCGCTGTTTAATGTAACTTGTTTCAAATAAATAGAGGAGACTAGCAAAGGTCGTCATTTCAAATCTTCCCCACTCATCGATTTTCTCTAAATAATCAGATAATCTTTTCAGATAATTAGTATCTTTTTTATTTAATTTTTTTACACCATCGATCCCCTCATACCACTTATAAGTTTTGACAGCAAGATAATTTCTTATGACGACTAAATCATCTGAGTATTCTACTTCTTGGGCTAGTTTTTTTAATTGATAATTGACTGCACCACTATTTTTTTCTAGATTCCGGAACATTTTCTTCAAACTCAAATTTTTTTGAGATACCTTATCTCCATCAAGATAAAACATGAATTCATCGATCGTCATATTCAATCGTTCTAATAATTCTAAAAAGACTAATAATGGTAGATGATTTTTCCCATTCTCATATTTAGCTAACGTTTCCCGCGAAACAATTCCATGCGCTAGTTTTTTTTGAGAGATGCCTCTATCAACACGCATTTTTTTTAATAATTCATGAACTTCCATCATTCCCACCTTACTTATCAATTAATGGATTCGTTATTTGTTAAATTATTCACAATTATATCTTTACATTGCCAAACCTTTCTCTAATAAATAAGTGACAGATAAAAAAATAGAGCTTCCAATTGATTGATAATCATGGATAGCTCGCCTTTTATTTAGATAAACTCATTGAATTATTGCAAGATCCATGCAAACAGACTTTGGATCGCTGTATCCATCACGAAAAACATTAGTCCGAAGATGATCGATGTTTCGATAACGACTAGTGTATCTTTACGTAATTGTTTTTTACTTGACCAAGTCACTTGTTTCATTTCATCTTTTACACTTTTAAGAAATTTCATCGTAAGCCTCCTCCTTGTTATTTTGTCTCTTTATGTAATGTGTATTGATTACAATATTTACAAAATTTGTTGATTTCCAAACGCTCGCCGCTTTTTCCTTCACTAATCGACTTAGTATAGTTTCGAGAACCACAAACGGAACATGCTAATGCCGCTTTTTTCTTTGCCATCCGTTTCCCCTCCTCACTGAAAACCAAATTTATACCATACTACATTATCATGTAAATTATTTTATGTCAATTAGTGATCGTACGCTCTACTGTTTTTATTTTAGTTATGATATGATTACTTAAAGGATTTTAAAAATGAACAATCTGGAGGTATGACTATGCTATTAAAAACTCTTGTTTACAAGAAAAAAGATTTGACTACCGTCTCTGAGACAAGCAACTTGGAAGAAGCATTAGAAATTTTAGAAACATCCGGTTACCGTTGTGTACCGATTCTTGATACTTCCGGGAATATTTTCCGTGGAAATATTTATAAAATGCACATCTATCGTCACAAAGCAAATGGCGGCGATATGACTTTACCGGTCACTCATCTATTGAAAAACGCAACAAAATTCATTTATTTAGATACCTCTTTCTTTAAAGTATTCTTTACGATCAAAGAGCTGCCATACATCGCTGTACTTGATAGCCAAAACCATTTCTATGGGATTTTGACACACAGTACATTGCTTGGTATGTTGTCTCAGTCTTGGAGCGTAGAACAAGGAAGCTACGTCTTGACGATTGCTTCGACAGGTAAACAAGGTGACTTAGCGGCGATTTCAAAGATCATCGCAAAATATAGTAGCATTGCTAGTTGTATCACTTTAGATATCGAAAAAGATGAATACATCCGTCGTACCTTGATCACTCTACCTGCGCATACAGAAAAAAGTGTCTGTGATTCGATCGTCAATCACTTAGAAAAGAAAAATTACAAAGTGATCGAAATTGAAAACTTACAAGATTCTGATAAATAAAAACCTGTTTAGTGGTTGATATTTACTAACTATTTTTCGAAAAATCATATTTCAAAAAAGCCAGAAATCCCAAAATCATTTAAGACTTTTGGAATTCCTGGCTTTTTTACTCGATTAAAAACAATCATACACGATCGTTGAATTTCACTGCTTGGTCTAGATAATACATCAATGGCGCAGAAACAGCCATCACGATAAATTCACTTAACGCAAGTGTACCATAGGTTGTCCAAAACGCTTGACCGCCAGTTGGTACTAACATATAAGCAATCATAAACATACTGATTGTAAAGAACGCTGTATTTAATGCTAAGCGCACTTTGACATTTTTCACTTTATTTTGGATAAGTGCCGTTAGTCCTAATGCAAGTAGTGTTTGACCACCACCGAAAATCACATCCATAACACCAAAACCATAAATGGCATTATAAACGATCACGCCACCTAAGACACCCCATAATAATTTTCGATTGAATACAACTAAATGATTCAAACTTTCTGAAATACGAAATTGGATTGGTCCTGAAGATACAGGTGCTACCAAAATCGTTAACGCTAGATATAATGCCATGATCAGCCCATTAACAACGACTACCATCAGTCGTTGCCTACTCTTTGTTCTCTCCATATTCTATTCCTCATTTCTCCTAGTTTTGTTAATGCGGGATGGTCGACGAACCGCAAGGCGTATTATAACATAACAATTCTAGATTACAACCTTCCCTCTATACACCCATTTCAGCATTTTTACCTTAACTTGAAAAGATTGTTATAAAAAATAAAAGAAGTAAAAACAAGCAAGACACCTCGATTAGTTAGTGCAAGACCTTACTGAACAGCATCGTTGAGAGATTGGGGCTTGATAGATAAAGGAATCGCGCTCTTTTTATCAAAAAAATGGGTGCCAGCGTTGACTAACACTTCCCAGACAATTCTTCGTTTCTATCTTTTACCTACGTTTTTTCGTTTGTTCTTTATTGTATTTTCTAACTTAACTTCTTTTTCATTTCCCCAAACCTCTGCTATAATAACCAAGATTGTAATTCTTTTGACAATAATGACGAGGTGCTTTGTTGAACCTTCACTGGTTGACTCTATTAGAAAACCAACCGCTTATAGTGAGAAG
This sequence comes from Enterococcus mundtii, assembly GCF_002947535.1. Lineage (GTDB taxonomy): Bacteria > Bacillota > Bacilli > Lactobacillales > Enterococcaceae > Enterococcus_B > Enterococcus_B mundtii_B. The sequence continues at coordinate 124,051 of NZ_PUAP01000021.1, forward strand.
ATTTAGTGAAGCATCGTTGATCTATTTACATGACTAAAACCACAAGTATTCACAGCTGTTGATTAAATCTGACACTGCTTGCTCTCCTTTTGACTATGTCGCCTTGCTATCGTATGCCAATGAGAACTCATGAAGGAGCCCGACAAGACTTGTTTTCTCAACTCAAGTACTCGATACTTTGGTGCATTCCAGGAGGAAAAAATGAATTTTCATTATCACCTATTAATCAACCAAGCTGCTGGTAGCGGAAATGGAAAGAAAACAGCAGATAAGATTTTACCAATTTTTGAAAAAAAGAAACTTTCCTATACGGTTCACTATAGTGAATACAAAGGACACGATACACTTATAGCCGAACGCTTAGCCAAAGAAACCCTCATTGAATGGGGAGAGGATATAAATGCTGATACTATCGGATGGTACCCGCTTCTCATCGTTATTGGTGGAGATGGTACACTACATCAGGTTCTAAATACGTTTCATCATTTATGCGTCTCGTTTCCTGTCGGTTTCATACCAGCCGGTTCGGGCAATGACTTTGCTCGTGGGATTGGGTTAAGTAGAGATCCAGAAAAAGCTTTAGAAACGATTTTAGCAACCAAAGAACCACAAAAAATCAATGTGTTGCATTATGAAGAAAAAGTAAACGATCGCGAAGGGTTGGCACTCAATAATTTTGGGATCGGGTTAGACGCAGCAATCGTTCATGCTACGAATCATTCCAATGCAAAAAAACGATTGAATAAGTATAATTTAGGCTCGCTTTCTTATATTTTTTCTTTACTGTATGTTCTTTTCTCACAAAAAGGCTTTCCGATTCTTGTAGATATCGGTGGGAAACGTGTGAATTTTAAAAAAGCCTTTCTATGTACAGCAACCAATCATCCCTATTTCGGTGGAGGAGTGTCGATTGTTCCTACCGCGGATGTAACCAAACCGACGATCGATTTCGTGGTTGTCGAACGAGTAAATCTATTTAAAATTGCTTGGTTGCTCCTTTTGTTATTACAGAAGAAGCAAATGCAATCAAAGTATTTCCATCACTATACAACGAGCAAACTTAGAATTGTTTCTACTATTCCCCAATATGGTCAAGAAGATGGAGAAGATTTAGAAAAACAATCGTTTGATTTACAACTAACAAATAACACACAGTTATTGTGGTGTGAAAAAATAGTAATGAGCGAAGAACAGCCAACCTCTTGATCCATGTATGCTTTTCTGGTGGATCGTCTACCATTCCAATGAAAAGCCACCCGAAACGATAGCGTTTCGGGTGGCTTTTTTTGGCTGATGCTTCATACTTCCAACTTACGTTTCCTATTTATGGTCGGATGTTTTCCATACCAATCATCGGATCAATCCATTGCTGTTCCACAGCTTCGGTTGTGAGAATATAGTTTTCAGGTAATTTTGGCATTTCAGCTTCTTTCACTTCATTTTTTTCTTCTTCAACAGCAAAAAGCGAAACTTCCTGTGCTTGATCAGTTACCTCTTTACGGTCCTCTATTTGTTTTGTTGGCTCAGTTACTTGTTCAATGACTGCCGAATACGTTCCTTCTTCAAATGGATCATCACCTGTCAAGGAATCTTCATAGGCGGCTAATTTCGTACGTAGATTAAGGGTCATTTCATTGTCTTCGATCCGCTTTTTCAGTGTCGTCAATCGAACAGCGGATTCGTTTTTTGCGCAAGTCAAATACGCTTGCTCTTCCCCTAACAAAATCAATAATTCCTTACTACGAGTAACCGCTGTATACAATAGATTTCGTTGAAGCATTCGCTGGTATTGATGGACCATCGGCAAAATCACCATCTTAAACTCGCTACCTTGGGATTTATGGATCGAGCAACAATAAGACAGGGTGATCTTATTCCATTCATTTCGTTTGTAACTCACTTCATTGGCATCAAATTGGATGACAAGTTCGTCCACTTTATCTTCCGAATCTTTCGCTAAGATGATCCCTGTGATCACTCCCATGTCACCATTGAACACATTCAATTCTGGCGTGTTGACCAAATGGAGTACTTTATCTCCGATTCGATAAACTGTATCATTCCAGTGAACTTCTTTCCGATTCCCACCGCCTGGATTGAAAATATTTTGCATCATTTTATTCAAGGCATCGATACCAGCGGCACCGCGATACATCGGTGCCAACACTTGAATATCTTGTGCAGTAAATCCTTTGTTTTTCGCCTTTTCCACGATTTTAGAAATCAATGGTTCGATTTGGTACGCATCACTTGCAAAGAAAGAGCGATCCTTTTGATTTTTCGTAAAATCTGCTGGCAATCTTCCTTCTTTGATCTCATGAGCCAAAGGAATGATACTTGAGCCATCGCCTTGACGATAGATCTGATTCAATTCGATTTTAGGGATTTGATCGATTTCTAATAGATCATGCAAGACTTGCCCAGGACCTACTGATGGTAGCTGATCCTTGTCGCCTACTAAGATCACTTGCATATTCGTAGGGATCGCCTTGAACAGTGTATTGGCCAACCATGTATCAACCATCGACATTTCATCGACGATCAATAAGCCACCGTCTAATTCCTTCGTACTGATCGAAGGGGTTTTCTCACGACCATTCAAACCTAAAAGCCGGTGGATCGTACTAGCTGGCAAGCCAGTCGTTTCATTCATCCGTTTAGCAGCCCGTCCTGTAGGTGCAGCTAAGAGGATCGGAAAAATCTCTTGGGTATATTTCGTCGGATCAAGATCTAAGCCGTTTAACTCTGCAAACAGATGAACGATGCCATTGATCACTGTAGTTTTTCCAGTTCCTGGACCACCAGTCAAGATAAATAGTGGTGAGCGAATCGCTTCAGAAATCGCTTCTTCTTGTGAATCCCCATACTGGATACCAAACATTTTCTCAATTCGTCGAATATTCTTTTTAATTTCCTTTGGTTCGTACTTGATTTCCTTTTTTCGACTCAGCAAGCGTTGGATCGAATTACCGATCCCCCATTCAGAAAAATACAAACTATTTTCATATAGATTCGTTTCTTCTTGTTGGATCTTTCCCTCTTCCACTAACTGAATAATGACAGTCGCTACTTGATCCGGTTCGATTTCGATTGGACGACTTGATTCCAAGATTTTGATCGTCTGCTGCAACAAAGATTCAGCAGGAACATAAGTATCACCGGTTTGGATCGCCTGTTGGAAAATCTGGTGCAAGATTGCTGCTCTGATCCTTCTTGGCGAGTCAGCAGCAATACCGATCTGTTCCGCTAAATTGTCTGCACGTTTAAAGCCGATTCCTTCAATCTCTTCCACTAATTGGTAAGGATTTTCTTGAATGATATCCAACGCTTCATTTTTGTAAGCTTGATAGATACTGAAGGCTAATTGACTACCAAATCCATAGCGGTTCAACCCCATGATCACTTGATCCATTCCATGATTCAAACGGATCGTTTCAGCAATCATCTCTCTTTTGGGCTTCGTTAAACCTGAAATCTGTTGCAATTGTGAAGGATCTTCGATGATTTTTTCAATCGCATCTTCACCAAGCAGTTCTACTATCTTCTCTGCGGTTTTCTTTCCAATACCGGGAAACTTGTCACTTGATAGGTAGTTGACGATTCCGTTGGCTGTCGTTGGCTTTTCCTGTTCGTAACGCTCTACCTTCAACTGTCTGCCATATTTGGGATGATCAACTAGCTCACCATAAAAACGATACACTTCGTTCTCTTGGATATCGCCAAAACTACCAGTTGCGACAATTTCTTTTTCCCGATAATCAACACTTGTTTCACTGACTTGGATGAGCAATACTTTATAAAAATTACTAGGATTTTGAAAAAAGATAGCGGCAACTGTGCCGACAAAATAAGGCATTTCTTCTGGCTCCATCGAGGCCGCCTCCTTTATTTATAGTAAAGGCTCTGGCTGTCCATTACCTAAAAAATCCACCTGATTCCATACTTTAAGATCATATGGTAACAGATTGTTTGGTTCTCCTGTTTCTAAAATCGTCAAGCTACTATTGAATAGACCGCCCATTTCTCGTAGCTGACTTAATTCTTTACCAGTCATCCACTGGATCGCAGCAGTTAGAGAGGCACCATGCCCTACAAATAGAATAGGCCCTTGATGTTGACAGACTGCATCTGCAACAACTGCTTCGATCCGCGTGATTGCTTCGGTGATCGGCTCTCCTTCAAAAGGTGTTGGATCATATTTATCTAAATGATTTCGCAAATTAGGTAAGTTCTCTGGAAACTTTTTGTACATCTCTTCGATCGACTGTCCTTCCAGTTTTCCTAAACCTAGTTCTCTTAATTTATCTGTATAAATGATTTCTGTCGGATGCTTTAATTCTTGATTGATCCCTTTTGCTGTATCTCTTGCACGTTTTGCTGTACTGCAATAAATAGCTTCAAAAGGAACAGACTTGACCATTTGGCCGAATGCTTTGATTTCCTCATAACTTTGAGGTAACAACGGTGAGTCTCCTTGGCTCCCTTGAAAGCGTCTTTCAAGATTCCATTCCGTTTTACCATGTCTTGTAAAGTATAGTTCCATAGATGTTAGACTCCTCACTCCGTACTTGTATATATACTATCATATAGGATTTTCCCGTTGGACCGTGTAGATAAGCTTGTTTCTAAAAAATAGAGGCTTGCGCCAATTGAACATCGCTAAAAATCGATTGTAAAAAAACTGTGCTGTCCTTTATGTAGTCTTGTTTTCGATCAGCAATATCCACGTACTTCATCCACACCCTTGATAAAGAATGTGAAAAAGGAAGCTCCTACTCTATCAAAATGAAGGTTGAGCAATCAGAGTGCCTATTTTCTCAACTTCGCTTTCTTATAGGAGCATAACTTCTCTTCACAACCTTTAGTCTAGCTTATCATTTTCGTAATGATGTGTTAACTCTAAATTTGGGAAACCTTGTTGGCGCAATGCTTCATACACGATCATTGCTGCTGTATTCGATAGATTCAATGAACGGACGTGCGTGTCATTCATTGGGATACGTAAGCATTTTTCTTCATGCTCGCGCATAAATGATTCCGGTAACCCAGTTGTCTCTTTCCCAAACAAAAAGAAATGCTCTTCGCCATCTGCAAAGTCTTCATCACTGTATACTTTATTCGCAAATTTGGAGATCAAATGTAATTTTCTCTCGCCTAAATATGTCATAAAAGCTGGTAGATCTGCATGATACGTGATATCTACATCATGCCAATAATCAAGACCCGCTCGTTTTAGCTGTTTATCATCTGTTGAAAATCCTAGTGGTTCGATCAAATGTAACGGCGTGTTGGTCGCTGCACATGTTCGTGCAATATTTCCTGTGTTCGCTGGAATCAAAGGTTCAAATAAAACGATGTGGTTCATACTATCCATCCTCTCATGTATATGTGAAATCAATTTTAGCTTAAATCTTGATTTTTGCATAAAAAAAAACGTATCAACTCGGTGTCAGTCACTGCGAGTCGTTACGTTAGTGAAGCTCTTTTCACTATCTTTTATCAGAACAGGAACCTGATAAAAACCAATGAAAAAACAACTTGTTGCTACTATATCACCATTAAACGCTTTTTGCAACCTTAACTCTATAATATTCTTATTGGAATCGTTTTCTCTTATTTCCTTTTAACAATTCTACGTCAATTGTAATTTTTCTAAGAGGTTCTTTCATCAGAGCCTCTTTTATTTCTTTTGCTACTTGCCATTCCAGTGGCGACATTGCCAAGAGATCACGGCGATTTTCTTCAGGAATCGTAAATTCATACGTCACACGTTGACGTTCCACTGACGCCATTGATTCCATGAATTTGTCAACAACACGTTCATTAGAATAATGGTGTTTTTCTGGCTGATCTGGATAAAAAGCCTGGCGTAATTCTTTTAAATAGCCTGATTGCGGAACGACTTTTAACACCATACCGTCATCTGCAAGTACTCGCTGAAACTCTTGATAGTGAGAAGGCGAGAAAATATTCAATATCGCCGAAAATCGTTGATCTGCAAAAGGCAAATTGGTTAAATCCGCGACACACCAAAATGCTTGCATCGGCTGTTCCGTGGCTGCATAGACGCCTTCTTTCGCGATATCAAAGCCGATTGCTTGTTTTAGTGGTTGTAATTGATCGATGGCCGTCAAAAAACTCCCTTCTCCACAACCGACATCTAGGACGGTCGCATCATCTGGTAGATGCTGAGCTAACTGTTCGATCAATGGTTGATACATCCCTGATTGGATCATTCGTCTTCTTGGAGCAAACATATCTTGATCATATTCGGTTTTGATTGCGTGAGATAAAAAATACAACGTTCCCTTTTTAGATAAATCAAAACGATGATTCTTTTGGCAAATAAGCCCATTCGTGGTCGATAAAAAGGATTCTTGACATAACGGGCAACGGAACATTTGGGCATTCTCTGATAAAAATAGTCGACTCTGGTCTATTTTCTTTAACATAGTGATTATTCATTCCTTTAAAATACGTAGTGAGATAGTCATATAAAGATAAAAAAACTTCTCTAAAAACATTCGTCATCTGATGTTGCCTATCATGCTATCTCCTTCATCTTACCGTTTGACGAACGCTTTAGCAACTGTAAAAACTATGGTATAATTTCAAAAAAAGAAGGCAAAACAAAGGAGCAAGAATATGATCAAAGAATTTTGTGCGGAGAATTATACATCGATCCCGTTAGCCATCGCAAATGGAGCCAACCGGATCGAATTATGTGACAACCTAGCAGTAGGTGGCACTACACCAAGTACCGGTGTCATTGAAGAAGTATTGAGCTATGCTAATGAAAAAAGCGTACCTGTTATGACGATCATCCGACCACGTGGTGGCGATTTTGTTTATAATGATATCGAATTGAAAATCATGCACACTGACTTGATTGAAGCCAAAAAACTAGGAACTGACGGTGTAGTGATCGGTTGCTTGACTCCTTCTGGATGGTTAGATGAAGAAGCACTGGAAGTCTTGATCGACTCCGCAGAAGGCTTACAGATCACCTTCCACATGGCGTTTGATGCGATTCCTCAAGAACGTCAATACGAAGCCATCGATTGGTTGGTTGAACATGGCGTTCATCGTATCTTGACACATGGCGGGGTTGCCGGTACAAACATCGAAGACAATTTTGCGCACTTAAAACAGTTGATCGCTCATGCAGACGGACGAATCATCATTTTACCTGGTGGTGGCATCACTTCAGAAAACGCACAAGTAGTTGCGGATGCTTTAGAAGTCCACGAAGTCCACGGTACCAAAATCGTTCCTTTATCTGAATAAACAAAAATAAGAGGTCGGGACAGAAGTGTTCAGCCTCGAGAAATAAGGCGCCATCCACGAAAATTGTTCTTCAAATTTTTGTGGATGGCGCCTTATTTCCGAAGAGGTTACTTCTGTTCTCGCCGTTTATTCGGTTTTAGGTAGTACAAGAGGACTAATGTCCCAAACACTATTTTAACTCTATTTTCTTACATAAAATACCCCATAAACAACGAAGCGATATTGAAATAGATCAATACACTGGTCAAGTCACTCAAGGTCGTAATAAATGGCCCACTGGCAACGGCAGGGTCAAAGCCTAAACGATCCATCAACATCGGGATCAAACTTCCCGCAAGATTTGCCACTGTGATCGCAAATAGCATCGCAATACCGATTACAAAGCCGAGAATAAAGTTCTGTTTCCAAAATCCTACGATCAAGAAGATCGTTAGACCAGTTACAGCACCAGTCACTAAACCTGTCAGCACTTCTGCCACGATCAAGCGAACAAATCCTTGGTCTTTTTCATCCGAAATCGCTAAGCGACGTACAGCGACCGCTAACGATTGTGTACCGGCGTTTCCAGCCGTCCCTGTGATCAAAGAAATAAAGACAGCTAAAATACTTGCTTCACTGACCAATTCTTCATAATGGCTGATCAAAGAGGCAGTCGACATACCTAAAAATAATAAAGTGATCAACCAAGGTAAGCGTCGAGAAGCTGATTTCACTGGATTCTCATTGATTTCTTCGACGTTGACCCCCGCTAGTCCAGAATAGTCACTCGCTGCTTCATCATCGATAACGTCGATGATATCATCAACAGTCACGATCCCTAATAAATGATCATCATAATCCGTGACAGGCAATGCAAGAAAGTCGTAGTCACGGAAAGTTTGCGCCACGTCTTCTTGGTCGTCGCCTACGTGAACAGACAGTACCCGTTCACTCATCAAATCAGAGATCATCGCATCATCATCATTGACGATCAAGTCACGCAACGAGATAACCCCAACGAGTTGATTGTCCTGATTGACTACATAAATGTAATAAATCGTTTCTGCCACATCTGCTTCATTTTTCAAGACATACATCGCCGAACGAACAGTTTGATTCGCAACGATCGAAATAAATTCGGTCGTCATGATCGCCCCAGCCGTTTCATCTTCATAATGCAAGAGGTCTTTGATCTCACTCGCATCTTCTGCTGTCATCAAACTAAGATATTTCGCCACTTGTTTCTTATCTAAAGTATTCAACAAATCGACCGCGTTATCGGTATACATCTCTGAGAGCATTTCCGCGGCATAACTAGGACGCATTTCTGCTAAATATTCCTTCATATATTCGTTATCTTCTTCAATGACATCGAACATATCCGCCAATTCCTTTGGCGAAAGATAGGTATAAATCTGTTGACGATCTGCTTCCTTAAGGGATTGATAGAATTGCCCCTGTTCGTAGATATGCATCTCCAAGAAGTTATTTCTAAAATCCTGAATATTGTTTTCTCTTAGATCTTGAGCTAACTGGGCAAATCTTTCCTCTAATTCTTGATTTTCGTCCAAACCAATCTCACCTCACCTTAATCTTCAAATCGTTTCACTATTGTTGCCATATCTTTTGCTAAAGGCTGTTTGAATTCTAATAATTTTTCTGTAAATGGATGATAAAACCGTAAGTCATAACAATGCAAGGCCTGTCTAGCTATGCCTAGATCCATTCTTCCCCCATACATGTCATCGCCTAAAAGAGGACACCCGATCGCAGAAAAATGCACTCTGATCTGATGTGTGCGTCCCGTATGCAATTGGATATCAACGAGTGCAATCTCTGCTGACCTGTTCTCCAACCAGTATTCCGTCTGCGCACTCTTCCCCGTAGAAGATACTTTACGTTTTAATAATGATGTCATATCACGAGCAATTGGTAAATCGATCTGCCCATGCACGTTCAACTTATCCACATCACCGCTGACTAAAGCTTGATATTTTTTGACGAACTTCTTTTCACGAAGCTGTACGTCCAATTTTGCATGAGCAAAGCCATGCTTTGCAAAAAGCATCAATCCTGAAGTATCACGATCCAGTCTAGTCACTACATGGATCACCTGATTTTCATAGCCTTGTTGTTTATAATAAGCTTTTACTCGATTCGCCATCGTACCGTTAGGATGGTACTGTGCCGGTATCGAGGATATTCCAGCTGGTTTATTGACGACTAAGATATGATCGTCCTCATAAACGATCACGATCGGCGTTTCGTCTAACAGAACCGTTTCGTGCTCGCCTTCTGCTGGGATCACAATGGTTACCTTATCATTTTGAGTCAAAGAAAACAAGACGTTCTCAACCTGATCATTGACCATGATCGTGCCGCCTTGAAACTTGACTTTCGCTAGTAGTCCCTTGGAGATTCCTTTTTCTTTCAAAAAATATTTCACTTGTTGCGCTTGCTCTTTTTCATAGATCCATGTGAACTCCATTGCTAAACCTCACCAATAAAGGCATCTTTGACACGGTGCCAAAAATGCATATGTCGATAAGAAGCAAAGTGGATTCTTTCTTCTGCGATGCGATAATAAATGGCTCGTATATTATTTTTTGAAACGTCCAATTGATCGATCGTCACCAAATAATCGGCGGTATTCTCTAAACGGATCTCCACCCATTCATCTTGAGCAATGACCATCGGCGCACCTAGCGTACGAAAAACGCGGTTATTCAATGAAGCTATCTCTGCTAATTGAAACGCATTGATACTTGGATGGATCACAGCCCCACCAACACTCTTATTATACGCAGTCGATCCTGTAGGCGTAGACAACGCCAAACCATCACCACGGAAGCTTTCAAATAGTTCGTTCTTGATATATACATCTGCTACCATCGTTCGGTTAGAACGCTTGATCGTTGACTCATTCAAAGCAAAAAAATGTTGATCAGGTTTATCATCTAAATAGCTGATTCGAACATCTAACAATGGGTAGCTGACACTTTGTTCACGATTGGTTTTCAGGCTATCGACTAGTTCTTCTAATTCATAGTCTCGCCAGTCCGTATAAAAGCCTAAATGACCTGTATGGACGCCTAAAAAGCGCACATCGTTCAAAGCATGGCTAAATTGATGGAACGCGGCTAAAAGCGTCCCATCCCCGCCAACTGAAATCACTAACTCTGGTTGTTGATCATCGATCTTGATATTTGCTTGAGCCAAAAGATTTTTCAATCGTTCGGTGACTGCTAATGTTTTTGGTTCCTTGTTATGAACGATCGCTACCTTCATCTTTTGCCTCCTCATGTTTATTCTCTTGATTGATCAATGAGCGATAATAGGCATCTTCAGATTTGCCTCTGCCATGTGAGAATAACCGTTGTGCTTCTTGGATCTCTTCACGGATATTCGACATTTCTTCGTCGAGTTGATACGCGGCTTCTGCTGCACGTTGTAATCGTTCACTCATTTCTTCCGGAAATACACCTTGGTATTTATAATTCAACGAATGTTCGATCGTTGCCCAAAAGTTCATCGCTAACGTTCGAATTTGAATTTCTGCTAAGATCTTCTTTTCACCACTGATCAATTGGACTGGATATTCGATCACTAAATGATACGAGCGATACCCACTCGCTTTTTTATTGGTGATATAATCTCGCTCCTGTAATACTTTCATATCTTTTCGGTTACGGATGATCTCAACCACCTGATGGATATCTTCTACAAATTGACACATGATTCTTAGCCCAGCAATATCTGACATTTCTTCCTCTAAACGCGCCATTGGGATATGACGCAATTGAGACTTGGTAACGATGCTTTCTACCGGTTTGACCCGCCCCGTCACAAACTCGATTGGGACATGGCGATTTTGTTCTCTAAATTGTTTACGTATTCCTCTTAGTTTTACTTTTAATTCTGATACTGTTTGTTCGTAAGGTGCTAAAAACTCTTCCCAGTCTCGTTCCATAATCTATACCTCTACTTTGTTAACATTCATAGATATTCTAACATATAAACATAGTTTTTTTGCACCTTCTGTCTTTGAAGTTGACCAAAAACAAAAAATTAGGCAAAATAAAAGAAAAGGGGCGAGGCCAATGACTGAAATGTTAGAGATCGAATTTAAAACATTGCTAACTAAGGAAGATTACACGCGTTTGCTTTCGCACTATCAACTTACAACGGAATCCTTCCATATCCAAACCAATATTTATTATGATACGCCTGATTTCCAATTAAAAAAGCGTGGTTGTGGGTTACGTATCCGCTTATTAGATACCTATGCGGAGTACACATTAAAAACACCAACTACAGAAGGAAAATTGGAAACAACAGACACCTATACGCTCCAAGAAGCCACTAAAATGATCGAGGAACAGATACTGCCACGAACGGGTGCTGTTTTTCAAAAACTTCATGAACTATCAATTGATTCCAAGCAATTATTCAAAATTGGTGAACTGACGACCAAGCGTGTTGAATTTCCTATTGATGAAGGCTTGTTAGCCATTGACGAAAGTTGGGGGGAGCAGCTTCACGATTATGAATTAGAATTAGAAGTCACTGATGCTGCCAGTGGAAAAGTAGCATTTGAGCACTTCCTTCAACGTCAAGGGATTCCTTATCATCCTTCAAAAAATAAAATCCAACGAATGTTTGAGGCCAAAAATTAGAACTCTATCATTTTCATAAGGCTCATGAGTTCATTTTTTCGGGATTTTCTGGTAAGTTATACGTTGTGAATATTATTCATGATTTGCATAGAATCTAATTTGGGGGAGATTCGTATGATCGAAATCTATTTTTTTGTTAATCCATTGGGGAAAAACTGCTTTCATTTAGAGCAACAGCTCGTTCAATTTATTGATGAGGAATATGGAAAGAAGCCGAAAGACAAAGTACAATTTCGTTTTCTACCACTAGTTAACTTGCAGACAATCGGGGATGTCATGCAGACTAACGGGATTTCTCAAACTAATCTTGAAGAGCGCAACAAACTATTTTCCATTACTTATTCAGCTGCATTAGATTGCAAAGCTGCGCATTTTCAAGGAAAGAAAAAAGGAAGACAATTTCTTAGCCGATTACAAGAAGCAGTCAGTTGTAAAAAAATTCCATATTCTCAACAGCTTTCTGAATCGATTTTTTCAGAAATTGGAGATCTAAACATGTTCAAAGAAGATCGCCAATCTGAATTTGTCAAAGAAGCATTTTTCTCAGACCAAAAAATGGCCCGTGAAATGGGGATAAAGAAACATCCATCTGCTGTTGTTTATAATTATAATCGTGAACAAAATTTTGGAGTATTAGTTGAAGGCATGAACAGTGTTCGCCAAATCATGGCGATCTGTCAAGGAAAAGAAGACAGCTATCAGCTGTTTGAAAGCCATCCATTGCAAGCAACGAATCCACAACTTCATTCCGGAAATAGCCATTTATCTTTGCTTTCAAATTAAATAATAGATGTGTGTATTACACAAAATAAAAAGACACAAAACAAGGTAAACTGTTTTATGTCTTTTTTTCGTTTTTTTGATTACTTATTAAAAAAGCTGTTCTTTTAAAAGAATTTGTTTTTTATTCCAATACATCTTGTACTTCCATCTAGTATTTGATGCTATGTTTTTTCTTTTTATTTTTCACGCGGTAACAAAAGGAAATTTACTACTATTCTAATATTGTACCTTAAAGTAAACTAGGTGCATTCTATCCTGATCCCAGCAATTCCTTTTGATCATCCTTAAAAATTTTTGCTCTACAAGAAGGATTAAATTTCTCCTTCTACGTGAATCACAAATTCTTGTGACTTAATGCCATCTTTAGTATATTGACGAGTGACTAAACTTTCTCCATTTCCCACATTTCCAGTTGACAGATCCAATAGTTTTCCACTTTGTGCGTTTCTAAACTGATATACGCCCCCATTTACATGATTACCTACTTTATGTAATTTCCAATGACTACTATTATAAAAAGAACCACCATAACTACCAACTTTATTATTACCAAAACTATCTAAATTTTTCGTTTCAGTTAATGTTGATGATGTTAGATAATTATCGAACAAATGCGGTCCACACATGATCGTATATGAATCATCTTCTTCATTATACATCATTCCCCACTTCTGATTCCAATTCCCATCATTATGAAACATACACACATTGTTCAAATCAGATTGATCCCAGTCAAGTACATACCACGGATCTATCGCACTTTGAACAGTGACCAGTTTTTCATCATAATAATTTCCCACACTGTCTACACGATGATCAACTGTACTTGCCTCCACTGATTGGTTCATTCCTACGACGCCTAGTGTTACTGATGTAACAATACCTAATGCAACTTTTGTTAATAATTTCATTTCTATTCCTCTTTTCTTATGTTTTCAAATCGATTTGTTGAACACAGTATGCCATGTTTTTATTGATTAAATTTATTTTGGTTGGTAATACAACATTATTTAATTTTTATTCAATAAGTGCGTCAATTATAATAAAAAGCGCTTGATTTATAAAATTCTTTTCTTCTTTATACATAATGGAAAATAAATCAAACACTAATTTTTTTATTTTATTTAATCAATATAAAAATAAATTGTTTGCTATCTGTATAAAAAAAGAGAATCATCGGCTACTTGAAACACCTACAATTCTCTAATTATTTCTATTAAATTATAAATGATACACACTGCTGGACTAATTTCCTTAAACAGCAGAATGACTCGACTTTCTTTTTTTATTCACAACAACGAGTAAAAGCAAGCAGATAAGAAGACTAATGATTCTCAGTGCAGGAGTAAATAATAGGAAGATCATCAAATTGGCAAACCCTTGAACGACGGCAGAATCCGATTGATACAATTGATCCAATGGCTCTGCAAACACGCTCACATGCTTATAAACATACGCAGTAAAATAAATACATAGCAACACCTAATCCTACTATAAGGATATTTTTTGTTGATTTCGACAATTTCTGTTCCTCCATCTAATATTTATTGATCGGGTTTCTCTTTTTGTTTCCATAATCGGTCAATAAAATTTTTTTATGCTCTAACCAGAAATCCATTTTACCTCTAAATAACAAAATCAAAAAATATATGTACATGTTTCGTTCTAATTAGAAAACCTATAGTTGGTAATGAATCATCTCCTTATCCTCGTCCTTTATTGTTAATCAACACCCCTTCATCTCCTCACATTTATAACATAAGACAACATGTTTATCCTATACAAATCCATTGTACTACTAGTGGATCGTCAACTCAAAAAAGGAGTAAAAAAGGGTTGCCCCTTCGTTACTCCTTTTCGATTGCAAATAATCGTAGTCATTACGCTGACTTATTCCATCATTTGCTTTTTAATCCCCGCAACATCCAACCCAAATTCTTGTTGTAAGAAATCTGGTGTGCCAACTTGACCAAAACGTTCATTGACACCGATTCGTTTCAGTGGAACGCCAACCCCTTCTTCTGCAAGAACTTCAGCGACTGAACTACCTAAGCCGCCAGTAATCGAGTGATTCTCAATGGTTACGATTTTTTTCTTACCAATTGCTTCACTGAGGATCAACTCTCGATCAATCGGTTTGATGGTAAACATATCGATCACTTCACAGCTGATTCCTTCTTCCATCAATTGTTCGGCTACTTGCAATGTTTCAGAAACGAGTTGCCCTGCCGCAATCAGCAGATAATCCGTTCCTTTACGCAAGACATTTCCTTTGCCTAATACAAACGTTGAACCTTTCTCATAAACAGGCGTGACGCCTTTACGATTTCCTCGTACATAATGGATGCCTGACATTTGATGAAATTCTTTGATGATCCATGCCATTTGTACGTCATCTGCCGCATCACATACTACGGAATGAGGGATGGCTTTCATTAAGGCCACGTCCTCCCAAGTCGTATGAGTTCCCCCATTGTGCCCTGCAGCAAATCCCGGATCTGAACCATAAATATTGATGGTATTCCCGCCGTAGCCACCTGAAATAAATAGTTGATCAAATACCCGACGTGTCGCAAATGGACCGAAAGTATGGATAAATGGCGTGTACCCCGACAAACTTAATCCTGCTGCGACACCAACCATATTTGCTTCGGCGATCCCCATATTGATAAAGCGGTCAGGGTGTTCCTTTCCAATTGCTGTCCAACCACTTGCAGAACCTAGATCAGCATCTAACGCAATGACTTTCTCGTCTTTTCTCATCAATTCATTGATGGTTTCCACGACACAAGTTCGTAATTCTTTTTCGATCGCTGTCGATTTAGTTAAATGGAACATCCCTTATCGCATCCTCTCGATTTTTTCTTCTAATGTTTGGATTGCTTGATCTGCTGCTTGATTGACTTGTTCCGTATTGAATTTCACGGAATGATTCGCGTCTAAAGTTTCAAAATATGGAACCCCTTGTCCCTTCACGCTATCAAGTACAATACAAACTGCTTGATCAGTCACTTCTTTACATTTGTTGATTGCAGCATCAATGGCTTGTATATCGGAACCTTTTACTTTTAAGGTATAGAAACCGAATGCTTCCATTTTTTTCTGTAAATCGAACGGGTCAAGGATGTCCTTTGTTTCTCCATCTAATTGCTTCTTATTATCATCGATGATCACGATGCAATGGTTTAATTTAAAATGAGCGATATATTGGAATGCTTCCCAACATTGGCCTTCATTCAACTCTCCATCTCCCACGATCAAGTACACATAGTTATCTTTTTTAGCGTGTTTAAATCCTGTAGCGATCCCCGCAGCCATTGAAGTGCCTTGCCCTAAAGAACCCGTAGTTGCATCAACACCAGGTGTTTTTTGGCGATCCGGATGAGAAGGCAGTCTTGTTCCACCTTCATTGATCGTCAGTAACCATTCTTTGTCAAAATAACCAACATTTGCTAAAGCACTATATAACCCTGCTCCTGCATGTCCTTTAGATAAGACCAACCGATCACGATCTTCCCATTGTGGATTTTTAGGATCGATCTTCATCTGCTTACCGTATAAGACGGCTAACAACTCAACGATCGAAAATGAACCACCTAAATGCCCTTGCCCCATGTGTTTGATACTGATCAATGTATCTAATCGTATTTTAGTTGCTAATAATTCCAGTTCTTTTAGCTGCTCTTCCTTGATGGTCAAAATGATACCCCCTTACTCTGCGACTGTATCTGATTTTTTACTTTTCTTTAAAAGTGTCAAACCGATCAAAACAGCAAGTACAGCGACCACACCAGAAATAACTGCAATTTGTCCGCCCATATTTGCTAAGTTCCCTAAAAAGATCCCTGCAACACCATAATCTGTATCTGAGAAAGTCGAACCTTGGAACCCAAGATCGCCCATTACTGGCATCAACAAGATCGGCATGAAGCTAATGATGATCCCGTGGATAAAGGAACCGATGACCGCGCCACGTACGCCCCCAGTGGCATTTCCATAAACACCTGCTGTCGCGCCACAGAAGAAATGAGGAACTACGCCAGGAATGATCACTGTTGTCCCGGTAAAGACCATGATCACTAAACTAACTAATCCACCAACAAAACTTGTTAAAAAGCCAATCAATACGGCATTTGGTGCATAAGGGAACACGATTGGACAATCCAACGCTGGAATCGAATTTGGTACTAATTTTTCAGATATTCCTTTAAATGCAGGAACGATTTCAGCTAAAATCAAACGTACACCGGCTAAGATCACAAAAACACCTGCGGCAAATGAACCCGCTTGTTGTAAAGCATAAATAATATAATTCGTGCCATCGCTCAATGTGCTAGTAATATAGTCACTTCCGGCAAATAACGCAACGATCACATAGACGATTGCCATCGTAATCGTGATACTTACTGTTGAGTCCCGTAAAAAAGCTAACCCTTTAGGAAAATTGATGTCTTCGGTTGATTTTTCTTTATTTCCAACATACTTACCGATCAAGCCACTCAATGCGTAGCCAAAGTTTCCTGTATGACCTAAAGCTACAGAGTCATTTTTTGTGATTTGACGTGTAAACGGTTGTGCGATCGCTGGAAAAATCGTATTACAGATACCTAGCGCTAGCCCACCGAATAAAACCAAACTAAACGTACTCATTCCTGTCACACTTAAAATGACTGCAATCATACATGCCATGTATAACGTTGCATGCCCTGTCAAATAAATGTATTTGTACCGAGTGATTCTCGCAATCAAAATATTGAATGCCATTCCCGCTAACATAATAAGTGCTGTATATGTTCCATAAGTAGTTAGAGCTAACGCTACGATAGCTTCATTATTAGGAACAACGCCTTGCATATTGAATGCGGCTTGAAACATTTCTCCAAATGGCGCCAACGAACTTTCTATGACACCCGCACCAGCTGTTACAACCAAAAACCCTACAAAGGTTTTGATCCCACCTTTAACAGTCGTTGCCACATCTTTTTTCTGCAACATATTCCCCAATACTGCAATCAATGCCACTAAGATTGCTGGTGTACTCGCAATATCGATCAATAAATCTAAAATACTATTCATTTATTTTTCCTCCCCCAAAAAAATTTTTTTATAGTAATCCTTTTTCTCTACATGTCTCCGCTACTTTTTCTTTCAATTCATCTAGATCGATGATACTCTCCAACACGACGATTTCGCCTAAATGCTGAGCGCTATCTGCTAAATCTCTACCGATAAAAAAGACATCTGCTAATTCTGGTGCTGCACTTCCTAGATCATAATGAGCAACTTCCACTCCACTTACCCCTAGATCACTTAATACTGAATTGATATTCATCTCCACCATAAAACTTGATCCCAATCCTGAACCACATACTGCTGCAAATTTCATTTTTCATCTTCTCCTTCTTTGATCACATGGATGATTTCTTCTACATCTTTCGCTTCGAGTAATGACGCTAAACGTTCTTTATTCGACAAAATTTTAGTTAAACTAGCTAAAGCTTTCAAATGCATCTCATTGTCCACTGCTGCTAAACAGATAAATAACTGGATTGGATGTTTTTCATCATCGCTCAATAAGACTGGATCAGTTACCTTCAGTAACGACATCCCAATTTCTTTGACTCCATCTTCTGGTCGTGCATGAGGTAAAGCGATCCCTTTTCCAATATGGATAAAGGGTCCATGTTCAATGACCTTTTCGATCATCGCCCCCACATACTTTTCTTCGATTTTATTGGTCATTAACAAAGGCTGAGCTGCCTCAGTGATGGCTTCTTGCCATGTCAGTTGTTTGTCCGTAAAGTGTATGGTTTCTTTTGTTAATAATTCTGATAACATCGGCCGTTGATCTTCCCTTCTGTTCAATTCTTTGTTTATTTTTCTCTCGACGATCTGTCGCAGTTTCCTCTTTGTCATGCCTTCTTTCAATTCAATATATGGAAAAATCACTTCCAATATTTCTTCGATCGAATGAACACCTCTTCCTGAAACATAAAATGCTTGTTGGACCTTTTTGACTAACTCATTTTTTTCTAAAGGAGTCATGATGGGTTTCACCACATAACTGGTTACCGGAGTTTTTAATGGGACACTGGAAAACACCATATCAATGTCTTCCGAAAAACGAAGCATTTGGTATTCTTCTGTCGATCGTGCCGGCAAAAATTCGATTTGTGGAAACAGCTCTTGTAATTCCGATTCCATGATCAAGCCAGAGCTGATACCACTGGGACAAACGATCATCGCCTTTAATCGTTGGTAATGATGCCGCTCCTTTTGTTTTCTGATCTCTCCACCAAATAAAATCGTAAAATAACCAATTTCTGTATCCGGAATCTCGCCAACTAATTGTTTTAGCGGATAAAGCGCTAAACGAGTCAATTCAAATAATTCTCGATATTGGGTTTTGATTTCATCGATCAACACATTATTCAATGTAAAACGATAGCGGATACGAAAATAAGCGGGAACAAGATGATAAAAGAAATTCATCAATAATTTTCGATAGTCAACAAACCGGACAGCGGATAAACGTTCCATCTCATGGATGACCTCTCTTGCACATTCCAATAAAAATTCTACAGAGTGATCCTCGATATCGCCTTGTAAAACAGTCTTTAACAGCACAGTCAAATAGCATTCTTCTTCTACTTGATTTTGATTTGACCGAAATCTGTTAAAAATTTTTTGCTTGCTTGATAGACATTCAAAGAAATCAGCATCTCTTTGTCTTTTTCAGTTAGAAAAACTGCTTTTTTTGTGATCCGTGACAATAAAAAACTAATAAAATACAACATTTCCTCAAAACGACTCGGAACGATGATTAAATCGAATTCTGCTAAAATATCTAGCATGCGGTCTCTCACCACAACATAATTCGTTCTAGAAATGCCATAGATCCCCTCAAAAAGTAACCAGTGGCCGTTCTTAGTATCTGTTAGTAATCCAACAGTTGAATAAGCTAAACGGCGAACATCAAGTTCAGCGCCATCTAAGTAGAAGCCTTCTTTTCGCGAATAAATCAGGCGAATGTTTTCTTCTTGAAGTTTCATTCTTAAATTTCTGACATCTTTCAAAACTGTATTCTTACTTACATTGAATAATTCTTGAAAATAATAAACAGATAAGTCATCAACCATCGAAAAAGCAAGAAGATAAATCATGGCTTGTCTTTCCTCTTCCGAAAAATACAGTTCCTGTTTTGACACTTCAAAGAGGACTTCAGACCATCGTCGCCGAATCACCTCCGGAACCCGTACCTCCTCTCCAGAAATGTTTATTTTTTGCCCTAACTTTTTTTCACAAAAATGATTGATTTTTGTTAATTCTATTTTTAGAGTTTCTTCCTCCAAGTTCGTCAGTTTTATCAATTTTTGTCTGTTCGTTTCCTCAAACAGATAACTCAAGCGGTAATTGATCATTCCTGTCCCCCCATTTCAACTATAATGACTTTCCCTTGGAAACGCTATCACACTTCAGCGCAATTTAACTCGTGCTTTTTCCATTTCGATGGACCGAACAAAGTCAGCGGCGCACGCGTGTATTAAAATTAAAATAAAAAAGGTAAGTCGCCAGAAATAAATTCTTACAAAAATAAACAGCGAAATCCAAAAATAGGAAAAACGATTTCCGGATTTCACTGCTTATTTCAGTTACTTATTTTTGGCACTCCCTTTGACGCTCACTTAGCAACAACAGTAAACTCGTTTTACGCTGATTCAATTTCGTCGAATCAATTTCCGATCCTTTATTTCATAGACTTGATCTGCCACTTGTTGAACAAAATAGGGATCATGCGAAGTAAACAAAACTGTTCCGTGATATTGTTTCAAAAAATACTCTAGCGCATTCATTGTCCGCAGATCAATAAAATTAGTCGGTTCATCTAGAATCAATACGTTGGAAGGCTTAGCAAACAGGGTTGCTAGTGACAACCGTGTAGCTTCTCCTCCACTTAACGAACAAACTGATTGTTGGATAGCCTCCGGTGAAAAGCTTAAATGGTGTAGCATACTTCGGATCAAACTTTCTGGATATTCTGTCTGGCGCATCAAATACTGTAGGACAGTCATATCTTCAATATAGTGATAATCCATTTGCTCATAGACAGCAAAAGTAACTTTTGGACTAAGCTTCACTCCATTGTTTTGCTGCAAGATATGTCGTAATAAACTAGACTTCCCACTCCCATTAGGTCCATTAATCGCGATGTTTTTTCCTAGAGAAAAGGCAAAATCAACTTGATCAAGTAAGATTTTTTCACCGTAATGGATCGTCACTGATTCACCTGCGACCGGAAACTTATTGTGTAAAACAGTTGTTTCTGTCTGCGGGAAATCAATCGAATGTTTTCTCTGCACTCTTACGACTGCCGTTAATTTTTCTAAACGTTTCTCCATTGATTTCGCCGCTTTCATTACACTTTTTTGACCACTTTCTTTTTGTTTTGTCCCTGCCAGACGGTCAGGCTTTCGGCTGTTTTTATTACTTCTGCTTTTTTGATTAGAAGATTGTGCCATTTTTTTTGCTTGCTGCTCTTTTTTGGTGATACTATTTTCTAATTTTTTTCGTTCTCTTATATAGTCTTCATATGCTCTTTCTTGTGCAGTTGATTCTTGTTCTTTTTGCTTTAGATAATCATCATAATTCCCTGTATATTCTTTGATCGTATGCCCCGATACTTCCCATATTTTGTCAGCCAATTCATTGAGAAACAACCGATCATGGCTAACAAAAACTAAGGTTCCATAATAATACCGGAGTTCCTCAATCAACAATTGCACACTTTGTTGATCCAAGTGAGTCGTTGGTTCATCTAATAACAAACCTGGTGTGTACGTAGATAATACTTGTGCCAAACGATATTTCGTTTCTTCACCACCACTAAAGTGAGCCATTTGATCTGGTACTCGGAAACGGCTGAGTAACTCAAAATCGATTTCTTCGCTTGGATGCTGATCAAGGGCATCGATTTGCGCAAAATATTGAAAATCTATTTGCCGAGCTACTTCACCTTTTTCTGGAACGATTTCTCTAGCCAACAATTTGAGTAACGTCGATTTTCCACTCCCATTATCCCCAACGATACCGATTCGCGCATTCTCATAAATCGCTTGCTCATTGATTGTTAACACTTCTTTTCCATTATACGTAATCTCAATATCTTTTAATTGTATTGCTAATGTTTCCATTGTTTGCACTCCTTCTGTGCAAATGAACATCCTTCTGAAGGAAACACAAAAAAGAAGCAGCCTGTGAAAGACTGCTTCTTCAAGAAATTTGTCCATACTAAAAAAGCATAGAAAAACAGCAAAGTTCCCGTGAATTGTCATTTACAAGTTGTTTTTAAACGATTCAATTAATTGTTTAAAAATACTTGATCCAAATAAAACAACCACATGTCACATCGCTCCTTTTCTCTAATTACATTTATTTTATCATGATTGAAACCGTTTGACAAACGATTTTAAAAGCGTGACAGACATCAAATTTCTGAAAAACCATCCTTCAATTCTTGAAGGATGGAGAAAAGAATGATTTCCTCTCACTAGACGAACGGGGGAACCATCAAATAACTAATAATGATTTGATTGCTTTTCGTTCATCCATTGCCTCATAAGCAGCTTGAACTTGATCTAACTCGAATTGTTGCGTAAAGACTTTACCTGGTTCGATTTTATTTGATAAGACTGCTTCTAATAGCGAAGCTCGGTCGTGAGTCGTCACAGCCGCAATCCCTCCACGTAAGCCGATATTACGATAAAACAAAGCGTTCGTATCCAACTCATCTACGTGAGGAACCCCCACACGTCCAACAACTGCACCTGGTCGACCAACTTTTACTGCCGTTTCAACCGCTTGTTGCGTCCCTACACACTCTAACACTGCATCCGCGCCGGCACCTGTTAATTTCATGACCTCAGCAATTGCTTCTTCTCCACGAGCCGCAATGATATCCGTTGCTCCAAATGTCAAAGCTAGCTGTTGACGGTCTTCATGTCGACTCATCGCAATGATTTTTGATGCGCCTAACAATTTTGCTCCAATAACTCCGCATAAACCTACAGCACCGTCTCCGATCACAACGACTGTATCTCCTTCTTTCACCTCAGCACTCACTGCTGCATGATAGCCCGTTGCCATAACATCCGCCAACGTAACAAAGGAATTTAACATATCATCGGAATAATCTTCTGGTTTACCAGGGATTTTTACTAACCCCCAATTCGCATTGCGATAGCGAATATACTCTGCCTGATAGCCTGTTGAACCTGAAGTATCTGATAAACAATCGCCATCAAACCCAGCTAAACAAGCCTCACATTCCCCGCAACCATGGGTAAAAGGCACAATAACAAAATCACCCGGTTGAACGTTTGTAACACCTTCTGCTACCTCTTCTACGATACCGATCGCTTCATGTCCCGCAGCAGATCCTGCTTCTTTTTTAGAGATGCCACGATACCACCATAAATCAGAACCACATACACTTGCACGTACCACACGAATGATTGCTTCGTTCTCTTGATTCAATTCTGGCTTAGGCATTTCTTTGATAGCCATTTTCCCTGGTTCTAAAAATACTGTTGCTTTCATCGCTTCCACTCCTTAGATTAATTGCTTCTAGTATATCCCCTTGAGTCAACTCCAAGTCAAATAAAAACAATTATAGCCAGTCTTTTACCAATAAGCCGGAAGAAAATGAACTCGCTTTTATATACTCGTTATGGTATCATAACTTTGAAAAGAGAGCGTTGTATCAACAACTCTCTCTCCATATAGCACCGTTTTACTGGTGGCTAGCTTGGTTAGTTACAGAAAATAACCGTTAAACTCGCCAAAGTTTAAGGAGCGGTTATTTTTTGTTGTCTTTGTCGCTGACGATCAAGACCAATGTTGCAAATGACAATGCAAACATCAATGCCTCAAACACGGACATGCTTATTCCTTTCTAGGAGAAAGCCACAGATCAACATAGGCATCACCTCTTTTCTTAAGGCTAGCCACCGCATCAACTATACTATCCCTGTCAGTATACTATAAACCGAAAATCCAAACCTTAATTTTTATATTTTTTTGTTATTTATTGTATTGCTATTTTTACCTCTTTTTTTCTCTACCAGAACAGAAGAAAATGAACTCGCTTTTATGTAGTAACTATGATATCATTGCTTTGAAAAGCGGAGTTACGTCAACAACTCCGCTTTAGATAGCATCGTTTAAAGCAATGGCTAGTTTAGTTATTTACAAAAAATAACCGTTAAACCTTCCAAAGTTTAAGTGGCGGTTATTTTTTGTTGTCTTTGTCGCTGACGATCAAGACCAATGTTGCAAATGACAATGCAAACATCAATGCCTCAAACACAGACATGCTTATTCCTTTCTAGGAGAAAGCCATAGATCAACATAGGCATCACCTCTTTTCTTAAGGCTAGCCACCGCCCAAACTATACTATCCCTGTCAGTATACTATAAACCGAAAATCCAAACCTTAATTTTTAGATTTTTTTGTTATTTATTGTATTGCTATTTTTACCTCTTTTTTTCTCTACCAGAACAGAAGAAATTGAACTCGCTTTTATGTAGCAACTATGATATCATTACTTTGAAAAGAGGAGCTGCATCACAGCTCCCCTTCAGATAGTATCGTTCAAAACAATGGTTAGCTTAATATTGATTCAAAAAATAACCGTTAAACTGTCCAGAGTTTAAGGAGCGGTTATTTTTTGTTGTCTTTGTTGCTGACGATCAAGACCAATGTTGCAAATGACAATGCAAACATCAATGCCTCAAACACGGACATGCTTATTCCTTTCTAGGAGAAAGCCACAGATCAACATAGGCATCACCTCTTTTCTTAAGGCTAGCCACCGCATCAACTATACTATCCCTGTCAGTATACTATAAACCAAAAATCCAAACCTTAATTTTTGAATTTCCATGTTATTTTTAATAGTAAAAAACCGGAAAAATGTTGAGTGAGAAACTCACACACTTTTCCGGTTTTTGGTAGGATCAGAACGAATCTAGAAAGATTCGATCAATAGATCACTCAACACACGATTTCTATAATTCTTCCACTAATGCTTCTAATTCATTCAAGCGCTGTTCAAACACAGCCATTGCATCTTCAATATAAGCTGCTTGGGTCATGTCCACACCAGCTTTCTTCATTACTTCTACTGGATAATCGCTGTTCCCTGCTTTTAGAAACGTTAGGTAAGCATCTAATGCTCCTGGTTCTTTCTCCCAGATTTTCTTCGCTAAAGCCGATGCAGCAGAAAATCCTGTTGAGTATTGATAGACATAATAATTATAGTAGAAATGAGGGATACGTGCCCATTCATCTTTGATTTCTGGATCTTTTTCAACAGCCGGACCATAATACTTAGCATTTAATTCGCCGTAACTTTCACTTAGATACTCACTCGTCAAAGGTGTTCCTTTCGCATCTTCTTGGTGCATGAAGTGTTCAAACTCCGCAAATTGTGTTTGCCGGAAGATCGTTCCTTTAAAACCATCTAAATAATGATTCAAGACATAGGCACGAACACGAGGATCTTCTTCGGTCGCTAATAAATGTTCGGTCAAAATATTTTCATTTGTTGTTGATGCAATCTCGGCTAAAAAGATTGAGTAATCGCCGTAGACGAAAGGTTGATTCGAATGTGTGAAATAGCTGTGGACACTGTGCCCCATTTCATGGACCAAGGTGAATAGCTGGTCCAGTATATCATGCCAGTTCATCAAAATGTAGGGGTTGGTATCATAACCACCTGAAGAATAAGCCCCACTGCGTTTCCCTTTATTCTCTACTACATCGATCCAACGGTTTGAAAATGCTTCTTTTACGACAGTAAGATATTCTTCTCCCATTGGCGCAAGTGATTCAATGGCTTTTTCTACTGCTTCTTCATACGTGAATGTGATTGGTGCTTCGCCTAATACCGGAGTATACAGATCATACATATGCAATGTATCTACGTTTAATAGGCGTTTACGTAGTTCCATATATCGATGCAATAATGGCAAATGTTTGTTCACAACAGTAACTAAAGTATCATATACACTTTCAGGAATATGGTTATTGCTCAATGCAGCTTCTCTGGCAGAAGCGTATCGACGTGCTTTTGCTTTGAAGTTGTGCCCTTTGATATGTGTTCCAAGCGTGGAAGCAAAGGTGTTTCTAAATTGTGCATATACGCTGTATAGCCCTTTGAACGCCGCTTCACGTACTTCACGATTTGTACTTTCTAATAATTGACCATATACACCATGAGATAATTGGATTTTTTCACCATTCTCACCAGTGATTGTTGGGAACTCTAAATCAGCATTATTCAACACTGCAAAAGTACCACTTGAGGCACCAAATATTTCTCCAGCTCCAGCAAGTAATGCTTCTTGATCTGCTGATAAAATGTGTGCGCGGTTATCAACCATTTGTTTGACATAATGACGATAAACTTCTAATTTTGGTTCTTCTTCAAAATATTGCCAAATTTGCTCATCAGAAAGTTGCAACACTTCTGGCTCATACCAAGCAATTGCTTCACTCACTTTTGAAAGTAAACTTCCCGCACGAGCATACAACGCTTGATACGTGGTATTGGTCGTATCTTGGTCATTTTTTAAATGGGAATAGACATAAATAAGCTCAACTTTACGATACATTGTTAAGACAAATTCAAGCGCCTCCAAAAATGCTGTTGCTCCATTACCTAATGTTCCTTTGTACTGCTCAGAATTTTTTAATTCTTCAGTCAATTCTTCGTACTTTTCATCAAATTCTTGATCGCTTGAAAAGATCGGTGTTAAATCCCACGTCAATTTCTCAGGCAAATCTTCTCTGTTTGGTAACTTCGTTGTTTCGCTCATCTGTTCCACTCCTTTTGATCATCTTTGCAACTATGCTTCTCTGAATAAAAATAATAGTTACTTTTTTACTTACTCTTCTGAGTTTATCATAACTCTTTCATGATTTGTATATGGAATTCTTTTCCGATTATTATTTTCCGACTAAACGTTTACACTCTTCATAAAATAAGCGATATATTTTTTCTTCATCAATCAAAGGAAATAACCACTCATTTTTATGTTTTCTGATTTCTTGATACCACTTATCAAAATAACTTGTTTTCTTATCAATCTCTTGGCATCCCATCTGCGAAAACAGCAAGCGATAAAAGAATACTTGTTCAGAAAAAAAGCAAAAAAAGTCACTGCTTTCATAGATCCACGACTCAAGATAAAGCACATGCTTCTTTCTTAGGTAGCACTGTTCTTGTACTCCTAATACTTTTTTATTTTTTCGAATGATTTGTTTCGCTAACCAGTCTTTTGTTTTCACGGAAGGAGAGATTGGCAATTTTCGCAATGAGCCACTTTCGACTTCTAATACTGTTAATAGCTCCTTCTCAAAAAAGGACCAAGAAGATTGTTCAAACCTGATTTTCCCCGATAAATCTGTGATGATCTGACTATATAAGTAAATCATCTGTGTGGACCAGTCGATTTGCCAGAAGTGAACTCGTCGTAAATCGTCGTAATAACAAAACTTTTTTTCTACAGTTAACCGATCTTTCTTTTTGAAAAAATCCATTCCCAATAACCACCAAACAATGTACCCATTTGCCTTGTAATTGATTGTCCGTTCGATCATTCGCTCATAGGATAATTGAGAACACTGGACCTCAAACACATGATGACCAGCCAAAATATCAGGACGTTGCATCAGTTGTGATAAATATCCTTCCATTTCTACCCTTGGATAACTCTTTTTCAACCATTGAAAAAATTGTGTTTTTAAATAAAGATGCTCTTCAGATTCCGCCTCACTGAATACTTGGCAGCTCGTTGTATCGCGATGAGAAAAATGAGCGATCCGCTTCTTTCCTCTTTTCAAAAATACTTGTTTTCCACAGCTTGGACAATAGTACTTGAATTTTTTGCTTGCCTCTATTGCTAAAAAAGCATCCCCATTTTTGTCTTTTGCGAGCAGCATCCACATACTTCCTTTCATTTGTTCTTTCATGGAGTAAATACGCCAACGAAAAAAAGGCCTCAACGAATGTTGAGACCTTCGACAAAGCATACCTAGCAATTTCAACTATCGCTACGTTAGCTTATCCTATGGGTTATTCAAAATAAAATTTCACTCGTTCCAGAGCATTACGTTCCATCAATTGCTTTCCGTATTCGTTCAATGCTTCAGGGGTTCTTGTACTTTTTTCAGCAAATTCTAAAATACGTGCATATTGATTTTCAACATCAGTTTGATTTAGATTTTCCATCCAAAAGTGAACAACTAAATAATAACGTTCTTCTAATTGGTATAGATCTGTCCAAGCAGATTCTAATTGAACATCATTCGCAAGCTGGATCACTTGCTCAAAGTCACTGAATACAAAAATTGCTCGTTGTTCACTTGCAGTAGTTGATTCTGTTAAGTCGCTTTCCTCTTCATTCGCAAGCATTTGGCCTTGAAGAAACTCACTAACATCTGCGCTATTCAACGTCGATTCATTGTTTTGACCTATCTCTTCGTCTGGCATATTCTTACTGATAAACAGTTCTAGGCCATCCCCTTTTGGCAAAACTTGGAAAGTGACAGCTTCGCTACTTTGGAACTCCTCTTCAATATCCACTTCTTCTAAAATACTATAAAAAAAGTTTTCTATTTCTCTGTGGTTACCTAATAAATCTAAAAATGAGACACCACGTTCTTCTAGATCCTCATGGCCGATCATTACACGAATCGTATTCTCATTGATATGTTCCATTTCCATTTGCTACACCTCACTTTATCCCAACTATCCATATAGATTAATTGTAGCGAAATAAGAATAAATGTAAAGAAAAAATCATTAAGTACTCAAAAAACGCAATTTATTTTTAATAAAAAAAACTTAGGAAGACATCTCATCCTCCTAAGTTTCATTCTGTTTTTTCTATAAACCAGCCATTAGCTGGGCTTGACGTAATTCTAATTGACGAACATCTCGCGGTAAGAAACGGCGGATTTCATCTTCATTAAAGCCGACTTGTAGACGTTTGTCATCGATCATAATTGGTCTACGTAACAAACCAGGATTGTTTTGTACAAGCTCTAAAAGTTCTTGTAATGGTAACTCATCAAGATCCATGTTTAGTTTTTGGAAAACTTTTGAACGGGTAGAAATAATTTCTTCTGTTCCGTCTTCCGTCATTTGTAAAATTGCTTTTAATTCAGAGCTATTTAGAGGTTCTGAAAAAATATTTCGCTCTACAAATGGAATCTGATGCTCTTGCAACCACGCACGAGCCTTTCTGCAGGAAGTACAACTTGGGGAAGTATATAGTGTTAACAACGTGCATCACTCCTTTTTGTGATTATAGCCACATTTTTGTAACAGAAGATCCTGAAAATCTTCTATCTGTTCCTATTATACCTAATCAACAATTAAATAGCTAGCTTTTTTTAAAAATAATTTTTAAAAAAATGAAAGTTATCTAAGACAGATATACAGTTAAACCAAGGTTTCTACTTTATTCTCAGTTAAAAAATTAGAGTTTTCAAATACTTTTACAATATTACAAAAACATAACACAGCATTTAAATCTATACTAATCTTTTTTGAAAGTCAAAAAATGAGAGCGCTTTTTTCGCATTTAATGTTTTTTATTTATTTTAATAACAGACAATTTAAAAAACTCAGAAAATATGTGAAACTAATAAAATGTTGATTTTAGCGCCACAATAAAATTGATCTTACACACGAACCCTTTGGCGAAGTGAAAAATCATTCGTTATCTTACACATTAACGTTATTTTATATTTTACTAATTTTATTTTTTCTGTATTAAAAAAACAAGTTATCTTTTGTTCTATTTATTTTTACTATTATAATCCATTTGACAAAGTCGAAATAGATTTGCTGATTTCTTTATAATAAAATTAATTATTTTTAGTTAAAAAAACTAAAATACACAAACCTTATTCTGTCAAGTAATTAGAAATATAGTAATAAAAACCTTTAATTTACAACGTTTTTCTTGGCTTTTTTTTGTTACAATAAGCGAGGATTTGTGAATAAGATAGAATTTTGAAAGGCGTGTAATAATTTGATTAAATCAGTTGTATTTGATGTTGACGATACAATGTATGATCAGCAACAACCATTTAAGAATTCAGTTAAAAACGTGGTACCTCAAGTAGCAGAAGAAGATATGCATGGATTATATATCCGTTTCCGTCATCATAGCGACGAGAATTTCCCAAAAGTCATGGCTGGAGAATGGACACTTGATTATATGCGTGCACACCGCATCAGTCAGTCATTGATCGATCTAGGTTATTCGCCTATCTCCGATGAAAAATGCTTAGTTTTCCAAGAAGTCTACGAAGAGGAACTAGCGAATATCTCTCTTCATCCTGAAGTAAAGAAGACACTTGATTTTCTTAAAGAAAAAAATATTCCATTAGGGATCATCACCAATGGACCAACTGATCATCAAACAAAAAAATTAAATCAACTTCAATTAACAAATTGGATCCCTGCTGATTGTATGCTAGTTTCTCAAGCAACTGGCTTTCAAAAACCAGAAAAGGAAATCTTCCAATTAGCCGAGAAAACTTTCAATATGTCACCTAATGAAACACTATACGTTGGCGATAATTACGAAAACGATGTGTTAGGGGCTAAGAGTGCCAACTGGCAGACGTTATGGTTCAACCACCGCAAACGCTCCATCAATGAGCGTCCAGTGTGTGATGTAGAGATCAATGAATTCGATCAACTGCTATCAGCTATACAAACTGCTGTAGGCGAAGCTCAGCTTGTCTGATCAAATAAGCACATGCTATATAAATAAACAAGAAACCAAGAAAGATAACTTCGCAGATTTGCGAGGCTACCTTTCTTGGCTTATTTATTGTTTCCTATACAAAGAATCAATTACTCAATAAATGATCTTTACGTTTTATTCGTCATTTTCACCTATGCTTAGGATCAAACGAATATCGTCTTCTGTTAATTTCGTCAATTGTTCTTCGTTTCCTTGAATTACTTTTTGGAACAATTCCCGTTTTTCTTGCTGTAAAGAATCCATTCGCTCTTCGATTGTTCCTTCAGCAATCATACGCCATACTTCAACGACATTTTTTTGTCCAATACGATGGGCTCTTCCAGCAGCTTGTTCTTCGATTGCTGGGTTCCACCATAAATCATAAAGGATGACAGTATCTGCGCCAGTTAGATTTAATCCAGTACCACCTGCTTTAAGTGAAATAAGAAAGACATCTTTTTCACCTGCATTGAAAGCATCAACCATTGTTAAACGATCTTGCGCCTTTGTACTTCCTCTTAAATAAAATGTACTTAGCCCTAATTCAGCTAATTCCTCTTGGAGGATCGTCAACATACCTGTAAATTGGGAGAACAACAAGACACGGCGGTTATTTTCTTTGGCAGCTAGTAATAAATCTTTTACTTGTTCTAACTTACCTGAGCCACCTTGGTAGTCTTCTACAAACAAACGAGGATCACAACAAATTTGACGTAAACGTGTCAGCCCGGCCAAGATGCCGATCCGATTCTTTTTGAACGACTCTGAATCCATAGCTGATACTTCTTCACGCATTTGTCTCAAATAAGCAAGATACACTGTTTTTTGTTCTTCCGTCAACGCAGAATAAAGATTCATCTCTGTTTTTTCCGGTAAATCTTTGAGAACTGTTTGCTTATCTCGTCTTAAAACAAAAGGTCGGATCATTTGCGCGATTTCATCGGTCGTCAATTCTCTAAAACGTGTACGATTTGGAAAGAACCCTGGCATGATCGTAGCAAATAATGACCATAGTTCTTCGAGACTATTTTCAATCGGTGTCCCACTTAAAGCAAATCGTTGCGGAATATGCAACTCTCGTAAAGCTTGTGCCGTCTTTGTGCTGCTGTTTTTCACCATTTGCGCTTCATCCAGAACTAAATAATTAATCGTTGATGATTGATATTCTGAAAGATCCTGACGTAAGCTCGCATAAGAAGTAACACGAATATCTACTTTTTCCGCTAATAAAGTTTCTCGCTCTTTCTTATTGCCATTGATTACTTGGACACTCAATGAGGGAGCAAATTTTTTCACTTCGGCTTGCCAGTTATAGATCAAACTCGCCGGTGCTACGATCAAGGCGTCCAGTGAACCTTTTTCTTCTTTCTCCGAAAGTAGAAAAGCAATGGTCTGTAACGTTTTCCCTAGACCCATTTCATCAGCTAAAATGCCACCAAATTGATAATGACCTAACATTTTCAACCATTGGAATCCTTGCTTCTGATAGTCTCTAAGCTCTGCTTGCAAATTCTTTGGTAAAGCGGCTTCGTAATTCGTAGGATCGATCAAGTCTTGAGTCATCTGTTGGAAAGAATCGCCAAAACTAGCATTACTTCCTGTAAATTGTTCTTTGATCATCAATCCTTGATTTTTTGGCACTTGGATAACGCCATCGTCTGAACGGATCGTATCTCTGAATTGTTGTAGGATTTTGCTTGTTTGTTGGAATTCTTCTGAATCAAACGATAACACTTGGCCACTTTCTAAGGTATAAAATGAATCGTTTCTTAACAAACTCTGCAGAACATTGTCGATTTCATGCTCGTTGATTCCTGTGACATCAAAGCGGATATCTAGCCATGAGCCTGTTTCTTCTACTTCGATCTGTGGTTGGTGTTTTTGTGCATCTAGATATAATTCCCGTAATTTTTTTCCTATACGGACTTCTCCAAATTGACGAAAAACAGCTAATTCTGTACGGAAAAACTGATACAATGCTTCGCCTTCAGGCAACGGACGTTCGTACCCCGTTTTATTTTTCCGGTAACGGTACATACGAAACAAATCAAGGACACGCTGTTCTTGCGCCGTATCTCTCAATATTTCGGTAGTTTGCTCAGCCAGCGTTTCATGTCGTTCGTCTGTGGAGAATACAACATCTCCATATACAAAATCGATCCTTGCTTGGATTTGCCCTTTCATTTTTTTAAAAACAAAGACAAACTCTACTGGAATATCTGCGACTTCTGCTGTCACTTCATCGTCGATAGCAACGGTTCCTATTTGATCTAAAAGCGGTAAAATTTCTTTAAATAAAGAAGACAATTCTTTTTTATGAAAGGCTACTTCCGGCTCTTCAAAACGTTTCATCAATTGTTTCCAAGTCAAATAGATCGTCTGTTGTTGCTTAGTCAAATGGAAGATAGTGCCTTGTCTGATCCCCCACTGATAGTGAGATAAGAACAAATCAAAGTCACTTACGGCAGCCAATTGATAGTGTGTTTCTCTCTTCTTGACTTGAAAACTTAGCGGTTTCGTATCGTCTGAAAATTGGATGCCATGATAAGTTTGATCATTGATCTGTAGTTTCAAACGTGTCGATTGATTCATACGCTCTAACAAAGATTTCGACTGATCGATTGGCAAAAGTAAGTAACGCTTGTCTAATTTCCCTTTTACCAAGACACCGCTTGCGCCTAATAATGTTTGCGTCTGTGCAATACCCGCGAATAGATCCATTAGTTGTTGATCTTCTTGTTGAAACACTCGGTGCTCTAAACGGAATTGATACTGTTTATTGACCGTATAGTTTTCCTCTTCTGTGTACGCCTGTAGAAATTCATAAATATTTTTTACGATGTATGTCTTCTTAGGTGTTTCTAGAAAGCCCACACGTAGATACACCGCCAAAATAGAAAGTTCTGGATGGTATTGATTGGTTTCGATCTGTTCGACATGATAATCGATCACTAAGGGTTGTACGGACTTAGTAGAAGTCTTCCCTTTTAATCGGGCAAAGCCTTTTGTCAATAGCTCTCCTTCACTGGTCTTTTTCGTTGGTTCGATCATTTTTTGATCTTTCTGCATGATACGAGAAAGTTGTTTCGATCGTAAATAAAGTTCTACTGCAACAGTGTGCTTGCAATAATGATGTTCTTCCCAGTATGGGCATTGACAGTAATCGATTTCTTTTGCTGTACCATCTAAATCAACTAAATACAGCTCACTACCTAAAACTTCTGCATGCCACACATTCTCTTCTGGATCTGGGACAACCGATAACACACGGTCTTCTTGCAAATATTGACGCCCTCTTGCAATGACTTTTTCCGGAATACTCCATTTCATTGTTATCAATCTCCCTTCTTAACCAAAATGGTAGCGTATCTCACTTTGTCCACTACCTTTTGTATCAATTCTTATTTGTTGCAAGACACGTTCTTTCAACTCACGTACATGGCTGATGATCCCGATCATCCTGCCTTCGCTTTCAACTGTTTCTAATGCTTCCATCGCCATTTCCAAGGCTTCTTCATCCAGTGAACCAAACCCTTCATCAATAAACAATGCTTCGATCGTGATCCCACCAGCTTGCGCTTGAATCACTTCTGCCAAAGCTAAAGCTAATGATAATGCAGCAATAAAGCTTTCGCCTCCAGATAAAGTATGCGATCCTCTGGTCGTTCCTGCTTCATCATCGTACACGTTGATTTCCAGACCAGTCTTTCCGCGGTAGCTACCGACTTCTTCATCTAATTCAAACTGATAGCGGCTTTTTGTCAATCGTATCAGATGTTCATTAGCGACTTGTAAGACTTCTTGTAAATAAACTTGCAAGACATAACGTTCAATGCTTGTCTTTTTAGGATTTTCGCCATTCATCGTCTGTGATAATTGTTGCAACTGGATCAACTCATCTAGTTGTTCCTGACTATTTTGATAGCATGTGGTAAATTCCATGATCACTTTTTGATTGTTTTGGTATTCTTGTTGCAAGTGATAGATCAATTGTTGCTGCTCTTCAATATTTTGTTTGATTTTTTCGATTCGTTCACTCAATGCTGTTAAATCTTGGGATTTTTCATCATAGGTGACATGCTCCAGTTGTTCCAAACGAGTGGAAAGAACCAACTGTTTCGTTTGATACTCCTTGACCGTTGTTTTTCTATTTTCATACGTGGCTGTTTCTTTTAACAACATTGCTATTTCTTCTTGTGAGGAAAAATCAGTGTGTTGCTCCAAGAAACTAGAGATTTTACGTTGTTCTTTTTCAACTTGAGTAGTTGTCTTTTCGATTTGCTCAGTCAATGTATCGACTTTAGTTGTCAAAATAGCTGATTCTTGTTGGAGTTTTTCACCTTGCGCCATTTGCTCTTCTAACTCTTGTTTCATCTTGATCAACTGTTCAACTAATTGATCAGCTTCTTTTGCTAAAGTATCAATGTCTTCTGTTCCTAATTGTTGACTTAATCCTGCTATCTCACCTTGGAGTCGTTGGATTTTTTCATTATGGAGCGTTTGTTGAGCTTTTAACTGTTCACTTTGTTCTTGGTTGCTTGCTAGTTCTTCCATGATCCTTACTTGGGCTTCTTCGGCTTTTTGGATTTCCTTTAAATGAACATTGAGGGTCTTCTCTATTTCCGCAAGCCCACGAACAATATCTTCTTGCGCGTCTATTTGGAAGATGGCTTTTAACTCTGTGTTCAAATAAATCGCTTGTTGATCCAACTGTTGACTCGTTTCCATTTGTTGTTGACCTAAACGAGCAAGCTGTTGGTTGATTTCTTCGATTTCTGCTTCTTTTCGACCAATCTCCTGATGCGTTTTTTCGATCGATTGTTCTACTTGGACCATTTTTTCTTCAAGCACAGCTAAGTTTTCTTGCACTGATTCACGATTATCCGGTGTCAACGGATGCTCCGTTGCCCCACAGACTGGACAAGGTTCACCAGGTATCAATAGGGTTTGTAAATAAGTAATTTGTTGCTTTGCCCAGTCACTTTTGCATTGCTTGAAATCTTGTGTTTGTTGTTCTAGCAAACGTTGTTTTTCTACCAATTGTTCTTTTGTTTGTTCAAAGTGTTGGTGGTTTTGTCCTAGTTCTTTGTCAAGTTGGTCAAGGCGTTGATGTTGTTCACAGTAACGTTCCCCTTCTAAACGTAAACGTTCATAAGCCAACTGTCTTTCTTGTAGTTCTCCTTTTGTCGCCAAGACGGTTTGACTCGTTTGTTGCTGTTCTTGAAGGGACAATTGCTGAGCGACCAGTTGTTGGATTTCTTGCTGTAAGCCACTAACTTTTTTTTCCATTACGGAAAGCTCCGATTGTTTTTCTCTAAAAGCATCAGCCACTGGGATCAATCGCTGCTTTTCTTGAAGTTCTTGACTCATTTCTGCTATTTTTTGTTCGAGATTTTTTCGTACGTCTGCCTGTTCTTGCCATTTCTGTAGATCACTTACCACCTTATTGAACGTTGTGGTTAGCTGCTGTTTGTCATTTTCTTGTGCCGCAAGTGATTCTTGGTATTCTTGGCTACGTTCAAGTGGGGTGCGCAGTTGCTGAGCGACTTCATAATGAGAAACCCATCTTTGGTGCTCCTCGATCACTTGCTGTTGCTCATTGAGCGCTTGTTGTTCTGCCAATAATTTTTGCTTTTCTTCATAAGCAGATTTTTGATTTTTCCCGTGATAGTAATCTGTCTCGCTGATTTTTTGTTCTTCTTTCAGTTGCTCTAATACTTCTTGTTCAGATGTGATCCTTGTTGAAACTTGATCTTGATACTCTTTCCACTCATTGATCACTGTTTCAAAGGATTGTAAACCAGCCGGTTGCTTCTCCTCATAGGAGCTAAATTGCCTTTGCAATAAGACTAATTCTTGCTCCAAATGATCCAGTTCTTTTTGCTTGTTCTTGGCTTTTTCTTTCAATTGTTCGGTGAAGCGTTGAAAGAATTGTGTACCAAACAAGTTACGTAAGACCGTTTCTTTTTCACTACTAGAGGAAATCAAGAAGTTCCGAAATTCTCCTTGTGGCAGTAAGACGATCTGTGAAAACTGTTTCGCATCTAAGTTCAGTAGTTCTTTGATTTCTTGGTCGACTTCACTACGTTTTGTTAATTGTCGAATTTCTTTTCCTTTTTCATCAAAGATCGTTAAACTTACTTTTGCCGCCTGTTTTCGCATGCCCTCACCCTTGCGTTTAGCTAACAGTTGTTCAGGCTTTCGTTCGATTTCATAACGCAGCTGTTGATGTTCAAACGAAAAAAGGACGCTCGTTTCGTCTTCTGGTGTCGCAAATAGCGACCGCATCTCTTTGCCAGTCCGCAGTCTTCCAGATGTTTCACCAAAAAGCGCATAGGTCATACCATCAAAAATCGTTGTTTTTCCAGCACCTGTTTTTCCTGTAATCAGAAACAAGGCGGCTTGGGTCAATTTTGAGAAATCAATCGTTTCATCGATAAATGGGCCAAAATTTTTCAATCGTAACGTCTGTGGTTTCATACTTGATCATTCCGTTTCTGTGAGTTCTTGCAACGTTTCTTCCAACCAGCTCATTTGTTGTTCTGTCATCGGTTCATCCACCATTTCAGTAAAGAACGTTTCCGCGAGTTTTTTTGGTTGCTTGATTTCAAGTGTCTGTCGTTTGCTTGTGGAACGATGCCGTCCATTGACACGTTCGACACCAAGTATTCGAGGATAGATTGCTCGTAGTTGATTCATCATGTTAGGGATAACTGCACGATCTTTTAAATAAATCTGCAAATAATTTTCTCGGTTGATCGTATGATAAAAACTTGGGTCTAATAATTCTTTAAAACTAGCAGTTACTTCAGCGATATCATACAAAGGTGTGATTTTTTGAAAATCCAAAACCAAGGTGTCGGTTAGATCAACGATCCAAACACCTTTTTTCTGGTTGATCTCTGAAAGTGAAAATTTAAGTGGCGAACCACTGTATCTAGCATTTTCTTGCTGCAAGGCTGCTTGATTATGGAGATGTCCTAATGCGACATAATCAAACGGCTCCAATAAACCACCTGGAATCGCATCTAGTCCGCCCACTTCGATTTTTGTTTCTGAATCTGACTTCTTACTACCTGTTACAAAAAAGTGGCTGACTAGCACCTGTTTTTTGTCAGGATCAAAAGCGAGTTGCATCTGCTCAACTACTTTTTCCATTGCTTGTTGGACCGTGCGGATCGTATCATCTTCAAAATAACTTCTAGCAGAGATCGGTTCAAAATAAGGCAATAAGAAAAATTGAGTATTGTGATATTCAATCGGTTGGAAAGCTTCAGCAAATCGGGTTTGTAAAAAGAATTTTGTTTGGCTGAACCATTCAGTTCCAGCAGATAATCGAACACTACTATCATGGTTTCCTGAGATAGCAAAAATCGGGAATTTTTCGTTCAAGTTCCAGTCGATCATCAAACGGTTGAACATCTCTACTGCTTCTACGGCTGGGATGCTTCGATCATAGAGATCACCTGCAATGACGATTGCATCCACTTTTTCCTTTTTCGCAATCGTTAGAATCTCAGATAGTACATGTTCTTGCTCTTTAAGTAAATCGTAGCCCTGCAATTTTTTTCCTATATGCCAATCTGCTGTATGTAAAAAACGCATCTCATCACCTCAAAAAAATATCCTTCTTACTATTATAACACTTCCATCAAGGACATGACAGCTAGAATCACTTGTAAAAAGGGAGTTTTATAACAAAAAAAGCGATAAAGAAGCGGTGTATTAGACCATCCGTTTCTTTTATCACTCATCGAATAAAGAACAATTATTCTGTTTCATTCTTTTTTATGATCTCATATTTAAAATCAGGATTTACTTCCTTGTCTAGTTTATCAAACGCGGCTTGTGTGCGTCGTTCGATTTCTGCCATTCCTTCCTTGTCAGTCTTTTTGATATCTGACAAGTCGATTGG
Organism: Enterococcus mundtii; assembly: GCF_002947535.1. Taxonomy (GTDB): domain Bacteria; phylum Bacillota; class Bacilli; order Lactobacillales; family Enterococcaceae; genus Enterococcus_B; species Enterococcus_B mundtii_B. The sequence goes on from NZ_PUAP01000021.1 coordinate 162,517, forward strand.
TTCACCAAAGCGAACAATCACACGTTTTCGTTTGAATAAATCGCCTAACGTCAGCGGGCCTTGGTACACAGCTGGAACGATTTTTACTTTGGCCATTTTGGCAATCAATGCCATTCCGCCTTTCAACTCGGTCGCATGCCTCGTTCCACTAGGAAACATGATCAATCCTAGATCGGTTGATTTTAGAATCTTGACAGGTGTCTTGATCACACTTGGTCCAGGATTATCCCTTTTGACCGGAAAAGCATTCGAACGGGTTAAAATGAATCGTAAAACAGGGTTTTTGAACAATTCTTCTTTCGCCATAAAACTAAACGATTTAGGGGATGCAGCAACAGCGAGATACAACGGGTCCCACCAAGTGCGGTGCGGTGCAACAAGTATGTAATTCTCGTCTTTGGGTAAGACTTCTTTATTCTCATAGCGGGCATTGCCGTTGATAACAGCTAAGATCACTTTAACGAGCCCGCGCATAAATCGATAGAACATATTCTCTTCCTTTCTTTGCTTCTCGTTCCTATAGTATGCCTAAAAAAGACCGATTTGACAAGTTCTCTTGGTTCTTTTGAACAAAAATAGTATACTACATACGATTAGTTTTTTCATTTGGAGGGAATTAGATGCTTCACGAACATGAACGTATTGACCAATTATATGCAAAAGATATTAAGATTATCCAAAGTTCCCAAGTTTTTTCCTTTTCTTTAGATGCCGTGTTGCTTGCTCATTTTGCTCGTGCGCCAAAAACAGGACAAATCGTTGACCTTTGTTCGGGGAATGGTGCTGTCGGACTATTTTTAAGCAAACAAACACAGGCAAAGATCGATGCGATCGAACTACAGCCTCGCCTAGCCGACATGGCTCGACGGAGCATTTCCTTGAATCATTTAGAACAACAAATGACCGTGCATACGATTGACTTAAAAGAAAGTTTATCGGTTGTCAGACATAATTCTTGTGACTTAGTCGTCTGTAATCCACCTTACTTCAAAGGCTTACCTACAAACAAAAAAAATCCAAATGAGCATCTAGCAATTGCCCGACATGAGATCCATACAACGTTGGAAGAAGTGATCCAAATCTCAGGCAAGTTATTAAAAACAAATGGTCGCTTGGCTCTTGTGCACCGCCCAGAACGCTTCTTAGAGATTTTGACCCTTATGCAAACCTATCAGATTGCACCGAAACGTGTTCAGTTTGTTTATCCTAAAGTAGGCAAAGATGCAAATATTTTATTGGTCGAAGGGATCAAGCAAGGAAAATCCGATGGTTTCAAAGTTTCTCCACCTTTATTCACCTATGATACGCAAGGTGAGTATACCCCTGAACTCCGTGAGATGCTTTATGGAGACTAACCATTACTTTTATGTGTTGCACTGCCGAGATAATACGTTCTATGGAGGATATACCACCGATTTGGCTCGTCGTTTACAAGAACATAATAATGGCACAGGCGCTAAATACACACGTTTGCAAAAGAGACGTCCTGTAAAAATGATCCATGCAGAAGGATACGCTACAAGAAGTGAAGCCACGAAAGCCGAAGCCGCGTTCAAAAAACAAACACGCCGGCAAAAAGAAACCTATTTGAAGACACATCCTTCTCTTACTTTACCTGATCAAACGGAGTAAAAGGAATTGTAGAGAAAAAAAGTGCCTCAACGAA